>JAHJEG010000011.1 GCA_018825665.1 bacterium | reverse complement strand
TAAGCTACCTGAAGAATCAGTGTCGTTTGCATGGTCTGCGCTACCGTAAGATACTGTCTCATCAGCCTCATATTGTTTTACGCCGTAGTGTGTATATGCGTTACCTGCCAATACCAGTCCGCCCCACTCTCCTGCTGAGTTAGCCTCAGATTCGCCTTTGATATCTTTTTGGGATGTAAATACGATCGGCTCGGCCTGTGTACCGTTTGCGATCAATTGTGAACCTGCACTTACAACCATAAATGACTGAGGCGTACATCCTGCGATTTTTGTTCCTGCAGGGATTGTAAGGATTGAGTCATCCGTAACTTTTACCTTTCCGTCCAAACCGTATACTTTAGTAGCATCCAAAGTAGTATCAGAAGATATCGTTGCATCCAAAACCACATCAATGTAATTGGAATCACAATTTGCCGCTGGAGTTGTTGTTGAAGTGCTGCTGCTTGAGCCGCCACATCCACTTAAAGCGATTGCCGCCGCTGCTGCTAAACTAAGAGTTGTTACTTTGAAACTGTTCATTTATGAATCTCCGTGAAATTAATTTTGTGAAATTCTACAAGGCCAATGTTTCAAAGACATAACTAAACAGAGACATTTTGATTACATACAGCACCCTCTTTGTAACTAAACTGAAACATTTAAACTCTACACTTCTACAATAAAAAAATATTAGGTATTTACATATGAAAGAACATATCTTGGTTGTTGACGATGATAACGACATCTTGGAACTGCTTGAATACAACCTCTCTTTAGTGGGGTATGATGTGCTTGGCTTTTTAAATACAAAGCATGTCAGACGTGTTTTAAGTGAAGAAAAAATAGATCTTATTATTATGGATAGAAACCTTCCCGACATAGAAGGAAGTCTTTATATAGAGATGCTTAGAAGTAAAAACATTACCACGCCTGTAATCTTTTTATCTGCCAAAGACTCACAAAAAGATATCAAAGACGGGTTTTTAAGAGGTGCCGATGATTATATCACCAAGCCCTTTGACCTTGAAGAGCTGCTTCTTAGAATAAAGGCGGTTCTTGGAAGGTATAAGCAAGAAAGCAAACAAAATTTGGACAACCTGCAATACAACGATATTAAGCTTGACCTCAATCTGCACAAAGTATTCATAGGTGACTATGAAATCGGTTTGACAAGACTTGAGACATCATTGCTTCAGCTTCTTATAGCAAACAAGGGAAAGGTTTTGGATAGAGATTTTCTTCTCAAGCATATATGGAAAGATACGCAAAACATTCACAAAAAGACTGTCAACGTCGCCATAAAAAGATTAAAAGAGAAGATAGATCCGGGTAAAGACAAAGAGTATATAAAGACTATAAGAGGTGTCGGCTATCTTTTAGCCTAAGCACTCTGTAGAGAACTCTTTTTATCTCTATACGTTTTGTATACAAAGAATCATTTATTATCAAATATCAGGATGAAAGAAAGAGTAAAGCCCAAAAGGGCCTTACCAAAAAACAGAGGAAATGAGTTTAAAAAGTCTTAGAATCTAACTTCGGCCGTAAGCATATATGCTACACCGTTGTATTTTTCTCTATCGCTTCCCTCTTCATTATTCGTGATTATCGTGTTGGCAACCCATTGAACATTTTCGCTTTGCTCCCAAACACCGCCTACGATGTATGCTTTGTCGGCTTTTTCATTTGAGCTGATGGCTTGTTTGTCTGTCCAGCTGTCATAACGTGCGATTGCTCTGTACTCTTGATCTGCACCAAAACGGTATTCACCGTTTACGCTGTAACCAGAACCCGCCTGCTTAGAAACATATGTAGTGTTTTCAGCCGTGTCTTTTGACAAGATATACTGTGCAGAAACCAGGAATGAAGGCATATTGTAAACCGTGTGAAGTCCTCCAAATACCAAATCATCAAATCCGTCAGGTGCAGCAGCATTTGCTTTGTGGTCTCTGTTATATTGACCGAAGAAAGAAGCATCCAGGTATGTTTTGCTTGTTTGCTTGTCTTTGCCGTTTACCCCTAAAAGGTGTGCTGTCGCTCTCCACTCAAGACTCATACCTGTTCCGGTTGCCTGCTCGGCATGGTAACCCTCGCCGTTAAATACACCGATTTCACTGTCAAAGTATTGTGTTTTTGTCTTAAAGTTCACACCGAAATCGGCTGAATTACTTAAGTCGCCGCCATTTTTGGCTTCAATCAAAACTTTTGATATATTACGGTAAAACCAGGCATTGTGCTCTTCATAATCATGCCAAGGACGGTGAACCAAACCTAGCTCAACACCTGTGAAAGGTAAAACCTCATTTAAATAAAGGTATGCATATTTAGCTCTGACATTTACATCGCCTTCAGCATTTTGGTCCATATCAAATGTTACACGGTAATAACTTTTCGGGTCATCCAAAAGGTAGGCTTTGAGTTGTAAATACGCTCTTCTGATTTCAAACGCAGATGTTTCGTCATTGTAGTTCGTAGCAGGATTGCTAGTAGCACCGTCTTTAAAATCTTCGTATGTATAACCGATGTAAACAAGACCGCTGAATTTTAATTTCGACGCATCCGAATACACAGGAGTAGGCGTATCCAACAGAGTACGACCTTCAGCCGCAGATGTAAACACTTGACCGTTTGCATCCGTATAAAATTGAGTGTCACTAGCTGATGCAGCAACAGAACCGATTGTTAATGCAGCTAAGGCTGATAAAACTATTTTTTTCATTTTTTGTTTTCCTTGTCTTTTTTGTTGGGAAATTATAAAATCATTTGGTTACATAATGATTACAAACAATTACATCTTTGTAACCAAAAACTCAAAGGCTTGCGTAAGGCTATTATAGCATCCAAATATCTTATTTAGTGCCTGTGGCGGATATCAAATACAATGAAAGTTCCAAGCAAGGCTTGATTATGGGATAGTGCAAGAGTGTATAAATGGATTCGAACTCGGCATGTGGAAAGTTCCACATGCCGAAAAAAAGGGGAATTGAATGAAACAGATCCGGAGCAAGCCGGATCTTGGAAGGGGAGACTTTTGTGCTTAATTATTTGATATTAGCTGCCCAGTATTCTCTAATCATCTTCTTTGTATCTTCAGGAAGTGCTATATATCCAAGCTCTTTTGCAGAAGCGTCGCCTGTTTTAAAAGCATAGTCATAAAACTCGGTTACTTTTTTATTCATAGCCTGTTTTTCTTTTGGAAGCAATATAAATGTTGCAGCGACTATCGGATACGAAGTATCACCCGGCTGCAATGCCAGCATCGCATAAAAGTTGTCCTCTTTCGTCCAGCTTGCATATTTTGCGGCAGCTTTGAAGTTTTCCTCATTTGCTACTACCCATTTGCCGCTTGCAGTTTTAAGTACGGCAGCGCTTAGGTTGTTTTTATCTTTATAGGCATTTTCGATATAACCGATTGAATAAGGAGTTTGTTTTACAAGATTGGCTACACCCTCATTTCCTTTACCGCCGATTCCACATGCCCAGTCAACCGCTTTACCTGTACCGTAGTTATTTTTCCAGTTCTGGGAACTTCCGCTTAGGTAATATGTAAAGTTATATGTAGTACCTGAACCGTCTGAACGGTGAACCACGATAATCTCCTGGTTTGGAAGTTTCAAACCTTTGTTATCGGCTGCGATAGCAGGGTCGTTCCATTTTGTAATCTTACCTGCGAAGATATCCGCGACTACGCTGTTTTGAAGTTTTAGAGTTTCGTCTGCTATCCCTTGGATATTAAAAGCGATTACGATAGAACCGATAACTGCAGGAAACTGTAAAAGTTTTGCTTTTGCAAGGTCTTTTGTTTTTAATGGTTTGTCAGATGCACCGAAATCTACGATTCTTTTAGTGATTTGCTTGATACCGCCGCCTGAGCCGATGGATTGATAGTTTACACTGTTTTTCGTGTCTTTTTTATAATTATATGCCCAGTCATAATATAAAGGAGCCGGAAAAGATGCACCAGCACCATTGATTTTATCAGCTGCAAAAGTTGATGTGAATGAAACGGCCGCAACTAAAGCAACAGAAGCTATTTTCTTTAACATTGTATTTCCTTGTCTATTTTTTAAGATAGCAAAATTATAAATGTTAAATATTACAGAATGATTACAATACCTCAACAGGCTTCTCCGGTTTGGTAACCTTCTTGTAATAAATCTATTTAAGGGAGAACTTAAACTTCTTCTCCATGGCTATGGCTTCATCCCTTCCAAAAATCACAATATCCTTGTCCAAGACAATCTCATCCGCATCGATCTTATCAGGATAATCCACGAAGTTCAGTATATGTTTGATCGCATTGATCCTTGCTCTTTTTTTATTGTCGCTCTTTATGATTGTCCATGGGGCAGCTTCCGTGTGCGTCGCACTCAGCATCATGAACTTAGCCAAAGAGTATTCATTCCATAATCTTTGCGATTCTAAGTCTACGGGCGATAACTTATGCTGTTTGAGGGGATCTGTTTTTCTCGCTTTAAACCTCTTAGCCTGCTCTTTTTTAGAAACAGAAAAGTAAAATTTGAAAATCCTGATATCCTCTTCGGCAATCATCTGCTCAAATTCCGGAGCGTCTTTTAGGAACTTGTGGTGCTGTCTTTCGGTACAAAAACCCATAACAGGCTCAACCATAGCTCTGTTATACCAGCTTCTGTCAAAGAGCACAATTTCGCCCGCTGAGGGTAAATGCTCGACATATCTTTGAAAGTACCATTGGGTTTTTTCTCTTTCATCAGGCTTTTCCAAAGCCACGACCCTGGCACCCCTTGGATTTAAATACTCGGTGATTCTCTTGATCGTGCCGCCCTTGCCCGCAGCATCGCGACCCTCAAAGATCATCAGTATCTTAAGACCCTGCTCTTTTACGTGGCTTTGCAGTTTCATAAGCTCCACCTGCAATTTCACAAGCTCTTTCTCATACTCCAAAGTCTCTTTTTTAATCCAGACCTTTACCTTGTTCTTTCTTTTTTGGGCTTTTGATTTCTCTTTGTTTGACATATTCCGCCTTTTTACTTTAGCTTCTTAGCCTATGAATTTACCTCTTCTGAGTCTTTGCGCATCCATGATTTCAACCTCTCTGGCTCCCGATATCACGATTTTCGGATCAAGCGCATAATTCAGGTCCGCATCCCTGTTTTCATAGTCTATAGAGTTTAAAATCACTTTTAGAGATTCAAGCCTCGCCTTATGTTTGTCGTTTGAACGCACTATGGTCCAGGGAGCATTGTGAGAATGGGTGTCTTTTATCATATGGTATTTTGTATTTGTAAAGTCATCCCATCTCTCCTGGGCTTGAAGGTCTATTTCACTTAGTTTCCATTGTCTGAGAGGATCGTTTTTTCTCCTCTCAAATCTTCTGGCCTGTTCATCTTTGGTCACACTGAAATAAAGCTTTATAAGGACAATCCCCTGCCTTGTCAGATCTCTCTCAAAACCTTTGACCCCTGTCATAAAGTCCTCATACTCTTTTTGTGAACAAAAATCGAAGACATGCTCAACCATGGCTCTGTTGTACCAGCTCCTGTCAAAAAGGACTATCTCTCCCCCGATAGGGAAATGCTGAATATATTTTTGATAGAACCATTGTGTTTTTTGCTCTTGCGTAGGCTTGCCAAGGGCCACCACGCGGTAATGTTTCTCGTCCATATATCTTGTTACTCTTCTGATGGTTCCGCCTTTTCCGGCTGCATCACGCCCCTCAAAAAGAATAATCATCTTCTGCTTGGTTTTCTCAAGATATTTTTGCAGTTTTATAAGTTCGGCCTGAAAAGGCTTTAATTCCTGTTCATTGTCTCTTTTAAGCCGAGCCTTGCCTGCACCGTTCTTTGATTTTTTATATGCATCTATGAGCTCCTCAAACGATACCTTTTCCCCATCAATTTCAAAAATATTTTGATTAGTTTTATCCATGCGATACCTCCCCTTAGAGTTTTTATGATTAAAGGACTATCCCTTTAATCATGAAAAAGATTGCCGCTGCAAGTACTGCCGCTGCAGGAACGGTAATCAGCCATGCGGCTATAATCTTTTTGACTGCGTCTCTTTTGACGTATTTTACTTTTTCTGAAGATTTCAAATGCTTTTTGGCATCTTTTAAACGCTCCTCTTCCGTATCTATCATTTTGTACAGAGCCACGATCCGTTCATAGTCTTCTTTGCTCTTTTGCTCTTTATCTTCTAAACTTTTTAGTTCTGCATGCAATGCCCTTAAAAGTTTTTTCTCATCCCCTATGGTCTCTTTATCCTGTTCAATCCTGTCTTTTGCAAGAGTCGGTTCAAGATACTCTCTCAAAAATCCGACACCGAAAATACCGCCTATTGCGATATGTGTCGAACTTACCGGAAGCCCAAGCTGAGACGCTATAATAACCGTAATTGAAGCGGCCATAGCTACAGAAAATGCCCGTATCTGGTCAAGCTCGGTAATCTCTCCACCTACGGTTCTGATAAGTTTGGGTCCATAAAGAGCCAGTCCCAAAGAGATACCGATTGCTCCGACTGCCATAACCCAAAACGGGATACTCGCCTTGGAGGATATGCCGCCGCTTACCACGGCATCATTGATAGCCGCCAAGGGTCCGATAGCATTTGCGACATCGTTTGCCCCGTGTGCAAAACTCAAAAGCGCCGCGGCAAAGATAAGGGGAACGGTAAAAAGCGCGTTAACGCCCGCTCTAGTGTTCTCAAGTCTAGGCACTTTTTTCAATACTACAGACTTGACAAGAAAATACACAATCACAGCAATGACAAGTCCAAAACCCGATGCAACCAAAAATGTGGGTTTTTTTGTATCAGGTAAAAAGACCAGGATATCGACGATTGAAGGCCAAAGGTTTTTCAAACCCTTGAGTGTCAGGTAGGTAACAAAAGCCCAGGACATGATTGCCACAAAAACAGGAACCCATTTAGATGCCGCCGTAACCTTGTCCTCCTGAAAGACCATAGTCTTTTTTATGGAAAATAAAAATATGGCGGCAATAACCCCTCCCAGTACAGGTGAGATGACCCATGAAGCAGCGATAGTCGCCATTGTCCCCCAGGAAACGATGCTAAAACCCGCAGCAGCTATCCCGGCTCCCATAACGCCTCCGACTATGGAGTGGGTGGTTGAAACGGGGGCTTTCATCATAGTGGCAAAATTAAGCCATAAGGCTGCGGCAAGCAAAGCAGCCATCATAGCCCAGATAAAAGGATCTACATTCCCGCCAAAAGCAGAAATATCGATAATCCCCTTTTTAATCGTTTTAACTACATCACCGCCGGCTATAAATGCGCCTGAGGCTTCAAATATTGCAGCAATAACAATCGCTCCTCCCATTGTAAGAGCTTTTGAACCTACCGCCGGTCCGACATTGTTTGCTACATCATTGGCGCCTATGTTCATAGCCATATATGCGCCAAACAGAGCCGCTATCGCCAAAAAGGCATTATTTGGCAAACCTCCCATATTCATGAAGCTGTACGCCAAAACAGCCACCATAAAAAACAAGGCCATACCCAATCTTATAAAATCGATTCCGCTGCCTTTGATAGCCTCTTTTTCCATTTTTTTCAGAATTCCAATTTCCATACACCCTTCCCCTTCGTGTTAAATGAGATCCTACGATTCATGAACTCAGTTGTTTTAATATATTGCACCAAAAAAAACAGTGATATACAGAGTATACACTCGATACTCTTGAAGATTACTTTAAATTTAAAATATTGAGCTTCATGGAACTGATTTTATGCATATAAAACTATTTTGGTAACCTTAATGTAACCAAATTTTTTTATAATTATAAACTTTAACTTTTAAGAGGAGATGTTAAATTTGAGCATTCTTATTGACAAATTATTTGCGCACTTAACAAAATTTATAGCTATTGCTATATTGCTGATTGTTGCTTGGATTTTCACCGTACTTTTTCAAAACTCCATGACATCGATGGAAGCTTTTGGTTTTGATTTTATAACAGAAACAAAATGGGCACCCAACCTGGAAAAATTTGGTGCCTTGCCTGCAATCTACGGTTCGGTCGTCTCAACCTTTTTAGCTATGGTCCTGGCGGTTCCGCTTGCGATCGGGGTTGCAATTTTTTTGAGTGAGCTTGCACCTGCAAAACTCAAGTCGCCCGTGGGAGTATCCATAGAGCTTCTCGCGGCTATACCTTCTGTAATTTACGGCATGTGGGGGCTCTTTTATTTTGTACCCATTGTAAGAGATGCTTTTGGCGGCATCGGGATAAGTATGCTTACGGCAGGAATCGTGCTTTCTATTATGATTTTGCCTTTTATGGCGG
Organism: bacterium; assembly: GCA_018825665.1. GTDB lineage: Bacteria > Campylobacterota > Campylobacteria > Campylobacterales > Sulfurimonadaceae > Sulfurimonas. Next base: position 106,806 of record JAHJEG010000011.1, on the reverse strand, counting down.
CAGTGACCAGAGATGCTATGAATACGACTCCGGACATATTAAAAGAATCAGCGTATGCACTTGGCGGGACAAAATGGGATGTTATAAAAGATATTGTCATTCCCTACGCAAAAGCTGGGATAATCGGCTCATTTATCCTGGCACTCGGACGTGCAATCGGTGAGACGATGGCTGTAACCTTTGTTATGGGTAACGTACACAGGATCTCTACAGACCTGACAGAAGCTGCCACTTCAATACCGGTAACGCTTGCAAACGAATTCAATGAAGCCGATACCGATCTTTACTATTCAAGTCTTTTTGAATTATCTTTGATTTTACTTGTAATCAGTTTTACAATCATCTCCATTGCGAAATTTTACTTTTTACGTAAGAAAAGGATAGCTTGATGACGCATACTCAAAAAAGAATAATCACCAATTACATAGTGATGACCCTCTCAACTATCTCCGCACTCATAGGTATAGGATTCCTGTTTTGGATTTTGGGAGTGCTTATATTTAACGGTATAGATGCCCTGAGCTGGACTATCTTTTCACAAGAGGGAGCACCTCCAGGATATGATGAGAGCGGACTCAAGCATGCACTTATCGGTCAGCTTATGATTGTCGGTGTCGCCACCCTATTTGGTGTCCCTTTTGGTATTTTAGCCGGAACATATTTAAGCGAATACGGACAAAAGTCAAAACTTGCCGAGACAATCAGAGATATCTCGGATATTATGATGTCTGCCCCTAGTATCGTAATCGGCGCCTTTGTGTATGCTATAGTGGTTGCTCCGATGGGGCACTTTAGCGGCTGGGCGGGTTCCATTGCTCTTACAATCATCATGCTGCCTATTATCTTGCGAACTACGGACGATATGCTTCAGCTTGTTCCCTCCACCCTTCGCGAAGCGGCATTCGCACTTGGAGCACCAAAGTACAAGGTGATTATACAGGTTGTGTATCGCGGAGCAAAAGCCGGTATTTTGACCGGTGTTTTACTTGGAGTAGCAAGAGTTGCCGGAGAAACGGCACCTCTTCTTTTTACTTCATTTAACGATAACTTTTTAAATACGGACATGATGGAACCTATGGCTTCCCTGACCGTGACCATGTATAATTATGCAACGAGCCCCTATGAGGACTGGCAGCGTCTTGGATGGGCAGCGGCCTTTATACTATCTATGTTTATTTTAAGTTTAAACATAATCGGACGAATATTTTTAATGAGAAAGAGAGGCAAATAATGGCGACTATAGTTGATATAAAAGAGGAAAAAGCATTAGAGGTTCAAAATTTTGAATTTACTTATGACGGAGCGGACGCACCAAGCATAAAAACTTTGAACATGCCGATTGCCAAAAACAGTGTAACCGCACTTATTGGGCCCTCAGGCTGCGGAAAGACGACACTTTTGAGAAGTTTTAACCGTATGCATGACCTGTATCCAGGAAACGAATACGCAGGAGAGATCTTATTTAAAAACAGAAATATCCTAAGTAAAAATGAAGATTTGATCAAACTGAGAATTCAGATAGGTATGATTTTTCAAAAACCTACGGCCTTTCCTATGAGCATTTTTGACAATGTAGCCTACGGAATGCGTCTTCAGGGAATTAAGAATAAAACTGAGCTAAAAGACAGAGTGGAAAAGGCGCTTCAAGACGCAGCTATTTTCAAAGAGGTAAAAGAGAGACTCAAACATGATGCAAACGGTTTGTCAGGCGGTCAACAGCAAAGACTCTGCATCGCAAGAGCCATTGCGGTTGAACCCGAGGTTTTACTCTTTGATGAACCGACATCTGCACTTGACCCGATTTCAACGGCAGGGATAGAAGAGCTCGTCGTTGAATTAAAAGAGAGAGTCTCTATCGTAATAGTTACACACAACATGCAGCAGGCCGCAAGGGTGAGTGATTATACGGGATTTATGTATCTTGGTGAGCTTATAGAGCTTGGTCGTACGGAAGAGATGTTTGTAACACCCAAAGAAAAATTAACAGAAGAATATATAACCGGTAAGTTTGGTTGATACCAAAATATACAAACAAGGGAAAAAAATATTTATAAGGAAAAACCATGTCAACAAAATATGACACAAAAATATTCGAGATTAGAAAGGTTATCTCTAATCTTTTAGAAAATATCACACAGGCCAGCAAAGATTCACTTGAGGCTTATGCCTCGGCTAATATAAACGGCTTTAAAGATGTTGAGACAAAGTTGGCCAATATTGCGTCACAAGGCGATATCATAGACAACGAGATTATTAAGACTTTCGCTTTGTACGGACCTGAAGCTACTGAGCTTCGCTCTTTGGTGGCTTACTTAAAGATGACGAATGAGATCATTAATATAGGTGAAGGTGTCAAGAAATACTCCCGCCGTATGAAACAGCATTTTGAGAGTGAATGCAATCTCAAGCCTTTAAACAGCACAATCATTCAACTCCATAAAAGCACTGTCACTGCCCTGACATACATACTCGAGTGCTTTAAAAATTTTGATGCGTGCAATGTAGAGGATTTCTATACTAAAGTTATGGTTGAAGAGAGCAAAAACGATGACCTTTTTTCTATTTTGGAAAAAGAGATTATGACAATCATCATAGATGAAAAAGAACTCTCCTCTGAATATGTAAAGGTGCTAGGGACTCTCAGAAAACTGGAACGCTCCTGTGACAGATCTGTAAATATAGCAAGCCTGATGATGTATGCCAAACAGGGTGGGGAGATTAGACTTTACAGCTAGAATACAGGTTTAATGACACAATATGCCTCAGTGATTAATATTTAGGCAGTCGTATAACCATTATTAAAAATAAATCAGATATACTATGTGCCAGAATTATTTAAACAGGAGAAAATTAATGGGGAAATTTGTTAATAATATAGAAGAATTTTTCACTTTTTGTGAAGAAAATGATGTTCAATTTGTAGACTTTAGATTTACAGACATTAAAGGTGCATGGCACCATGTTACTTACAGAATGAGTGCAGTGACATCTGAACTACTTGGAAATGGACTGCCGTTTGACGGTTCTTCGGTAGATGCTTGGCAGCCAATCAACAAGTCAGACATGTTACTAAAAGTAGATGTTCCAACTGCATTTATGGATCCTTTTACTGCTGATCCTACCATCATCGTTTTTTGTGATGTTTATGATATCTATAAAAATCAAGCATATGAAAGATGTCCTCGTTCAATCGCAAAAGCGGCACTTAAACATGCTGAATCTTTAGGGATAGCTGATGCCGCATATTTTGGTCCTGAAAATGAATTTTTTGTTTTTGATAATGTTCAATTCGTTGATAACATTAATGAAGCCGGCTATAAAGTTGATACTGAAGAGGGTGAGTGGAATTCCAACACTACCTATGAAGATATGTACAACACGGGTCACAGACCTGGAACTAAGGGCGGTTACTTCCCGGTAGCTCCTACAGATTCTGCTGTTGATATGAGAGCTGAGATGATGCAGGTTCTTGAGCAGGTTGGTCTTGAAGTTGTTCTTGGTCACCACGAAGTTGCACAAGGTCAGCATGAGATCGGTATTGTTTTCTCTGACATCATCGGTGCTGCTGACAATGTTCAAAAATACAAGTATGTTGTAAAAATGATTGCTCACCTTAACGGTAAGACTGCTACATTTATGCCTAAGCCGCTTTACGGTGACAACGGTAACGGTATGCACGTACACCAGTCATTATGGAAAGATGGTAAAAACCTTTTCTATGCACCGGGCAACTATGCCAACCTGTCTGAAATGGCTCTTAACTATGTTGGCGGTATCTTCAAGCATGCTCGTGCCGTAGCTGCATTTACGAATCCTACAACAAACTCTTACAAAAGATTATTACCTGGATTTGAAGCTCCTAGTATCCTTACGTATTCTTCTCAAAACCGTTCTGCATCTTGTCGTATCCCTTACGGTGCCGGCGAAAAAGCTACTCGTGTTGAGATGAGATTCCCGGATTCTACTGCGTGTCCTTATCTTGCATTTGCCGTAATGATGATGGCCGGTCTTGATGGGATTCAAAACAAAGAAGTTCCTGTTGGCCCAATGGATGAAGATTTATTCGAACTTTCTTTAGATGAGATTCGTGAAAAAGGTATTCCTCAAATGCCTCATACATTACGTGGTTCTTTAGAAGCTCTTATCCGTGACAATGACTTTTTACAGCCTGTATTCACTTCTGAATTTATAGATGCATACCAACACTACAGATTCGAGCGTGATGTTTATCCGGATGAAGGTCGTCCGACTGCTTACGAGTTTAAAACTACGTACCAGTGCTAAGCTCTCTGAGCTAAACCTTATCTTCCCATACCCTATGGGAAGATCCTCTTCAAAATAATTTTTTCTAAATCCTAAAACTTTTTTGTATTTTTTTTTGATATAATAAATGAAATCTTGTACAAGTAGAGTGGTATGTCTGAAAATAGTAGCAAAGAACTTATTGATGATGTTGTCAAACTCTCCGCAGGTTCCAACCCTCTTCTGAAAAAGAAAGTGGATGAACTTATAAAGCTCTTCAACGCACAGGAAAAACAGACTAAAAAACTTGAAAAACAAAATCAGTTTTTGCTAAAGCAATGGGATAAAAAAAACATCCTGACCAGTCAAAGAGATGCAAAAAAAGACAAAATGCTTGAACAGCAGTCAAAGATGGCAGCTATGGGCAAGATGATGGATGCTGTTGCTCACCAGTGGAAGCAGCCTTTGAATTCGCTCAGCATGATAACCGACATACTCAAAGATGACTATGAACATAATCTTGTCAATGAACATTATATTGACGACCTTACAAAAACCGTACATTTTCAAATAGACCATATGGTCAACACCCTAAAAGAGTTTAGAACTTTTTTCCGCCCCTCTGCTCATAATGAGGAGTTTACAATCCTTGAATGTGTCCAAAGCGTACAGGTGCTTATGAAAGACGAGCTTTTGTCCCAGCAGGTGCACTTGACTTCGGATATAGACGAATTTATAAAAATAAACGGAATAAAAAATGAGTTTGTCCATCTTTTTTTAAATTTGATAAGTAATTCCATAGATGCATTCAATGAAAAAAATGTAAGCAGCAGAGAAATAAAAATCAGATGCTACAGTGAAAACGAAAACATATATATAGAGTTTGAAGACAATGGCGGCGGAATACCCCAAAAAGTAATAGAGCACATCTTCAAGCCGAATGTTACAACAAAAAAAGAGGGTAAAGGAACAGGTATAGGTCTGTATATGAGCTCTCAAATTGTTCAAAAGTATCACGGGAAAATCAATGTACACAACACCGATACGGGTGCATTTTTTACAATAACTTTACGATAACAAACTATTTCTCAATCCAAATCAATTCTGTAATCATAAATTTGCTATAATTCCGCCAATGATAGTACTAAGAGTGTAACTATCAAAATTTCAAGTTTAAAAAGGATTCCTTATGAATCGTATTCCAGAAGGTAAGTACAGACCTTATCCGCAAATAGATTTGCCAGATCGTCAATGGCCTACAAAAACTATTACCCGCGCTCCTGCATGGTGTAGCGTTGATTTAAGAGACGGCAATCAAGCTCTTATCAATCCTATGTCAATGGAGAAAAAACTTGAACTTTTTACACTCTTATTAAAACTAGGTTTCAAAGAAATAGAGGTTGGATTTCCATCCGCATCAAAAGTAGAATTTGATTTTTTACGCCGTTTGGTGGATGACAGACTTATACCTGATGATGTTACTATACAAGTTCTTGTTCAGGCACGAGAGCATTTGATAGCCAAGACCTTTGAAGCCTTAGAAGGTGTGAAAAAGGCAACAGTCCACCTGTATAATTCAACATCTGTGGCACAAAGAAAAATAGTTTTTGCAAAAACGCAAGAAGAGATTATAGCACTTGCTCTAGAGGGTGTGGAATTAGTCAAAAAGTATGAAAAATCTCATGAGGGCAAAATTTTCCTGGAATATTCTCCTGAGAGTTTTACGGGAACTGAATTGGAATTTGCGGCAAAGATTTCAAATGCGGTGACTGCGGCTTGGGGTATCAGTGCTGATCGCAAGGTAATCATAAATCTTCCGGCAACGGTGGAGATGTCCACGCCCAATGTTTATGCAGACCAGATTGAATGGATGTCAAAACATTTAGACAATCGCGAGAATGTCATAATATCTACACATACGCACAATGACAGAGGAACCTCGGTAGCCGCTACAGAACTTGCACTTTTAGCAGGAGCGGACAGAGTTGAGGGAACACTTTTGAGCAATGGAGAGAGAACCGGCAATGTTGACATAATCACCCTTGCGCTTAATATGACTACACAGGGCATTGACTCCCAACTTGATTTCTCAAATGTTGATGAAGTCTTAGAGGTTGTGGAAAAATGTACAGAGATAGCGACACACTGCCGCCATCCCTATGTAGGAGAGCTTGTCTATACGGCATTTTCCGGTTCGCATCAGGATGCTATCAACAAAGGTCTGGCATATCAAAAGGCCAAAGAAGACACTCTTTGGGAAGTTCCTTATTTACCTATAGACCCGGCCGATGTAGGGCGCACCTATGAAAGTATTATCCGTATAAACTCTCAGTCTGGAAAAGGCGGAGTCGCATATATACTGGAGAAAAACTATGGCTATCAGTTGCCAAAAGCGATGCACCCGGAGATTGGAAGATACGTTCAGGCAGTGAGTGATGAAAAAGGCAGAGAACTCGAAGCCCAAGAGATATTACAAATTTTCAAAGACAGTTATTTCAATATGAAAAAACACATATCTTTAGTAGATGTTTCCCTCTCTTCAGGTAAAAAGATCTCAACCTGTACACTGACATATAAATACAGAGGTGAGACTATTGTTGCGAGCGGTGATGGCAACGGACCTATCGACGCATGCAAAAATGCCTTGATGAAAGACTATAAAAATGAATTTACAATCAACTCGTATTCTGAGCATTCATGCGGTGATAAAAGCTCTGCAAAAGCCATCGCATATATACAGATACAAAGCAAGGATATCATCTCTTGTTTTGGAGTCGGCAGGGATAATGATATTGCCACGGCATCTATAAAAGCATTATTTTCTGCGCTTAACAGAGCGTTTGAGTAGACTCTAAAGCATAAGGGTTTCATCCCCTTATGCTTTAAGTTTATACATAAAAAGTCACATATTAACACTTCACTAACACTTTCTACACTATAATAATATATGAAAAAAAATATCCTGCTTTTAGAAGATGATTCACTCTTAGCTCAGACTATAAGGGAGCTTTTGATTTGTGAGGGTTATGAAGTCACTCTTGTGGCATGTGGAAACGAAGCTGTTGATGCGAGTTATGACAATGTCTTTGACTTATACATCTTCGACATCAATGTTCCTGATATAAACGGTCTTGAGCTCTTGCAGAGTTTACGCGAGGCTGATGACAAGACACCGGCTATTTTCATAAGTGCTCTGGTGGATTTAAACTCAATTTCAAAAGCATTTGAGATAGGTGCAGATGACTATATTAAAAAACCTTTTTTTCCCGAGGAGCTGCTGATACGCGTCAATGCAAAGCTCGCGCAAAAAAATTCCAATATTATCTATAAGAACCTGGAATACGATCCAAAGAGCAATACCCTCAAAAAAGACGGGCGTGTTATCGCCCTCGGTGAGGTTCAAGAACAGTTGTTCATTTTATTTATCAACAATATCAATAAGACACTGGACAAAGATATTTTAATGGATTGTCTGGAAAAGCCATCACCTGTGGCTCTTAGGGTCGCCCTTACAAAATTGAAACAGACCACGGGGCTTGATATAAAAAATCTTCGCGGTATAGGATATATCCTTGAGCAAGGTTGAGATAGAATCCTTTTTAAAAAGTTTTGTACTGTTTTTCAGCTCTCTTGGAATTTTAATAGCAACTCTTTTTTACATTAACTACACAAAAGAGATTCAGACATTGGATGAGAGCATATTCTCACAGATGCGTTTGTGCAGTTACGACCTTCAATGTGAACAATTCAATATAGACTTTATCCCTATGAACGGGCAAAAACTTTATACTCTTTACAAAGATGAGACAGGGCTTACGAGCTACTATCCCATTCCCCAGTCAAGCAAGAATATCATGCTTTTTCACTTTAGCACCAAGCAATACGATGCAGAAGTTCAAAATATCAAGAATCAGGAACTTTGGAAGTTTGCTCTGGTTCTTGTTATCGTTTTTGTACTCTCCATTGTCTTTTCGGTGTACGCACTCTACCCTCTAAGGAATGCTTTGATTCTCACTCAGGAGTTTATCAAAGACATACTGCATGATTTTAACACCCCGCTGGCATCTCTAAGACTCAACAGCGCGATGCTAAAAAGAGAAATAGGCAAAAATGAAAAAATAAATCGAATCGAGCAAAGTGTCGAGAACATACTCTCGCTTCAAGAGCATCTTCGCTCCTATCTTCATAACCATACCATGCAAAAAGAGAAGTTTGAACTACAGCACATACTTGTAAATCAGATAAAACTCCTGGAAAAGAATTATCCCAATATAACATTCACATCCAATATAAATCATGTTACACTTCTGACGAATAAAGAAGCCTTTGTCCGCATAATAGACAATTTGCTTTCAAATGCGGCAAAGTATAACAAACCAAAGGGTTCGGTTGTTGTAAACTTCAATCCGGATTCATCGGATCTATACATTATAGACACAGGCAAGGGGATAAAGAATCCAAAGCTTATTTTTGACAGATTTTATAAAGAGCAGGAACGCGGCATAGGGATAGGTCTGCATATAGTGAAAAAGCTATGTGAGGAACTGGATGTAAAAATCAGTGTAAAAAGTGTGCTAAAAGAGGGAACCACTTTTACGCTTGGGCTTTCAAGACTAACACAGGACTAACACTCTTAGGTAATAATAACACCATCAAAACAAGGGTATTGTTTCGAAAATAAAAATTTCAAAGGAGAAAAAGATGAGAACTTTAAATCTAAGTGCAACATTAATGTTGCTTGGGACTTTGACACTCGGCTTGGCAGATACTTCTGTTGATGCACAGATTGCAGAGATTCAAAATGCGAGTGCCGAGGACAGGGTGGCTCTTGTGAATGCATTTAAGACTACAATGTCTACGCTAAGCGCTGAAGACAGAGCAGTGGCTATTGCCCAGTTCCGCGAGAGTATGCAGGCTGATGGAGCAGAGCTTAAGACTCAGACTCAGACTCAGACTCAAACACAGGCAAGAGAGAGACTTCGTGTAAATCAGATGGAGCAAACAGAGGATATGCTAAGAGGCCAGATGATGAATCAGCATCAAACAGCCAATCATTCCATGGGCGCTTCAGTAACACAAAGCAGAGGTGCGCATAGATAGTAATCTTTTACTTTCTAATGTATAATTTGATATCGCCTTTACGGTGATGTCAAAAGGATAAATATGAATAAATTGGCATTGCTTTTATTAACCCTTATGCCCCTTGGCCTATTCGCCTACAGCGATTATGACATGGACGGAGTTGAAGACGCTGCAGACAAATGTCCCAATACGCCTTTTAGCGAACTTGTCGATGATATGGGCTGCGGTACACAGAGCCTCGTCTCTCCCCACCACTATGACATTATCTACGGTGTCAACTTTTATCAGTCGGACTATCAGACCCTCGAAAAAGCGGATACACTTTCTCAAAGTTTGCAACTTGACTATTACTACAAAAACTTTTCATTACAGGCCAGTTCCTCGTATTATACCTCACAAGACAACAGCGGAATGAATGATTCTTTTTTGGGTGCATACTACAAGATTAAACAAGACAACGGTCTCAATATACGTTTGGGTGCCGGTATTATTCTTCCTACATATCAGACGGATCTATATAATAACGATACCGACTATACGGCATCTGTGAATCTAAGCTATATGCATGAGGGTGTAAATATTTTTGGCGGTTACGGCTATACGATCATCAATGACAGCGAGACAAACGCAAGCATTATCGGCACAAAGACCAGCACTAAAAAATATGTTTATAACAATACGGACTCTTTTAATATAGGTCTGGGTTTTTATCCTCAAAAAAGGCTTTATGTCAGCGGATCATACAACACGACCCAAAGTATGTACACGGGTGAAGAAAGTATTGATACGGCATCTTTATACGGTTTTTATACCATAGATGAAAACTGGTTTGCAAGCTTTAGCTACGGCTATGGTTTAAGCAGCACCGCAAGTGATAATTCTGCCTCGCTCAGGCTGGGATACTACTTTTAAAATGCGAGCGAATACTTAAAAAAGTATTTGCTGCCTGCATCTGCAAAATCACTGCCTGCTTCTCCGTCTTGAAGCATTGCGCCTAAAGAAAAAGTATTATAGTCGTTCATTGTATAGGTCAGAGTCGGAGAGATGAAGCGGGAGTTTTTATCATTAAAGCTTTCTATGTAAAGAAGTGAAGCATCCAAAAAGATAGTAAAACTGTAAGAAAGGGAAAGCGCCGTATATAATTTTGAAGAAACCATATTCGGGATGATTTCGGAACTGAGATTGGATACAATTTCCTCATAGGAAAACTTTTTTGAACTGTATAAAGCTTCTGCAACCAAAGTTACACCATTTACAAATCCATAATCTGCACCGATGATTCCCTGAAAGAACTCCGTTTCATCCTCAAGCATCAAGCCTGCTTCAAAACTATTTCTTATATAGGCTCCCTCGCTTCTAAGTTCTACTCCCGTATCTGCCAAATTGCCTTCTAACTCATACCCTATCATCTTTGTCTCATCCGAATGCACTGCATTCAATGCAAAATCCGCAAACTCCAAAAAACTTTTGTATCTTGCCCCGTATTTAAGACTCTTATCACTTTTTTGACTGAGGACAAATGTTACCTGGGAAGTCTCATCAAGATGTCTGGTGTATGCTATCGCGGCTACGCCAAAGACCTCATCACTCTCGAATGCATAAATATTTTTCGGATTATATAGATTTGTCGGTGTCCAGATACGGCCTACTCCCATAGAGATATTTTGCAGACCCGATACGATTCTGTTTTTATCATCCTCATAGCCGAGATAAAATCTATACAACTTTACGAAGGTGCTCCCTTCATAATAATCCTTATGTACGGACTGGGTCTTAAAAGGGGTATCTGCATGAAGCACGCTTAAATATTCAAAATCATCGGAATCTATATAGCCAGGACCAAGGTAATTGACGCTGTCTGCGATAAAGGTACCAAACAAGGCCTCCTGCGTATAATCTATGCCGATCCTGAGTCTGTTGTAATTGTAGATATATCTTTCATCAGCGTTGAGTGCTTCAGAACTCTGAGAAACAGTGAGGTTTGTGTTATTTACGGTATAAGAATACTCTGCAAACACGGCATGTGGAAGTATCAATATAAAGAGTAAAAACTTTCTAAGCATCCACTATCTCACCGTCATTCATTTTCACGATACGTCTGACATTTTCAAAAATATATTCATCATGTGAGGCGAACAAAATACTGACACCCTCTTTCTTGTTCAGCTCTTTCATCATATCCATCAATTTTTGGGAATTTTTGGAATCGAGATTGGCAGTCGGCTCATCGGCAAGTATGATCTTTGGTTTGGCCGCCACTGCGCGGGCAACGGCAACCCGCTGCTGTTGCCCCCCGCTTAGAGCATTGGGAAGCGCCTTAAGCTTATTATCTATCTCAAGCATAGAGGCAACCTCCAAGACTCTTTTTTGTATCTCGCTGTCACTGAATCCGCGAAGTTTCATAATAAAACCTATATTTTCCTCAACACTCAAAACAGGAACAAGATTGTAAGCCTGAAACACAAAACCCATCTGATTCAGCCGTAAAGAGGTTCTTGCCGTATCACTCAGAGCGCTTATCTCCGTCTTGTCGAAATAAATCTTTCCGCTGTCTATCTCATCCAAAGCGCCTATGGCATTGAGCAGTGTAGTTTTTCCGCATCCGGACGGCCCGCTAAACAATGTAAACTCCCCATCTTCCAGAGTCAGATTTATATTATTGAGTGCATGGACCTCCCTTGGCTCATCTTTGAAAAAATATTTATGTACATTTTGCAGTTCTATCATTTGTCAGCCTTTATAACCTCTATAGGGTTTAATTTTTTTATTTTTCTAAGAGGGATGAGAACACTCAAGACAGAAGCGCTTATAATCGCTAAAAAAGTAGTTGTAAAATAGGATACTTTTATCGTTCCATAGATAACAGCCTCATAGCCCCACATCTCCAATGCATCGGCAAAAGAGCTGAAATCAAGTCCATACTCCCGCAAATACATCAGTAAAAACAATCCTATAAGCGCTCCGCCGATATACCCTATCGCTCCAATGAATATTGCTTCTAAGAAAATCTGCATTCTTATATATCTGTATTGCATCCCGATACCCAGCATAATACCAAATTCACGTATTCTGTCTAAGACCGAAACATACATGACCCCAAAGATTCCGACAAAGACAACACTCATCACTATGAAAAAAGTGATTGAGTTAAAAATAAGCATCATCTCTTCCATCATCTGCATCATAGGCTGTAATTCAAAAAAACTCTTTACGTCCAAGGCCTGGTATTTTATTTTTAAGTCCTCGATAACAGCTTGATCCTCGCACATTACCGATATTTGTGTCGCCTCCTCTTTTTTTAGACCCAAAAACGTACGAAGCTTTTTCAGGTCTACAAATACCGTACTGCTGTCAAGGATTATATTTGTCGTTTGAATGACTGCGCTTATCTTTAAGGCGACAGAATTTATTTCTCCCCTAGTATCCTGTGTGGAAAAAATCACTTTTGAGCCTATCCCCACCTTTAAAGTCTTTGCAAGTTCTATCCCGATAATCGCACTCTTTTTATCAAGCCTTATCTCTCCCTCTTTTAAAAATGCACTGAACTTTCCAAAAAGCTCCTCTTCCGCCAAATCAATTCCGCGTATTTGGGCAAAAGACGATTTTCTCGCCGTTGAAGCAAGTCCGTCCGCATTGATTCTTAACGCAACCGCCTTAACCCCATTCATGGCCTGCAGCTCCTTTTTTATCTCAAGAGCATTTTTTATACGGAACTTTATATCTTTGTTGATCCTGTATTCTTGTGCGAAAATACTGACATCCCCGCTATCGCTTCTTTTATTTTTATCTGCAATATTTAAGGCCATGCCGTCATACAGACCCTGAATACCGAGCATCATACTCATACTGACAGCTATCATGATAATAAGAAGCACCGTACGAGCAGGTCTGGCAAAAGAGTTTTTCCATGCCATTTTGAGCATCAGCCTAAACATGTCTGCTTGCCTCAATCGGTCTAAACGAGTTAATATAAAAATATGGATATAAAATACTCAGAAAATTGAGAACATATATGAGCAGGATATTCCACGCCAGAGTAAAAACGGAAAAATCAAAAGGTATCTCGTCTGAGATGATGCCGTAATCTTTATACATCTCGGCTATTCCCTCAATAACGATAGGGTTTATGCTGTAATAATAACAAATATATCCTCCTATAGGTGCAGCAACTGCGATGGCGAGGGTTGAGAGTATAAATATCTCATAAAAAAGGAGTGAAAAAATATTTGAATTTGAAATCCCTACGCATCTGAGAACGCCAAACTCTTTGATTCGCGAGCTTACATTGATAAATCCGTAAATCATAATGACAAAGAAGATGACCACTAAAAACAGAGCCAAAGAGATATACCCAAAAATACTGTCCACCTCCATCGCTTCAACCATAGTCTTCATCAGAGTCTTCCAGGTAAGAGACTCCAGATTATCATCCAAAACACGTGCTATCTTTTCATTCACAGCTTCCACATGCTCCAAATCATCAACTTTGATTGTAATATAAGAAGCCTTGTTCTTTGAGAGCATCAGTGTATCAAAATAGTCTCTGCTGAGAAAAGAGGTGCTCAGGTCAAATTCAAATGAGCCTGTTTTAAATATACCGCATACTCTGAAAATATCCGCCGCAAACGAGTTATCACTCGCAGCGCCAATAAAAGCCACCTCATCAGCAAGTTTGACTTTGAGCTTTTTAACCAGCTCCACTCCCATATAGATGCAGTTTCCTGATTTTTCAGTTAAAAACTCTCCCTCCGTGAGGGCCTCTGAGATGGAACTCAGACTCTTCTCTTTCTCAGGCTCTATGCCCGCTACCATAGATGCAGCCGAATTGTTTTTGCTCGATAACAATCCAAAAGTCTCATAACGGCTGGTATACGCTTCGACACCTTCAATCTGAGAGATTTTTTTCAAGATTGCAGACGTATCTTGTATCAGATACTCATTCCCCCCAATATCACGATAGTCTTTATGGTAAATCTCGATGGCACCGGTATAAATCTTGATGGCGTTTTGCAGCATCGATTTGTGAGAGCCGTCCATCATGGAAACATATACGACAAAAAGCAGGGTTGAGACAAAGGTGAGAACAAAGGTGGTTAAAGAACGGCCCTTGTAAAAAAGAATGTTTTTAAGCGCAAAAGAAAACATCATTAAACCTGAGTATTGATTTCGTTTATTTTACTCTTTGTTTTCTTTGCATGGGATTACTTACCTCGAAAACCTCTTGAGCGCACTTTTTTTAAAATACTCCTGTGAGATGCCGCTGTCATATTGCACCTCATCAATCAGTATCTCGGTGTAGCTGTCCTCTTTGTCTGATGGCTGGATTTTCCAGTAGGTGGGGATATAATATTTTCCAAATTTTTTTACTTTTTCATAGAGAAAAACTCGCACCTCTTTCCCCTCATCATCATAAAAGATATCTTTGTTTGAGGTGTATGTCGCCGTATCTATGTTGGTGATTATCTTGCCCCATACTACCGCGGCATCTTCTTTTGGGGTAAGTTCTATCGTGACTACGGTACCGCTTTTTTGAATGATCTTAGGTTCGTAATCTTCCACTATGGAACTCTGTCTGACCATATCATCATTTGTGATATTGCTTCCCATCCAGTTTTGAAGCATCATGGAAGGGGGGATTTTTATCACTCTTTCTATCTTTGGCACATACTGCCACATTTGATTCTCAAGACTTAAAAAGGTGATTCCCCTGTCTTTTGGAGGATAAAGAATTTTTACAAAACTTTTTTTGGTCCCCTGGGAATAACTCTCAAGCCTCATCTCTCTGAGATGCTTCATCGATAAGATTTTCATACTCAGCGACATGTAAATACTCTCACCGCGCATATTCTCATCAAGCTTTTTGATTATCTCGTGCGCTTCATCCGCTGCGAGAAGAGTAAATGTCACAAACAGAGCCAAAAAATACTTCATGCTTATTTCTCTTTGGACTCTTCTTTTTTAGGCTTGATGTTTATTTTTCTTACTGTTCTTTTGACTCCATTGTCTTTTGGAGTACCGTCATATGCATGATTTCTTTCCCGTGTTTTGCCTGAGAACATAGCTTTTCCATTTTCGTCTTTACCGATATATTTAGATGCTTCTCTCTCTTTTTTTTCCCATCTCTGCGGTTTAGTATTCTCTTTTGGATTTCTGGCATCGGATGATTTTTTGTCATAGCTTTTTGGTTTGTATTCTGATTGCTTATCCGATTTGTATTCTTTTTTTCCAAATTCAGTTTTCTTATCTGATTTATACTCTTTTTTCTTGAATTCAGACTTGAATTCACCCGGCTTGCGCGGGGATGTTTTCTTGGATTGAAACTCTTTTGCCTGACTCGGTTTCTCTTCTTGTCTTGGTTTTTGGATTGGCTCAGGTTCAAATCCGCTCACTATCTCTTGTCTCACGGTACGCCCCAAAAGCGTCTCGACAGGATACAACAATGTATGTTCCGTATCATCAAGCAGAATGATTGCTTTTTCTTTTGTAGCGGCTAAACGCTTCATATACAAAGCAGCCTCGTCAGGAAGATCATAACTGATAAGGATATCGGCTTTAAAATCTTTGAGCTCAGCCAAAAGTTCATCATTTGTCACACGAAAATTTCCCCCCTTATCAAGATGCTTGAGTTCATCAAAATTGTTCTGCGTTACCAGCAATATATTTCTTTCAGAATTCTGTTCAAGCAAAAGTTCCAAAAGCTTTGTTTTTTGTTTGTGTAAACACGGGTGGATGATATGGTTGTGACGTTTGATTGAAGGTAGGTTGGTTGACATAAAAAGTCCTTGAGAAATAAACCTCGAAATGAGGGGAAAATGAACAATCAAAAAGAAAGTTCTGAAACAGACAGCCAACGCAGAACGAGGCATAAGCACTAGTGCTGAAATTATATCTTATCTAGCCCAAAATCTTGCTTGTTGCCCAAAAATATAAAAACCGCTTCTAAAATGCGAAAGTTGCCACCAGTTCCGGATATGCGCTTGAGCATTCCTTTTGAAAATCACAGCTTCCGTAATACTCCTGAACTACGCCGATACCCAGAAATACTTTTTGTGAGAGCTTTATTGCAATCCCCATTTTCAGACCATAAGACTCATAACTCTCATAGGGGGACTCAAGCAAAGTCTCTCTTATAAATGCACCGAAATAGGGTCTGTATTTTTCATCAAGAGGCAGATAATAATGCACGGGAACAGTAATCTGGTTCAAAGAAGGGCTTGCTCCAAACCAGCTCATATAGCCTATGCCCACGGACATATTGTCTATCACAAAATAATCCACGCTTGCACCGGCTATAGTATAGTTTTGTGTTTTATTATCCACTTCAAGGGAGCCGCCACCTATAATGATTCCAAGGCCCATATTGCCCTTATCGTATATCTGCGCACCGGACACACTTGCAAAAAGTATCAGTGCGGCTAAAATCTTCCAAATCAAAATAACAACTCCTCTTGAGGGTCTTCATCGGACTGTATCCGCGGAGGTTTCGAGATATCACTGAAATACTCTTTTTTTCCGTCAATATCTACTTCGATTATCCCCTCCGGTATTTCAAATTTTCTTTGTATTTGAGGATAGAGCCTGAGCACATTCTCATAATACTTTGAAAAAGCGGGACCCGCTACTTTGCCGCCCGTTTCTTTTTTATACATAGGGGAATTGTCATCATTTCCAAACCATACGATTGTCTCAATGGTAGGAGAGTATCCGGCGAACCAGCCATCTATATTATTGTTGGTTGTCCCTGTTTTTCCGGCCAGCTCAATCCCTTTTGCTCTTGCTCTTCTACCCGTTCCCCTGCTGACCACGTCTTTGAGTATCGATGTCATTATAAAAGCCTGCGCGGGTGACGTGATATATTTGCTTATCTCTTTTTTCTCATATATGGTTCTGCCGTTTTTATCTATATAGTTTATCAGCTGCGGTTCAACCTGAATCCCGCCGTTGGCAAAAGAGGTGTAGTATTTTGCCAACTCCAAAGGGGAGAGTGAAATAGTCCCAAGTGATATGGAGAGGTCTCTTGGGAGGTTCTCTATACCGAATTTGTCAAATTCTCTTAGGAGCTGGTTTAAGCCAATCTCATTTACCAGGCTGATTGTCGCAAGGTTTCTCGAATGCACCAGAGCTTCTCTGAGTGTAATCAGCCCTTTATAATTTTTTTCATAGTTTTTCGGCTGCCATTTAAGCTCTTCACCGTTTTTTTCATAGGTATAGGTTCGGGCGTTGTCTATAAGCTTTGTCGCTCCGGAATAGCCTAAATCAATTGCGACCTGATATATAAAAGGCTTAAAAGCAGACCCCGGAAGTCTGCGCCCCTGCGTCGCTCTGTTATAGGGGCTTGTTGCATAATCCACACTTCCGACAAGCGCCAGGATATCCCCTGTTTTTGGGTCTATAGAAACCATCGCTCCGTTGAGCAAAGAGGTGTTTACGTCCGAGAGCTCAAAGTCTATATCCTTTTCAAGCATACTCAGCTCTTTTTCCTTATACCCCTCTATCCTCTTTAAAGATTCATCATAGGCGTATTTGAGCGACTCTCTTGCTGCTTCTTGAAGGCGTATGTTTATCGTCGTATATATCTCATATCCTCCGGTTTTTATATCGTGTATCCCCTCAGCCGCAGCGCGTCTTACAACCTCATCAACGATAAAAGGTGCTCTGTTTTGGGTGAGCGTGTCGTCATAAACCTTCGGATTTTCCTTGAGCGCCCTGTTATGAGTATTCTCATCAATCCAGCCAAGTGTATACATTCGTGAAATGACACGGTTTGCCCTGCCCATGGAGATCTCATAATTTCTTGTCGGAGCGTAAGTGCTTGGGGCCTTTGGAAGACCCACGAGTATGGCCATCTCTTTGAGACTCAGATCAGAAAGTTTTTTATGAAAATATCCATCGGCCGCAGTTTTAATCCCGTAGTAGCCGTGACCGAAATATATCTCATTCAAATAACGCTCCAAAATCTCCTCTTTTGTCAGGTAGAGTTCTATCTTTAGGGAATATATAAGCTCTTTTATCTTTCTGGAAAGTTTCTTCTCACGGGTCAGGAGTTTATTTTTCACCAGCTGCTGTGTAATGGTGCTTGCACCCTCAACCATCTTTCTTGCCTGAATATCTTTTATGATGGCACGGAAGATTGCATCCACATTTATACCCGGATGCTCAAAAAAAGTTGTATCTTCTATGGCTATCAATGCTTCTATCACTTTTGGAGGTATCTCTTCGAATGAAGCATAGTATCTGTGTTTCTCATCAAAAAGATTCGCTATCTTGTCACCGTTTTTATCATAGATTCTGCTTGTGACCGAAGGTTTATACTCTACCAAAGAGCTTATCTCATACTCGTACATCGCCAGGTAGTATCCCAAGATCAAAAATGGCGAGAGGATGCCAAGTACAAAAATTGTTAAAAATATCTTTTTTATCAGATTCATCATTTTCTAAATTCCCTGTTGGTGAAATTTGCTTCTATTAAAGTCTTTGTATACTCGGCATGTGGAAAGTGCAATATCTCTTTCATATTTCCGCTTTCGATAATTTGTCCGTTTTTTATAATGCATATATCCTCGCACAGGGATGAAGCCGAGTTCATATCGTGAGTGACGAAAAGGATTTTAAAACCAAACTGTTTTTGAAGCTTTTTTAAAAGATCCAAAATCAAAACCCTGGTTTGGGGGTCAAGTGCCGTTGTGGGTTCATCAAGCATAAGGAGTTTGGGCGCATTGCTCAAAGCCATTGCGATCACCACTCTTTGAAGCTGTCCGCCGGAGAGTTCGGGAGGGAATCGCTCCAACAGCTCTTCGCTGAGACCGACCTGTTTGAACAGTTCCACAATCCCGGCATGTGGAATAAAGAACTGTTTTTTAATCTTCGTCAGCGGAGACAATGCCGTAAACGGATTTTGAGGCACAAAAGAGATACCTTTTCCCACCTTCATTTCAAACTCGCTCTCATATTCGAGTTCAAGTTTCATACTGCTTGGCAACATCCCCAAAAGTGCCTTGAGCGTCAGGCTCTTTCCGCTTCCGCTTTGCCCTACAAGTGCCAAAGAGGAGGGTATATCAAAGCTGATATCCACTAATGTCTGCGTATCCAAAGTAATATGAAGCTTAGAAATTCTCATTTGTCAGTGTACCCAAATGTAGCTATTTTTTTGCACAAGACTCTCAACTCGTCAGGGCTTTGCCCAAGCCTTGCGATAAGTCTTATAATCGCTTTTTCCACTGTCGGCTGTCTGATACCGCCCACAGCAAAACCCTCTAAGAGCAGCTCATCTTTTATTTTTATCACTTTTTTGTTGTCATCGATTAAAATCGGAACGATCAGTCCCTCTACTTTTATCCCCAGTTCTTCATATATAATCTCTTGTCGAAGAGCTATTTCATCTTTTAAAAACTCTTTGTTCTCTTGTATGAACTTTAAAGAGTTATGTGCCAAAAGCGTGTCATAAAGAGAAAGTGAAGTCGCATAGATAATGGGTTTGGCACGGTTGAGAAGATACTCAGCAATATGTGAAGAGGCCAAGATAAAGGCTCCGAAACTTCCGTATGCCTTTCCAAGAGTTCCCATTTTGATATGATTTGGTTTTACAGGTATATTGTAATAATCGAATACGCCCATCAAATTATCGCCTATAACTCCGCTGCTATGGGCCTCATCTACGATTAACAGAGCGTCTTCTTCCTCACATATATCAAAAATCTCCCTCTCGCACAGGTCACCGTCCATAGAGTAAATTCCCTCAATCGCCACTATTTTTCTTTTTGTTTTGGAAAATTGTAAAAAAAGTTGTTTAAGTTCCTCTACATCATTGTGTCTGAAAAACACAACGCGTATCCCCTTGAGATTTGAGGCTAAAACTCCTGAAGCATGATACTTTTCATCCATAAAAAGCACATCTCCTTTTCTCACAAGAGATTCTATAAGAGCGATATTGGCATTAAATCCGCTGCCCAGGATGATTCCCTCTTCAAAGCCGTTTGCAGAGCATAAGGCCTGCTCGAAGTCAAAATGGATCTTGTGATATCCGTTTACCAGCAAGGAAGCTTTTGAGCTGTGCAGCGGTAAATCAGAAAGTGCCCGGCATGTGGATTCGTGAAGTTCAGACCTGTGCGAAAGCCCCAGATAATCATTAGAGGCAAAATCCAAAACAGTATTGTCCACTATCTCCCTGCTTCTATATCTGCCGGCTCTCTTAAGCGCTTTTAATTCATTTTCATAATACATGACCGACTACAACCTTATTACGTCCGCTTTCTTTGGCATCGTAAAGTGCCTTGTCCGCTCTTTTGAAAATAGTGTCTACACTCTCACCCTGAATATATTCCGCCAGGCCGAAACTCATTGTGATTGGGATAATCTTTTTACTTGATTCCACACTTTCTCTAAATTTTTCTGCTATCTTTAGAGAGTCCTCCAGATTGGCATGTGGAAGTATGACCGCAAACTCTTCTCCGCCGATTCTGCAAAAAACATCATTTTCTCTGAGCATAGAAGATATAAGGCGCGAATACTCAATCAGCACCTCATCGCCTACGGCATGTCCATACTTGTCATTCACCTGCTTGAAATGGTCGATATCAAATATTATCATAGAGAGCATATGCTTGTAGCGTTTGGATCTTGCGCACTCCTCTTCTATCTTCTGCTGAAAGAATCTGCGGTTGCCGATGCCGGTCAAACTGTCGGTGACACTTAGATGTTCCAGCTCTTTTTTGTAGTTTTCCTGTTTAGTTATATCCGACATTATTACGGCAAAATGGTCTTTGTCATCCTGCACAACGGATGCGCTGATGGAAAAATAATAGACCTTGTCATCGACTTTCATCTTCACCTTGTGATTCTCGTCCGTATGTTTCAACAGATATTCTATCCAGCTCTCACCCTCAAGCTGTTTTTGTATACAGCCCTTCTCTTTGACAAAAAAATCACTGATACATTCATGCTCTTTCCTAAATAGCTCAAAATTCTTAAAGGATTTAAAATATTTAAAAAAAGTTTTATTGACATTTATTGTTTTATTTTTGTCATTTATGACTATGATATTATTGGATGTGTTGATGATATTCTCATAAAAGACCTTATCCCTTGATTTTGTATAAAAAAGAGTGCTGCTGATAATGATAGCTATCCCCATCAGGATGATTATGGAGTATGAAATCCATTTGAAAATATAAAAATCCGCACCCGTATTTGAGATATTGGAAATATCTTTTGACATTATGATGTAGCCGATAGGCAAATAATCCACATCTTTGAGTTCATACGAGACAATGATATTATGATTCTCCACCTTATAGGAGCTGTTGAGATAGTTCTCAACGCCCTTGCTTTTTAAATACTCTCTCAAAGCAAGGGGAGCATCAAAATTAGCGACATAATAATCATCTATGAAAAGTTTTGTCGCAGGGTATTGCAACTGCTCTTTGTACTCTTTTTTCAAAAGGACTACAGAATCCGTATCCGATTTTTTCAGAGATTTGCTTATGGAATTAAAATGGGATATCACTTCGAGCATGCCTATAAAATCTTTCCCCTCAAAAAGGGGGATAATGGCTCGTATGGACAGGTCATGTTTTCCGGGATTGATGGAAGAGACTATCTTTTTTGTTTCTATGACTTTTTGCAAATCTTTTCTGAGATTAAAGAGGTTGTCCCCTTTTTTGTCACTCCAGCTTCTGTACAGAGCATTGGCGTCTTTATCAAAGACCTGAATCCATATATTTTTATAAAGGGTATGTTCTCTGAATTTCGATATCAGATCCTCGTAATTTAAGGTATCGATTTTTTTCCCGGCTATATCGTGTACAAAACTCTTGTTATCAGCAATGCTCAAAGCAATGGCAACGGTAGCTTTTTTCTTGAGCAAAATCATCTCTGCAACCGATCTTTGCATATCAGCAGCGCTTATTGCATAGCTTTCGTTTTCAAAATTTTCTTTTTTATTTTTGAGAAGGTCTATATAGACAGAACCCGCATAAACCAAAAGGAGCAAAACAGCGACTGCCATTACATAAAATTTATAATATTTTCTCATAACAGATACTGCCCTCCTCCCCTAGATAAAATTTTTTAAAACTTCCAGACTGAGTCCCATAGCCGTACTTTCAAAACCGCGAACCTCTTTGATGTAAGGCTTGCAAAACCCTTCAACCATACAGGCTCCCGCCTTTCCTCGCCACTCGCCGCTATCAAGGTATCTCTCCAGAGAGTCTAAATCAAACGCATTAAAAAGGTATTTGGTTGTTGAGATATCGATGAGTTTTATTTTTGGAGACTGATAGATCATACAGGTGATGATGCTTGTGACATCCCCGCTTTGCGTCATCAAAATATTTCTGGCATCATCAACACATTTGGCTTTTCTGAGTATCTGATTTTTTGCAGTGACTACTGTGTCTGCGACCAAAAGAGGGTAATCATCAAAGCCAAAAGCTTTGACATTAGCCTCATACTTCCCTAATGTGGCCTGATATACGAAGTTTTTCGGGCTGCTTGCAAGGATAGAATCTTCATCAAAATCAATACTTTCCTGAATAAATCCAATCCCGGCTTCTCTTAGAAGCATTGCGCGGGTTTGTGATGATGAAGCTAATCTGATCATATCAAAATAAATTTGAAAGGGTTACGCCCAAGAATATCGCGACAATACCCAGAACAATATTTACGGGTACCATATATTTTCCGATAAGTTCCAGTGAGAATTTGGCACCGACCATGTTGCCCTCGTTTAAAAGTCTCACAGCACGGTTTCTTCTTGTAATCATCACAAAAAGATTAATCGCCATCACACTCCAGATACCCTCTTTCGCATGGGATATCATAGAAAACTCACTCTTGGAAAGCCCCAAACCTATTATCATAATCACAGCCGTTACCAGCAAGATAACAACAAAAGGCACGACTATGGCAAAAAGCCCTTTTAAGGCATGGGCGATTCTCTCAAGTCTGTGTGCCGGTGATTCTATCTGCAAAAAAGAGGGATGCGCCGCATAACGCATCGCTATCATCCCTCCAACCCATACAACGGCAGACAGTACGTGTAAAAAAACTATATATGTCTTATACTCGGAAAAAAATTCAGCCATTACGCAAGAGCCTCTGTTATGAATGCCAGAGCGGCCTCTTTTGCCTGGGCAAGCTTGGTCACATCTTTTCCGCCCGCCTGGGCAAAATCCGGACGACCGCCGCCGCCGCCGCCAAGAAGAGGAGCGATAACTTTTATCCAATCGCCCGCTTTTGCTTTAGCGTTTTTCACGCCTGCTGCTATAAGGACCTTGTCCCCTTTGACTTGAAAAAGTATCGCGCATAAAGAATCATTCTGATTTTTAAGCTCATCGATTTTCTCTTTGATATCCCCTGTAGCCAGCTCATCCACGATAACGGTAACACCGTGTATCTCAGAGGTCTGTATCTCGACTTTTGCAGAGTTTTGAGCTTCAAGCAGCTCGGCTTTTAACTCTTTTATATTGGATTTTATTCTTGAGATACCCGCCATGATATCCAGATTTTTCACCTCTGCCTGAACCTCGTTCAATACAGCTCTTTGGGAGATAAAATAATTATAGGCAGCCTGTCCGCAAACAGCTTCTATACGTCTGACTCCCGCACTTACACCGCTCTCTTTGGTGATGATGAACGAACCGATATTTGCCGTATTTTGCACATGCACGCCGCCGCAGAATTCTACAGAAGCGTTTGCAAAGCTTACAACTCTGACCTCATCGCCGTACTTCTCGCCAAACTGCGCTTTTGCGCCGCTCTTTTTAGCATCTTCTATGCTCATCACCTCTGTTTTTGCGGCTATGCCTCGAAGCACTTCGTTGTTCACGCGTCGCTCTATCTCTGCCAACTCCTCTGCGCTGACTCCCTTGGGATGCGAGAAGTCAAATCGGAGACGATCTGCCTCCACAAGTGAACCAGCCTGAGAGATATGGTCTCCCAATACGTCAAAAAGCACTGCATGCAAAAGGTGCGTAGCGGAGTGATGTTTTGTAATCTCATTTCTTGAGATATCAACGATACAATCCACAACATTACCGACGCTCAAATCCTTACTCACCTCTATTTGAGAAAGATTCAGCCCGAAAAATTTCTTGGTATCAAGGACTTTTGCATACCCTTCAAGCTCACCCGTATCGCCGCATTGCCCGCCGCTCTCAGCATAAAAAGGTGTGATATCCAGAAGTACCCAACCCTTGCTTCCACATGCCAGACTCTCTGCATGTTTGAAATTCTCATCCAAAAGAGCCTGAACCTCTCCCGAGTGGGTCGTAAAGTCATAGCCTATAAAAGTGTTCTCGCCGAATTGTTCCAAAAGTGACTTAAAATCACCGTGTACGGCATCGTCTCCACTCCCTTTCCATGCAGCTTTTGCACGTGTGCGCTGCTCTAGCATCAGCTCTTCGAATCTGTCTGAGTCAAGCTTCATATTGTGGCTTTTTAACATATCTTCGGTAAGGTCCAGAGGAAAACCGAAGGTGTCGTAAAGTTTAAAGGCCACCTCTCCCGAGAACACCTCTTTTGTATTTTCAAGCTCCTCTTCAAAAAGGGCTATTCCAGACTCGATCGTCTTAAAAAATCTGGCCTCTTCAAGTTCTATCTGCTCTTTTACAGCCTCGGATTTTGAAGCAAGATAATCATACTCACTTCCCATGATAGCCACAACAGTATCCACAAGCTTATGCATAAAAGGCTCTCTAAAGCCTAAAAGATATCCGTGACGCACGGCACGTCGAAGGATTCTGCGAAGGACATAACCGCGCCCCTCGTTGGAAAAGTTTGTCCCTTGGGCCAAAAGAAACAGCGCGGTTCTGATATGGTCGGCAATAACACGGTACGAAGCGCCTGTATCGTAGGCGTATTCTCTGCCTATAAGCTCTTCAACCTTACGGATAATAGGCATAAACAAAGATGAACCGTAGTTGCTTGTCGCTCCCTCTTTTATAGCCACGACTCTCTCAAGCCCCATACCCGTATCGATAGACGGTTTAGGAAGCTCCGTCATCTTGCCATCGGCACTTCTTTCATACTGCATAAAGACAAGGTTCCAGATCTCCAAAAATCTATCGCCCTCTCCGCCCATATAATCTTCGGGACCGCTGAAATTCTCTGCACCCTGGTCATAAAAAATCTCGCTGCACGGTCCGCATGGTCCCGTATCTCCCATTTGCCAAAAATTATCGGCATCTCCGAGTCTCATGATTCTGTCTTTGCTCACATGTTTGAGCCACAACTCTTCGGCTTCGTCATCGCTCTCATGGACGGTCACCCACAGCCTATCAACAGGCAGCTCAATCACCTTGGTTATAAACTCCCAGGCATAATCAATAGCATCCTCTTTAAAATAGTTTCCAAAACTAAAATTGCCCAGCATCTCAAAGAAAGTATGGTGACGCGCGGTATGCCCTACATTTTCAAGGTCATTATGCTTTCCGCCGGCTCGCAGACAGGTCTGGCACGAAGTAGCTCTTGGATTTTGCGGTGCAGGCACCTCACCTGTAAAAATCGACTTAAAAGGCACCATACCCGCGTTGTTAAAAAGGAGCGTGGCATCATCGGGAACTAAGGGCGCACTATCCACTCTATCGTGGTTTTTTGATTCAAAAAATTTTAAAAATTCTTCTCTGATATCCATAATATTTCTCACATATAAAATTACGCGATTGTATCCAAAAATATCTATATAAGTATTTAAACAGTGCTGATACACTTATTTATAATGTAAAAAGACGAAATTTTAATCATATTTTTGTAACCTGTTTGAGACAAACTTTATATAATATTTTCACATAAAACTATAATTTGGATGTGAAAAATGCTAGAACGAGAGTTTATAGTAAGAGCAGACTCTAATGGCTTGGAACTGTATGATTATCTGGATGTGGAATGTGCCAAAAGCATTTGTGAAAATGAACTGGAAATTCCAGAAGAATGTATTAAAAAAATAGAGTGTTACGATAATGCCTTCAAAATATATCTGGCAAAATCAAGACGCTATTACAGCGATGACTGGTACATAAACCTGCAGCGTCTGGATTATGTCTCATAAAATATCTTTGGACGTTTAGGCGATACTTATCCGGTTGCGTCCTTCATTTTTTGACTTGTAAAGAGCATCATCGGCACGCTTGATAATCTCATCTAAAGACGCCTCGTTTTCCAACTGGGCTATCCCGAATGAGGAGGTCAGTTTAAGCTGATGTTCCTGGCAAAAGAGATGATTTTCGAGTTTATTTCTCATATTTTCTACCACGTGAGCACTGTTCTCCTTGTTTGTCATTATGAGCAAGATAAACTCCTCGCCCCCATAGCGTCCTATCATGTCAAAACTGCGTATGGAGGCACGCATCAACTGGGCAGTCTCTTTGAGTACAGAGTCTCCGCACTGATGGCCGTAGGTATCGTTTATATTTTTAAAATAGTCGATATCTGCCATGACTATGCACAGTTCGTGTCCAAAACGTTTCGATTTTGCGAACTCTTCCTCTGCTTGTTTTAAAAAATATTTACGGTTATAAACTTTTGTCAGGCTGTCATACTGCAGCTCTTTTTTTAATGCATCGCTTGAACGCATGCTTTTGCACAGCAGAACAAAAATCAATACAAGAACTGCAAAAGCCGTAAATACGGATACTTTAAACTCTTTGAGGATAGCTTCGATACGCGTTGATCTTGTGTACGAGACCAAATATGCAACTGTTTTATCTTTTTTTACGTTCTGTATCGGAAGGAATGCTACAACTTTTACCTTTGAACCCACTTCCCTATACAAGGCAAACTCTTTTCCCGTAGCTATTTTTTCGTTGATTATCGCTCGAAGCGGTAAGATGATTGTGTTTTTGCTCTCATCAAGACGCTTGTGCTGCACGTGATCAGACATACTAAACATATAATCGGCATGCTCTATACTCTGAAAATAGGGCTCTTGCGTATTTCTTTTCCAGGCTTGTGAGGCAAAAACATTTTTATTGACTATAAAGTGCGTATGAATATTACTCGCGCGCATCGTATAATTTTGGAGCATCGTCGATGAAAATGCGACATCGACAGCGCCGATATGTTTTGCATCTTTGTAAAGCGGAAAAATATGTCTAAAAGCATGGCTTGTTTTTCCCTGCTCAAACCCAAATACAGGGATTTTTTCGCTGTTGGAATATTTTATACTGTATCGGACGCTACTTAGATCGTCACCGTATTTGCTCGGTTTGTGTGCTCTTAAAAAACTTTCATTGTTTGGAAGGACAACCTGCAGATACATCACTTCAAGTGATTGAAGTTTTTCAAATTCGGCCTCGAGATGCTTAAAAAGTCTTGCCCGAAGCTCCTCTTTTTTTTCTGTAGACGCCTCAGCCGCCTGCGCCAGTATATCGAGGAAAACCTCATCATTGAGCAGCGTGATATACGCATTTTTCGAGATTACCTCAAACCTGTCCAGAGCTTGTTTATAACTGATTTCAAGGTATCGCAGCTGTTCATGCAGAACTTCATCTATTCCTGTATTTTTATAATGCAGCAGAAAATAAAAAACTCCACCAAAAACAATGCCAAATAAACTTACAAACAGTAATAAGCGCTTTTGAAAATAGTTCATCATTGTCCTAATTATTTATAAGTACCAAAAACCTTCCTTCTGGTACAGACCTGAGCAGGACTATCAAACAGATACAAATATCTACCCGAAAATTATAACTAAATTATAATAATATTGTGATTAAGCAAACTAAATATAATTTTTTTCATCATTTATTTTTGAATTTTTGTAATGGTGTAAAAAAATATCTGCGGCGATTCCGTTTCCACATGCCAGGAACTCTTTGTTCTCATTCAACACGGGTGTTGTTCCGAGCCCGCAGCTTGGAGATTTTGATTTTAGTATAATCGAGTCGGCATGTGGATTTTGTTTTATAAAGGAGTGGATAGCAGCTTCAAGGACTTGTGTCACATCTTTTTGTGTTATATCCGTTACGATACGGTTTTCCCCCGCAATACGAACGACGTTTATCCTCTCTCTGGGAGTCCCAAAGAGAGGGGCTTCAGGACAAAAGGGGATTATCTCATACTCTTTATACGCTTCTATGAGTTCGCTCATTTGCTTCGTCTTACCGTCATAGCGGCAATATTCACCGAGCAAACAGGCAGAGACAATAAGCTTTTTCTTTAGCATATAACGACGCTTTTAATCTCCGTCATCTCCTCAATGGCAAATTTTGGACCTTCCCGTCCTACGCCGCTTAGTTTTACACCGCCATAAGGCTGTATGTCAAATCTGAGTGTCGGCATATCATTGATGACAATACCCCCGGCATCAAGCTCGCTAATCGCTCTTTTTGCAAGAAGAAGATCATTTGTAAATACTGAGAACTGAAGTCCGTAGGGTGAATTGTTCATCCTCGGGCAGGCATCGTCAAAACCATCCACTTTTACAAGGGATACAATCGGGGCAAATACCTCTTCACACACTATGGCCATATCATCTCTCACATTTGCCATGACACATGGGTGGAACATCCTCCCATCACGGTGCGGCGGCAAAAGGGGAGTCGCACCCTCTTGTATCGCACTCTCAACCCAACCCATGGCTCTCACTGCTGCTTCATCGTCTATAAGAGGTCCCATAAAAGTATCATCCTCATAAGGGGAACCCACGACCAGTTTTTTTGTAGCTTCTGCCATTTTTAATGCGAATGCATCATAAATCTCTGCGTTGACGTAAATACGCTGAAGAGAGATACATACCTGACCTGAATTTACAAAAGCGCCTAAGGCACATCTCTGCGCCGCTAAATCCAAGTCTGCACTTTTATCAATGTAGGTAGCCGCATTTCCGCCAAGCTCCAGAGAAACTTTTTTGATCCCTGCATTTTTGGTGATAATTGCGCCCACGGGAACACTTCCAGTAAAGCTGATGACTCTTGGGATATCACTGGTGATAAGAGCACTTCCGACCTCTGCATCACCGTAGACCACGCTGAGCGCATCTTTTAGGGCATATGGACTTTCTATAAACAGTTTTGCGAATTTATAGGCCGTCAAAGGTGCTTCGGGCGTTGGCTTGAGCACTACCGCATTGCCCGCCACAAGTGCAGGAGCAAGTTTGTGGGCTATGAGATTTAAAGGAAAATTAAACGGTGTTATCGCAACTATGACACCCGCGGGTTCACGGGTAAAATAGGAGATTGTTTTTTTACCGCTTGCCATAGCGTCTGTATTGATTGTTTCTCCGTGCATAGTACGCATGGTCTCAGCACTGAGCGTAACAGTCTCTATACATCTCTCCACCTCGATTCTGGCAAATGCTATAGGCTTGCCGACTTCATCCGTAATAGTCTTTGCAATATCCTCTTTATTTTCTTTTAGACCTTTTGCGACGTCCAGGAGCCAGTCACATCTTTGGGACAGAGTTGAAGCCTTAGCCTGCTTTGCAGCTTCCTGGGCAATTTTCAGGGCTTTTTTTGCATCATCGCCGCTACAAACAGGTGCACGGGAAACTACCTCGCCGCTATAAGGATTTTTTCTTTCACTAAAATTTTCGTTTACAGCTTCTCTTGAGCCAAAAAATATCTTCGCATCCATTTGAAATTCTCCGCCTATGTTATTTTGTTTATTTAAAAGTTAAAAATTATATCATTTCTAAAATAATGCTGCTTCATATTACAAATACATTCACATTAAATCTACATTATTTAGAGATAAAATAAATGTGTAAATAACATAAAAAGGGGTTTTCAATGAAATTTATACTTTTACTATTCTTCTCTATAAGCCTGTCTTTAGGTCTTCATGCGCATACCGTGAAGGTGGATTATGTGGGTGAGTTTTCGGTATTTGGCAAGATAGCCAACGCAAAACTGCTCTACGATAATGACGGCAAAAACTACAAAATAACAATTTCGGGAGCAGGTGATGGGATTGTGGGGAAACTCACAAATCATAAAAGTTATACTTTTACAAGTATAGGCAGGGTTGAGAATGGAATTTTGATTCCGAGCAAATATATAAACACGGAGATCGGGAAGGATTTCAACAAAACGAAAACGTACATCTTTGATTATGCGAACAAGCAGACAATCGTACATGAATACAAAAAAGAGAAAAAAGAGTTTTCAAAATTCAACATCATATCCATGGGCTTTGACAAGACATACAGGGATGTAGAAACAAATAAAAAAGATATTTTGGACTCTCTGTTCAAAGACGATATGGTCAGTGTGTTTTTCAACAAAAGACATGGTCTGCTCTCTATGCACAAAGGTGATGTCAAACTTATTTATGCCCTTGGAAGTGAAGATACGCAAGAGGGTATCATGGTCAAAAAACTAGATACGAAAGACAACAAATCCATATTTAGCGTAATGGTAAAAAAAGATTATATTCAGGGCGGTTCCGATGATGCGACCTTTACTCTGGACAAAAACAATATTCTCTATGAAACAAGGGTAGATGGGATAATGTTTTTCGGTGATGCAAAGGTCACAAGAGTAAACTAGAACTATATTGTGATGTTTTGCACATGCCGGATCTCTTTGGGTGTGACGATAAGCGCATCGTACATATAATCCGGATTCAGTGCATTTTTTTTAAGATAGACGTATCCCGTTTTTATAAGACGGGAGAGTTTTTTGGGACCTATGTTCCCGATGGCACTCTCATAATCAAGTGCGCTTTTCACCTCTATAAAGTGAAGCACTTCCTCTTTTACCGCAATAATGTCTATCTCGCCGAATCTGCTGTAAAAATTCCTCTCCACGATTGCAAAGCCGTTTTCAAGAAGAAATCCACATGCCAAGTCCTCAGCCAGATTCCCCTTTGCTCTGCTCATGCTAGCAGTTGATTACTTCTACTTTTATAGACTTGAACGCGGCCGTTAAAATCAGCTCGTCGCTCTTGTCGCCAAAAATATTGTTTATCTTTGATTTTGCATGATGAAAGGTTGAAAACAAGGTTTTTGGCTGGACCTTGTCCGTGAGTTTGATAGTGAGCGGATTTGTTTGTCCGAACTCTGTTTTTAGGATAACCTGAGCGCTTGTGAAATCAGCTGCATCCCCTTCATAGACCAAAAGAACATCTTCATCATAACGGCTGTTTAGTTTCTCGCTCTGCTTTGTCTGTGCTGCATTGTTGTAATGGGCAAGGGTTCTGCCCGTTGTCAGATGGTACCCCGTAAGCGATTTGTTGAGGATCTCTTCTATCATTCCGCGAAGTTTATACTGATGGTAATGAAACTCACCCAAACCGTCATCCGTTCTAAAATCAAGCTGATGAAGGATAGGTGTATCTTCCGTATGCACAGGCCACTGAAGACCTCTTTTTCTGTGTCTCTCAAGACGGATATACGAAGCCCCGCTAAAACGGCGATAGGCAACCTCTCTTACCTCGTCCCAGACATCGTTGGAGTTTTTATAGTTTGCGGTTCCGCCCATTTTATTATCAAGTATCTGTAAGACTTCCCAGTCATCAGGAAGATCGGATTTGACAAGAGGCTGAGAAAGATGCAGTCTTCTCATGGCATTAACGTACACGCCTGTTTTTTCATAGGCAGATTTAACACCTACGACTATATCTGCACGATTGGCGATATCCGTCATAAACAGTTCCTGCACAAAAATCATCTCCAGGTTATCAAAGGCCTTGTCTATCTTGTTTAGGTTTGGATGAATATGGCTCAGGTCCTCACCGATATTAAGCACCGCTTTTACGCGTCCCTCAAGCATCTCGTCTACCAGCTGAGGAGTCATAAGACCAACCTCTTTTGGTTCTTGGTAATCAGGGTCGTAATACGGAAGCATACCCATATCACATGTTCCCTGCACATTGTTCTGACCGCGAAGCGGCATAAGTCCTGCCCCCTCTTTTCCCACATTCCCTGTCATAAGTGCCAAGTGTGTTATAGCCATTACAGCGTAAGAACCGTCTATATGCTCGGTGATTCCCAGTCCCCAAAATATCATAGATTTTTTAAGAGCATATTCGCGCGCTACTTTTGGAATCATTTTGGAGAGATGCTCATACCCCTCTATATTTTCAAAATATTTGGGATTCGCATAAGGGTCATTGAGGATTTTTTCTTTAAACTCTGCAAAACCTTTTGTTCTGTCTGCTATAAATTCTTCAGAATAAAGTTCTTCATCGATAATCGTATACGCCAGCATATTTAAAACCAGAAGGTTTGCCTCATGAGGGATGATAGCCTTATATTTTGAAAATCTGTGAAGTTTTATCTCTCTTACATCAAATACTGCAAGATTGTCATGCTCCCTTGCCACGTCAAGAATTCTGTTGGAGATAATCGGGTGTGCTTCAGTCGTATTTGAACCTATTACAACCATAAACTCGCAATTATATATATCATTGTAAGGGTTCGTAGCAGCGCCCTCGCCTATAGTCGTACGCATCCCTTTTAGAGAAGGAGAATGACAAACCCTCGCACAGTTATCCACATGCGGAGAGTTTAAGGTATGGCGTGTGAATTTTTGAAAAAGGTAGGAACTCTCACATGAAGTTCTCGCTCCGCCTATAGAACAAACACTTTTTCTTCCGTACTTTGCCTGAACCTCTTTGAGTTTCATGGAAGCGGCCGTGGTAGCTCCATCAAGCGTGGTCTCATACCATACTCCATCAAGCTCGCTAAGTGTCGAGGCTATCTCATCTCTAATCTCAGGATTTTTTTGCAAAAAACTTTTTTTGATTCTTGGAATACGCAGTCTCTCGCTTGAATCCACAAAATCAAATCCGTATTTGCCCTTGATACAAAGCTTCCCCTGTGAAACAACACCATCCGGATGAGCAAAAATATTCTGAATCTTATTATCTTTTACATTTGCAGCTATATCACAGCCAACACCGCAGTAGGTACATACACTATCTATTGTTTCAACATTTTCCATAGTAAAAAAGTCCCAATTTTAATTATTGAGGGAGTTTACAATTTTATCTCTTAAGAATTGCGGAAGTGAGTTGAAAAACAAAATGATTAAATAAAACCTAAGGGGAAAAGGATAAAACTTTTTGTTTGTATCAATAGCCTTTTTTATAAGCGCCACGCCCTCTTTTGTGCTTAAAAGAAATGGCATGTGGAAACTGTTTTTATAGGTGAGTTCGCTTTTGATAAAGCCCGGAAGTATATTTATAACATCTACGCCGTGAGGTTTATATTTATAGCGTATAGCCTCCGCATATGCGTTCAAAGCTCTTTTGGATGAGCTGTAAGCCTTTGAACTCGGCATAGATATCAACGAGGCCAAAGAGGATATAAAAACTATCTTTCCGCTTCTTTGCTCTTTAAAATGCGGCAGTAAAATTTCCAAAATCGCATGGTTTGAAAACAGGTTTACCTCATAGAGCTTTTTAAAATCATCAAAAGGGGTAATCTCGGATGAATGCCCTAGAGATATTCCGGCATTTAAAACCGCAATATCCACAGCCCCTATCTTTTTAATCTTTTCCTGAAGTTCGTCAAAGAGCGTAAGATCTGCGACAATGATCTCTACACTCTTGGCATGTGGAAGCAGTTCGGATTGTAAGGTTTTTAGTTTTTCTTCCCTTCGGGCGAGAAGAATCAGTTCGTTCTCTTTTACGGCGTAGCTGCGGGCCAACTCTTCGCCTATCCCACTGCTCGCACCCGTAATGAAGATTTTCAAGATTTGCCGCTTATACTATCCTGATCATAACCGGGGTAGAGTTTACAAAATCTAGTGCGGCAATTTTTTTGATCATATTCTGTATATCTTTTTCAAGCGCTGTATGCGTGGAGATCAGCAGGTTTGCACTCTCCTGTGAAGCAGGTCTTTGAAGCATGGTCTCAATAGAGATATTGTTATCTTCAAAGATCTTGGAGATTTTTGCCAGAACACCCGTTCTGTCTGATACGTTGATACGAAGATAGTATTTGGAGCTTATCTCATCGATAGGCTTTAGTTTCAGCTCACCCTCCATAGGTTTGTCGAAACCGAGCATCGGTCTGCTTTTGCCGCTTCTTGCAATATCTATGATATTGGCTACAACAGCAGAAGCAGTCGCATCTCCTCCTGCACCCGGGCCGTAGTAAAGAGTTTCTCCCACCTTGTCGCCCACTACGGATATGCCGTTCATAACTCCGTCGATTTTTGCTATCATCTGATCTTTTTTAATCAAACAGGCATGCACACGAAGCTCAACCTCATCGGCGTCTTTTTTTGCTATTCCCAAAAGTTTGATGGCATAGCCGAACTCTTTGGCAAAAGAGATATCATCCTGAGTTACCTTATCAATCCCTTCAATTAAAATATCTTCAGGTTTGGCATCGATTCCGTAAGCAATACTCGCAAGGATAAGAAGTTTATGTGCAGCGTCAAATCCGCCAACGTCAAAAGTAGGATCAGCTTCTGCATAACCGAGCTCCTGAGCCTCCTTTAGAATCGCATCGTAGGCTACGCCGTCATTTGCCATTTTTGTCATCATATAGTTACATGTACCGTTCATGATACCCATGATGGACTGTATATGATTTGCCGAAAGTCCGTCGCGAAGTGCATTGATGATAGGGATACCGCCGGCTACGCTTGCCTCATACTCAAATGCGATATCCTGAGCTATCTCTTCAAGCTCATAACGATGGTATGCCAAAAGTGCTTTGTTTGCAGTGACAACAGCCTTGCCCGAACGAAGTGCTTTTTTTACTATCTCAAAGGCATCTTCAACTCCGCCCATAAGCTCAACAACAACATCTATTTCATCATCATTTAAAATATCATCGACATTATCCGTCAGAGTAATATCAAGACCTCTCTCTTTGGAAAGGTTCTTCACAACTCCGCTCTTAACCACAATATCTATGCCGGCACGGGCAGAAATTATATCAGCGTTATCTTTTAAAATATTTACTACACTTGTTCCAACTGTTCCAACGCCTATGATTCCTACTTTTAGCATCTCTGTCCTTTTATCTCATACATTTTTGAAATATCCAAAAATGTATTTTTTTCACTATTTCTTTTCGTCTTCAAACTGCTTTAAAAAATCTTTGATATTTCTTGCAGCCTGACGGATACGGTTGTCGTTTTCGATGAGCGCTATACGCACATACTCGTCACCGCTTTCACCAAAACCGATTCCCGGAGCTACTGCGACCTGAGCCTCTTTTAAAAGTTTTTTTGAAAATTCCAATGAACCCAAATGCAGAGCACAATCAGGTATCTTTGCCCACACGAACATACTTGCCTGATTTTTTCTAAGCGGCCATCCGGCTCTTGTAAATGCATCCACCAGCACATCCTGACGGTGGTCATACTTGTCTGTAATATCTCGTACACACTGCTGGTCCCCGTTTAGCGCAACGGTAGCCGCAACCTGAATCGGTGTAAACATACCATAGTCAAGCCATGATTTTATTTTTTGAAGAGCGCCGATAAGTTTTTTGTTTCCTACAAAGAAACCTACACGCCAACCCGCCATATTGTAGCTCTTAGAAAGGGTAAAACTCTCAACCGCAACATCTTTGGCACCCGGTACGCTCATTATCGAAGGGGTCACATAATCGCCAAAAGTGATGTCACCGTAGGCGATATCACTGATGATGTAAAATCTGTCTCTCTTTGCCATGGCGACAATACGCTCATAAAACTCAGGAGTAACAGTTGCAGTCGATGGATTGTGCGGAAAATTCACAACCACATATTTTGGCTTTGGCGTTGTCTCTTGAAAAACACGCTCCAAATCCGTAAAGAACTCATCTTCTAAAACTTTATAGTCTTCATCAAATTTCAAAGCAAATTTAACCACATTTCCGCCAGCCAAAGTAAAAGCATAGGAGTGGATAGGATAGGTAGGATCAGGAACGATAGCTACATCACCCGGATTGGTGATAGCATACGCCAGGTGTGCATATCCCTCTTTTGAACCCATAGTAGCTACACACTCCGTCATAGGATCAAGCTCGCAGTTATAGCGGCGTTTATACCAATCAGAGATTGCCAGAAGGAGTTTGGGAATACCTTTGGACGTAGAATAGCCGTGCGTTTTGGTCTTCTGGGCTGATTCGATAAGTTTTTGTCGAATATGCTCAGGCGTGTCACCGTCGGGATTACCCATTGAAAAGTCAATTACATCGGCACCGGCTCTACGCTCAGCCATTTTAAGCTCATTCACTTCAGCAAAAACATACTTAGGTAGTTTTTTTATTCTGTCAAACTCTATTTCATCAAACATTTTGTTTCCTGATTATTTTGGGCATATTTCAGCCTTTGAATTATTGACGGTATTTTAGCGAAAAATATTTATAATTAGGTTATAAATTTATCTGGAGCCGCTAGGATTTAAAACCAAAGCGTCCCGAATATTTTTCAGAGTATATACATCTGAGATTTTTATATATTTCGCATATTTTGGTATACGCAGAGTGATACGACCCATTTTATTCTCTTTTTTTATCACCTGCAAAAGGTGCAGTGAACTGTCGTAATAGGCTATATAGGGATACCAGTCGTTTCTTCTGGAACTTTTTATCTTCAGAGTCTTGATATTGGACACATTCAGCCAATGCGCATAAAGAGAACGTTTCAGTTCCACTTCCTCGCCGTTTTGCAGACTTTGTATATTCAAATGCCCGTCTGTCATGTCCACCACATAGGTCCAGTTTGCAGACGAGTTTCTTTGAACATCCACAATATTACAGCCGCTTTTTTGCAACTCTTTTTGTAGGATCAGGGGGTCAGTCGCATATTCGGACAAAAGGCTGATCGTCCATGTAAATTCCGAACTGTCTAGATTGGAGGCTTTTGTGACATATCGGTAATACCCTATGTTTCTAAGGGAGTCTCCTAAAAGTTTTACAAAGAACAGAGGCGCTCCACTGGTTTTAAAATTCAAAGTCAGTTCGCTCGGATATTTAAAAAACAGATTCAAAAGTCCGTTGTCTTTTAGGGTTTGTATCACTTTTACCGCATCCACCCTCTCCCCGTTGAGATACTCGCTCCTTGGAGAAAAGATGATATCGATATAAGCTTTATTCTGCTCATACACATTTGCATCGATAAATGTTTTGATTTTTTGTGTTAGGATATCTTCCTGTGCTGTTTCGTCTGAAAAGAGGAATACAAAAGAGGATAACAGTAAAAAAAATAAAACTTTTTTTACCATTTATTACCTCTGTTGAGACTTTCAAATTTTTCCGTATCTATCTGGGTCAGATTTCCGTCTTTGTACAAAAATCTGATGTTATTGTTGTTGCGGAATTCTTTAGCTTCGCCGTTTACTTCTATGTTTACGCTTCCGTGACCCAGAAATAAAAGCCAGCTTCTGTTTGCGTCCATCTCAAGCTCGTCACTGAAGAGTTTTTGATATTTCTGATGCGTATCGGCATCGATATACCCCATCCATAATTTGGCTTTGGGAATGATCTTCAAAGAGCGGGATACTTCTGCAGGCTCAGGCTCTGCAACGGCAGCTGCAGCAGGTGTATCGCCCGTATCTTCCATCGTAGCGTTTTCATCCTGTGTTAAGTTTTCATCTACCGAATCCGTTTCATCCTCTATCGTGCCGGAGATATTTTTTTGGGCATTTTCAATGGCACTGCTATCGATAAGCTTCTCATCTTCTGAAGTTGGTTCAACGCTTGAGAGGGTGTAATACACCGCCAGTATAAAAACGAACACGCCCAAAGCCATATACAATGCGGAATAATTTTTCTTTCTCTGTGCTGCTACAAAGATTCTTTCCGATTCTTCAGTCTTAGCGCTGTTTTGCTTAAAATACTCCAGTCCCCTCTTTCGCAGATCACTAAGATCAACATTGTAATCTCTTTCTAAAATAGAGATAAAACCCAAAAACTGGACCTTGGTCATTTGATCAAAACTCTCATGCAAAATAGCCTGGACATGCTGCTTGACTATATGAGTTTTTTCGTATACTTTTTGGGCACCTATCTCTTTTATTTTATCAAAGCCTTCACTCATATTCTCATCCTGTCCATCAAAATAGCTCCTGCCACACTTACGTTGAGAGAGTCAAACTCATGCGACATTTTTATGCTTACAACTTCATCAAGTTTAGAGACGACACGGGAAGTCAGACCTTCCCCTTCGCTTCCCAAAACCAGAACTCTTTTTTGTTTGATTTGAACTTCTCTAATGTCAGTTCCGCCCATATCGGCGCCATATACGGTAAAACCTGATGTCTTGAGATCATTTAAAACATCGTGGATATTGTTTTCCACCGCCAAGGGCATATCGAACAAAGCTCCCGTACTCGTTCTTAGAATCGGCTCTATATTAAGGCTTTTGATCCCACATGCCACAATGGCATCCACGCCCAAAGCATAGGCGCTTCTTACAATCGCCCCAATATTGCCGACATCGGTAAGACCTGCCAATACCAGAACAAAATCTTTGTTTAGAAAAGATTTATAGGGGGAGAGTTCATAGTCGTCGACCTCAGCCAAAAAGCCCTGGTGATTTGCATTTTTACTCATTTTTTGAGCAGCTTCTGCAGGTATGCGTTTTACCTCAAAGCCAAGTCTCATCAAACGGGAATACTCTTTTTTGTCAAGATCCTTAGCAAGATAGAGTGTCTTTATCTTGTTGGGATAGTTATTTATAATGTAATAGATTGGTTGTTTTGCGTAAATTATCATGGAAAGTATTTTAGCCAAATATATTTAACATTTGATTTTTTACTTAAAATTATGATAAAAAAATAAAATTTTATGCTGGGTTAATATTTTAAAGCAGTCTCTCATAACAGGCTTTGATACTTTCACCGGTTATTTTACTTATTAGCTTGGCCTGTACTTTTTTTGGCAGATCCAGGTCCAATATATCGTTTTGACTGATAGCGCTTCCTGCTTGGGAAGCCGATGCTTCTATCACTACAACCCACTCACCTTTGTAGTTGCCGCTGAGTGTTTGATAAATCTCTTTTGCGGTGCCGTGGAAATAGTTTTGAAACTTCTTCGTCAGTTCTTTTGCCAAAAATATTTTTCTCTGCGGTGCTTCTTTGTCTATCTCCAGCAGAAGTTTTTCAAGTCTGTGCGGTGATTCATAGACAATCGTGGTATACCCGTTGTGCAGAGCTTTTTGAAGGCCTGCGCTTCGGGAACTTCCCTTATGGTCCAAGAAACCAAAAAAGAGCATTTGGGTATTCACAAATCCGCTTGCGACAAAAGCTGTAAGAAGGGCATTTGCACCGGGGAGTATGTCATACTCAACAGCATTATCGATGCAGTAGCGGACCAGAGCCTGACCGGGGTCACTGATTCCGGGCATTCCGGCATCACTTACATAAACAACGTTTTGTTCAAAAAAAGAGGGTTCTAGTTTCTCAACAAAAGATTTTTCATTATGTGAATGCAGTGAAATAAACTCTTGATTTTCTTTTTTAGAAAAGTCATATCGCTCTTTTAAAATATTCAGAAGTTTTTTTGTGACGCGGGTGTCTTCACAAAGAAGGATGTCGGCTTCGCTCAGAGCATTCATGGCTCTAAGCGATATATCACCGATATTTCCTATGGGAGTAGGAACTAAACAAAGCAAGAAAAAATCCCGCCTTAGCCTATATTGTAACGTTTTTTGAACTTGTCAATACGTCCGGCAGTATCTACCATTCTTTCAGAACCTGTGAAAAACGGGTGACATTCATTACAAATGTCAATTCTTAATTCATCAGTTTTGCTTTTAGTTTCAAATGTGTTTCCACATGCACATGTAACAGTACAAGTTACCAGATTAGGGTGAAGATCTTTTTTCATTTTTTTGCCTTTTGATAAGCGTCTTGTGTACGCATATCGATATATTTTTTAAATCCGTATGGGTGCGGATTTTTGGGAATGCAATTGTATCTAAATTTCTTTTAATTTACAATAATATCTTACTGGCAACTGCCACAACCGCACTCTCAGAGCGAAGCACCATGGGAGTATCAAGCCGAAATACATCCTTTTCCCTCAGGAGTTCTCTTTCATTTTTCGAAAATCCCCCTTCGCAGCCGATAAGTACGGTTTCAAACTCAGAACCGTTTTCTAAAATTGTGTCACAAAAATCAAATATTTTTGTCTGTGGAAAATCTGATAGAAATTCTTTTATATTTTTATAGGTATCGAATTCCATAAAAGAACTTCTTCCGCATTGCTGCATCGAAGCTTCCAGGATGCGCTCCAGCCTTTTAAAATCAAGTTTGAAATTTTTCTGCGATCTGTCACAAAAAATAAAAGAG
This sequence comes from bacterium, assembly GCA_018825665.1. GTDB lineage: Bacteria > Campylobacterota > Campylobacteria > Campylobacterales > Sulfurimonadaceae > Sulfurimonas. The sequence continues at coordinate 66,306 of JAHJEG010000011.1, read as the reverse complement.
ATTTTACTCACCCCTATCTCGTTTAAAGATGGCAGAACTTTTTCTACAGACTTCACGTCTATCACACACCAGCCGATATGCAGACTTTTTTTTCCCGCCACTTCATCTATCGCTGATGAGAGCAGCCTAAGGTCCAGACTTCTTGCGTCTACATTGGAAATTTCATAGGTGTATAAGACTTTTGCATCGTTTTTACAACGCAGGTTAAGTCTGTCGCCGACACTGTGACGACGAACTTTTACCAGATATTTAAACATTTCGCCCTTGATGCTAATGTTTTCTTTAGAAGCATCATCATCAAAAATATATATCAAATAAACATCCAAACAGAGATAGCCAGAGTCACAAAAAATTCAAACTGTAAAATCCTCATAGCAGCAGATTTGTAATTTTGTAAATGGTTCTCTTCACTAAGATCAAGATGCTTCAGTTTTTTATATCTTGTGATCTCAAAGAAAATCATCAGGGTTCCAAAAACGATCATGATTATATTTTCAACAGTAAAACTCAGATGTTTTGCTGCCATCATGACACTGCCCGTAAAAAGTATCACAGCTATCATAGTCGCGCCTATAGGCATAAACACGCGCATTTTCTTTGCATATATACGAATATTCTGCGCTCTTAAAAGCATCACAATATTAACTAAAATCACTCCCAATATACCCATAACACCAAAGTTGTGTGTTACAATACTCATATCATACATTTCATTCATAGTGAAAGTTTACTATAAATATTTATATCTGAGGTAATTATGGCCGTAAAAGTAGAAGAGGCATTAGAATTAATTTATAAAAATGTAACAAAAAAATCAATTAAAATAGTGCCGATTGAGCAGGCTTTGGGTTCTATTCTGGCTCAGGAGATTGTCGCTTCTCACAATCTTCCGCCATATGACAACTCCGCAATGGACGGATATGCCGTGAAAACAGCGGATGCAGGCAAATGTGTAAACGTGGACCATACTATCTTTGCCGGTGATAATTCCAAAGAGGTTCTGGCATCTACAAATGCCATAAAGATTATGACGGGTGCAAGGATTCCAGAGGGATGCGAGTGTATAGTGCCCATTGAAGATACCCTTGAATGCGAGGGCGGGGTTACCCTTCCACATAAGCTGCAAAGGGCAAAACATATTCGCCTATGCGGAGAAGATATAGGCAAAGGTTCCACGCTTCTTAGCCCCGGGGAAAAGCTTCAGGCACACCAGATAACTCTCTTAGCTTCGCAGGGGATAAGTCATATAAAAGTTTACAAAAAACCAAAAATCGCACTTTTTGCATCAGGGAACGAACTAAAGATGCATTTTGAAAAAGTAGAGGACTACCAGCTGTATAACACAAATACGCCCACTTTTTTTGCGCGTGCTTGCGAGCTTGGCTGCGAAGTAGATTTTATAGGTACGGCAAATGACTCCCTTGAAGATATCCATGAGCATATCAAAAGTGCTCTGGATTCCGATCTTATCATCACCTCCGGCGGGGTGAGTGTAGGGGATGCCGATTTTACAAAAGAAGCGTTTGCAGCATTTGAGTATAAGAATATCTTTGACAAAATTGAGATAAAACCGGGCAAGCCTACGACATTTGGCCGTATCGGAAGTACGTACGTGCTTAACCTGCCTGGAAACCCTCTCGCTGCCGCACTGAATTTTGAGCTCTTTGGGCAGAGCATCCTGCTTGCTTTGAGCGGAGAGAATTCAAAATATCTCAATGTTATACATGCAAAGATGCAAGAGGACTACAAACTCAAATCCGGCAGAAGAAGTATTGTCCCTGGATATTTTGATGGAGAGTTTTTTAAAGTATGCGATAAATTCGCGCCCGGGATGGTCTCCCCTCTGGCAAAATCAAACGCATATATTATGATAGATGAGAGCTGCTCTTATCTGGCATGTGGAACTGATGTAAAGATCATCCCTACAAGATTCAGCTTCACCTCCAAAAGCAAAGTAGACCTAGTCAGCAGAGCCTAAACTTCTTTGGGGTTTATAAAGCTTTCCCCAATTTTTATCTTGTTCCAAAGCTCTTTATCTGCCCACCCGTTTACGACCTCATCGGAAAAAATAATATCCTCAAGGTTGATATAACCCATATTTTTGGAATATGCATCTTGGCCAAAAGCCTGGGCATATCCGGTATCCGTCTCGTGGACGATAACACTGTGAAGCCTGACCTCTTTTTCACCGTTTACGCTGTTGGTAAGCTGTAAAAGTCTGTCAATCATAACAAAAATCACACGTGAGAACTGCTCGGCCGATGGCGATACGGGCAGCTCCACCCATCTGTGGGAGTGTTTTTTCATATCATGAAGATACGCTTCATCATCACCATTCCAAAGAGCTACGGCATGGTCAAAACTCTCAACCAAAGCTTTCATGTTCTGCTTCATGAGTCCAAAGTCATACACCATCTGTCCATTATCCAAAAAGTTTGATTCAAAAAGCAACTCAACCTTGTAGGAATGTCCATGAATGGAGCTTCTGCACTTTATGCTGGAGCATCCTCTGACTATATGAGCATTTTCAAATTTAAAAAGTTTTCTTATAATCATTACACACCTTTGTTCTGATCCCAAATTCTTATATGAAGTCTGTCGCTGAAATTATACCCCTTAGATTTACAAAACTCTATAAGAGGCTCCGTATTTTTTTCAACTTCTGCTTTGTTTCCGCCAAGAGGCATACAATAAACCTTAGTCCCGGGTGAATGCAAAATGATATTTTCTATTTCATCTTCCAGACCCAGATCAATAGACTCCGCATCTATGCTGAACTTAAAAAAAGCCTCTTTTGCATTGGACGTAATCTCGTAGATCACATCCCCTTTTACCCTTTTTTTGTAGGGCTCTTGTGAATTTGAAAGCTTAACAGAAAGTGCAAAGATGCACTTTCTGTATATAGGATACTTTACAAAATCAACTGCCAAAGAACCGTTAGTCTCAAAGGTTATATTATGTCCTTTTTTATGCAGTTCTTCTAAAAATTCTATAAAGATCTCATCATTCGCATAGATAAGCGGTTCTCCGCCTGTAAGCACTATATCCACATGTTCGGGCAGCTCATAGAGGCTTAGTATATTTAAAAGTTCTTTTGCGCTCTTCACTGGGCTCCAGTTATGTGAAAAATGCTCTTTGTTAACCGCATATACCGTATCACATCCAAGTACGACAGTTCCATCCTCGGCTTTTTCTCTGCATCCAAAACCTTCGCACTTCATATTGCACCCGCCAAAACGAAAAAAGAGCGAGGGCACACCCGTGTATCTGCCCTCGCCCTGTATGGAGTAAAAATGTTCCACTAAAAAAATCAATGAATCACCCGCCTGTCTCATAAAAAGCACGGCTTGAGACTTCACCTTCCTCACCGCCCCAGCGGTTTTTTTCAGGTTTGGTTCTGACAACCTCTTTTAACACAAGTGCAGCACCTTTGATATCGCCTCTTTTAATAGACTCAGCTATGCTCATAGCCTCATCAAAATACAGACAAGGTATCAGATGACCCTCTGCAGTAAGTCTTATACGGTTACATTTTTTGCAAAAATCATCCTCATAAGGCTCTATAATCCCGAACTTATATCCATCTTCCATAGTGTAATAATGTGAAGGGGAGGAGCCGTCAAATCCCTCATCCCTGAATGTATACCTAGCGTTTAGAAGCTCTAAAAGTTCCGGAGATTTCATCCCGCTGATATCTGCTTTGGCATGTGCATTTTCCATATATTCTATAAATCTTATGCTCATATCGCGCTTTTTGCAATATTCTAAAACATCCACAATCTCATTCGCATTCATCCCTTTCATAGGCACCATATTTACTTTGACCTTTAAGCCGACTCTCAGTGCTTCTTCCACTCCGGCGAGTACATTTTTTAAAACATCTTTTCCCGCTATTGCAAGAGCGACTTCGGGTTTTAATGTGTCAATCGAGACATTAATACGTTTGAGTCCGGCATCTTTAAGTCTCTGCGCAGTCCCCTTTAACAAGTAGGCATTTGTGGTCATTGAGAGGTCAACATCGGGCTTGTAATCATAAATCATCTTTAAGAACTTGTCCAGATCTTCACGAAGAAGCGGCTCTCCGCCAGTGATTCGAATCTTGTTAACGCCTTCATCAATCGCTATTTTTATAAACTCAAACAACTCTTCAAAAGATAAAAGATTTTCCTTTGGCACCCATGAAAAAGGCTTTTCGGGCATACAATACTGACATCTGAAATTACATCTTTCTGTAACTGAAACACGAAGATAATCCACTACTCTGTCATAGCTGTCAATTAGCATTATTTTTCCTGCAGTAATTTTATGGATGTATTATATCTTTTGGAGCTAAAAAAAAGATTGACTCGCATCAGAAAGTTGAAAATATAAGGAAGCATATCGGATGAGGGAGTGTATCTCATTCATCCGGAAATATTATTGAGAAAGTATCTCGGTTTTTAGTTTTTCAAACTCTTCATCATTTAAAACACCCTGCTCTTTTAATTTGTAAGCTTTTGCAAGTTCATCTGTTTTTGAGATGTTCTTGGAAGTTTCAGCCGTGTTTTCATCTTTTGACTTCAAAGGCTCTGTTAATTCATCTATAAGCTTTTCTTTTTCGACCGAAGCTGCCAAATAGGTAGATTTGAGCTCCTTAAGTCCCAAGGAATGTTCGATTTGTTTAAATTCAAATTTTCCAAAATCGTCTGAATAGCTTTTGATTCTCAAATAATACGTTTCACCGGCTTTTAAATCCAAAGATAAAGAGTGTATCTCAATGTCAGCTCTTGCCGCCAAAAATTCTGTATGCTTTGCCTGCACATCAAACACCATATATTCATTCGTATGCATGTATCCCTCAGCCTGTTTCTCGTTAATCGTAATTTTATAAGAGGGTTTTCTGTCCGTATCATTAATTCCGCTCTCAGAGGATACATATACATAGACCAGGGCTGCATCTTTTAGGGGTTCTTTCTCTTTAAATGGTACTCTCGCACATCCGGATAAAAGCAGCAGTACAATTGAAAGAAAAAGGATTTTAAATATTTGCATAATGAGTCTCTTTGTATTGATATAAGAAGGATTTTCCCAAGCCTGGGCTTGGGAAAAGAAGAAAAGTAATACGATTACCGTTTCTTAGAAGTTTATAGAAGCGATAACACGAACGTGTTGACCACCAGCAGCATCTTCAGTAGCAGAATCAGCAAACATTCTGTGCATGATTATACCTTTTAAATCTACTACACCCACTTTTTGAGAAAGAATTAAATCTATCTCAGTTGTGTCTTTAGCGTCATTATTATTTCTGTCTTCATTATTAACAACTTGTAGTGCTACACCTGTGTCAGCAACTTTACCGGCAGCTTTGATTTTAATCGCAGTTGCACCCGGTTGACCTACGTACTGACCATCTGTATATACACCAGCAGTTGGAAGTTTAGTTTTCTTGAAGTTAGTTGCAGTATTTGCTACTGGTAAATCACCTGTAGAAACACCAGATACAGCTGCAAATAAATTCCAACCCTGTACATCCATATCAGCAGAAGCTGCAAGTGCTGTAGTTTCTTTTGCACCTGAACCATCGTGAGTTACGAATGCTCCGTAACCTTTTAAGTTTATATCTGCTACTTTCATACCAGCGTCTACCCATGCAGCGTCAACAGAAACACCTGATGCACCACCTGTTAACCAAGCTAAACCAGTTGAACCAACGTTATTGATGTGGTAAGCCCAGAAATTTGCACCTACGCCGTCAGCTGAATATAAAGCTGCTAAAGCAAATGCGCCACCAAAGTATTGCTGATCAACTTCACCGTCAACTTTCCATGAAGCTGAACTGTCTTGACCAACGTATGCACCGATTAAAGTTACATTATCAACTGAACTATTGATAGCTACAGCAGCATTGAATGTATTAGGAACTGCATTCCATCTTTCAGTAAACGCTAAAGGAGTATCTAATTCTTGCTTACCGAACTTAAGAACAGTTTTTGGAGCGATTGGTGCAGTGATATATGCTTCACCAACGAACATCTCGCCGTCACCTTGAAGGTTTGTTGTATTTGTACGTGTTGCACCTACCAATGTACCTTCAAGACCCATAGTTGAAGTTTGGTAAATAGAAGTACCGAAACCTACATCACCTTGTTTACCAGTCATACCAAGTTTGAATACTACTTCAGCAGATGATTGTGTATTATCAAACATCTCACCATTTACACTGCTGTTAGCATTATCAGTTTCATACCAAACTTTAGCTTGACCATTTACTTTAATATCTTCTAATGCACTTGCAGTAGTTGATAGAGCGATTGCTGCAACAGCAACAGATACGATTATTTTTTTCATTCAATTCTCCTGTTTTGTTTTAAGGTACCACTTCTTAAAAGTGATAGTAAAAAAACAGTAGCTGTTATCTTACTATCACTTCTAAGAATGTGATATCTTAAATTGAACCTTCATTATATATTGCTAATTTTTAATTTAAGTTTAAACCATACTTTTAATTTACACTTTGTTTACTTTTTTCTCATATGTGGGTTAAAAGGGAGTGTGTTATATCTTTTTCTTATTTTAGATTGTTAAATAAAATTCGTAGAAACGGTGAAATTCAGGGGATTTAAAGGAACCGGAGCAAAGGCTCCGGATAAGTTTTGGATAATTATGAAGAGATTAGTGTAAATCTCTCCAAATCTGTTTTTTCCATAGAAGAGCAAAGATAGCAAGGATAACTAGATAGATTAAAACTTTTGGTCCTAATTCTTCTCTTTCTTGCTTCTTAGAATCACCTATTTGCGTCATATACTCAACTACTTGTTTTTCAGCTTCTTGTGTCAGACCAACACGAGGCATACCAGTTCCTGGTAATTTTCTTTGCGGGTCATTGATGAAGTTGTGTAAGTAGTGATCACCACGACTTCTTATGTGTTGAGACAAGTCAGGAGGAGTTGCACCTATATATGCACTCATAATATCAGCCGGTGTCTTAGCTTCGATACCTGCGTAAGACATCGGGTGACAACGAACACAGGCTGCCTCAAATACTTGCTTGTTTTGTGCTTTTGAGATTTCAAACTCGCTTGCACCCTCTTTTGTTTCAACAGCAGGTACTTTGGATGCAGCCGATGCCAGGTATGCTACCATATCAGCAATTTCCTGAGGTGCCATCCAATCAGATGCAGGCATTGGGAAAACTTTGTCTCCCCCTACAGGGTATTTATGCTCAATGTGCATCGCTTTAACCGGGTCCATGATAACTGCTGCAAGAAAGTTCTTATCATAAATCTTGCCCGCTATAGATAAATCAGGAGGAGTTACACCATAAGATGCTGCTGCATCGGCATCACTCATAAGTTCAGGAAAACCTTCGCTAGTGATTGAGTGACAACCGGTACAGTTTGCAGCTACAAGCTCTTTACCTGCTGCTACGTTTCCGCTTAATGAAGCGGCTTCAACAGCCTTAGCCCAGAATGCTTCAGTCTCTGCAGTATCAGCTCCGGCTTCTTTCAATGCTTCTACATCTGCCTTACCGTCAAAAGTATATGTGGCATCTGCAACATGAGGGTGCATTTCATGGTGAGCATACGGCTCAAAACCCCAGTAAATGTATCCTGTCATGATAACAATGATAGCTAAAATTCTTCCCTCTTTAGGGAAAGATACTTTTTGAAGGACAATGTTTAAAATGATTAGTATTACGGCTACTATTAGACCTACGATAATTGAAAACATTATTTACCCCCTACCATTTTAGCTTCTATTTTAGTTAGGAACGGCAATGCTATAAACAGTCCTAAGAATGTGATCGATGAGAAGAAACCTACCCATGCGTTTGCACCTGTCGGCGGCAGCTTACCAAAAATAGTAAGTACAAAAAGGTCAGCCATCAATAACCAGAACCAGTATTTAAATATTGGTCTTTGGTTTGCAGGTTTAACCATCGGTGATCTGTCCAACCAAGGAAGTACCATGAAAATACCCTGAGCAAAACCAAATGCCATTAAACCTAAAGACTTACCGGAAATTCCTGCTATATCAAAGAAGAATCCGCGAAGAACCTCATAAGACCATAAGAAATACCACTCAGGATAAATATGCGCAGGAGTTTTCATACCGTCTGCTTTATCAAAGTTTACCGGGTCCATTGCAAATGCATTATGGTAGAAAACCAAATAAAAGAAGAAAATCATAAAGATAGAGATAACCATAAAATCTTTAGATAAGAAATCAGGCCAGAATGCAATAACTTTAGACTCAGCTTTTTTACCCGCTAAGTATTTTTCACTCTCTTCTTTATAATCAAAGAATTCACCCTCTTCGTTGTTAACGTGAGGAAATCTAAGAGTGTAAAAGTGAAATACAATCGCACCCAAAATAGCCATAGGAATTAAAAGTACATGAAGCATAAAGAAACGAGTCAATGTAGCGTCTGCAACATAAAAGTTACCACGAATCCAAATAACAAGTTCATCACCGATAAAAGGGATACCACCAAAAATTTCAGTAATAACATAAGCTGCCCAGTAAGACATTTGACCCCATGGAAGCATATACCCTGAGAAACCTTCTGCCGAGAATGTCACAAACAGCAACATACCCGAGAGCCAGATCATCTCACGCCCTTTCTTGTATGAACCGTAATAAATCGCAGTAAACATATGGATATAGATTACCAGGAAAACAACAGATGCCCCAACACCGTGAACATTTCTGAATAACCATCCATAAGCAACTTCTTGCATAATTGTGTAGTTTACACTGTCAAAAGCCATATTTACATCCGGCTTATAGTACATCAATAAAAAGATACCTGTTACCAATAACAGAGTGAACAGCATTGCAAGTAATGCGCCCATCGCCCATAAGAAGTTAATATTTTTAGGAATCCAATATTCCGTCATCATCACACGCCAAAAACCGCTTGTATTTAGTCTTTGGTCGAACCACTCACCTACAGAGTTAGCTTTTTCGAATTCTGCCATACTCTTCCCCCTTACGCAATATTAGTGTCTGTTGAAAGACGGGCAATCAACTCTGTGTACTCTGGACCAACTTCACCCAAAACAATAGTGTTTTCATCTTTGATAGAAAAAGGAGGAATATCCAGTGGACGAGGTGGAGGACCAAAAGTATGAACACCGGCAGCATTAAACTCACCACCGTGGCATGCACACTTAAACGTATGTTCAGAATCTTTATATGCAGGTATACAACCTAAGTGTGTACACAAACCAATCATAACTGAATAGTAATGCGCCCCAACTTTCACACTTCTTTTTTCTACCTCTGGCATATCTGCACCAAACTTCAATATAAAAATCGGCTTACCCTGCCATTTAGCTATCTCAAGTTTATTTGCAGTAAAATTACTTAAATCTACAGTAGTAAAACCAGCTGCCATAACGCTTGGAAGTGGATCCCAAGACTTCTTCATCGCAACCAATGAGCCTACTGCACCGACTGCCGCAACAGCACCGAACGCCTTACCCATAAAACCTCTACGGCTCTCATTTATCATATTTGCTCACTTTAGTGTGAATTTTAAAGGCTTATTATATACCAAATAAGTTTTAATTAATTATAAATTTAAGCTTTCTTTTATAAATTTGGAAATTTTGTTACACTTTTGTTTTGGTTTCAAGTAATTAATATTATTTATTGTTTTAATAATCACAGATAATTCAGAATTATCATAATTATCAATAATAGGTATATTTAAATCCTTAAACAAGTCTCTGAACTCTGTAGTGTAATCTTCCCTTTGGATGTAAATGGGTTTGCTTCCACATGCCAAACTTTCCAAAACTGCCTGAGGTGATGCGCTAATGAGAATCTCTGATTTTTTTATCATCTCTTCGTAGTCTTCAAATTCATGATGATTCGGAAACTTTTTTTTCAATTCATCTTCATAGTCTAAAAAATAGTAAAATCCAAGCTGCAAATCAGGATTCAAGCCATCTAAAAAAGAGAGGTTCTTTTGCAAATCTTTTTCGTAGTCATCGTCACCGAAAAAATAGGAAAGCTTGATCGTTTTCTCGCAGGTTTCAAAAAAAGAATCATCAATCGCATAGGCATTGCAAATCCCCTCTCCCTCTAAATAAGGGGAGATTAAAAATTCATTGCCCCCTTTTTTGTCATCCTTATCATCACTGACTCTTATAAAAGTGGAGAAATACTGTCTCATATCCTCAAGCATAATCGGATTTGCTTCTGCTGAATCAAAAATCAGCTTATCGCCGTTGAGTGCGATTTGAGGGATATTTCTGACTACGTCAACCCCTACGCTTTTCTCTACACCAAAGTCACGCGCAACCTGTGCTATTCTGTAGTCTGAGCTTAAAAGCGTGATGTCCATATCTCCCAAAGAGCGGATAATTGTGCATGCACGTCTGAATCTGTCAAGCCCTATGCGGTGCCCTGTATGTACATAATAGTATATTTTCATAGTTGTCCTTTTTGATTTGCACATGCCAAGCGTGGGCATGCACTAAAAATCACCTTTTTGCCTGAGGCTTTTAAGCTTTTTTCTTAGCTATTCTAATATATATATGCAGTATCTCAATAGCAGCGGGTGTGATTCCGCTGATGCCCATTGCCGCTTGAAGGGTCGGCGGATTGAATGTTTCTAGTTTTTCTACTATCTCTTTTGAGAGTCCGCTTACTCTTTTGAAGTCAAAATCCTGCGGTATTTCCACTTTGAGATATTTTTTCATTCGCTCTATCTCTTCGCTTTGCTTGTCAATGTAACGGGCATATTTACCCTCTACTAGTATTTCCTCTTTTATATAGTCATCATATATATCTAATTCAGGCAGCAGTTTTATCATTTTATGCACATCAAAAGTCTTTCTCGCAACCAGCTGCTGTGCGGTGGAGATATCTTTTATAGGCTGCTCGTCCATCTCAGCCAAAAATGCGATAAATTCTTTGTTGGGAGTGAATTTTGTCTCCTCTAAAAGGCGCGCTCCCGATTGTATCTGACGCTCTTTTAGCTCAACGGATTTATAAACCTCATCGCTGATTAAGCCCAAAGCATGTCCGTAACGGGTGAGTCTCGTATCTGCCGATTCCTCACGAAGGAGCAGTCTGTATTCGGCACGTGAGGTAAACATTCTATAAGGTTCTTTTGTCCCTTTTGTCACCAGATCATCTATCAAAACACCTATATATGCTTCATCGCGTCTAAGTATCAGAGGCTCTTTTTCTTGGAGGGACAAAGAAGCATTGATACCTGCCATAAGACCCTGTGCAGCGGCTTCTTCGTAGCCTGTCGTTCCGTTTATCTGACCTGCGAGATAAAGTCCGCTGATCTTTTTCGTCTCCAGGGAATGCTTGAGCTCTCTGGGGTCCACAAAATCATACTCTATTGCATAGCCGTAACGAACAATCTTGGCATTTTCCATCCCTTTGACCGAATGGATCATCTGCTGCTGCACCTCCGGCGGCAAAGAAGTGCTCATCCCGTTTATATAGCACTCCGTATTATCCATCGTCTGCGGTTCTATAAAAAGATGATGTCTGTCCTTGTCGCGAAAACGGTTCACCTTATCCTCTATACTTGGACAATACCTCGGACCTGTTCCCTCGATTTGACCCGTAAACAGCGGCGCTCTGTAAAAATTGCCCTCTATGATGCTGTGTGTCTCTTCATTGGTATACGCTATGAAACACGGTAGCTGTTTTTTGGTTTTTCTGAACTCTTCCCGGTTTGTTCTAAAACTAAAAGGACTTGGCAGCATATCGCCGTCTTGTTCTTCCATAACGGAAAAATCGATACTTGAGCTGTCTATACGTGCGCACGTCCCTGTTTTTAATCTTCCCATCTGAAGTCCACATGCCAAGAGTGCATCGCTCAGTCCTTCACTGCTTTGCTCACCGAATCTTCCGCCGACCTGCTTAATCTCGCCTATATGGATGACACCTTTTAAAAAGGTCCCTGTAGTTATGATTACTTTTTTTGCGCCGTATTCATTTAAAAGATTGGTCTTAACCCCTTGTACGCTTTCATCTTCAATTATAAGCGATTCAACCATCTCCTGGACAAGATCCAGGTTTGGAGTTTTAAGTATGGTGTTTCTTGCAATTACACGGTACTTGTCCATATCTATCTGCGCACGGCTTCCTCGTACGGCAGGCCCTTTTGTCTGATTGAGTATGCGAAACTGTATTCCGGCTTCATCTGTGATAAGCCCCATCTCTCCGCCAAGAGCGTCCAACTCCCGAACAAGGTGTCCTTTGGCTAGACCGCCCACGGCAGGATTACAGCTTGTAGCTCCCACGTTTTCGGCGAGCATCGATATCATTAAAGTTTTGTTGCCCATTCTGGCAGATGCAAGAGCCGCTTCTACTCCGGCATGCCCTCCGCCTACTACGATTACATCATAATTCATTTATTATTCCATTAGATTGACTAAAATATTAAAGCGGATTTTATCATTTTTAAGTATCATTTGCATAATATATATAAAATTAGTCAAGGTTTTTAAGATGAGTATCGATAAAGAGGTAAGTGCGAAAGATCTTTTTAAAGATTACGTACCCGAGGTCATAGAATATAATCCCCAAACAGACGGCGGGAAAAAACCGCAGAAAATGGAATACATTCAGGTAAAAGACACGCATAAAAAAGAGACGAATTTCGTAAAGATTTCCCAGGAAAAGAAAAAGTCCATACAGGATATGCTCCAGGATTATGTTCCTGAAATATTGGAATACGATCCTGAGGTCGACGGAAGCGATGAGCATAAGATTAGAGAAAGCCATCTCTCTACAAAAGCGGCTTTGATAGAAAAGATCAGAAAGGCAAAGGCTGCCAGAAAATCAAACCAGACAACTTTTAGACAAAATATACGTACAGAAAACGATAAAAATTAGGCTCGGAGGAACAATGATTCAAAAAGCACATCAGGCCTATAATGCAAAAGATTTTAAAACTGCATTTGAGCTTTATACACAACTCTCAAACGAGGGTGACGCGAATGCCCAGACTTCACTTGGATTTATGTATCAAAATGCTCAGGGGTGTGAAAAAGACGAGGCAAAGGCACTGGAGTTTTATACAAAAGCCGCAGAGTCCAATCAGCCCTATGCACTTTTCAACCTGGCCATTTTATATACAAACGGCTTGGGCGGAGTGGAGCACGACCAGTTTAAGGCGCATGAACTTTTCATGGAAGCGGCGACAAGAGAAGTACCGCCGGCAATGTATGAAGTAGCTCTTATGCTTGAGCGCGGACTCGGATGTATGCAGAACTATTCCGAGGCCGCTTTTTGGTATGAAGAGGGAGCAAAAAGAGGTCACTTGGAGTGCTTTAACAATCTTGGCGTTCTCTACAAAGAGGGTCACGGAGTACCCGTAGACGATGCTAGATGTTTTATCTGTTTCAGCCGTGCTGCTGAGGGCGGACTGGCTGAGGGGCTTTACAATCTGGGGCAGCTGTACGATCAGGGTGTGGGATGCGACGCGGACCATGACATGGCACTTGATTTATGCCGCAAAGCCGCGTACAAAGGGCATGAAAAAGCCAAATCAATTATCAAAAGTCTTCAAGAAGACGGTAAAATTGTTTTTTAAACATCCAAAGGAAAACACTTGTTCACAGGACTAATTCGCGAAATCGCAAATGTTAAAAGCCTCTCCGGAAGCACACTCACCATCCGTGCAAACCATAAAGCAAAACTCGGTGATTCCATAGCCATAAACGGTGCATGTCTAACAGTCGTCAAGGTCTTTGCAGACGGATTTGCCGTAGAGCTTTCCCCTGAGAGCCAAAAACTTCTTGCAATGGAAAACTATAAAAACGAGGTCCATATAGAACCCGCCATGATGATGGGTGACAGATTTGAAGGGCATGTGGTCCAAGGGCATGTGGATGCCATAGGAACCGTTAAAGAGATCAAGAACAACGGCAACTCCTATGATGTGTTTATAGAACTTGACAAAAAGTTCATCCCCTTTGTCGTTCCAAAAGGCTCTATCACCATAGACGGGGTCAGTCTGACGGTTAATGATGTCAATGCCAACAGTTTCAGGCTTACAATCATCCCCCATACCATGAAAGAAACACTTTTTAAAAACTATAAAAAAGGCTCAAAGGTCAACGTGGAAACAGATATGTTTGCCCGCTATGTCTCACATATCATAGCGCATCAAAAGCCATCGTTAAGCTGGGATGAAATCGATTCCATAAGTGCAAGGTACTAGGATTTGGCAACAAAAGCTGCCGCTCTTGAATATAACAAAAAAAGCGGCAATGCTCCAAAGGTCGTCGCATCCGGCAGGGGCGAACTTGCAAAAAAAATCATAGAAAAAGCGCATGCATTTGATATTCCCGTCTTTGCGAATGAAACACTTGTAAACTCGCTCGTGGATCTGGAGATAGACCAGGAGATACCGGGCGAACTTTATCAAAGTGTTGTAGAGGTTTTTATTTGGCTTATGAAAAATGAAAAAAAAGCCAGAAGATGAAATACAAGATATTAAAAGACATCTTTGGGCATAACAGCTTCAGAGAGCTGCAAGAAGAGGGAATAGATGCCGTACTAGGCGGTCAGGACCTGCTTATGATCTTACCCACGGGAGGGGGAAAATCACTTGTCTATCAGCTCCCCACCCTGATAAAAGAGGGCATTAGCATAGTTATTTCCCCTCTTATAGCACTTATGCAGGATCAAGTCCGCTCATTGCAGGCACAGAATATAAGTGCCGATATGATCTCCTCCGCCCAATCCAGAGATGATGTGGATGAGATTATACAAAAAGCAAAGAACGGTGCCTTGAAATTTCTGTATCTTTCCCCTGAGAGATTAAATACCGAATCCACCTACAACCTTCTCAAGTCACTCAAGATAAACTTTTTTGTGATAGACGAAGCCCACTGTATCTCGCAATGGGGGCACGAGTTTCGTGAGGATTACCGCGCACTTGGCAATCTAAAGCACAACTTTCCACATGCCAACATATGCGCCTTTACGGCGACCTCTACCAATCATGTCACCGAGGATATACTAAGGGAGCTTCGCCTCGAAGAGCCTGTGGTCTTAAAGGGGAAGATATTTCGCAAAAATATTTTCATCTCTGCAGAGAGAAGACTTGCCAACGGTTACCCGCAGCTTCAAAGCTTTTTAAACCGCCATAAGGACGAGAGCGGCATTATCTATGTAAGTTCAAGAAAAAAAGCGGAGGACGTCAGTGTCTTCTTAAACCTCAACGGCTACAAGGCACTCCCTTACCATGCGGGACTTCCTCAGCATGTGCGTGAACAGAACTTCAGAATTTTTGTAAATGACAAGGTCAATATCATGGTCGCCACCATTGCCTTTGGGATGGGTATAGATAAAAGTGATATCCGTTTTGTGGTCCATATGTCGCTGCCAAAGTCTCAGGAAAATTATTATCAGGAGATAGGCAGGGCAGGAAGAGATGGCGAAGACAGCGAAGTCTTGCTGCTTTTTAATGCCGCGGATATGGTTTTGCAAAAACGCTTTTTGCATGATATTCAAGACCAGGAGTACAAGGCGCATCTGGATGCAAAGATAGAGGGAATCTATAAATATTCTACAAGCGAGGTCTGTTTTCACAAACAGCTTGCCGAGTATTTTGACGATACGCTTGATGCCTGCAAAGACAGATGCGACAACTGTCTGGAATCGGATGCATTACGGGAAGATATAAGCAGAGAAGCCCAAATGTTTTTGAGTGCCGTGTACAAAACGCAGCAGAGTTTCGGAAAAAACTATATCATAGATATTTTAAGAGGTTCACGGGAACAAAAACTTTTGAGCAACGAGGCGGACAAACTCTCCGTGTATAACATAGGAACACACCTGAGCAAAAAAGAGTGGTTTGTGATACTTGAGAGACTTTTGGAGCTGAAAATTTTGGCCTTGGGAGAGTTCAGCGCATTAAAACTCACAGAGGATGCCATTGATGTTTTAAAAGGCAAAAAACCGGTGCATATCAAATCTTCGCGACTGCAAATCACGGTAAAAGAGAAAAAAGTCAAACGAAGTGAAGAGTTTGAATATGATGAGATTCTTTTTGAAAATCTGCGGATGAAACGGGCTGAAACAGCAAAAGAACTCGGGGTGCCCGCATATATCATCTTTACAGACAAGACACTCAAACATCTCGCAGCCGAAAAACCCCACGACAAGGCATCTATGCTTGAGGTCAACGGGATTGGAGAAAAAAAATATGAACAATACGGCGAGGATTTTTTAGAGCTTATAAACTCGTAAAGAGTTTGGCATGTGGACTAAACGCAGACTTTGTTTCTTCCTCCGTTTTTTGCCTCATATAATTTTTGGTCGGCTCTTGTTATTGCTGCTTTTATTGTTTCTTCATCCTCTTTTATTGCAACTCCAAAACTGCATGTCAGCTTTTGGATACCTTTAAAAACATTCTCTTGAATGGAAATTCTGAGATGCTCCGCCATTTTTACGGCAGCATCTCTTGTCTCGCACCCCATAATGATGACAAACTCTTCACCTCCCCAGCGAATAAAATGGTCGGTATCTCGTATCTTGCTCTGCACAAGTTTGACAATCTCCACTAAGACCTCATCACCCGCATCATGTCCATAGGTGTCGTTTATCAGTTTAAAATAATCAATATCAAAAAATATAACACCTGTTTTTAAACCTTTTTTCTTATGTTCACCCATAATGCCTGCACTGTTCGTTTCAAAGTAAACTCTGTTGTGTGCATTTGTAAGCTGGTCCCGACTGAGCTGTCTCTCAAGGTGAAGTTTTTGCATCATACTCTCGCTTATATCACTGAACTCCACTATAAAATGACTCTTGTCGTATTTGTTTATAAACACGTTAAAAGCATGAGGTGTTGCCGTACTGTCAAGCATGGAGACGATTCTTTGTCTTACAGAGAGATTTAAAAGACTCTCAATCCAGTTTTTTTCATCCTCCCTGACGCTTTGCAAACTGAAAAAGCTCTCATGATGAATAAAAAGCTCACAGATACAGTTATAGTTCTCTCTGAATCTCTTTAAACTTTCAAATCCAAAAAAATTATAAAAACTTTTATTGGCGAATTTAAACTCATTTGCGTCCGTCAAGATAACAATGGAACTTTGCAGGTCGATAAACTTTTCCAAATTGGTATAGGCATCAACCTGCTGTGTAATATCGTAGACCGTGCCTATGCTTTTTACGATTTTATCATTTTCATCCGTTTCATGGCTGCCGTGCTGTTCCAAAAAACACACCTCACCGTTTTTCTTCACGATTCGGTAACGAACCTCATATTCACCTCTGTCTTTTAGGGAATCATTATAAACTTTTACCACCTTTTCTTTATCCTCAGGGTGAATAAACGAGAAAAAGACCTCATAGGAAGCTTCCGAAGACTCCGGCTCAAGACCGAATATCTTATACACCTCATCGCTGAGATGAAGCTTGTTCTTGAGAAGGTCAAGCTCCCATGAACCAAAACGGGCAATCTTTTGGGCTGTTTTTAAAGAGTCGTTGATTGCAAGCAGTTTTTTTTGATTTCTGGCAAGTTTATCCACCTGCCTGATGATAACGACCAGCAATATAAAGACGAAAATCGCAGATAAGATACTCATAAAAATATAACTGTTATAGTGTTTGCTGATGTCTAAAATCTCTTTTACTTCCCCAAAAGACACAATGTAGCCTGCATGCTTGTTGTCCGTGTCTTCAAGAGCGATAAAGCCGATGATATAGCTTTTATCCACATCAATTACAGGGACAGAAAAATTTTCACCTGCAGATAGTCTTGTAAAAAAGTCCGGTGATTCTTTGGCTGATTGTATCAGCTTCAAAAGCAAGGCAGTCCCCATTTTTGCATTTGGGTTTTTAGACAAGAGTGTATTTTCTATGTAATAGTTTTCACCAAAGCCTGAAACAGAAAATAAACTTCTCTGCCACTCAAACACCTTGTCAACACTGATGTTTTTCGACATAATAATCTGATACGCATACAGAGGCAAAAGCTTG
Organism: bacterium; assembly: GCA_018825665.1. Classification (GTDB taxonomy): domain Bacteria; phylum Campylobacterota; class Campylobacteria; order Campylobacterales; family Sulfurimonadaceae; genus Sulfurimonas. Next base: position 48,351 of record JAHJEG010000011.1, on the reverse strand, counting down.
CTCAGTTTTTCTTCTATCCCCTCAAAGGATATGGAAAACTCAACACTCCCGAGATGCTCTCCCTCATAAAGTATAGGAAAGATATAACGGTATCCCGGATACACCCTTCCCGCTTCAAATCCGAAAACACTTTTTTTCTCGGTATTGGCTATGTGCACAGATTTTCTGAAATCTCTCAGAGAATCTCCGTTTTCATAGGGAAGATGAAAACGCAGAAGACTTTTGCCCTCATGTGTATGAAAATGGAACTGTCTCACATGCAGGCTCTTCATCTGCTCGTACCACTTGTACAGGATTCTATAAAGTTCCCCTCGCAGAAGATTTTCCTCTTTTTTGGAACCGGCGTATTTAAACCGCATAAGCAGCTGCAGTGCTTCAGAATTATTCATAAGGGCGTAGTAGTCTTTTGTAGCAGCTACGACATATGTATCCACTACGGCCTGGTAGCTTGCATTGATAGAGATAAGAGAATGTTTGGCAAAATCGTTGATAGCTTCCTCTTTTGATCTGTCCAAATAAACGATTAACAGGGCTGTCATAATCAAGGTGAAAATGAAACTGGCAAAGATACTCTTTTTCACGGCATATTCCCTTCATTGGGGATACTGTAGTCTATAAAGAGACTTTCATACGATTTTTCATCCGCAGGGACCATACCGTGTGCCATCTTGTTGCCCCACTTTGCATACCTGCTTTTTGGTATTAAAAGCAGAGTTTGCGTGATCGCATCAATCTCCTCTTTTTTGAGTGTTTGCGTATTGACGACTATAGCAAATCCCGGAAGCAGTTCGCTTTTTTCGATGATCTGCATCCCGAGGCTTTCGTGTTTCATTGCTATATCTTCACTGCTTCCTGCGATTAGGAACTTCTCCTGCAGCACACCCAAAAGCGCATTTGTATGAGACATGGTATATTTAAACAGCTGATTTTCCAAAGGGATGCCGTATCTCTTTTGTAGCAGCTGTTTTGTCATAAAATAGCCGCAGGTGGAGAGAGGCTGTGTGAGTGCGACCTTAATCGGTACATTCAAATCAAGTTCATCTTTCTCATATTTGCTTATAACACACCTGTACTTTACAGAACCGTCTTTTTGTCTGAAGGAGATGATGGGCTTTACATGCGGATATTGGGACATGAGTATGGCAAACGGGAGAGGTCCCAAATATGCCATGTCTATAGTATGTTGCTTGAATCCCTCAAGTATATCTTTGTAGTCTTTTTCGTATTTGAATTTGATTGTAAAATTTGATTCTTTTTGCATATAGTCCACAAGAGGCAAAAACTCCTCTATTGTCTTTTGCTCATTCTTCATAGGCAAAGGGGTGAAATAAACCGTTCTTTTTTCGGATGCAGGCAAAGAACAGAGGAAAACAATGCTAAGAAAAAACGCAAACGATGCAATGAATCTCATAGTACTCTTTTATGTTTTTTTCATTGTAGCACAAATATTTTTATATATCAGTCTCTTAAAGGCTCGGCATGTGGATTACAGGAAATTTTGTGTTTTATATCCACTTTTTCAAATCCCTCCAACTCTGTTAAAGATGCGATTGTAGACTTTCTGGCTCCCTTTGTGTGATAGGTATACACATGGAATCCATTCTCATAAAGAGCCAGCCTCGTGGGCAATGCTACGGAATAGGTGGTTAGAATGGCATCTTTTTTTATCAGATGTGCTATGTCGCTGAAATACTCTTTTGTCCAGAGTATCGGATTTGTTCTCGGCGAGAAAGCATCTTGGTATACTATGTCAAAGCTATTTTCAAACTTTTTGATATATTCTCTTGCATCACCTATAAAAACTTCCACATGCCACAATCCGTCATCATAGTATCCCGTTTCAGCCAACTCCAAAATAATGTGCCTGAATTCATCGAACTCTTTTGGATAGGTGAAATTTTTCAATGAGCGAATAAGCGAAGCATCAAGCTCGGGTGAGTAGATATGGATTCTTGAGTTGATATTGTTTTGTTTTACGTAATACAGCGTGGCCAAAGTATTGAAACCGAGCCCGAAACAGATATCAAGGATATGTACCTCATCCTGTCCGGATTTGATACCAAGAGCCGGAATGACGTGTTTGACAAGCGATTCATTGAGAGCACCGTCCCTGGTAGAATGGTAATGCTCTTCGTACTCTTTTGAATAAGCGGTATAGCTTCCGTCTTCACTCAAGACCATCGAATGGAGTTCATCATCAAAAGATTTCACTAGAGCCCGTTACCCCACATATGCATCTTCTTGGCTATTACAAGGTCGTATTCCGGAAGTACATCTATGTAATTTGGTGCTCTAAACTCAAATCTTTCCAGTTCTTGAAGTATTGCTTCTACATCCATCGTTCCTTTTTCTTGCATGATGATAATCTCTGCTGCATTTGCGAGCGTGGTGTATGCCGTTTTTAAAAGAAGTTCAGGTTTGTGGTGCAGATGGAACAGGTCTTTGAATATCACCCTGTCGTTATCACGGGGCAATGCACGAAACGGCTGTACAAAATTGGACACATGCTGTATCTTGGCATGTGGAAACTTTGAATTTATCTCCGCGGGCATTTCACCATCGTGATAATAGGCAATTCTAAGTTCACCCGATTTATTTTCCAGTAACTCATACAAAGCCTCAGTGGTTTCGTCGATTTTTGTAGTCACCTGAATATAGTGATTGCCCGGAAGCGGATTAAAAAGTTCTAAAAACTGTTTTAAATCCATCCTTTTTCCTAGTATGCCATATCGTGAAGCTCTCTAAAGAGATAGGCTTCCACTATTTCATCTATGGTTCTTTGTGTATGCGCGACTAAAGGCATCATGCTTAACTCGATAAAAGGCATAGGATTTTCAAAATCATCCATAAATATTACCGCTTCGGAAAAACTCTCAAAGCCGTCATACTCCTTATTGTGCAGTATCTCGACAACCTCACCCTCTTCCACAAGTATTTGTGCCCAGATTTTTGCATCACTTACTTTTGTCAATTTGGCTTCTTGTACGTCAGAAGTATCCATTGGAACTAAAATATACATCTATTCTCCTAACTTTGATAAGTCAAGCTTCAAGGCTTCATTATCCATGATATCTATATCTTTTCTTAATACCTCGGAAGCTATCTGTTTTGCTTCATCAAGCGAGTGCATTTTATATGTGCCGCACTGATAAATATTAAGTTCGGGAATATCATTTTGCTCTTTGACATCTAAGACATCTTTCATAGAGGCTTCCCATGCATCTGCTACGATTTCTTCACTTGGACTACCAATCACGGACATATAAAATCCTGTTCTGCATCCCATAGGGGAAAGATCTATGATTTCAGTCTTGTCCGAGTTCAAATGGTCTCTCATAAAACCCGCAAAAAGATGCTCCAAGGTATGAATACCCTTTTCTGAAAGAATCCCCTCATTGGGTCTGACAAAGCGTAAATCAAATACTGTAATGTTATCTCCATGCGGAGTCTTCATCCCTTTTGCCTTGCGAACCGCGGGTGCGGGCATAATAGTATGGTCAACTGTAAATGAGTCTAATAATGGCATATAAAATCCTTGCTAATTTATCTCTTGTATTGTATCGGGATTAGTTTTTAAATTGTTGAAGTAAAAAAGTTAAGTAAAAAAATTATCACGGCATGTGGGAAAAAAAGTAAAAAGCTTGAGACGTTAAAGGGAAAGATAGTGCTTCACTCAGACGGGGCTATACCAAAAGTATGCCGTGTCCGAGCTTGACATAAAGCCTGAGCTAAATATTTTTTAAACGCGTGCTTCTTCGCGGCGGTTTAAATATGCCCAGTTTGCATCTACACGCTCTTGCCATTCTTTGATCAAGTATTTATACTCATCTTTGAACAAGTGCTTGAAACGTCCTTGCGCTGCCAGGTATTCTTCAACAGGAACTACGTTTTTAGGTCTATATGTGATATTTAACTCATGTCCGTCAATGATTTCATAAAGTGGGAACACCAATGAATCCGTTGAAAGGTCAGTTAACATCATTGTATCTTTAGGATCGAATTTCCACTCAGTCGTACATGGAGAAACAGCATTGATAAATACCGGACCGTCCACAGCCATACCGTGTTGAATCTTCTTTACCATATCTTTCCATTTGTTTGGAGCAACTTGTGCTGAATATGGGATACCGTGAGAAGCCATAATAGCTACCATATCTTTTTTATTTCTTTTTTCACCATACGATACACGACCAGCTGGTGTTGTTGTATTACTACCGCCTATTGGAGTAGAAGATGAACGCTGTCCACCTGTATTTGCATATACTTCATTGTCAAGAACAACGTGCATAATATTATGACCACGCTCCATACAGCCGGAAATCCACTGAAAACCGATATCGTAAGAAGCACCGTCACCTGCAAAAGAGATAAACTTAGGATTACGCTCAGGTTGTTTTAAACGCCCTTTGTTTTTAAGTGCTTTATGCATAGCTTCTGCACCTGCAACTGCAGTTGAACCGTTTTCAAAACCGATATGAATCCACGAAGCATCCCAAGATGTATACGGATAAACAGCAGTACAAACTTCAAGACATCCGGTAGATGCCGAAAGTACCAAATCATCGTTTGTAGCATTTAATACTTCACGAACAATGATAGAGTGAGCACAACCAGGACAAAGAAGGTTTGCGCCTTCAAAACGGTCTGCCGATGTTGAAAACTCTTTTAAGTTTTTAATTTTTTTCATTTCACTCATAGTTTTCTCCTTATAAAAATGATAGTTTCGGTCCACGAACACCGATAAACTGTTGTAATGGAGTAGTTATTTTACCTGCATCAACATTTGCTTGAAGCTCTGTATATAAATCCACTAAATGTTTTTTAGTCAAGTCACGACCGCCAAGACCATAGATTTTACCGGATAACATAGGTCTCGTATCTAAATTATAAAGACAGCCTGCTATCTCATTAAATAACATACCTACCGTACCGCCCGGTGCAGAACGGTCAAGTGTAGCTACAGCTTTTACGCCCTTAAGTGCTTCAGCGATTTGCATAAACGGGAATGGACGGATTACACGTATACCAACCACACCTGCTTTGATCCCTTTTGCTCTCATTTCAGTTGCAACTTCTCTGGCAGTTTCAACCGATGTACCCATACAGACAACTGCAACGTCAGCGTCATCCATATCGTAGTTTTCCACTATGTTATATTTACGGCCTGAAAGTTTTTCAAAGTCATCAAATGCAGCCTGGATTTTTGGCATAACTTTTGTCATTAAATCATTGTGCTGACGAGCTTTATGCTCAAAGTGCCAGTCTTCTTCCGTTTGTACACCGTGAGTAACCGGATGTTCAAAGTCAAGCATGTCGTTCATTGGTTTAAAATCACCAACGAAGTTATATCCCTCATCATCAGTCAACGTTTTAACACCTTGAGCCGTATGAGAAGTCATAAATCCATCTTGGTGAACCATACAAGGAAGTCTTACGTCATGGTCTTCAGATACTCTAAATGCTATGAAGTTAAGATCATAAGCATCTTGAGGGCAATAAGCATCCAGCTGAATCCAGCCGCTGTCACGACCGAGATACATATCTGAATGGTCACCGTTAACGTTAAGAGGAGCGGCAAGTGCACGGTTTACAACATTTAAAACGATTGGCAAACGCATACCAGAAGCCTGGTAAAGTGTCTCAACCATAAGCGCAAAACCTTGAGATGATGTAGCAGTAGCAACACGACCACCCGCAGCAGCAGCACCTATACATCCTGACATTGCAGCATGCTCAGATTCAACCATTACGAATTCACCCTCAACATAACCGTCTGCCAAAAATTTTGCATAACCTTCAACAATAGGAGTTGATGGAGTAATAGGGTACGCTGCAACAACATCGATTTGACACTGTCTCAAAGCCTGAGCAGCAGCAAAGTTCCCATCCCATACTTCAATATCTCTTAATTCCATTTTATCAAATGCCATTATTTTTCCTTCTCATCTTTAGCAGGCCACTGTGCCAGTTCTGCTTCTTCGTCTGCTTGTTCTGGGAACATTAACAGTGATTTAGGGTTTGTAGGACAAACCTCAACACAGATTCCACAACCCTTACAGTGGTCCATATCCACACCGATCATTTTTTTATCTCTTGCGATGATTGACATATCCGGACAATATATCCAGCAAAATTGACAATCTATACAAAAATCTTTTGAAAAAATCGGTTTTTCAATTCTCCAGTCAGCAACACTCGCCATAAAAGAGTTGTTTGGTGAATACTTACGGTCTTCTTGTAATGTACCGGCGATATCGTCTATTTTTCCGTCAAATGAACGGAGCATAGCTCCTATTTCGAATTCATCCCATCCTGTATTTGCCATTCTTCTCTCCTTATTTCACTTCATCATATGCACGTTGGATAGCCACCATATTTGCATCAATGATTTTTTGTGGTAATTTTCCAAGAATTCTAACCATACTCTCTTTGAAAAATTCAATGTCATACATCTCTGAAACTTTCATAAATGCACCAAGCATAGGTGTATTTGGAATAGGACGACCGATAGTCTCCTGAGCTATTTTAATACAGTCTACGGTATAGACTTTTTTGCCTGCAAGTTTTGGCTGAGCCGCTACAAGCTCTTCAGTGCTCATGTGGGTCGTAATAATATAAACAGTATTCTCTTTGTGATTTATAGTAACGTCTGACGTAAATACTAACGCAGGGTCAATAACAAAAACAAAATCTGGTTCCATATATTTTTCATGATTCATGATCATCTTATCATTCACACGGTTATATGCAGTCATTGCAGCTCCACGCTTAGCAGACCCATAAAATGCGAATGCCTGTACATGCTTACCAGTTGTAGAAATAACATCTGCCAAACCCTTTGCACCTGTTACGGCACCTTGTCCAGCACGACTATGCCATCTAATCTCTAGCATAAATTCTCCTTTGTTTTTTTAAAGAGTTTCTCTTAATTCTAAGTTTCTGTATTTTAGACAAGTTGCTCTTAAATACAGCTTGAAATATATTCTCTGACAGGCGAACTAAGTTACTTGTGTGATATTAACATACTCTCAATATGCTCCACAGCTTCATACGCATCACATAAAATAATATTACTGAACTCTTTTAATGTTTCATGCGTGTCATATCCGCTTAAGACCGCTATTGAATTGACACCTGCATTTTTTGCAGATATCAGGTCCAGTTTCGTATCCCCTATCATCCAGATCGATTTCCCTTCGGTGTCCATGGCTTCCAGGGCTTTGAGTATCGGCTCTGCATGCGGCTTTGGCTCAGTCACATCTTCCCGTCCTATCAATACTTCAAAATATTCCATCAATCCAAAATGCTCCATCAGTATTCTGGAGTAGTGTCCTGTTTTTGTGGTGACAATCCCAAGAACTGCAAATGTACTTGCTTTGTGGACAGCTTCTCTTGCTCTGTCTAAAAGTATCGTTTTTTGCGTGGATATCTTTCTGTAATGCTCTTTATACGTATCTACAAAATCCCAGACCTTATCTTCTTCCACGCCCAAATCTGCAAACATCACATCCAGAGGATAGCCGATAAGGGCCTTTATCTCTTCATCGCTTGGATTTTTACATGCATGTGTCTCAAATGTATGGTGAAAACTCTCCAAAATCGCCTCTGTGGAATCTATAAGTGTTCCGTCTAAATCAAAAAGTATAATCATTGTATCTCTGCCTTCTCCCATTCTATGTAGTTGTGCCAAATTCCGCTCAATGCCGGTTCTACATTTTTTATCTCTTTGCTGAGTGCTGTAATAGAGTTCGGGATATATAAAAAGAGATAGGGATTGTCCTGCACTATTATTTTAAACATCTCTTTCCACATGCCCGAGAGTATTTTTGTATCAATGATGCTTTGTGATTCTTCTATCATCTTATCTATCTTTGGATTTTTGTATCCGGTCAGATTGAATCCGCCCTGCCTGTCATTGTCGCTGTGCCAAAAGAGATAGGGGTCGGGTGTGGGTGAGAGTCCCCAGCCCAAGAGCACACTCTCAAATGTATTGGGGAAAACCACCATATTTAAAAATGCCTGCCATTCCATAACTCTTAGATTTACGATGACACCCGCCTGTTTGAGCTGGTGTTGAAGAATTTGGGCCGCATAGGGTCTGGTGGCATTTGAATTGGAGGTCGCTATCTCAAAAGTAAATGGATTATTTTCATTATAGCCGGCTTCATTCAGGAGCTGCTTCGCTTTTTGTATATTGCGAATCGGTGCTTTCACCTCCTTGTTAAAGGCATTCGTACGGGGTAAAAAAGGGCCTGTACACACTTTTGCATGTTCAAAAAATAAGATTTTTACAAGCTCTTCCCTGTCTATGGCAAGGGACAAGGCTTCTCGTACTTTTGGATTTTTAAACTTTTCCAAGCGCAAATTAAACCCAAGATATGTGTAGGAATAACTTATCTCTTCGTAAATGTTGAATCTGTCAAAAAAAGAGTTTTCAAGTTGTCTCTCATACTGCATCGGGTCTAAACCGCCTATGTCAAGAGAGGATGCTTTGAGCATCAAAAACCTTGTCATTGGATCGGCTATCACATGGAAGGATATTCTGTCTATCTTCGGTCTGCCTTGAAAGTAATCGTCATTGGCCACCAGGATTATATTTTTGGAATGTTCCAGCTGATGGAGTTTATATGCACCCGTGCCGATCGGCTTTATGTTAAAAGGGGAATTCATCAGGTTTTTTTCATCTTTTAGGATATGCTCAGGAAGAATCCCCATCATCCAAGTCTCAAGAGCCTTGAAATAGGGCTGTTTATACCTTACTCTGATAGTATACTCATCTACGGCTTCAACGCTCTGAACAAACCTGAAACCGGCGCTGTATGGCGAAACTATCTTAGGGGATATAAGTACCTCATAGGTGAATACGACATCCCTTGCACCAAACTTTTTCCCGTCATGCCATCTGGCATGTGGATGCAGCTTAAAAATCAAAGTCGTATTGTCCTCATAATAAAACTCTTTTGCCAGATCACCGATTATTTTGGAAGAATCTTTGTCATATTTGACAAGTCCGTTAAACAAGAACCCCGCTATCTCCGATGAACTTGAATCTGTTGCCAGGATAGGATTGAGTCTTGAAGGGTTTGCGGAGGTCGCAAGATGAAGTGTCGATGCAAAAAGGTTCAGATACAAAAGTAGAAATAGTATATGTTTCATAAAAGCCAATCACTCTTTTTTTGAGTGATTATACCCTATTATTGTAAGCCCTTGCCATTGATGTTTAACTCTCCTTTATCGTACTTGATATCAAAGACCAGGACTTCCCCCTCTTCTTTTGCATACATCTTCGCCAGAGAACTCATGGGCGCTTTTTCATTTACAAAGGCGAATATCTCTTTTGAGATTTTGATCTTGGCATCCACCGTAAGGTTTTTCGCGAGCAAAAGCGGTGATTTGCGTATATTTTTTGTCATATTTGCATCCTCTGCCAAAATAATGTTCGCTTTGATGCTAAAGCCCTTCATAGCTTCTTTGTCCTCTGCACCGATTTTTTCAACAGAAAAATCAGCAAGGGTCACAATCACTCCCTTGGACATAATCTTATAGATGCTCTGCTCCATTTTGGCCTGAAGCTCATCCGTGGAGTTTGTTTTTGCCTTTGCCATCAGGATTCTCAGCTCTTCAAAGCTGTCCTTGTCTACCTCGCTTAGAGATATATCATAATTAAAATCACTTGCCCTTATCTTTGCGCTGTCTGTTTGAAGTTTGAAATCCTCAAAGGAACTTTTTGCATAAAACTCCGCTTTGGCGCCCTGCGTATTTGAAGAGAGATTTACTTTTATATTTTTGGCCTGAAGAAGCGTGTCTCTAAAACTACTCTCTTTTACTAAAAACTCTATATCTGAGATCATAATGCTTGAAGCATAGGTCGTCTCGGATTCAAAGATTGAAGAACTTCTAAAACCCTTTAGATCTGCACTAAAGAGCTCCTTTGGCTTTTCAACTTTAAAACCAAGCAAATCGGCGCTTGCATTGAGTTTTGTCGGAGCTATCAAGGCTCCCTCCCCGTCATAAAGCGCTTTTGATATATTCAGGGTTATCTTGGAATTATCCTCCAAAAGATGCCCCTCTTTGATATCTTTGATATATCCGTTAAACTCTCTGTTTAAAATATTGTAATCGATATGATAGAGAACGCCCTTGCTCTCAAGCAGAGTTTTCAGATAGTTGTAAAAACCGAAATCGCTCTTTTTAATATTTTGGGCAATCTCTGAGGAAAGGGAAAGAGGATAGATATCTACAGATACGGAATCGCTAAGAGGAAAGTTGCTGTAGTGTATGTCTATCCCTATCACCGTGCCATGCAGCATTGCATTGACATAGGGAGGGAGCTGCGTATCTGAATACTGGTTGAGATACTCCATGAACTTCTCCGCATCACTGAGCAGGAATTCATAATGTCTTTTTGTAGAAAAATAATTAGAGTCCGTAGCGCTGTTTTGGACTTTAACCCCATAGGATGTCAAGAGTTCAATCCTGTTTTTGAGTTCATCTTCTACTATCTTATTGCCGACAAGAGGGAGCAATGCGATGAAAAGAATGATAAGAATGCTGATTATGAGAAATTTTTTCATTTGTTTTATCCTTGGATCTGGTACGGCTGATTCTAATCAGAGGGATAGATTATATAGAAATAAATAAAAAGTAAGATTAAATAGTGTTTTTTTTAGTGGAAGAGAAAAAATATACCAGTGCAAAGATGCACTGATAAGAAACGAAAGAAAAGTATTAACGTTTTGAGAACTGACGAGAACGACGAGCTTTACGCTTACCTGGCTTCTTACGTTCAACAACACGTGAATCACGAGTCATCATACCTTCTGGTTTTAGAATAGCTTTTAACTCTGGGTTAAATTTCACCAGTGCACGAGAAATACCGTGACGAAGTGCATCCGCTTGACCACCGAAACCACCACCGTTTGTGCTAGCTACGATATCAACCGAAGTATCTTGTTTTGTTAAAGCAAGTGGCTGCTTAACACGAAGTTTTTTAGCTTCCAATCCACCTAACCATGCGTCTAAAGAAAGACCGTTGATAGAAATGTTACCAGTACCCGGAGTTAACCATACTTTTGCTATAGACGCTTTACGACGACCTGTTGCATATATTTTTGCCATGTAAACAATCCTTATTTAGCAAGTTGTGCAGTGTGAGGATGCTCAGCACCTGCATAAATTTTTAATTTCTTAAGCATCTTAACACCAAGCTTAGTTTTAGGAAGCATACCACGAGTAGCCAGTTTATATAACTTCTCAGGATTTTTTTCTAAAAGCTCAGTCATCTTAACGCTTTTTGTGCTACCGAAGTAACCTGAGTATGAAAAATACTCTTTGTTAGCTATTTTGCCAAGACCGTTAAATTTTGCTTTAGAAGCATTAACGATTACAACATAGTCACCACAGTCAACGTTTGGTGTATAACATGTTTTGTTCTTACCGCGAAGTATAGTTGCTACTTCTGTAATCATACGACCAAATGTTTTACCTTCAGCATCAATCAAAACCCATTTTTGATCGATTTGTTCAGAAGTTGCAATTTTTGTAAATTTCATTCTTGAACCCTTCATCTTGTATTTTAAATCAACATTTCAAATGTTTGTTTTAGTGGCGAAAGTATATCCATATAAACTTAAATATTGCTTAATTTTAGGTTTATTTAAGATTTATTTCCAAGGTAGTCCTGAAGTATTTTTTTATGGTCAAAAACGAGTTTGTCCAGCGGTATCTCATCCAGTCTATACACATGTGCTTCTTTTGCGTCATCCGCTCCATGTGGAATTCCACATGCCAGGCAGACATAGACCACAGATGCTGTATGAAACCTTTTATCGCGTGAGGGGTCAGAGTAGACACCCTGAAGTTTTTGTATCCTGACGTCCAGAGAGATCTCTTCTTGCATCTCCCTTACAACTGCATCCTCTACGCACTCGCCGACATCAACAAATCCGCCTGGAAGAGCAAGGCCCAGCGGTTCGTTTTTTCTTTGGATCAGGACTATCCCCTCGAATTCGTTTGAGCTGCTATAGATCTCAACGATACCGTCGGTCGCGAGATAGGGGGTATGGGGAGTAAAAGACAAGACTTTCTACTTGTGCATGTTATAAAAGTAATTTGTAGCTTCTACGTATCCCTCTACACTGCCGCAGTCAAAACGTTTGCCTTTGAATTTATACCCGAGGACCATACCGTTTTTTGCCTGTGTCAAAAGAGCGTCTGTGATTTGAATCTCTCCATTTTTTCCGGGTTTTGTTTGTTTGATTATTTCAAAAATTTCCGGTGTCAGTATATAACGGCCTATTATTGCAAGGTTGGTAGGGGCTTTATCATTGTCAGGCTTTTCAACCATATCATTAATCATAAAGATACCGTCTTCAATCTCTTTACCCGCTATCACTCCGTATTTATGCACCTGATCTTTCGGCACTTCCATAATCGCGACTATCGAGCATTTGTACTTGTTGTAGAGCTTCACCATCTGGGTCAAGACTCCATCACCATCAGGATTGACACATAAATCATCTGCAAGGATTACCGCAAATGGCTCCTGGTCCCCAACAAGTGATTTGCCCTTGTATATCGCATCACCCAAACCTTTCATCTCATTTTGACGCGTGTATGTAAAGGTACAGTTTTTAATCAGGTCTCTGATCTCTTTGAGCAGGTTCTCTTTGGATGTATCCTGAATCTGGTGTTCAAGTTCATATGATTTGTCAAAATGATCGGTAATAGCGCGCTTTCCGCGTCCTGTTATCGTAGCCATAATACAGCATCCTGCATCATAAGCCTCTTCTACACCGTATTGAATAAGCGGTTTTGTTAAAATCGGAAGCATCTCTTTTGGCATCGCCTTTGTCGCCGGTAAAAACCTCGTTCCGTATCCTGCTGCTGGGAATAAACATTTTGTTATCATTATCTCTCCTATTTTGAATTTTTGAGCCACATCATCTGATATGGATTGATTGTTACTGTATCCTCTGCGGATACGACGGTATCTGTTAATAAGTCCGATAAGGGGTACTCTAAACTCTCCGGCAATGAAAAGCTGATTGTATCATTTGAAAAGTTATGTATTGCTAAGATGCTCTCTTTTTCATCCAGGGAATGTTGGTAGACACAAAAAAGAGATGTATGGATATCATAAAACACAAATTTCCCAAAGGGATTAAAAGCTTTTTCATTGATGCGGATCGAGATGAGCCGTCTGTATGCCGAAAAAACTATTTTTTGCATTGAACCGTCACTCTCAAGCATCTCCCTCAAACGGTCATAATTAAATTTTTCACGGTTGATTGTTCTGTTGATTGCGCTTAGCTTGACACCCTCATGATAATTCTGCGAGCCTACAAGAGAGTGAAAATAGATTCCCGGAACTCCTGGCATCGCCAGTGTTACTGCCTGTGTTAAGAGCAAACGTTTGGTCTTGAGCAGCTTATCTTCATCCGGATGACTTAAAATATCAATATAGGAACAGTTGAGCTCATAAGGTTTATCCCCCTCTGGCGTATGTCTGTACGAAACAAGACCTCCGTTTTTTTCAGTATTTTTAACAAGAAAGTCAATCTCCTCTTCACTGAGCAGTCCGCTTACCGGACGCATCCCGCAGCCGTCATGACTTGCCGTAAAATTAAAAAAACACACCTTGTCGCTCGGAAGGGTCAGGGTCTTTGCCCATTTTGTAAGGACACTCGTATCCGATTGCAAGATTGAATGTGCCAGAAGCGGAGGGAGAGCAAAGTTGTAAACCATCTGGGCCTCATCCTCGCCGCTTCCAAAATATGAGATATTTTCATCATGCGGGACATTCGTCTCTGTAATGATGATAACTTCCGGTGCCACTTCATGCAGGACCTCGCGCATCAGCTGGATAAGTTCATGCGTCTGGGGAAGGTGCACGGATTCGCTCCCTATCTCTTTCCATATAAAAGCGATGGCATCCAGACGTATCAGCGTAGCACCCTTGTAAACATAATAAAAAAGAGCATCCAGTACCGCAACAAGCACTTTGTAGTTTGAATAATTCAAATCAACCTGGTCACGGCTGAACGTCGTCCAGATATTATGCAGTTTGCCATCAGAATCCGTAAATTCCGAAAGCAGCGGTGTAGCCCTTGGCCGTACCACTTTTGAGAGGTCGGTCGTAGGATCGAGATCAAGAAAGAAGTTGGCATATTCAGGGTCTTTTGCCAAATACGCCTTAAACCAGTCAGAATACTGGGAAATATGATTAATGACTCCATCCACCATCAAACGGTAGTTTTTGCTTATCTCCTCAATCTCTTTCCATGAGCCCATTTTGGGATCGACCTCACTGTAGTTAATCACGGAAAAACCGTCATCGGAGGAATAGGGATAAAAGGGGAGTATATGCACGGAATTGACTATCCCCTTCAAATAGGTATCCAAAAACGTACCCAAGGTGTGTAAAGGAGCTTCATTCGGGCGCTGTACCTGATCTCCGTATGTGATGAGAATCGTATCCTTTTCACTGAGATGATACTCCTGCGGCGAGATAAGCTTGTCATATTTTGAGATAAGCTCCTTCAGTGAGCTCAAAGCTTTTTTTGCATCCTCCGCACCGTATAAAACTTCCAGACGTTCATGTATGGTATGGGATTCATACTGTATATTTGGCATTATTTACCCTCGTTATCAAGTTTTACAGACGCATAAAACAGATCCGAGAACTCAGGCATAACTGAGCGTACCGTAATCCACGGAGAGAGCAGAGGCACACCCATAGGATCTTCATAAAATTCTTCGGCTGCTTCTTTTATCGCGTCTTGGAACGCTTCGACTGCGAGAATCTCATTTTGTCTGTTATAGGAAAGTCCGTTGATTTTACTCAATGCATTGTATTTTGAAATCTCAAATCTGGATTCCTGATAATAGGAAGAAAGCAGTGTCTTAAAGGAGGCCTTGGAAAAGACAATCCCCTCCTGCGATAAAATCCTGAAAAGTGTTTTGGCAATATCATTTGCCATTTTATATACGCCTCCCCCCTCGCCCGCAGAGCCGAGCTCCTGATGTTTATGCTCATAACTCTCCATAATCTCGGTTTGGCATATACGGCGGTTTGAGGTGTTCTTATAAACTTCCGAGAGTGTTGAGACTTCCAAACCCCATGTCGGTGAGATTCCCACACCGCGGCCCAAAGAACGGATAAAAGCAAATTCTCCCGAGAGCGCATATCGAAAACTCTCCATATAGTCCAGATAACGGTTCGTCCCAAAAGTGATACTCAAAGCCTTGATGAGCGGAGTATAAAAAAGACGGGTGACACGGCCGTGAAGTTTATCTGTCACGCGGGAGTAGTACCCTTTGTTGAATTCAAAATCCAGTCCGGGATGCACTATGGGATAGAACAAACGGGCAACAATGTCACGTTTGTAGTTGACTATGTCACAGTCATGCAGGGCAAAGGCATAGTTTTCCTGGTCGGTAAGACCGTAGCCTATCATCGTCCAGACATTTCGCCCTTTTCCGGGAGTGTCCAGACCAGGGAAATGTTCCTCTGTGAGTGTTGCGTAGATCTCTTTTATGCGCGGACCGTCATTCCAAAGCACATCTACGGTACATTTGAGCACACTCATCCGCTCTTTGACCTCCATAAACTGCTCTTTTGTAGCGCAGTCAAGCCCCAAAATAATTTTATGAAGATATTTCACATTTTTTAGCTCGTCTATAATCGTCTGCATCGCGGGAGTTTCAAATTCAGAATACAACGCGGGTAAGAGCAAGACCATATTTCTTCGTTTTGCAAACTCCTCGAGTTCAGTCTCCATATCTTCAAGGGAGCGTCCACCAAGGTCTTGCAAGGTCGTAATCACACCATTTTGAAAAAAATCAGCCATCATCATCTCCTTTTATAAGTATTGCTATATCGATCACATTAGTACCGCTTGCTCCCGTGATAATAAGGTCATCGATTTGCTTTAAAAAACTGTGACTGTCAAAATTTTGCAGATATCTGTCCAGATTCAGATTTAGCTCTTTGGCTCTTATGCAACTCGCTTTATCCACCACACCGCCTGCCGCATCGGAGTTTCCGTCTATTCCGTCGGTTCCGGCTGAGAGGAATGTCATATTCAGATTCTTTTGGGATATCTCTTTTAACATCAGCAGTGCCGCATGCTGATTTCTTCCGCCCTGCCCCTCTCCGGCAAGTTCGACCGTGCATTCGCCGCCAAACAGGATACATCTCTCCTTGGAGCTTTTTGCGATTTCAAGCATCTTTTTTACCATCTCTTCTACTTCGCCCTGCATCATCTCTTGCGCTATTTTTACGCTCAACCCAAGTGAAAGGGCATACTCTTTTGCGGCTTGCAGTGCGTGTGAATTTGAAGCGATTATCCTGTGCTCAACCCTCTCAAGGGGTTCTTTGGGCGATTCTTTTATCTCCCCCTGCAAACCTTTTTGCAAGACCTCCGTAACAGAGTCCGGCATGTGGAAATACAGATCTTTCATATCCAAAATATTTTTTGCATCGGCAAAACTGCTTTTATCGGCGTACAAAGGAGCAGAACCTATACTGTAGAGATCATTGTCGACAATATCGGATATCACAAGCACAATCCCCTCAGCCTTGCACTCCGTGGCAAGACGTCCCCCTTTTATCTGTGAAATATGTTTTCGCAGCGTATTTATTTCCAAAATATCAAGATTATGGGAGAGCATCAGGTTTGTGCTCTTTTGCAGGTCTTCTAAATCAACAGGGGGTATGGGAATCTCGATAAGAGCCGAACTTCCGCCTGAGAGCAGATAGATATAAAGGTCATCTTCACCGCACTCTTGCATCCTATCCAAAAGTGCTTTGGCTGCATCAAGGCTCTTTTGGTCGGGAACAGGGTGGGAACCGATTCTCACTTTTATATTTTTTAGCTCTTTATTATCATAGGGGGAGACTATGAGTCCTTTATAGACTCTGTCTCCAAGTATCTTCTCCATCTCTTTTGCCATGGTATAGGCCGCTTTTCCTGAACCAAAAACATAAATATTTTTATACTTTTGCAAATTGTATTTTTTATCTGACACCCTGAGAAACTCATCGTCAAGACGGCAATACCCGGCCATGAAATTCTCCGGCAACACACTTTGCAAGGCATGATGAAAAATATCCCGCGCACTATCTTTAGCGTACATCTAAAATCTCCAACAGAGCTTTGTTCCAGCCTTTTGGACCCGGAAACTCTGCTTTTATTATATCATCCGTATCTATATCTGCAAAACTTCCATCATAAAGAGGGATCAAAACACCGATATCCGCACTCTTTAGCATTGTAAAATCATTGGCGCTGTCACCCAAGGCTATCATTTGGAGTTTTTTATTGAAGTGCTCTTCATACATGTGTGTCAGATGCTTCATTGCCTTGGCCTTGTCCTGCCCGCTAGAGATAAGATGAAAAAACCTCCCCCCTTTCACAATTTCCAGTCCTGCTTCTGCGACTCTGTTCTGCAGAGCATTCAAGTCTGTTTCACCCTCAAGAATAAAAGGCTCGGTAAAATCTCTTTGCATGGAGTATTTTGCACCGGTCTCACCCAGACCTGTCAAGTCCATAACCTCCCGAACCTGCATATCTCCGAATCCTCGCAGGGGATACTCTTTTTGCAGTTGCTTGAAAAAGAGTCTGAGTTCCAGATAACTCCGCGACTGGCTTATTTTGATGTATCTGTTTTCCTGAGGCATCGCCTGGGCAAAAATAGAATCCGGCGGAATAAATATACCCGCACCGTTTTCCACTATAAATGGGCACTGAATCCCAAGTTTTTCCTGCAATATCCTTACCTCTGCAAATGTTTTACTTGTTACTATGATCAAAGGGATGGATTTTTTCTTTATGTAATCGATAGCCTCTTTGGCATCTTCAAAACTGTAATCATTATGATTGAGCAGTGTTCCGTCAAGATCGGTAAATATAAGTTGATGGATGATGGCTCCCTCTTTTTAAATTCACACAAATTATAACTTATTTCAAAACAATATTGTTTATTTGATGCCCAATAAATAAACAGCGACTTTTTTTGACTCGTATATATTTTCATCATTGTATTTATCTGATTCTTTTGACTTTGATGTATAATAAGTGAATTAAAATATAGGGGAGTTCCACATGCCGGACAAAAACGCAGGACAAAAAGTTACACGAGACACATTAATAAATATACCGAATCTGATTTGCGATTATTATACAAAAACACCTGACACGACTGATTCTACACAGTTGGTAGCTTTTGGGACCTCGGGTCACCGCGGTTCGGCTTTTAAAAAAAGTTTTAACGAATATCATATCTTTGCAGTAACACAGGCACTTTGCGATTACCGGGTCTCTCAAAACATTACGGGGCGTCTTTTTATCGCAAAAGACACACATGCGCTCTCAACTCCGGCTCAGCTCAGTGCTTTGCAGGTTTGTATTGCAAACGGTGTTGACTGCGCTATTGCGGAGGATGAGGAGTATACTCCGACTCCCGTTCTTTCCTTTACCGTCATAGAGGCGAACAAAACTGCAAAAGAACCTTGTGATGGTGTAGTAATCACCCCCTCGCATAATCCTCCCCAAGACGGTGGATTTAAGTACAACCCGCCACACGGCGGTCCGGCAGACACGGATGCGACCTCCCTTATAGAAAAAATGGCGAACGAGTATCTTATGAACTCTCTTGAGGGGGTAAAAAAGGTAAGTGTGCAAGAGGCGCTCTCAAAGGTCGCTACTATAGATTTTATCACTCCTTATGTCAAGGCCCTCTCCACGATTATAGATATGGATCTTTTACAAGCAAGCAAATTAAAAGTGGGTGTGGATCCCCTTGGCGGCTCAGGGATTGCCGTATATAAAAAGATCAATGAGATCTACGGTCTTAACCTTGATATAGTCAATGAAGATGTCGACCCCACTTTTAGTTTTATGTCCCTTGACCATGACGGAAAAATCAGAATGGACTGCTCCTCCGCATATGCAATGGCTTCTCTTATCTCACTCAAAGACAACTACGATTTGGCCTTTGCAAACGACCCCGACTTTGACCGTCACGGCATAGTCACAAAAAGTGTAGGATTGATGAATCCAAACCATTATCTTTCCGTAGCCATCTGGTATCTTTTTCAGTACAGAACAGAGTGGTCCTCTTCGCTTAAAATCGGCAAGACACTGGTGTCGAGTTCTATGATCGACCGTGTCGCCGCTTCGATCAATCGTGAAATCGTTGAAGTACCCGTAGGGTTTAAATGGTTTGTAGAGGGTCTTAGCAACGGTACTGTCGGGTTTGGCGGGGAAGAGAGTGCGGGAGCTTCATTCCTAAGACGTGACGGTTCTGCATGGACCACCGACAAAGACGGAATCATCCTCAACCTTCTGGCCTTTGAGATTACGCAAAGACTCCAAAAGGATCCTGGAATTATCTATAAAGAGCTTGAAGAGAAGTTTGGAGTATCCTACTATGAAAGAAGTGATGCGGCTGCTTCTCCGCAGCAAAAAGCAAAACTGAAAAAACTCTCCCCTGATGACATACAATCAAAAACGCTCGCAGGAGAAGAGATAGAGGGGATATTTGTAAATGCACCCGGCAATAACCAGGCGATTGGAGGACTTAAAGTGACTACCAAAAACGGCTGGTTTGCGGCAAGACCCTCAGGAACTGAAGATATCTACAAGATCTATGCCGAGAGTTTTATCTCAAAAGAGCATCTCAAACGTATCCAGGAAGAGGCAAAAGCCCTTGTTTTGGGTGTAATCAGCTAAGCAGTTTTACTGCCTGGCGTGTAAGCTCTGTTATCTCGCCAAACTTTTTGGCCTCTATGAGGTCCTGGGGTACAATCCAGCTTCCCCCTATACAAAGCACATTGGGAAGGTCTAAAAAACTCTTCGCATTCTCTGCATTGATTCCGCCCGTCGGGCAAAAAACCACATCCTGAAACGGCCCACCAAAGGCTTTGAGAGCCGCTACTCCGCCAACGACTGCAGCGGGAAAGAGTTTAAATGCGTCAAATCCGTAGGCAAGCCCCTGCATAATCTCACTCGCAGTTGCGACTCCCGGAAGCAGAGGCATGTGGGAATTTTCAGAAGCAAGTGCCAGCTCTTTTGTCAGACCAGGGGATATGGCGAACTTTGCACCCGCATTTTCCACATCCCTGTAAGTAGCAGCGTTAATAACGGTTCCCGCACCCGTCATGGCATGTGGAAACTCTTTTGCTACGGCTTCTATGGCTTGAAGAGCGGAGGGGGTGCGGAGTGTTATCTCAAAAATCGACACACCCCCTTTTATAAGCGCATCGGCCAAATAGAGCATCTGCTCAGGAGTGTTCACGCTTATGACGGGAATGATCTTTGACACCTTCATTACATCGCGCGCATTTAACATATCTCTTCTCCTACCGGCTCAAAAGTGCAAGCCCCCTCTTCTGCGGAGTTTACGCTTTTTCTCATCATAGAAAAAAGTTCGCGTCCCACTCCGTGCATATTTGCGGACAGATCCAAAACAGGTGCAGAGCGTTTTTCAAGCTCTTCTTGTGATACATCCAGAAAAAGTGTGCCTTTATCGCAGTTGAGCGTGATGATATCCCCATCCGCTATCTTGGAGATTATGCCGCCCTCTTTTGCCTCGGGGCAAAGATGAATGGCAGAAGCGACTTTTCCGGATGCTCCGGACATTCTTCCATCGGTGATAATAGCCACCTTGTAGCCCTCATCCTGCAAAGCGCCCATAGAGGGCATCAGACCGTGAAGTTCGGGCATACCGTTGGATTTAGGACCCTGATACGGAAGAACCGCTATAAAATCCATATGTAATAAACCCTTGGAAAAAGCCTCTTTGAGCGCCTCTTGGGAATAAAACACTTTTGCAGGGGCTTTGATAACCCTGTCTTGCTGCTGCAGTGCAGAGGTTTTTATGATACATCGTCCTATATTCCCGCTTAGCACTTTCAAGCCGCCCTCAGGGTCAAAAGGGTTTTCTATGCTGCTTATCACTTCCTTATCCGCGGATACTCTTGGCGCAGGTTTATAGTGCAGTTTGTTATCCCCCAAAAAAGGCTCCTGAAGATAAAGGGAAAGCCCCTGCCCCATGATAGTCTGAACATCTTCGTGCAAAAGACCCGCTTTGAGCAGTTCTGAGATAACTACGGCCATACCGCCTGCCGCGTGAAAATGGTTCACATCCGCACTTCCGTTAGGATACATTCTGCATAAGAGCGGTGTTATGCCTGAGAGTGCATCAAAATCATCCCAGTTCAAGATAATCCCGCAGGCGCGCGCCATTGCGATAAGGTGTATCGTAAGATTGGTAGAGCCTCCAGTTGCCAAAAGTCCTACGATAGCATTGACAAAACTTTTCTCATCAATCATCCGTCCAATCGGCATATAGTTCTCACCCAAAGGTGAAAGCTCCAGACTCTTTAACGTTATCGCCTCGGTCAAAGCATCTCTAAGAGCGGTGTTTGCATTGACGAACGAGCCCCCCGGAAGGTGAAGCCCCATTATCTCCATAAGCATCTGATTGGAGTTAGCCGTACCGTAAAAGGTACAGGTCCCCGAGGAGTGGTAAGACGCGGATTCCGCTTTTAAAAGCTCCTCTCTACCCACCTTTCCCTTAGCGTACTCTTGACGGATTTTTGCTTTTTGGCTGTTGCTTATCCCCGATTCCATCGGCCCAGCAGGAGCAAATACTGTAGGAAGATGCCCAAACTGCATAGCGCCAATAAACATTCCCGGGACTATCTTGTCGCAGACACCGAGCATAATCGCACCGTCAAACATGTTGTGGGAAAGCGCAATTGCACAGGACATTGCTATAGTATCTCTGCTAAAGAGACTCAGCTCCATCCCGGGTTGGGATTGTGTCACACCATCACACATGGCGGGAACGCCGCCGGCAAACTGTGCGCCCGCACCCTTTAGATTCAGCGTCCTTTTTATCAGAGGCGGAAAGTTCACGAAGGGCTGATGTGCAGAAAGCATATCGTTGTATGCGGAGACTATGGCGATATTCTCTTTTTTCATAGAAGCAAGATTCTCTTTTTCGTGCGCACTGCAAGGAGCCATGGCATGTGCAAGATTACTGCAGCTCAGCCCTGCCCGCTCCACTTTTGTATGATGCGCCGTTTCTATACGCTCCAGATACGCCTTTCTGGTTTTAAGAGAGCGTTGTATAATATTCTCTGTTACGCTTTGCAGTGTTTCATGCATAATAAACCTCCAAAATAGGCTTCTCCTGCTGCATCATCGAGATTATCGGCATTTTCAGATAATCATCGCTCATGCAGGCAGTATCGAAAACATCTTTCTTAACTCTCCCCTCAATATGCAAAAGAAGCGAAGAGGCGGTAAGTAAAAAAGAACGGCTAATGGTGATACGCTCGGTCGGCTCTGCCGTAGCGGTTGTCGCACAGCATAAATCCTCTGTGCTCAATGCGTTTTCAAGCTCCTCTATCTCATATTTGGAGGGGAAAAAAGAGGCGGTATGGGCATCTGTTCCCATACCCAGGACAACAACATCCAGGCTCTGTATGTTCTTAAGTCTGTTTTGTGTTATTTCGGTTCCCTCTTTGGCTCTTGAAACAATGTTCTTTAGAGGAATGAACTTGGCCGATTTTGCCTTGTTTTTTATCAGGTGTTCATACACCAGTCTCTCATTGCTGTTTTCATCATAACTGTTTACCCAGCGCTCATCGACAAGAGTGAGTGTGACTTTATCCCACTCCAAATCGGCCAGCGAAAGTCTCTCAAAAAGCTTTTTCGGAGTTGAACCGCCCGAAACTGCCAAACAGGCTCCTCCCCTTGCGTCAATCGCCCTCTTTAGATCTGAGACAATACGCTCGCATAAAGAGGAGACTAAATGCTCTGTATCCTCAAACGCATAGAGTTTGTAATTATTTTTCATACCAGCTTCTGCCGTCTCTTTCTATGAGAGCTATAGATGCCGCCGGACCGTCTGTTCCTGCTGTGTACGGTTTCGTCTTGACCTTTTGCTCTTTCCATCCGTCTAGAATCTTGTCTGCCCATACCCATGCCGCTTCAACCTCGTCACGTCGCATAAAGAGCGTAGGATTGTTACGGACTACATCGAGCAAAAGATGCTCGTATGCATCGGGTGAGCGTGGTGCGTCTTTTTGTATGTTTAGGTCAAGCTCAACCTGCTCAAGCCGCATCCCCTCATTGAGTCCCGGAACCTTGTTCATGATAAACAAAGAGATACTCTCCTCCGGCTGCAAACGGATAACAAGCTTGTTGCTGTCTATGCATTCTCCGCCTTTTGGAAAAATAGAGTGCGGGACATCTTTGAAGTTTATGACAACCTCACTGTACCTTTGACGCATCCTTTTTCCCGTTCTTAGATATACGGGTACGCCGTTCCATCTCCAGTTGTCTATATCTGCCCTAATTGCAACAAAGGTCTCCGTATCACTGTTCACATTTCCGCCGTCTTCTTCAAGGTATCCTGGAACCGCTTCTTTGTTGCTTACGCCTGAGGCGTATTGTCCGCGGACCGTCTTAAGTCTTAAGTCTTCCCCTTCTATACAACGCAAAGAACGGATCACCTTTAACTTTTCATCACGTACGCTATCCCCTTTGAGCGTTGAGGGCGGCTCCATAGTGATAAGACAAAGCAGTTGAAGCAAATGATTTTGAACCATGTCACGCATAGCCCCGTAGTCGTTATAGTAGCTCCATCTGCCTTCAAGCCCTACACTCTCGGCTACCGTTATTTGTATATGGTCTATATACTGTGCATTCCATATCGGAGCAAAAAGCATATTGGAAAATCGAAGAGCCAGAATATTTTGAACCGTATCTTTTCCCAAATAATGGTCTATTCTGAATATGGCAGATTCTTTAAAATATTCCGCCACCTGATTGTTTATAATCTGAGACGACTGCAAGTCATTGCCGATAGGTTTTTCCAAAACAACACGCGAAGTCGGAAGAATCAACTCCGACTCGTACAAATGCTTACATATCGTGCCAAAAAGAGAGGGTGCCGTCGAGAGGTAGTTTATACGCTCATTTTGCGGACACTCTTTTAGTATCTCGGACAAACCTGCATAAGCATCTTTTGAAGTCAGGTCTATACTGAGATAAAACAGCTTCGTCTTAAAATTTTCAAAAACATCCACATCAAAACTGTCATCTTTAAAATTAGTTTGAAATTTCTCAGCTATCAATCCGCAATACTGCGCCGTATCCAACTTTTCACGCGAAACTGCGATAATCCTGCTTTCTTTGCATAAGTGTCCATCCTGAAAAAGATGATATAAAGCGGGCATAAGCTTGCGAAGTGCAAGGTCTCCATGACCGCCGAAAATGATGATATCACAAGCTTTATTACTATCCATTATTCAAAACCTTTTAATAAGTTTGACATAATATCATATAAAACACTACATTGGATTGCTTATAATTTAAACAAAACCTAAACTTTTATTATCTTGATTTCATCTTCGAGCAGATAGCAGATATACCCCTCCACCTCATCGTTTGTAATCTCCTGAATCGCCTTGACATAGTAACGGACCTGTTGCATATGCTCCTTTGCGTACGAGAGGGAACTCTTATAGTCGATAACATTCCATCTTTCTTCTTGGAATAAGGAAAGAGGGTCGTTTTGTGTATTTCCGCTTTTAACCAAAAGATCGATATAGCGAAGATTACTCTTATACTTTATCCCTTTTTCTCTATAACATTCGCCAAAGACAAGAGCTTGAAACCCGGGATCTTCCACTGCTCTTTGTACTCTTTGAACGATATCCTCCACTTCACTCTCCTGAAGTATGTAGCCGTATTTGTTTATCAGCATATCCTTGGCATGTGGAATATTCTCAATCTCAAATGCGCCGAGCATTTCAAGCATATAATGGAGCCCTATACCAAAGTTTACAGCCTTTAAATCCTCCTCTTTATCCCTCTCAAGAGCCAAAATATCGCTTTGGGTCCCATAGTAGAGTGCCTTGTATTGTAAAGGCTCAAGAGAATCTTGGCTTTTAAAAGAGCCTGCAGAAGCAGCGCATTGCAGACTTCCGCTGCTTCCACATGCCAGGTCCAGGATCTCAAAGGTGGAATCTTTTGACTTTACAATCACAAAAAGGTTTTCCCTTGCTCTGGTAAAAGCGACATAAAGCGCGTTCAAACTGTCTTCTTTTGCAAGTATCTTCTCCTTGGCAAGAGCGTTTGCATACTGTTTATCCAGAGCATCTCTCCCCCTTATACGAAGATAGACCTCTTTTAGGTTTATCCCCTCATACTCGTAAATAATACTATCGCGCGCCGGCGGAGCCTTTTTAATCCTGTCCATAACAATGACATGCTCATACTCCAGACCCTTGGATTTGTGCACGGTCAAGACCCGCACTCCTTTAAGGTCCGATGCAGCACCGCTCAGGTCCAATCTTTCATATTCAAAAAGAAGACTCTCAATATCCTGATATTTTGCCAGAGCATTGATAAAACGGATAAGATGAAAATCATCGGCAAAAAGGTTATACTCCCATATCACCCTTTTTACCGTTTCCAAAAGTTCTGTCTTGTTCCAATCAACTCTTCTTATCTCTTGTACATCTCTGTTGATGAGCGCAAAAAAGTTGTATCTGTAGATATCCTCCAAAAAGTAAAGATATTTCAGATACTCCAAAACCGCTTTTACGCTTTGCTGGCTGATAAGCTTGGTTGTCGTTTCCGTGACAACCTCTATCTTCTCTTTTTGGAGCAGCTGTTTTACCGCCTCTCCGTCACCGTTTGTCGCACACAGAATTGCCACTTCGTTTATATCCGCACCAAGCAGGATAAGTCGTTTCACCTGTGCCAAAGCCTCCTGCAGGACCTCATCACTGCTTATTACTTCAACATATCCTTTATCTACCTCTTTTCTTACTGTTTGGGGCAGATAGTTTTTTATCTTGTCTTGAAATACATTGTTGACAAACTCTATCACCTCTCTTTGTGAGCGGTAGTTTGTAACAAGTGCTTCTGTTTTGGTCGCACACTCCTCCTTGACCGCTCCAAAAAGTGCGCTCACGCCTCCGCGGAACCTGTAAATAGACTGCTTGACGTCACCCACAAAAAAGAAACTGCCCTCCTCGCTAACACCCTTGCCCGACAATATCTCGACGATAAGAGGTTTGAGTATCTCATACTGCAATATGCTCGTGTCCTGGAACTCATCAAGCAAAATATGCTCTATCTGCGAATCAAGCCTGAAATATAAGAACTCACTGTCAATCCGCTCTTTTAAGAGATAGTAGACCAATACCGTGACATCGCTGAAACTCAGCTCTGCGTCATCACTAAAAAGTGCCTGCTTGGATTTTACATAAATATCTGTGAGTTCACGAAGCGCATAAAAAAAATTCTGCTCTTTTGCACGGCTTTGATTTTTTACGGCTTCTTGGATTTTATACAAGAGCTCATCCATGGCAGGGGTAAAACATTTAGAGAATGTACTGTAGTTCAGACTCTCTCTTGCCATCCAGCTCTTGGTGCTGAGCTCTTCAAAATTTTCGGCGGTAACCGCTTTTTTTACCGTAGAGGAGGCTTTGTCACATGCATCGATTATCTTTTTAAGCGCACCAAGACACGCCATCGCCTCTTCTTCATATGTTCCTGTCTGCTGTTTTGTGAACCTTATATGGCTCAGCTCTTTTTGCTTTATATAAAACTCGTCAAGAAGGGTAAAAATACTCTCCAGTCTCTTTTTTGATTGCAGGGAAAGATGTATCAAAACATCTTTTTTGCCCGCCACGCTTACCTCTTTTAAAAATCTCGAAAGCAGTTTGAGTTCATGCTGCGAACTCATGGTGCTAAAATCAGGCATAAGGGAGGCATACAGAGAAAATTTTCTGAGTATTTGGGCAAAAAACTTATCGATGGTCATAATCTTTGTATTGGAGTTTAAAAACTTCTCCAATACAGCCTGACGATTTTTGAGGAGATAGTCCCTCTCAAGCGCCGTTACTTTTATAATCTCCTCAAGTTCTCCGCGAGTCTCAAGCTCCTCAAGGGTGAGGACAATACGCTCCTGCATCTCATTTGCAGCCTTGTTCGTAAAAGTCAGAGCCAAAATCCTGCCGGGTTCCGCCCCCATAAAAAGAAGACTCAGATAGCGCACGACAAGCATAAAAGTCTTCCCGCTCCCCGCACTCGCCTCATAGGCCAGGTTATTTACAAACATCCTAATCTCTCTTACACATTGTCGCATACTCACAATACTGGCAGTTTTTCAAATCTTCGCACATCCCAAACTCAAACTCTTCATGAAGCAGCATATCTTTTATATTCGATTGCAAAACTCCGATTTTTTCTTCCAAAAAGGGTTCATCCACAATCTTTGATTCTTTGAGGTCATAATATCCGCATCGTATGTCAGAGCCCAATCCCCTTGACAAGAGATAGTAAAACTCCAGCTGAAAGTCTGTTGCATCTGTAAGATTCTTCGCATTATACAGAGGGTAGGAACCTGTTTTATAATCAAGCACGTATATCTCTGAGCCTCGTTTGTCTATCCTGTCAATCTGCCCCATCAAAGTTACCCCGGCAAATTCGCATTCAAAACTCTTCTCGCAAACTTCCACATGCCAGCCATCTTTGAACCTCTGCACTTCAAGCTCACAAAACGGATCCAGGGTCTTTTTATACATACTTATGAGATATTTCTCAAGCTCACTCTTTCCACATGCCGAGTCAAGCTCACGATGCAAATCTTTTTTCAGCTCCTGCACGTTTGTATAAACATTTTTTTTACTGTAAAGCTCATTCAGAGCACTGTGGATATCAAGCCCTATCTCCCATTCCTGGGGCATATCTTTTGGGATAATATGGTTTTGAATGTGCTTTATGTATTTATAGTAATATTTTCTTCTGCATGTCAAAAAGGCTTTGAGTTTTGTAGCGGAGAGTTTTTGCTCTTTAAAACTGTGTCGCAAGACTATCTCTTGCTCTTTCTTCACAGGCTGAACAGACCTGTTAAAAAGTATATGGGCATAATCGAGTTCCGTATGCGACTCAACTGTTTTTATATCCAGCTGTTTTAAAAACCTTGAAGCACTGCTCTCACTTGATTTCACATACGATATCGCCACCTCTTTACTATTATGTATAAGCATTGCGTAGTAGTGTTTTTGCAGATTTTCCCTGTCGTTCATAGTGGGAAGCGAAGCCGTTTCTCTGATTTTTGTATTTAAAAACATATCTTTGTCGCTTCTTTTTGGAACATTTGAGTTGCTAAAATCGACTATGATTACGGCATCAAATTCTACCGCCCTTGTCTCCAATACTCCCATAACAGTGATTTTTCCGCCTCTGATGTCGTCCATAGTTCTGGCTGAGAGACGCTGCAAAAAGAGATGGATGAGCGATTTCACACTCATCTCCTGCATGTAAGGAAGTATATTTTTAAAACTGTGTATCTCTTCTTCAAAAATCCTAAGTTCTGTTTTATTGGCAAAATGTTCTTTATAGCTTTTCAAAAATCCTATAAAATCTATCTCATCCGCTTTTTTGAAATAAACGCTGTATAACTCAAAGTAGATCTCATCGCCTACTCTTGCAAGTCTGGCCTCATTCTCTTTTGAATCGATCTCTATAGCCTGGCATGTGGAATTCAGCTTTTTATAGATCCAGCTTTTGGAAAAAGATTCCCCCATTGCAAAGTTGAAATTAGATTTGTCATCAAATGTTTTCAAAATATCGGCAAAACTCTCATCCGGAAGTATTACAGCTATGTTTTGGGGCTTGTGCCCTTTTTTGACAAAATCATATATCTTTTTCTTTATAAATGCTACCTGCAAAAGCGGTTCGCTCAGAGGCTCTGAGAATACATTCGTGTTTCTCGTAAGTGCTTTTTTCTCCAAGATCTTTTTTTGGTTCAATGATATTTTATAGTGGTACTCTTTTTCCAGCTCAATACCCAAATCCAGAAATCTGCTTTGCATTTTCGTATTGAACTTGCTTGTACTCATTGTTATTGTAATTTCACTGTAAAGACAGCACTCCTGAAGTAAAGACAACTCAAAATTGGTTAAATGGCCTTGAACATTTATTTCAATATGTTTATGCATTTTTGCATATTCTGAATTAAACTCGTAAAGTTTGGGCAAAAAAATCCTGTCCAATATCTTTCTCTGCGTGCATAGAGCTTCATATCTTTTATGCAACTCCTGTAAAATAGTGATATGTTCTTCATATTCGGCATAGATATCCGAAGTATCCAACTTATGTATATCATACATCTCCGCACTCAGCTCTTCAAAAAATTTGAATATATACGTGGAATTCTTGGTAAATGTGAAAAAATTTCTCTGTATTTGGAGGTTTGAGAATGCATTGAAATCTGACGCTTCAAGGAGCAGTAAGACTCTGCTATCAGCATCAATCATCTTGAAATCTTTTACTATGCAGAGTTTAGAAATAAAATCTGACATAGTGATGTAATTCGGAAGGAAAAGTGTTTCACTCTCAAGAAGTAATTGCTCATGCCTAATAGCACGGGCAGAGGGCAAAACTATTGTAGTTTTATTCATAGTAAAGAGTACTCTTAGTACTCAAATGCTTCTTTGGCTCTGGTATCCGCTTTTACATTATAGTATCTGCTGACTTCGCCCACATCGACCTTTGCCATAATATCCCATCTTCCCTCTTGAGGAAGCTCAATACCGGAGAATGTATATATGCCGTCTTGTACGCTTGGATTGATAAGTTCCTGGTCGTGCTTGTGATTGTTTGGTCTTGTAATAATTACTTTTACTTTTGCAGTATTTACAAGATTGGAGTTTGTGTCCGTAACTTTATACCTGATTACACTGTTTTTCGTATTAAGCCCGTCTGTGATATATTCTATCTTGTATTTTTTGTCAAAAGCGATTCTTGCTTCAATGAGCTCATTTGCTTTGTCATCCGCATCATGGTAACCCATCATATACGTGTCACTGTTCTCTACAGGCAATTTACTTGCAACGACTATTGTCGCTACACAAAATCCAAATACCAATATTATTGACCCGCCTATGGCATAAGGCCATATTCTTCCGCTACTTTGCTTCACTGTTTTGCCTTCTTATGTATATCTTTCTTTTAATGTAGAGAAATATACCATAGATTATCATACCGTAGAACAACAGCTTCACAATTAATATACTGTTTTTGTTCGCATTACCTGCTGCATTGTCCAAAACGACATTTTTATATTCTGCGACCTGCTCTGCTATATCTACATATCCGTTGTACATAGAGCCCGAATACTTTCCAAGCTGCTGATTGTCCTTGGCTTTTTGTGCAAGCAGTGGCAATATGGTTCCGCCTGAACTGCTTGCTATCTCCTTAAAGCTTTCAAATCCGTCACTGTAAAACAGTGCCATCAAAAAAGCCTGAACAGGAGAAGCAACAGGACTAAGAACCTGTTTTTTATCAAAATACTCATATAAAGAAGGCTCACTGGCTAAGATATCAACCTTGGAATCCAATTCTGAAAAAGTCAATAAAATCGTAGGCTCAGAAAAAGATTTTATAAGTTCTTTCTCATATTCTACAATCGATTGCTTGTTCGGCAACTCTCTAAGCATCAGTAGTCTTAAAGATATTCCTGTCTTTTGATAAAGCTCTGCTCCCAATTTTTCCACTTCTTGTGTAAAACTCGGATTATTAATAACTTCGTCTTTATATAAATATTCTGCCGATAATGTTGTTTGAAAGATTGTGATGAGGATGAGGATGAGGGCCGCAAGCCCTCTTGAAAATTTCAATGAAATTTCCTAACCGATAAAAAGATGATTTGGTGTTACAACCGCGTAAAGTGTATAAATGGCCATGATTACGAGGCCCCATGAAATTATTTTTTCCATTATCTATCCTTTACTTCACATCAACTAAGTGTTTAGCGTTATCAGCACTAAACATCTTGATTGATTGCTCATCTTTAATATCGTAAAAATTTGTTGCGCTAGCATTTTGTACTTGTAAACCCCAAACCGTTAAAACAGCTAAAATAATAAGTAATAATACTGTTGCAATCAACATACCAGTTACGCCATCAAGAGCAAATACGCTTCTGTTTTCATTCATACCTGACTCCTTATTTACTTAAGCTAGTGATGTAAGCACCAACCGCTTCTTTTTGCTTAGCATTAAGTCTATCAAACTTAGGCATTTCACCGATTACACCTTTTTTACCATGGTTAAGAATATTAGTAACAAGTTCAGGAGTAAATGTAGCTACACTAGGAGCAACATATTCCATACCTTTACCATCTTCACCGTGACAAGCAGCACAAGTACCAGCAAATACATCAGCACCGGCTCCACTCATACCATTTGCTACATAAGCAGATACAGCATCTATCTCAGCATCAGTAATTAAAGCACCTGTATTATTGTTAAATAATCCATTACGATCCGGCATTGGCATTTCACTGCCTAGTAAACTGTTGTTTGAACCGTTTTCTACAACATGCTTAACAACATTAGCTTCAATTCTTACATTAAGATTTGCTGCCTTACCGTCAATACCGTCCGCAGCAATACCGTGACAAATTTTACATTCAGCCAAAAACACAGATTCACCCATCTCTACTAGTCTCTCACCAGTAATAGACGCGTATTGTGCATTGAACTTTTCATTATGTGCTGCAGTATCTTCATTGTATTCACCAATTTGTGAATATGCATTCACCGGGTAACCAACTGTAAAATACCACATACCCCATACCATAGTAAGCAAGAACATAATTGCCCAGCCTTTTGGTACTTCATTTAAATACTCACCAATACCATCCCAACTCTCATCTGCTAATTGACCATCAGCAGTGTCAGTTTGCATTTGGCGAACATACTTGATAACAACAAATACTGAAATTAAAACAAGTGCTACAGCACCGGCAATTGCAAGTATATTGACGATATCATCATTTAAACCACCCTCTGAACCAGCTACTGACATGTAAGTGAACAGTAACATTAGAGCAGTAAATATAATTCCCCAAAGATAAAGCTTATTCATATATCTCTCCTATTTCTTCTCTTTATCATCAGACATAGATGTTACAGGTGCATCATCTATGTCATCGTTTAGTGCCATATTGCTATAATCTTCATAATCATGCCCATCTGCATCTTTTTTCTTTGAATATAAATGATAGATGTATCCATAAAGAACAAGTACCATAAAACCAGTTAATGCAAAATAGCCATAAGCCTGTAATTCAGCAATATCCACTACAAACCCCTACTACTTAAGACTATTTAAATATGCAATTAAAGCAACGATTTCAGGAATCTGACCGTTTGCTACTGCATCTTTAACATCTTGATCTTTCATATCAGCTGCAATAAGTTTTGCTTCAGCCAATGCTAAAGCGTTTGCTTCTGCAACACTTGATCCCATTTTAACAACTGTTGTAGATCCGTCTTTCATAGGAACCGGTTTGTTGTAAGGAACTGAAAAGAACTGAGCTACCGTTAATTGTTCTGCAAAAGCAGTGTCAATATCAGCATTGTTTGTAAACATCCAACGGTATGCAGGCATAATTGAACCTGGAACAACACCGGCTGGATCTTTCATATGATTTTCATGCCAGTCTGTAGTACGGTAGTTACCCACACGCCATAAATCCGGACCAGTTCTTTTAGAACCCCAAAGGAATGGACGGTCATATGCATATTCACCACTTAAAGAGTAGTGACCGTAACGGTCAGTTTCTGATTTAAACGGACGAACCAATTGTGAGTGACAAGCATTACAACTGTTTTTGATATAAACATGACGACCTGCTAATTCCAAAGTTGAATAAGGAGTCGTACCGATAACAGGACGAGACGCTTGAGCAAAGTTTGGAAGAATTTCAATCAAACCTGCAAACGAAATTACTAAAAATACACCTACCGCAAAAAAGAACGGATGTTTTTCTAACCAATGAAACATATTATCTCCTTTTCTTTATGCGCCCATAGGCGAAGCGTTTTGTAGCTCAGATTCTTCAACAGGACGAGCAGACATAGTTTTATAAATGTTATAAGCAAACATCAAGAAACCAACTAGGTACAAGAGACCACCTACACCACGAATAGTGTAATAAGGATGAAGTACAGTTACTGTATCGATAAATGAGTACGCTAAGTTACCGAATTCATCGTGAGCACGCCACATCATACCTTGAGTAATACCAGCAATCCACATTGAAGTGAAGTATAAAACAACACCTAAAGTTTGGATCCAGAATTGTGTAGCCATCAAAGATTTAGAGTAAATCTCACGCTTGAACACACGAGGTGCCATGTGGAAAAGTGCAGCCATAATCATAAAGCCAACCCATCCAAGAACACCGTCATGTACGTGACCGACGATCCAGTCAGTAAAGTGTGCGATTGCATTAACAGATTTGATTGCCTGGATTGGACCTTCTAATGTAGAGAACATATAGAATGTTGAACCAAGAACCATAAACTTGATCAATGGAGATGCTGCAACTTGTTGCCACTCACCCTTCATTGTAAGAAGCATATTGATAGCTGAACCCCATGATGGAAGGATCAGGATAACAGAGAATATTGAACCCATAGTCTGCATCCAGTCTGGAACAGTTGAGTACAATAAGTGGTGTCCACCAGCCCATAAATATACGAACATCAATCCCCAGAAAGAAAGTAATGACAATTTGTATGAGTAGATAGCTTGACCAGACTCTTTTGGTAGGAAATAATAAATCATAGCAACAATAGGAACTGTAAAACCAAATGCAACCGCATTGTGACCATACCACCATTGTACTAGGGCATCATTAGTACCTGCATACATTGATACTGAATGGTACCATGCACCAATACCGGATTCTCCTGCAGCACTTTGTGCCAACATTGTAGGAATTTCCATATTGTTAAATAGATAAAGCATTGCTATACCTAAGAATGTAGCTATATAGTACCAAATAGAGATGTATAATGATTTTTCACGGCGAATACCGATAAGACCAAATATACTTAAACCAAATAGAACCCATACAACAACGATAGCGATGTCGATTGGCCATTCAAATTCAGCGTACTCTTTTGAAGTAGTTATACCCATGAACAATGAAACAACAACAGCTGCAACACCTACTAAATATAACCAGAAATGTAACTTACCAATAAACATCAAAAAGCCTGACTCTGCCATTGACACTTTTAGTACACGTTGACCAACATAATACCAAGTAGAAAAAATACCACTAAATGTAAACCCGAAAATAACTGCATCAGTATGCAGTGGACGAAGACGACTAAAGTTAGTGTATTCAGCTAGACCTTCACCTAAGATTAGATTAACCTCTGGAAAAGCAAGTTGAAATGCTAATATCACACCGATGAGCATACCAACAATCCCTAAAATGATTGTTGTAAGCATGAACATCTTTGCAACTGTATAGTCGTACTCTAATGGACGATTCTCCATATATAGCCTCCTTAAAGATTCAAAGCAATTATGCCTAAAGTTTTAAAATAAAAATTTAGACCAATTAACATTGTCATAATATCAATAGATATGTTTAAGTAATCTTAATTTGAAGTTATATTTGATGATTTATTATCTTTTTGTTTACTTTTGAAATTTTATTTTATTTTAAGAATTCAAAGATGTTACAATTTTACGCAGTCTACGGACACCTTTTTTAAAAGGTGTCCTTTTATCTTTTTATTAAAGATAAGAATTCATTGAATATATATCTACTCTCTTTGGGACCCGGACTTGATTCCGGGTGATGCTGAACAGAAAAAATCGGTGCATCATTATATTTTAGCCCTTCAATCGTATTGTCAAAAAGATTCGTATGTGTGACCTCTGCAATCTCTACGATACTATCAGGAACATTATAGTTGTGGTTTTGTGCAGTGATTTCAACCAGGCCTGTTTTTGCATTTTTGACAGGATGATTTCCGCCATGATGCCCAAACTTCAGCTTATACGTATCATAACCATGAGATATTGACAAAAGCTGATGCCCCAAACAAATTCCAAACATCGGAATCTTTGCGGCTATAAGTTTTTTAATCTGCTCCTGCTCTTTTTTTAACACAAGCGGATCACCCGGACCGTTTGACAAAAACACCCCGTCTATTTCTTTTGAGTTATAGCGGCTTATTAGCACATCTGCATCAAAATCATTTGGAATAACCTCAACGCCGATTTTAGCATGTACCAATTCATTTAGGATATTTCTTTTGACTCCAAAATCTATAACTGCAATATTGGCTTCCGCCTGCGGTGCCTGCTCATATTCAAATTTATCTTTTGAATAGGTCGCATCGGTATGTTTATACGCTTCTTTTGTACTTACAATATCAATATAGTTCACGTCTTCTATACGGGGTGAGTTTTCCAAAATCTTTTTCAGCTCTTCTTTTTCGCTGATTTGAGTTGAAGCCACCATCATCATAGCGCCTTCGCTTCGTATCATCTTGGTCAGATATCTTGTATCCAAATCGCAGATACCCATAATATTGTATTTTTTTAAAAAGCTGTCCAAAGAGTCTTCAGCTCTGAAATTTGAATATCTGGCCTGATAATTTCGAACCAACATCCCCTTGGCATGTGCACTTTTACTTTCCATGTCCTGATCATTCACACCGACATTGCCTATTTCAGGCATAGTAAATGTCACAAATTGTCCTGCATACGATGGGTCAGACATAATCTCCTGATATCCGCTCAAGGATGTGTTAAATACAATTTCGCCTACACTGGTATCATCTGCACCAAAACTGTGCGCTTCCAAAAATGTCCCGTTTTCGAGATAAATCCAAACTTTTTTCATTTGAGCGTCCACTCTTACATCCCTCTCTTCGTCAATTCTTCTTTGTATAGTTTTTCAAATAAAATTTCAAACTCGTCAGTCCCAGGTATATACCTTTTTTTGTATGTTCTGATTTTATCCATAACAGCATCCTGCAATTGAGAATCGTCAGCTATAAAAGATGTTATAGAGTTATATATGATATTTTTAATTCTATTTTCCGCCACTTCAAAATGGATCAAATCTTCTTCGTAAAGCTCATCTAATATCTTGTGGGAAATATCTGAAAATCTATCTTCATAATTTAATATAACTCCAAATTCTGGAGCCAATTTCTTTTTTATCATAAAAAACAGTTGTCTTTCATCTGCCAGCATAAAATCTATCTGCTCTTCGTTGTCATCACATATCTCACTTACTTTTTCTTCAAGTGCCATCTCTTTTTTTACGTTATCAGCTATTACTTTTTCAGCTTCATGGGCTATTGCTTCTAGACCTTTTGTCATTGAAACTGCACCACTTTTATTTAAATCGATCGCAATTTTACTAGCTATGTGAGGTATAGATTTAAGTGATATTTTCATTGCAGGCCCTATTTGTTAATATAAATTTTGTTATTTTACAATATCTTAGGTAAAGATATGATTAGTTGCTTAAAATTAGTGTCAATTCTGATGCTTTTTTTGCATCCATTTTGCTTAGTATTTGACCCACTGTTTTTGGTTTTAACGAGCCGAGAATACCCGCGGCTTCCTCTTTGTTCATATCTGAGAGGATTTTAGATGCTGCAGCCGCTTTCATCTTTGCAAAAGTCTGGGCCACTTTACTCATTTTTATCTCTTTTATCTCTTTTAATACCGCTTCATTCTTTGTAAGCATTTTTTTAATTGACTCTTCTTTTTGTGCTATCTCGGCCAACTTTGAGTCAAGAACCTCTTCTCTTTGGTTGAGACTCGTCTCTTTTTTTCTCAAAAGCTCTTCTGTAGCCGTTTTCAAAGCATTTAAAGACTGTTTTTGCTCATCAATTCTTTCAAGTTCCACCAAAAGTTCACTTTTTCTCTCTTTGAATATCTCGGTACATTCAAAAAGTCTGTCACTTGTTTCCAGTGCAAAAACAGAGGAAAATGAAAATACAAATAAAAATACTTTAACTAAAATCTTTTGCAATATTGAATTCATCTCTAGCCTTTTTTATTTCTGGTATGCGTGATAGAGGCTATTTCATCCAACTCTTTTACCTCTTGTACCTTTTGTTTGTCTATAATCTTTTTTATCTCTTGAAGTTCTAGATACTTAAACTTTTCATACTGTATCATATCTGATTTAAGTTGCTCTTTTGCCTGAAAAACCTGATTTTTCGCAAAATGCACCCATTCCTGATTATGCTTTATAATATCTCTTTGAGAAGAAAAAAGTGTTCTTGATGCAAGCAGTTGTGTAATAGTACCGCTAAGGGGAGACTCTATTTCTCCCAAAGATGAATAAGAAATTTCAAGTGCTGTAGCAGCACTGTTTAGATCGGCATTTGCCTTTTGCAAGACTCGCTCACTCTTATCCATAGTATCTTTTTTCAAATTTACCAAAGAGCTAAAACGGGTCTTCAAAATGGAATCCTTTAAAGTATGATAGTATCTTCTCTTTCAGGTGATGTAGAGATGATACCTACTTTTGTTTTAGTAATCTCCTGGATTGCCAAAATATAATCTCTTGCTTCTTGAGGAAGTTCTTCAAGGGTTCTGGCTCCAACCGATTTGTCCCAGCCTTTGAACGATTTGTAAATAGGCTTGACATCTTCGAGATTTGCCGGTAGATAATCTATCTCTTTTCCATCAAGCTCGTACGCGATACAAACTTTTACTTCATCAAAACCATCAAGGACATCAAGCTTCATAAGTGCTAATTCATCACAACCGTTAAGACGGCTTGCATATTTTGTAGCGATTGCATCGAACCAGCCGCATCTTCTTGCACGGCCCGTAGTTGTACCGAATTCGTGTCCCTGTTTGCCCAGTCTTTTACCCTCTTCGCCCAAATCTTCACTTGGGAACGGTCCGTTGCCCACACGGGTACAGTAAGCTTTTACTATCCCTGTGACTTTTCCTATATCCTTAGGATTGATTCCAAGACCTGTACATGCACCGGCACTTACAGTTGCAGATGAAGTCACATACGGATAGGTACCATGGTCTATGTCCAGCATTGTTCCCTGCGCACCTTCTAAAAGAATTCTCTTATCTGCATCAAGTGCGTTCCAAACCATCTGCGTTGTGTCTGTAATAAATGGAGCGAGTTTGGCATTATAAGCCTCAAGCTCCGCCAGTAACTCTTTTTCAGTAGGCGTTGCTATCTCATAGATATCGAATATGGCTCTATTTTGCTCAAAATACTCTATGATGGATGCGCAAAGTTTTGCAGGATTTAAAAGCTCACCGACTCTGAATCCGACACGATTTATTTTATCAGAATAGGCAGGTCCGATTCCCTTACCCGTTGTTCCGATAGCTTTGTCCCCTTTGAGCCTCTCACGCGCCTGGTCAATCAAAGAGTGATAAGGTAGATTTAGGTGTGCTTTGTCTGAAATAAAAAGACGCCCTTCTAGGCCTTCAAACTGTACCATCTCTTTTATAATTGATTCCGGAGACAAAACGACCCCGTTACCCACGACATTAATTGCCTTAGGATTTAAAACCCCCGATGGAATAAGATGAAGCGCATATTTTACACCGTCAACCCAGATAGTATGTCCGGCATTATGCCCGCCCTGGCTTCTACAAACCATATCATACTCTTTTGCCAGTCTATCGACTATCTTACCTTTTCCTTCGTCTCCCCATTGGATACCTACAATTAAATCTGCTTGCATTATTTTCCTCTTTTTATATCAATTATTTAGTTAATGTTTCACATAAAATATCTGTATAGATTGCAAATCCTACAGATGTCAGTTCTGAATTTTTATATCTTCCGCCGCGTGCGTATACTTCATTCTTATCAATGATTCTAAAAAACAGTTCATCATAATAAAGCATTTCCGCATAATACATTGGTGCCAGAACACTGTTTTTGCATGATGCTTCAGAACACAACTCTTTCATTTTTAAAAGTTCTGCTTTTATTTTGTCGGGAACAATCTTCAAAAGTTCATCTACCTGTTCAACGTGCTGAAGATAAACAAGTTTTTCCAGCCACTCAACTTTCAGATTTAAAAATTTCTCTATATTGATATGACGAAAATCATCCAGAGTCAATTCATCAAACATCTCTGTTAATATTTTTGGAATCTTAATATTTGATATTTGAATTAAAGGTTTTACTTCCAGACTGTCTAAAATATTTACGGCAAGACTCATAACTTTTGAAAGTTTTTTTTCACCCATGAATTCAACACCGATTTGATTGAATTCATGGGTAGGATAACGAAATACGGGCTGAATATAAAACCACTTCTTATGTTCAGTGTTTTGTCCCAGGCGCTTTTCTATGATTCGAACCACATCAATAGTCGAATCTGCGCGAAGGCTTATTTTATTGTTCTTCTCATCATTGACCCTTACAAGCTCTTTCTCATCAGCGATACTGTGATGTTGATGATAGGAAAACATAGGCGTCACTATCTCTTCAAAACCGTCAGTATATAAAATGTCACTGGCAATCTTTTCTATTTCTCTTTTCTTTTTAGCTGTCTGGCCGAAATACAGCCTGGAACCATCCGGAATTTCGTGTTCAAATATCATTATTCTTCTTTATTTTTCAAAAATTATTTCATTAAATATTTTGTTTGCAGTTCCATCATATGCTCTGCGACCCAGTTTGCTTAATGTCAACTCCACACTGTTGACCACCCAGGCCATCTCGTAAACAGGAATCAAGCCCATTTGGTTTATGCGAAATATCTTGCCGCTCAAATGGTCCTGTCCGCCGGCGACGTTCACATCAAACTCATTTTGAAGCATCTTTCTGATTGCCGAGGCATCCACATCATCTATGGTCGTCATCGACATTGCCGGAGATTTAGGATAGACATGCAGACCGATTGCTTCTAGGGAATTTTTTACAGCCTTTGCTCTTATAGCCGTGTCGCTGTAAAGCTTTTGCAGCCCGCCTTTTTTTTCAATGGATTCAAAAACCTCTAAAAGTCCTATAATCAGGGTAGTAGCCGCGGTCCATGCCGTAGTGTTCTTTCTTTGTGCTTTTATCTCCGTAGCCAGATTAAAATAATAACCCTTGCCGGAGCCTATTTTATCCACCGCATTTTGACTCAGACCTAAAATCGACAATCCCGGAGGAAGCATCAATGCTTTTTGGCTGCCCGCGATCAAACAATCGATATTTGTAATATCGATCACTTCTACACCCACAGCGGTTATGCCGTCAGCTATAATCATAATATCGGGATTTATCTCTTTTACGGCTTTTGCGATCTCTTCTACAGGGTGACGAAGTCCCCCTGCCGATTCACTTATCTGAACGGCTATTGCATCGATATCAGAGTTGCTTTTTACTGCTTCAACAATATCCTGTACACTGACAGGGGTATCCCATTCGTTTTTTATCTCTACGTTTTTTAATCCGCTTGCTGCAGCAATTTTTCCAAACCGCTCTCCAAACTTTCCTGAATTAACATTCAAAAGCGTGTTATGGCAAAGGTTTGTTACAGCAGCCTCCATAGCACCTGTACCGCTTGATGAGAGCATTAGCACTTCGTCAGTGTTGAAGAGGTTAAAAAGATGTTTTCTTGTTTTTTCAAAGATTGCTTCAAATTCCGGTGTACGATGGTGCATTGTCTCTTCTGACATGGCATTACGAACATTTTGAGGGACAGGAGTTGGTCCAGGAGTAAAAAGTAGCATAAAAAAGTTCCTACGGGATAATATATTTTAAAACCTCGTATTATATCCAAAAAAGTTAAATTCACTCTTTTATGGAATATTTTGGCATTGCATCAGTATAATAACGGCTTCAATTTTATAAGGAATAGTATGACGATTTTTGATTCAATAATATTAGGCATAATAGAGGGATTTACCGAATTTTTACCGATATCTTCCACCGGGCATTTAATAGTGGCAAGTGAATTTTTGGGTATTGACCAAAACAGTGTGACAAAAGCCTATGAGGTAATCATTCAGTTTGCCGCGATTCTCGCTGTCATTTTCAATTACAAAGATAAGTTCAGTCTTAAAAAAATAGATTTGTGGAGCAAGGTCTTCTTGGCATTTATTCCAATCGGGACGGTCGGCTATATCTTCTCCTCCCAGATAAAAGAACTCTTTAGCATCCAGATAGTGGCAGTTATGTTTATTGTGGGCGGCATCATATTTTTGATAGTTGAGAAGTTTTTTATCAAAGAGGGAGATCACCTCATTGATGATGTTGAAAAAGTCACCTTCAAGCAATCTCTCGTTATAGGATTTGCTCAGATTTTTGCACTTATCCCGGGGACAAGCAGAGCGGGTTCTACCATCATCGGAGCTTTATTGGTAGGCCTAAACAGAAAAGCCAGTGCAGAGTTCAGTTTTTTACTTGCATTCCCGGTTATGAGTGCCGTTACCGCTTATGACCTGCTGAAGCACTATCATGAATTCAGCAGTGCAAATCTTTTAACCCTGGCTGTGGGTTTTGTTGTGTCCTTCATTGTTGCTTACCTAACCATAAAGCTGTTCTTGGTCTTTTTGGAAAAATTCACCTTTGTGGCTTTTGGGATTTATAGAATTGTTTTCGGTCTATTTTTGCTGGCGGTGTTTAACTAAAAAACATACCTGAAATATGGAATAAAATTTGCTGTTTGATACCTGTTAAAGACAAGGAGATATCATGCAGACTATACATAGATATAATACTAAATTACATATTTTCCTGAGTAAGCTAGAGCATATTTTCTACACTCTTAGTTGTAAGGTTTTATAAAGTTTCCAAAACCAGACCTGCTAGAGCCAGAGCTTTGGCTCTGTGCGATAGCTTACGCTTTACACTCTCTTCAAGTTCACCCAAAGTATCTTCATACCCATCAGGGATAAACATCGGATCATATCCAAAACCGCCCTTGCCTTTGGTTTGAGCCAAAGCGGTTCCATACATCCATCCGTGCACACTATATTCAGCGTCTTTTGTCACAATAGCTATTGCAGCCGTATAATGTGCAGGAGAGCTTTGCACACCCTTGGCTTTTATATCCTCTACCAACTTATAAAGGTTATCTTTATCCGTAGCGTTTTCTCCGGCGTATCTTGCACTGAAAATACCCGGAGCACCTTCAAGTACATCTACGCTTATTCCGCTGTCATCTGCCATTACGATCAGCTCTTTGTTATCCAATGCTTTAAAGACCGCTCTTGCCTTGATAAGCGCATTTTCTTTAAAAGTATCACCGTCTTCTACAATCTCAAACTCTTCTATCAATTCACTATACGGAATAACTTCAAATTTTTCGCATAACGCTTTTATTTCTCTTACTTTACCCTTATTGGATGTTGCCAAAACTAATTTCAAATTTTTTCCTTATACTTATCTTTAAA
The DNA here is from genome assembly GCA_018825665.1 of bacterium. Classification (GTDB taxonomy): domain Bacteria; phylum Campylobacterota; class Campylobacteria; order Campylobacterales; family Sulfurimonadaceae; genus Sulfurimonas. The sequence continues at coordinate 6,096 of JAHJEG010000011.1, read as the reverse complement.
CATTGAGATTTATGGTTCACAAAGTTTCTATAAACATTTCTTTAACTATAATTGCGACATTATATAATAAAATATAGAGGTAATCATGTTCAAAAAAGTCTTTCCGCTCTCTGCCATACTTTCCCTTCGCTTTTTAGGTCTCTTTTTAGTTTTACCGGTTATTGCGATTTACGCCTTGGAATTAGAGGGTGCCACACCTTTTCTAGTCGGTGTCGTTGTTGGCGGTTACGCACTGACACAGGCACTTTTTCAGGTTCCTTTTGGAAGCATGAGCGACAAGATAGGAAGAAAGCCGACTATTCTTTTTGGTCTGATAATATTTTTAATAGGCTCGATTATATCTGCCTATGCTACTGATATATACACTTTGATGCTAGGCAGATTTCTTCAGGGTGCAGGAGCTATAGGTTCCGTTATCACCGCTATGATATCAGATCTTGTTGAAGAGGAGATTCGCGGCAAGGCTATGGCCATTATGGGTGCTTCTATCGGTATAAGTTTTGCTATTGCAATGGGAGTCGGACCTGTAATAGGTGCACACTACGGTGTGGATACTTTATTTATTATCACGGCTGTTTTGGCAATCGTTTCTATGGTCGTTTTATTTACAAAAGTGCCTACTCCTCCGAGAATAAAACATGTTTATCACGAAAAATCAAAGACCTCAGATATTCTCAAAGACTCCAACCTTTTAAATATGATTGTTATAAATGCCATGCAAAAAGGTCTTATGACTGTTGCATTTGTGCTTATTCCTATCATCCTTACCAATGAAAGCTATGGATTTGGATGGGAAAAGGCGGATTTATACAAGGCATATCTGCCGGCAATGGTTCTAGGGCTTCTTGCTATGGGCCCTGCTGCGGTTTTTGGAGAGAAGAAAAACAAGCCAAAAGAGATTTTTCTTTTTTCAATAGTTCTTTTCATCGCCTCTTTTTTAATTATGGGACTTACAGCTTCAAGTACTGTTTTTGTCGTTGGAGTGGTTTTCTTTTTTGTAGCATTTAACATGATGGAGCCATTGGTTCAGTCTATGATTACAAAATTTGCCAAAGTACATCAAAAGGGTGCCGCGCTGGGTATATCCAATTCTGTTGCATATTTTGCTACTTTTTTCGGCGGTACTCTTGCCGGTTTACTTTTAGATATAAGTGACAGGGAAACTATCGGTGTATCAGTAGCTGCTCTAGCCGTCCTATGGCTGCTATGGACTTTAAGATTACAAAATCCAACGAAGTATGCACACCTTTACCTTGCACAGGATACGGTCGATATGCAGAAGCTCAGCACGCTTGAGAATGAGCATATTGCAGAGTGGTATGAAAATGAAACCGAAAATTTAATCGTTGTAAAGTACAGTATGGAAGCAATAAACGAAGACGATATTAAAGTGAAGATTTTAAAATAAATCATATTCCACATGCCAAGATCGGCATGTGGAAATCGCAGTAGTAGAAACTATATAAAAACTATACCTATTTATTCGGCAAAACAAGCATATTGAAATAACGGCCTTCAAAGCGCGGAGGTTTGTCCATTGTGCCCAGGTCTTCAACCATCGGCCAAACTTTTAAAAGAACATCTCTCGCAGCGTCCGGATTAGCCATCTCGCGACCTCTTAAAAAGACGCGGAATTTCACGTGCTTGCCTTCAGTCAAAAACTCTCTGGCATGCTTAACTTTATACGCTATGTCATTATCAGCAATTTTTACAGACAACTTGATCTCTTTTACATCGATCTTAGTCTGATTTTTTCGCTGCTCTTTGAGTTTTTTCTCTTCTTGATATCTGTACTTACCGTAGTCCATAATCTTCGCAACAGGTGGTTTTGCATCAGGAGCGATTAAAACAAGGTCCAAGCCCAATTCATTTGCTTTTTCCATAGCTTCGTCAGTAGATACGATACCTAAAGACTCTGCTCCATCTACATTACAACGCACTTCAGGTACACGAATATCGTCATTCATTATGACACGGTCTGTTTTTTTACTCAAAAATTTACCTCATTTATTTTAGTTTGTATAAGCGACAGGAAATCCCCTTCGCTTAGATTATATTGTTCTCTCGTTCTACGATCCCTAACTGCTATAGACTTATTCTCGACTTCCTCATCACCTAAAACGATAATCATTGGAACACGAGCTTTTTCAGCTGTTCTGATCCTTTTATTTAAAGAATCGTTCTTAGAATAAATCTCCGTATCAGCTCCGATATCCATAAGTTTATCAGATAATTCCTTAGCATAAGCATTGTGAGTTTCCGCTATCGGGACTATCGCGACCTGTGTTGGAGCAATAAACATCGGAAATTCACCAGCATAGTGTTCCGTTAATATACCAATAAAACGCTCAAACGAACCTAAAATTGCTCTGTGAATCATAACCGGCTGAATTTTATCATTATTTTCGCCGTTATATTCAAGTTCAAATCTCTCAGGCAGATTAAAGTCTAGCTGAATTGTCCCGCACTGCCATTCACGACCGATTGCATCGGTAATTTTAATATCGATCTTTGGACCGTAAAATGCACCTCCGCCTTCATCGATCTCATACGGAAGGCTGTTTTTATCCATTGCATTTTTTAATGCCTGTGTAGAAATTTCCCACACTTTGTCGTCACCGACAGCTTTTTCAGGTTTCGTTGAGATCATCATCTTGTAATTGAATTCAAATGTTGACATAATCTTATCAACAAAATCCACCACTTCAATAATCTGCTCTTCAATCTGCTCGGACGTACAGAAAATATGCGCATCATCCTGGGTAAATTCACGAACACGGAAAAGTCCGTGAAGCGCACCCGTAAACTCATGACGATGCACCACTCCGTACTCAAAATACTTCAAAGGCAAATCTCTGTAAGAGTGAAGATCCTCTTCGTACACTTTTATATGTCCGACACAGTTCATCGGTTTTACACCAAACTCCACTTCGTCTATGTTTGTGAAATACATGTTCTCACCATAATTCTGATAGTGTCCGGATGTTTTCCAAAGATCGCTTCTAAGCATTTCAGGCCCGCGTACAGGCTCATATCCGCGTTTACGGTGTGCTTTAAAAAGAAGACTTTCCAATCTTGCACGAAGACGCCCGCCCGCTGGAAGCCAGATAGGAAAACCTGCTCCGACCTCTTCTCTGAAAGTAAAAAGCTTCATCTCATTACCCAGTTTACGATGGTCACGCTTTTCAGCCTCGGCTATCATATCCAAGTGCGCTTTCAAGGACTCTTTATCGGCAAATGCAATGCCGTATATACGAGTGAGCACCTCATTTTTAGAGTCTCCTCCAAGATAGGCACCTGCAATTTTCATAAGTTTAAAATATCTGATTAGCCCTATATTCGGTAGATGCGGTCCTCGGCACAGGTCTTCAAATTCCCCCTGCTTGTATATAGAGACTCTGTCACCGGGTATTCTTTGCATAACAGCAAGTTTTAAATGGTCATCTTTAAACTTTTCTTTTGCCTCATCCATGGAGATCTCATATTTTTCAATCTCGTATTTTTTCTTTGCAAAAGAGAGCATTTGCTTTTCAATACTTTTTAAATCACCCTCACCTATTACTTCTTTTGTTTTGAAGTCATAGTAAAATCCCTCTTTTACTACCGGTCCGACATAAAATTCGGCATCAGGGTACAAAGATTTTATAGCTTGCGCCATTAGGTGCGCTGTTGAATGACGAAGTACCTCCAAAGAATCTTTTGAATTGTCAAGGTGAATCTGTTCCCCTTCAAAACCAAGCTCTTTGGCAGTTTGTAAATCAATAATTTCATCATTGTGTTTTATTGCAATTGCATTCACTTCTAATTATCCTATTAATATATTTGTATTATTTTGGAGCATAATGCCCATTTTTTACTTTAGTACGCATGAAATTTTGTAGCTAAGTAAGGACCGCAAGAGTATTTATCCATTCTCAAGGGCATATGTGAAAACCAGTAAACAATGATATATCTCCTCCTTGAAGGAGAATTTCCACATGCCGGTAATGATTAGAATTCAGTTTTTAGAACTGCTCCGTTTGATGCGTTGGAAACCATGAGAGAATAGCGCTTAAGCCATTTTGATTTTACCTCATTTTTATGAGGTACCCACGCAGCTCTTCTTGATGCAAGAATATCTTCACTTACATTGAGTTGGAGCAAATGCGTATCTACATCAAGCTCGATTTCATCCCCGTCTTCTATCAGGGCTATCAAGCCGCCCTCAGCTGCTTCTGGAGAGATATGTCCTATAGAAGCTCCGCGAGTAGCTCCGGAGAAACGGCCGTCTGTTATAAGCGCAACACTCTCGCCGAGTCCCATCCCCATGATAAGTGAAGTAGGAGCAAGCATCTCTTGCATACCAGGTCCCCCTTTTGGTCCCTCGTAGCGGATAACAACAACATCACCTGCTTTTACTTTGTGTCCCATTATTCCGGCTAGTGCCTGCTGTTGGGAATTAAAACAAACTGCTTTACCTTTGAATTGACGCATATTTCCTGTGATACCGGCAGTTTTAACAACCGCACCTTCAGTCGCAAGATTTCCAAAAAGGATAGACAATCCGCCAACCTTGGAGTATGCATTTTCATTTGTATGGATAATTGTCTCATCCAGGATTTTGGCATCCTTAATTCTCTCTCCGAGAGTTTCACCTGTTACGGTCGGGTTATCCAGGTGAAGCATTCCACCACGACGGCTAACTTCTTTCATCACTGCATTTACACCGCCGGCACGGTTGATATCATCCATATGAACAGTAGAAAGAGATGGAGAGATTTTTGCTATATGTGCAACATTGTCGGCTATTTTGTTGATTTTTTCAATCGGGAAATCAACCTCTGCTTCTTTTGCGATTGCAAGCATATGCAAAACAGTATTTGAGCTTCCGCCCATCGCCATATCTACAACAAATGCATTATGAACTGCTTTTTCATTTAAAACATTGCGAAGATTGTATTTGGCATCATCAGCCTTGGCCATTTCAACAACTCTCTTAGCCGCTTTTTTCACCAGCTCAATACGAGCAGGAGTCATAGCCAAAATAGTTCCGTTGCCCGGAAGGGCGATACCCATAGCTTCACAAAGAGTATTCATTGAGTTTGCGGTAAACATACCTGAACAGCTTCCTCCGCTTGGACAAGCTTCACATTCAATCTCGTACAGTTCCTCATCACTGATTTTACCCTCAGCATGTTGACCTACAGCTTCAAAAGCGGTCGCCAAATCTATAGGAGTACCGTCTTTTTTATGTCCGGCAGCCATAGGACCGCCTGAGACGAAAACTGTAGGTACATTTACGCGAAGCGCTCCCATAATCATACCCGGAACGATTTTGTCACAGTTAGGGATACAGATCATTGCATCAAGCTTGTGGGCATTCATTACAGTCTCAATTGAATCTGCAATAATCTCACGACTCGGTAAAGAATAAAGCATACCGTCATGACCCATAGCAATCCCGTCATCAACACCGATTGTGTTAAATACAAACGGAACCCCGCCGGCTTCGCGTATGGCTTGTTTTACTATCTCTCCATATTCATGCAAGAAAAAATGTCCAGGGATAATATCTATGTAACTATTGGCAATCCCGATAAACGGCTTGTCAAAATCTTCGTCTTTAAGGCCGGTTGCACGTAGCAACGAACGGTGAGGTGCTTTATCAAAGCCCTTTTTTATAGTATCACTTCTCATAAAAATCCTTATACTATATAAATATAAATGCGATTATATCATTTTTTTTAAATTTTTTTGCAAATACTCTTTACAAACGAAAATAAAGTGGCTATAATTCCGCTCACTTAAAAACTAAGTGCGTTATTTTAATTGCGGGAATAGCTCAGTGGTAGAGCACAACCTTGCCAAGGTTGGGGTCGCGAGTTCGAACCTCGTTTCCCGCTCCATTTATAAATTGTAAATAAACACTCGTTGCCCGGGTGGCGAAATCGGTAGACGCAGGGGACTTAAAATCCCCCGGTAGCAATACTGTGCCGGTTCAAGTCCGGCCCCGGGCACCATAGAAACTGATTGACTGGTGCCATCGCCAAGTGGTAAGGCCGCAGCCTGCAAAGCTGCTATCCCCAGTTCAAATCTGGGTGGCACCTCCAATTTTAT
>JAHJEG010000010.1 GCA_018825665.1 bacterium | reverse complement strand
CAATGATCTCAAACAACCCGTTTCACTTCTCTCGAAGCTTCCCTGACTCCTTAACTTAAGGTGTCTCTGTTTGTGGACGGGAATTATAGACAAATCAGTTCTCAATGTCAAGTGTTTTTTTGATGAATTTTGAAAAAGTTTTCTTTTTGTTAATTTTATGCTTTTTTTCATAAGTAATTATAATAATATTTAGCTAGCTGCCTTAAGATTACAAATTTACATTATATAGTATAGCGTTTTTACTTTTTCAGATTAAAACAACTCCTGCTTCAATCTGCTACGTTTTAAGGCTGTAATTATAAAAGATTACGATTTTAAATTGACACCTGTGTCTCTTAAGTTATGTATAGTATGCAAAGACAATACATGTGGTGAGCTCTACCAATACAAAACTCCGGATAAAGCTTTTTATGTGAAATGGGTAAAAAGTCAGTTCTTGAATTTTAAGTGAGAATTACACTGGATATTAGAATTGGTGCAATATTATTAGGGAGTTGTAAAATTAAAATGAATTAAAAATGAATTGAGAGGAATTTAATAAAGGAGGACTTAGAAGATTATTTTCTTCTAAGTTCTTTAATACGTGCTTTTTTACCAGCAAGATCACGAAGATAAAATAGTTTTGCACGACGAACACGACCGCGACGAATAACTGTTATCTCGTTAATTGAGTCACTGTAAATTGGGAAGATTCTTTCAATACCAATACTATTTGCACCAATTTTACGTACAGTAATTGTTTGACCAGTACCTTGACCTCTTTTTGCAATACAAACACCCTCGTAATTTTGAACACGAGTTTTGTCACCTTCTTTAATTGTTACTGCCAAACGAACAGTGTCACCAGCACGAAATTCTGGAAAAGTTTTCTCGTTCATTTGTGCTTTTTCGAAATTTTCGATGTACTTATTTCTCATAAGATATCCTTGTTCTATGCTTTAAAAGCTGCTCTGGTCTGAAATATTTAGTCTTATTTTCAGACAAGGCTAATTTAAGTGAGCGAATTTTACTATGATTACCCTTTAAGTATTCTGATGGAACACTACTTTTTTTATATATTTGTGGTTTAGAAAAAGATGGTGCTTCTAAAAGTGGCGTTTCAAAACTTTCTATGCTTAGAGACTCACTATTACCGAGAACTCCGCCAATATTTCTTGAAACTGCATCACATATAACCAAAGAAGCCAGTTCTCCTCCCGTTAATATATAATCACCAATACTAAACACTTCATCGGCAAAAGTTTCAATGACTCTTTCGTCTATCCCTTCATATCTTCCACTCACAAAAGCTATATGAGATTTCTTTGCCAATCTTTTTGCATCATTTTGATTAAAAGCTTTTGCGACCGGAGTTACAAAAACTATATGTACGTCTTCATCATTTTTTTTTAGTTCACTCAATGCATCGTAAAGAGGTTGTGGATTCATTACCATACCTGCTCCACCGCCAACTGCAGTATCATCTACCTTGCTGTGTTTTGATTCACTGAAATCTCTCGGATTTAAATACTGAATATCTAAAAGAGCTCCATCTATAGCTCTTTTAAGAATTGAATCCTGGAAATACCCTTCTACTAGGTTTTTGAACAAGGTGACAAAAGTATACGTCATTATGAAGCTTCTAAAATATCTAAAGCACCTTGCACTTTAATAATTTTATTATCAATATCTGTATTGATTATAAACGGCTTATGATAAGGTATTAAAAATGTTTTTGCAAAACCATCAGAGACTAAATCATCACTTGTTACAATACTCAGATAATCATGTATCGATATTCTTTCGACCTCTTGAACCTTACCGAGTATTTTTCCATTTTCATAAATTTCACAACCCAGTATATCAAACCAAAAATACTCACCCTCTTCTAAATGGCAATTTTCTTTAGTCGCTTCGTACGTTGTGTACAGTTTGGCATTTATGAATTTTTTCAGACTTTCCGGATCTGTATGTCCAGAAATTTTTATAAGTCCCCGTTCGTGATTGACATCACCAAGAGTAATAGTGTCTTTTTTGTTTATGAAGAATGTAGCACCCTTTACAAACTGTTCAGGGAAATCACTTTTAATGTGAAATTTCATATCGCCTTTTAAACCGACCACTTTGCCGATTGTAGCGATATGAAGTAGTTGATTATCTCTAGACTGGTTCAACATTGATTCTATAACTCACACCATCTTTAGCTTTACAGCCGGATATAAGTGTTTTAATAGCTCCAATCATCTTGCCCTCTTTGCCAATCAACTTGCCGACGTCGGCCTGATTTGCATAAAGAACTATCTCAGTCATTTCGTCGCCCTCTTTAATCTCGACCTTTATATCTTCTGGGTAGGAAGCTATCAGTCTTGCAAATTGTGCGACAAAGTCAGATATCATACTAGCGGCCAGTTATCTTTTTAACGCGGTCACTCATCTTAGCACCAACGCTTAACCAGTAATCTAGTCTTTCATTATCTACTACTGTAGTTTTTTCAGCTACCATAGGATTATGGTAACCAATAAGCTCTATCCAGCCACCATCTCTACGTTTACGTGAATCTGTTACCGCGATACGGTAAAAAGGTTGTTTTTTTCTTCCCATTCTAGTTAGGCGAATTACTGTTGCCATGTTTTGTCCTTCTCTGCGTAAGTCATATTTCAACTTACTGTATATGTTAAATTTTGCATGTGAATGCAAATATATAGACTTCTAAAAGTATATGTATTTAGATTCGCGTCTGCACTTCTTGGCATGTGGAAATCGCTATAAAATCACGGCGATTTCCACATGCCGAAGAATCATCTTGGTATTGCGCCCGCTCCACCCATTTGACCCATCATAGCCTGAAGATCTTTCATTCCGTTTTTGCCGGAGAACTTTTTAGCCATTTTTCCTGCATTTTTAAACTGCTTGATCATTCTATTGATTTCAGCCTGAGTAAGTCCACAACCCGCTGCAATTCTTTGTTTGCGTGAATTGTTTAAAAGATCCGGATTTTCTCTTTCTTTTAAGGTCATGGATGACACCATAGCCTTAATATTCTTAAGTTCACTTGAGTTTTCAAAGTCAAAGTCTTTTATCGCTTTTGACATATTGCCCATTCCCGGAATCATTCCGATGAGAGATTTCATACTTCCCATCTTTTTCATACTTTCCATCTGCTCTAAAAAGTCATTATAGTTGAATTGACCTTTTTGAATCTTTTTAGTAAGTTTTTTAGCAGTTTTTTCATCTATGGCAGAAGCTGTCTTTTCAGCAAGACCTTCAATATCTCCAAAGCCCATAAGACGGTTTACAACACGCTCAGGCAAGAAGACTTCTAAGTCTTCCATTTTTTCACCGCTACCGATAAAGCGAAGAGGCACCTGCACCTGGCTTGATAATCCCAAAGCCACACCGCCTTTGGAGTCACCGTCATATTTACTAAGAATTACCCCGTCTATCCCTATCTTTTCTTTAAAGCTTTCTGCAGTTTTAACAGCATCCTGCCCTGTAAGTGAATCAGCTACATAAAAAATTTCGCTTGGATTCGCTGCTTTTTTTACATTTTCCAACTCTTGCATAAGTTCATCATCAATAGCCAAACGTCCGGCCGTATCTATCAAAACAACATCATATAAAGAATTTTTAGCTTTTTTAAGAGCAGAAGTGACCACTTCGACAGGATTTTTTGTACTTTCGTCTTCGTAGAGCTCTACATCAATTTGTGTCGTTATCTGACGAAGCTGCTCTACCGCCGCCAAACGTTGCAGGTCTGCCGCTACTACCAGGACTTTTTTGTGCTTGTTTTTTAGATAGTTTGCAAGTTTCCCTGTTGTAGTTGTTTTTCCCGAACCCTGAAGTCCTGTCATCAAAATAACGGTCGGAGGGTTTGGAGCAAAAATAAAACCTTTTTTTCCGCCGACTTCTAGCAGTTCATAAAGATTTTTTCTAAGAGCCTCCAAAAACTGGTCTTTGCCAATTCCTTTAAGCTTAGTTTCAATCTGAACTTTATCTATCAGCTCTTTAACGACTTTATGGTTTACATCCGCTTTTAAAAGAGATTTTTTTAACTCACCCAGAGCTTTTATAAGAGCTTTTTCATCATCATGGAAACGAATTTTTTTAATCGCTGTTGTAAACGAATCAGTTAAAGTATCAAACATAAAGCTCCCCTTTTAAATATATTTATAGGTGTAAAAAGTTGCGAATTTTATCTAAAACTTGCTTTAAGTTTTCTTTTATTATTCGAAATTGACAAATGTCTTAGGCTCAGGTGCTACAAACTCCATACCAAGAAGTCTAACCTTGTATGCATGCAGCATAACTCTCTTTGCTCGTCTGCCTCCATATTGTTCATCACCCACAATAGGATGGTCAATATAACGAAGATGCGTTCTTATCTGATGTGTTCTGCCGTGATGGATGATACATTTTACTTTCGTCTTTTTTGCACTCACTATATCAGGAAACACTTCTGTTCTTGCCGGCTTTCCTTTTCCGGATACATTGGAATAAGCCCGGTTATTTTTCTTTTGAGTCAGTATCGGCTTGTCTATATCGACCGGCTCGGATAAAATTCCCTCAACCCATGCAATATACTCTTTGTATACATTGTCTTTTTTAAATTCCTGAATAGCTTTTTGACGAAACTCTTCGTTTTTTACCAGCATTAAAACTCCGCTTGTTTCACGGTCTAGTCTATGCAGAAGCTGCGCATCTTTAAACTGTCTTTCGATTTCATCAGAATTGACGAATGCGGGTTTATCCACAACTATCAGGTCATCATTTTCAAAGATAGGTTTTATCTTTTCGACCTTTTCTATTCTGAATATTGTCTTAGCATCAAGTTCGCCTCGGGCTATCATAACTTTTTTATTTCCCACATAAACCAAACCTCTGTCTATCATAGACTTCGCTTGAGAATTGGAGATCCCCTCTTGTTCTGAGAGTATTTTATACGCTTTTTCTGTTGCCATTTTGTTCAGGCTCCTAATATTTTATTTATAATTGGCTGAAGATTTATCTTCTCTTCAACTATCGAATTCGGTAACTTTGCACATGCCATAAGCGCTTTATGTATCTCCTCTGCATCCACATACTGGACATGATGCACATATTTGAATAGCTCTTTTTGGTGAAAAAAGTGTTTACCCGTAATTATCTTGCATCCAAAATTCGCAGGTTCAAGAGGATTATGCCCGCCGACATCATCTCTGAATGCCCCGCCTAATATTGCAATATCACTGATTGCGTAGATGTTGTTGAGTTCACCCATTGCATCGATTAAAATCATATCTGACTCTATTGCTGCATTTTGAGAAAATCTTGAGAGTGTCAGAGAATACTTCTGAGCATAATTCTTCATAAGTTCGTATACACTCTCAAATCTCTCGGGATGTCTCGGGACCACAATCAGCTGCGCATCATTTTTTTTCTTATACTCTGCAAAAGCCTTCAGGATACTTTCTTCTTCTCCATCGTGCGTACTTCCCGCTACAATTGTCTCTTTCTTTGGCTTTTCATACTCTTTTGTTTTTACTATCTCGCCCGCTAGCTTTATATTTCCCACTACCTCTATATTTTTTGCACCCAGAGCTAAAAAACGATTTTTATCGGCTTCGCTTTGTGCATATATGATTTGTACCTGTTCTAACATCTTTTTATAAAACCAGGCAAACTGAAGATACTTTTTAGCACTTTTTTCTGATATACGTGCATTTAAAAGAATGATTTTTGTTCCTCTTAGACGTGCAACCAAAAAAAGCATGTACCAGAATTCCGCTTCGAGTACAATCAAAACTTTTTGTTTTTTTATCCAAAACGGAAGGAACATCTCATAAGGCAGATATCTTACATCCGCAGCATACTTCTTTGCTTCATTGTGCCCTGTTTGGGTAATTGTCGTGATAGCGATATCACTGCCTTTCATTAGATCAAGAATCGGTTTTAAAGCTCTTGCTTCACCAAGTGAACACACATGAAACCATAGGGCATTCTCTTTTTCAAATCTTGGATTATTAAAAAGGAAAAAACGGGACGGAATAGACTGTTTGTATTTTTGCTTAAAAGAAAGATATACGAGAAGTGGAAGTGCTATAAGATATAGCACAACACTTAAAACATAGTAAACTAAAGTAAAGGGCGACAAAGCCTACTCTTGAGTAGCTTCCACATGGAGAATACGACCACAGTGCGGACATGTTGTAATCTCTTCAGCCTTGATAACATCGGCATAAATCTTATCGTTGATAACCATATGACAACCCATACAAGCCTGATCTTCAACTGTAACTACAGTGGAGTTTTTGGCCCAGCGACGGATTTTTTGATAAAAAGTCAGTCCCTTCTGGTTCATCGTACCTAAAAGTTTTTCTTTTTTTATAAACACTTCTTGTCTGGCTGCATTGATAACTTCAAGCTTTTTGTCAACTTCTGCTTTTACCGCCTCTAAATTTGCTTCCAATTCAACAAGTGAAGCTTTTGCAGCTTCAGCCTGCTCTTTTTTAGATTCAATAATTTTTTCAAGTCTTGCAATCTCTTCATTTGCAAAAGTAACCTGCTCTTTTGCAATCTCTTCTTCAAGCTGCAAAGATTTCATCTCTCGTTCTGTTTTTATTTCAGAACTTTTTTTAGAGTTCTCTTCCAATTTTGTTGAAAGCTCTGCAAGATGAAGCTCGTTCTTACTTTTTTTAACTTCTTCTTCTTTGATCTCATTCGTTAGATTTTCAATATCTGAACTAATGCTTTGTTTTTTTGCCTGAGCAGCTTCAAACTTGTAGTTTGCTTCTTCAATCTGCGGTTCAAATGCATCTATCTCTTTATCTACTTGCGAAAGGTCTATTAGTTGCTTAAGGTGCTTGTTCATCGAACTCCTTTTTGGATTACTTGTTTTGCCATTTCTGCTATAAAAATCACTAAATATAGGTAAATGGATTTTCTGATGATGAAATTATAACTTCTAAACCTAAATTTTTCAAATGTGTTTGCAAAATTTGTGCAAAAAAGCGCTCACTTTCATAGTGTCCTATATCGATTAATGATAAATTTATACTTTTTGCTTCCATTGCATCATGATATTTTACATCGCCCGTTAAAAAGCAGTCTGCTTCAATAGAACGCATCAAAGAACAGCCTGAGCCGGTTACAAGGGCCACTCTTTTTACTTTATCACTACATTTGACACATCTGGCATGTGGAAGTCCAAAAGCTTTTGAAACTTTTTTTGAAAATTCATCAAAATTTTCATTTACATCCAAATAAGCGACAAAACCATCCTTATTTGCTATATTGTATCCGAGAACTTCCGTTGCGACATATTCATTGAGATGTGTTTGGTCAAAGTTTGTATGCATAGCAATATTTGATATATTCTTACGAATCATCTTTTGAATCAAGTTTGCGGGATACTTGCTAAATTCCAGCTGCTTGAGTCCTCCAAAAATAATAGGATGATGCGTAATCAAAAGTGTATTGTTCTCTAGTGAGTCAATCAGAGCCTCATCAACATCGATACTTAATACCACCGTCTCTACATCATGAGAAAAATCTCCGATGAGCAATCCGGAATTATCCCACGACTCTTGAAGCTCAAAAGGTGAGAGTTCATCCAAAAACTTATATATTTCTAAAATTTTCATATATTTATGCCTCTTTTAGTTTTTCGATTTCTTCTTTGGCTTCACTGAATTCAGGATCGATCAATAATGCTTTTTCATACATCTCGATGGCCTCATCATTTTTTTGCATATCGACTAAAAGATTTCCATAATTATAATACGTAACAGGATTGCTATCATCTATCTCCAAAGAAGCGGTTAGATGCATCTTCGCAGAGATAAACTCTCCGTTGCTTCTGTAAATGGATGCCATGGCATTGTGGATGAACTCATTGTCTTTGTCGAGCTCAAGAGCTTCTTTGTAATATTTTAGAGCTTCATCATTATCACCGGCCTGCTGCAGGATATACGCTATCTTAAAAAGCGTGTCCGAATTGTTGTTGTTTTGTTTTGCATTAGCCTCATTTAAAAGTGCCAAAGCTTTTTCAAAATCTTTTTCCTCAAAAGCTATGTCTGCTTTTTGAATCAAAGACTCAGGGTCAAACATAGAAAAAGCTTCTGCACTTCTGTGCCCCTCGCCGTCTTGATTATCAGCTTTTGGTTCAGGGTCCTGAAGAGTTTGAACGTGCTGATATATTTTATATGCAAAAAAAGCCGAAGCGCCTAGCATTAACAACTGAAATACTGTCATTGTACACCTTTTAATAAATTTTTATTCATAACGGAAATGAGCTGCAGAGGGTCAACCTGCACACCTGCCACACGTGCACTAAAATGCAGATGCGGACCCGTGACTCTTCCACTCTCTCCTGACAAGCCTATAATCTGGGCTTTTTTTACCTTTTGCCCCTCTTTTACATCAAATTTACTCATATGAAAATAACATGTATATATTCCATGCCCATGATCCAAAATGATAGAGCCGCCGGAATAGAATCTCTCTTTTGCCAAAACAACTATCCCCTCATTGGAAGCTTTTATCGGTTCACCTGTTTTTGCACGAAAATCGGTGCCGCTATGATAGCCTTTTAAGGTGTCATTGTAAACTCTGGCTTTGCCGAATTCACTTGTAATTTTTGACTCAAGAGGGGCTATGAATTTTGATGAGACATAGATATCTTTATTGGAAGTATTGTATATCTTCATTGCTTCATGATACTCTTTTTGAACTCTTTTTGTATCCTCTTTGCTCAAGTTTACTTTTGAACTGCTTACCTTCAATCTCTCTTTTTTATACTTGGAATCTTTGATAAGAAGGGAAAAACTTTTTTCTTTTGCAAGTCCGTTTTCTTCATACAAAAGGCTCATCTTCTGTTCACGCGGCTTTTCATAATAACTGATGGGAATTAAAGCATACATTTTTTCATCATCCAAAGGGTGCCCGAAAACCTTATACGTTTTTTTGCCTATAAGAATTTTTTCGTACTTTAAATTTTTCTCTTTTGTAAATTCCACAAATGCCGTTTTTCCGTTTCCAATGCTCGTCTCATGGATATCTACGGCAAAAGAAGAAAGTGTGGATATCATAAATAATAATGTGAAAATATACTTCACTAGTATTCCTTCATCGCTCTTGCCATATCTCTTTTTTGGTCTTTTTCTTTTAGATCGTTACGCTTGTCATGCAGTTGCTTGCCCTTTGCTATTGCAATCTGTATTTTGACAATATTTCGGACATTGAAATAAAGCTGTAATGCCACAATCGTATATCCGTCTCTCTCGACTGCTTTTTTCATCTTTAGCAGTTCTTTTTTATGCAGTAAAAGTTTTCTGCTGCCCCGCTCCTCATGCGAATAGTAATGATGCGTTGTTTCAAGTCTTCCGATATGTGCATTAAACAAAAATGCCTCATCTCTGATAAAGCGTATAAAACTGTCCTTTAAATTGACACGTTTTGCTCTTATCCCTTTTACTTCACTTCCGCTAAGAACAAGACCTGCCTCAAACTTTTCTTCTAAAAAATAATCAAAATATGCTTTTTTATTTTTAGCAATCGTTTCACCCATCTTTTGTCTCCTTTAAACGAAAAAAACTGCTCCCGCTGCCGCTGAAATGCCATCCGTGTTTATAATGTTTTTTCAATTCCTTATACTCTTGCAAGGCAGGTTTGAACAGATCGTTTGCTTCATCTGCATCCATATGTTTTAAAATATCCAGCGATGTTGTTTTTTTCAGCTTATCTGCCTCGAATCCGTCAATTGGTGCGTAAAAATTTTCTCTGTAGATCTGATAGACTTTCGGCGTGCTTATTTGGACATCGGGCGTAATCACGTCAAACTTCAGCAACTCTTCTTTAAACTCTTCGACAACCTCGCCTATACCGCCTACATTTGCACTATCGTATCCGTATATAAAAAACGGCACATCCGCACCGACTTTGAGTCCAATTTGAGCCAGTTCATTTAAACTCAGTCCCAAATGCAAAACTTCATTACACATTTTAAGGTATGTGGCAGCATCGCTGCTCCCCCCTCCAAGCCCTGCAAAAGCAGGAATGTTTTTTTTGACATTTACGGCATGTGTGCGCATGAGCTTTTCTAAAGATTCTGATTTCGTATATTCTTTAAGGGCAAAATAGGCTTTATATATCGTATTTTGATTTGTCTTGCATGAAAAATTACCCAATATTTCAAAAGAAGCCGCCTCTTTTGGGACAAAAGAAAGTTCGTCGTACAAGTCATCGACCTTCATGAATCTTGACACTATTTCATGATAGGCATCTCTTTTTCCGGTAATCTTTAAAAAGACATTTACTTTAGCGAAAGCTTTGTAAATTTTCATAGTATCTCTTATTTTCTTAATATCTTGCTGAGTAAATTTACATTCTCCGGCTCAACTTCTTTTGAAGCGGCTATATTTGAGTCTTTAATATCTTCTAATAACTCATTTCTGATTATAGACACGCTAGAAGGAGCTTCAATGCCGAGTTTTACTACGCCCTTGTCAATAGATATAACTTTTATAATTATATCTTCCCCAATTACTATTGATTCATCCTGTTTTCGAGCTAGTACTAACATGTGTATATCCTACCTAGTTCATATTTTACTTCATTATTTTGTATGTTGATAATAGAAATAGTATCGCCGTTATCCAGCCAATAATACCCATCTTCTTGCTTTTGTAAATCTTCTATAGCAAGAACTCTTCCATATTTCAGATTATCACTATCCCCTGCATAAAAATTCTGAGGTATATTAAGAGATTTTTTGATATCCAAAACCTGTTCGTTATTATATCCAAACTGCCCTTCTCTTAATCTCTCCAAAGAGCTGAGACTGCCGTACTCCACGCCAAGCCTTCTAGCAAGTATCAAGCCTAATGAACGGATATAGGTTCCCTCGGAGACAGTAGCCTCAAAGGTCACAAAGGGATGAGAATAATGAATCAGCTTTGTTTCATATACTGTTGAGTTTATCTTGTTCAATGTAAACTCTTTGCCGGCACGCGCCAGGTCATACGCTCTTTGTCCGTTAATCCGTTTGGCACTGAAAATAGGCGGTTCGTACTCGAGTTCACCCATCAAAGAGTTAACGGCATTTTCAATTTCCACATGCCCAAGCTCTTGTAATATCTCCACCTTTTCTATCATCTCAGTATCCAAACTCTCACTTTTTGCACCCAGCCATAAGGTGGCTCTATACGTCTTGGGTGTTTTATCCAAAAAACGAAAGAGCTTTGTATGTGAGCCCATACCAATCAGAAGCACCCCTTTTGCAAAAGGGTCAAGGGTTCCTGAAAAACCCGCTTTTTTTGTTTGATACTTTCTTTTTAATTTGGACAAAAAAAGATTTGAGCCTATTCCTGAGGGCTTATATGCTACAAAAAGTCGGTTCATAGTCTCTCTACGAAAGACGCAAGTATCTCTCTTTTTGTACCGGCAAAATTAATGTTTAGCTTGAACTCTCTTCCGGACTTGCTTACGCCTATGACTCTGCCGGTGCCAAATACTTTATGTCTGACCAAATCACCTTTTTTAAAGGCTGTATTTTTTTCAACGATCAAGGAGCCTTCACATAGTCCCGCTTCATTAAAAAATCTGCTTTTTTGCAAATCACTTCTTCTGCCTTTATAGAATCTGCTTGAGGCATGTGAGAGCGTCAGGGTGTCCTTGGCTCGGGTAAAAGAAACATAACCGAGTCTTCTTTCCTCTTCCAAATCACTCCCGTCTCCCACAAGTGGCAAAAATCCCTCTTCCAGTCCTATGATGAAGACATGCTCAAACTCCAGCCCTTTGGAAGCATGAATGCTCATCATATAGATACTCTCACCCTCGACCTGGTCCTGCTCACTCTGCAATGTTAGTTCATTTAAAAACTCATCCAATAATGCCTCTGGAGAATTTTTCACAAAATCACGGAAAAGTCCGTAAAACTCATCCATATTTAATATTCTCTCAGATTCATCCTGCATCCCTGAATAAATATCTTTGAGATGAAACGTCTCTTCAAGCACATCGATAAAGTTATAGGTAGACTCTGAAGCGATTTTAGAGATATTTTCTATATTGAGTATAAACTCTTTTAAAGTTGTTGCATTTTTCTTTCTGACCAATGCTTCGAGCTCAGGCAAGGGAACTTCTTTTATATACTCGTATATTGATGTTGTATTCGCATGGGCTGCCAATTCTATCTTGTCAAGACTTGCCTTGCCTAAACCTCTCTTTGGCTTATTGACGATGCGTTTAAAAGAAAAATCATCATGAAAGTTTGTAATAACTCGAAGATAGCTTATCAAGTCTTTTATCTCGGCTCTATCGTAAAACCTGAGCCCGCCGACAAGTTTATATGCAATTCCTGCACGATTGAGTCCCTCTTCTATGGAGCGGCTTAAAACATTGACGCGGTACAAGACTGCTATATCTTTCGCAGATACGCCTGAGTCTAAAAGCTTATTAATCTTTTGTGCGATCTTTCTGGCTTCTTCGTTTTCGTCATTGGAATTGAGTATCGCTACATCTTCCCCTGTACCGCGTGTTGCTATGAGTTTTTTGCCAAGTCTGGAGCGGTTATGCTCGATTAGGGCATTTGCAACTTTTAAAATAGGTTCACGGGAACGGTAGTTTTCTTCAAGTTTAAAAACCGAAGCACCGATAAAATCCTGATCAAACTCCATGATATTTCGTATATGCGCTCCGCGCCATCCGTAAATACTCTGATCATCATCCCCAACCACGCAGAGGTTGGGATGGCAAACGCATAACTTTTGCAAAAGCTTTAGCTGTAATTCATTTGTATCTTGATACTCATCAATCATTATATACTGATATTTTTGGGATGTCTTTTGTGCCAGCTCAGGGTTTTCATCCAAAAGCTTAAAGGTTAGCGCGATAAGGTCATCAAAATCCACAAGATTATTTTCATGTAAATAGTTCTCATACTCCTCGTAAATCTTGGCTATTTGCTGATAGTTGAAAAGCTCAGCCTGTTTATAAGCATCATCAGGAGTCATCAGGGAGTTTTTATACCTGGAGATCTCACTTGCTATGAGAGGGGTGGGAAGTTCAGAGTTAATCTTTTTTATTATTCTCTTTTTATCATCCGTATCAATTACGACAAAATTATTTTCCCTGTTTAAAAGATGAATATTAAACTTTAAAAAGAGGAGTCCGAACTTGTGAAATGTACATAAAAGCGGAGGGTAAGCGCTTTTGGTAATCATATTCAACGCACGTTCCCGCATCTCTTTTGCAGCTTTGTTCGTAAAAGTAAGAGTCAATGTATTTGAAGCAGGTATCCCCATCTCTTCTATTAAATAAGCTAATCTTGAAACTATTGTGGTGGTTTTTCCGCTTCCGGCACCTGCCAAAATAAGTACAGGACCCTCCGTTTGTCTAACGGCATCAGCCTGCGATTCATTTAGTTTTTCAAATATTTTTTCCATTACAACCACTACTGTTTATCAAATTTATTTTATTATAGCAAAATAGAATTAAATTATTATAGAGCTATTGCAATAATTATAATTTTGAGTTATAATTTTTATATCAATATTACTTATAGGATATATAATGTTAAAAGATTTTGCGAAACTACAAACTTTTCTTATGGTTATAAAAGAAAAAAGTTTTTCCAAAGCATCTGCAAAACTGGGGATATCCCAGCCGGCCGTGACACAGCAAATAAAATTTATAGAAGACTACCTTGATACGAAGATTGTTGAGAGAAAAAAGAACGGCATTGTACTTACAAAAGAGGGTGAAGATCTCTTTAGAATTGCTACAAGACTTGAAAAAGCGATAACAAACAGTGAAAAAGAACTTTTAAAAATCATCAATAAAGAATTCACTTTTGTTATGGGCTCCTCCCTGGCAATCGGTAATTATGTCTTACCCAATTACCTTGGTGAGATTAAAAAAAGAATCGCCAACGAAGTCTATATGCATGTTGGTCTCTCCTCTGAAATCATAGATGAGCTTGAAGATAAAAAAATAGATATCGCTCTCATAGAATCTCCGATTTTTCGAGACGGCATAGTCTATAGAGAATGGGTAGAGGACGAATTAGTTGTATTTTCAAACCAGCAAATCCCTAAACATCTCAAAGCCGAAGATTTGATGGAGTTTGACTGGATTTGCCGTGATGAAGCTTCACACACAAGAAAATTAACATCCGAAGCTTTTGAAGAGATGGGAGTAAACTGTAATAACTTTAATGTGATCGGTGTCCTCACAAGCCCGACTTCTATTAAAGAATCTATCCTTCATTCTGATAGAAACTCTGAGAGACCTCTTGTTTCTGTTATGTCCCGCCATGTAATCCAGGGGGAACTCTCAGAGGGGAAACTTTTTGAGGGAAGACTTAAAAACTGTAAAATAGAAAGAAAATTTTACATCGCTTATCTAAAAGAGAAAAAGCACGACGCATTTGTCGACAATGTTGTAAACTACCTGCTCTCACTCAATAAAATCTAAATTCAATCCTGATTTTCAGGATTGAATCTAAACTATTTTTTTATAAATTTTGAATTTTCCGGATTAGATAAAAAAGACTTCATCGAATTTTCCATTCCGTTCTCATCTTTTTTCTTGGGCTCTTTTTTTTCTTTTTTGTATGTTGCCAGATTGATGAGGACCGGCGTCTCATCTATGATAATCTGCATAATACTTAAAAGCGGCACACTCACCAAACTTCCAAAATTATCAGCCCCGAAGCCGGCTTCAAAGACCAGGTAATCACCCTGTATCTCGGCAGTCTCAAATGTATACCCCGCCAAAAAGAAAAGTGTAAACGGACGGAATTCCGAATTGATACTCTCAGGCAATGGAGGGTCAAACGAAACCTCGGCAACCCTGCATAAAATACCGAAGTTCTGTTCCGTCTGAAAAAAGTGAATAATTAATTTTTCTATATTGCTTTTCATTAAAGCAGCAAAATTTTTATTCTCCGTTACATGTTCTAGCACTGATCATCCTTTTCCACACTCAGTGTGCACCTAATAATATAATCTAATTATATCAAAAAGTCACATCTATCCATAACATCAAAATGAATCATGGCATTTAAAAGTGCTACTTTTGAAAAACCTTTCAATTCATCTACGCTAATATCTGCCTCAAAGATTTTTCCTTCATCCAAAAGTCTGGTTCTTGTCGTCCCGTGTAAAAGAGGCCTCTTTGGGGTGATCCACTTACTTCCATCATAAAAAGCAATGTTTGCGATACTTGTATCTGTTACAAGTGAGTTTTTTATAATTAAAATATCATCGGCATCTTGCTTTAGGGCAAACAGCTTGTCCAGCGCCGATCTGTTCGTGGATTTCAGCGAATACTCTATCGTATCGTCATATATGAGTTTAAGAGAGTTTATCGCTCTCTTTTTGTATTCATGGTAGGTGATGGAAATATCAGCAGACGTATAAACCAAACGGCATCTAAAAAGGCCTCTGGGCGGAGGATTGATATAATCACTCAGGTTCTTCATCTTTCTTTCGCCCAAAGAACGCAGTACACTCTCATAGCGTGCCTGATGATAGGGCATATAAAAAACCTTGCCATCAGACGCTTTGATGGTCTCTAAAAACTCATTCTTCACTAAATAAGGCTGTGCTCAGATATCTCTCTCCCGTGTCGCATAATACCGTCACCAGGGTCTTGCCCTGAAACTCTTTACGTGAAGCGACCTGCATCGTTGCATAGACGTTTGCACCGGCAGAAATACCAACAAGCAAACCTTCTTCACGGGCTAGCATCTTCGCTGTCTGAATTGCGTCCTCATTACTTACTTTTATAACTTCACCGTATATACTCGTATCTAATATATCAGGAACGAACCCTGCTCCGATACCCTGAATCATATGAGGTCCCGCATCTTCTCCCGATAAAATGGCGGAAGCTTCCGGTTCAACTGCGAAGACTGCTATATTCTTTATTTTTTGCTTGAGAATTGTTGAAGTTCCCGTAAGAGTTCCGCCCGTTCCGACCGCTGCTACGAATGCATCCAATTCCCCCTCCGTATCTCGCAATATCTCCTGTGCCGTTGTCAACATATGGATTTCAGGATTTGCAGGATTCTCGAATTGTTGCAAGATTATACTGTTTTGGGTCTCTTTTTGTAACTCTACCGCTTTAGATATAGCTCCGTTCATCCCTTTGGCAGCAGGGGTTAAAACAAGCTCTGCACCCAAAGCCTTCAGTAGATTTCGTCTTTCGATACTCATAGATTCTGGCATGGTCAAGACCAGTTTTAGATTCAGTGCGGCACAATTAGCGGCAAGGGCGATACCGGTGTTGCCGCTTGTAGGTTCAATGATTGTGGTCCCCTCTTTTATCTTCCCCGCTTCCATAGCTCTTCGTATCATATTAAAGCCTATTCTGTCTTTTACCGAACTCGTCGGATTCATAAATTCACACTTACCCAGGATTACCGCACCTGACAATTTTGAAGGTGTGTTTAATCGCACAAGCGGCGTATTGCCTATAAGTTCTGTAATATTTTTAGCTATTTTCATAAATATCCCTTATTTTAGCATTGATTTTACACTCTGGATTTATAGATTCTTCTTAAGCCGTTCAAAACATATTCTGTTCAAGCTGAGAATTGGCAAGTGTGACTGTTTTAGAGACGACTCTGTTTCTCCCCTCGTTTTTTGCTCTATACAAACATTCATCAGCCATTTTGTACATTGCATCATCGCTTAATATCTCATCATTTTTAAGTGAGACAAGCCCAAATGAAGCGGTAATCACTCCATCAGGGCCATTATGAATATGCTTGATATTTAATGACATTATCATTTTTCTGAACTTTTGTGCAAATAAATAGGCATCGTGCTCATTGGCACTTTTATATAAAACACCAAACTCTTCGCCCCCAAGTCTAAAACAGTAATCATCTCCGCGATGTAGAGTTTCCTCTAAAATCTTTGCCACTTTTATTAAAGCGTTGTCTCCTGCTTGGTGTCCGTAAGTATCGTTATACTGCTTGAAATGATCGATATCCAATATCAAAAAGCTAAGATATCCCCCCTCTCTTTTAATACTTTGTATCATTCTTGGAAAGATATCATTGAAATGTCTTCTGTTGTATATATGTGTCAATCCGTCTGTTATCATAAGCTCTTCACTGATTTTTTTATCTGTGATATCATGCATTATGGAATCATAGCCGATCAAAACATTATCTTTGAACTTTGGATATATATTCATGTGGACCCAATATACTTCCCCATATTTATTGAGATTCTTAATCTCACCGTTCCAGGTTTTTTTATATTTCAGACTCTCCCAAAGTTTTTCAAAAAACTCCGAAGAGATATCGGGGTGCCTGACGATAGAATAAGGATTTCCAATTAATTCAGATCTTGGGTATCCGCTTATCTTACAAAATGCATCACTTACATCCGTTATATAACCTTTTAAATCAGAAGAAGAGGTAATGAGATTTTCATTTATCATATTTTTATATCTTGTTATATCCGCATGACTGCTTTCCAGGCTTTTGATACTTTTGTTGAATGAAAAATTTATAATCAGAAGTGTTATGATTATCGATACAATCAAAAGAAAGATGAAATTGAACATACTGCTTTTAAAATCTTCTATATCTTTCGTGATATCCTTAAAAAACAACACCTTCGAGATACTTTCTCCATGAAAATTTTTCAAATCAAAAGAATAGATAGAGTAGCTGCTTCCATCTGGTGTTTTTAAATCTAAAAAGGTTTCAAAATTGTAATTTGCAGGTAAATTATTCACTATACTTTTATGGCTTAAAGGCTCATATTCCAAGACATAATTTTTTATTTTTATTCTGCTTTTTTTATCTATTTTGGGCAGAGATTTGCTTTCCTCTACAAACAAAGCCCCTTCTAGATTATGATAATATTTCATCTCATTCAAAATATAGTCTGATTTTAGGGAAAGTTCCAAGGCTCCTATATATTTGCCATTGAAAAAAATGGGTTCTAATATCCTGTATGCAAGCTGATTCCTGCAAGATTCAAAGCCATAAACAGCTTTTTTATTTGTGTGTATCTCTTGGACCATTCCTCTGTGTTTTAAAATACTCTCACCGGAACTCTCAGGGTTACTCATACGCAGGAATGAACTTCCATCTGGCATGTGGAAGTGCATTTCCGTAAGATCAAAATTCTCATTTCTCAAACTATTCCATTTTTCAAGTGCCTCTTCATAAAGTTTATCTTTATTTTTATCGGCAAGAGACTCTTTTATTCCCCTGGTATTTATAATATCCATTATTTTATTTGCATAAAAACTTTCATACTTTTTACTTATTTTCGAGTATAAAAGCTTTGTATTTTCAAAATATTGCTGTTCTGTTTTATTTAGTCTTTGCAGATGTTGAAAATAGATTATAAAAAGCAGGACAACCGAAAATATAAACAGCACTACTGAGACAAATAATAATGTTCTGTTTTTAACACTGAGGTTCATTCAATGATTACCTTTGAAGTTATAATGTTGAATATTAATAAAATATATTATTGTATCAGAGAAAAGGATATATTAAGTAATTTTATGGTCTAAATTGTTAATTTTAGAGAGTATGAATGAGAAATTGGGTAGATAATACATACTGAATATGCACTCTCTTATATATGACTCTCTTTTCTAAAAAACAAGAATTCTACCCATTTTCTTAATTCTACAAGAAGAAAAACGCTCAGAGCCATCCCTGCGATGTAGCCGGCGGCTTGCATATCCGGCAATGAAGCATGAAACATCTCCCCCGCAAAGACGAGTATAGCACCCTGAAAAACAATGCCCAAAGAGATACCTATCCACAGATAAGGATTGATGGTAAAACTGCTGCCGATATTTTTCAAAAATGGCTCATGTTCTTTTAGTGACTGAAGTCCGTTGACCCAAATTGCTACAATCATCGCCGTAAAAACAGTAGAGACGGCCACTGCATGCCCGTATGCCGAAATACTCTCATGATACAGCCACAAGCCAAGAAGACCTATGATAAAAGAAGCGTACATTGTCCTGGCGATTTGGATTTTATCGAAAAACTGCTTCTCTATTTTTTTGGGTTTGCGGCTCATAACATCTCCCTCTTCCTTAATAAAAGGGAAGGTTTTGTCAAGGGCACTGTCAGCTACCAGGTTGATCCAAAGAATCTGCAGAGGGTACAAAGGCAGAGGATAGCCCATTAATATGGCACCTGAAATCAGGATTATTTCATCCATGCTTGTTGAGACCAGAAAATATATTGACTTTCTTATATTGTCCGCGATGACGCGTCCTTGACGTATCGCTTCAATAATAACAGATAGGTCATTGTTTAGAAGAATCATCTTGGCCGTAGCCTTTGTCGCTTCTGATCCGCTGCCCATTGCAATACCCAAATCAGCGGTTTTTATTGCCGGAATATCATTGGCTCCATCCCCGGTTACGGCAACGATCTCCCCTTTTTGCTGCAATAATTTTACAATTCTAAATTTATGTTCGGGAAGCATACGTGCCCAAACAGTTGTGTTTGAGAGTCTTTTTAAAAGTGTTTCATCATCCATCTCCGAGAGCTCCGGACCGCTAATGACTTCATTGCCCTCAGCATATATTCCAACTTCCTGGGCAATTGCCGTAGCAGTCAAAGCATTGTCCCCCGTAATCATGATGATACTGATACCAGATTTCTTTGCTGTCTCAACGGCCTCTTTTACATCCTCTTTTGGAGGATCAAGAAAACCGACCAAACCTACAATATCTATCTTCCATGTCTCAATGTCATCACTTTCATAATCACCCACACCCATTGCCAAAACCCTTAATCCGTTTTTGGCAAATTCGTTGTGCGCTTTATCAAGTTTTTCAAAGTCCTGGCTGTTTTGTGCAAATTCTTTTAAGGATTCATAAGCACCTTTTAAAACTATTTTGTGCTCTTCGTGTATGATATTGGCACTTGCCATTAGTCTGTATTTTGTATCAAAAGGGTAAAAACTTGTACGACGAAAACGCTCCCTGATCTCCTCATAATTTCCGCCAAGCCATTGGGCAAGTGCCGTATCTATAGGATCACCCTTCCCCTGTTTTGATTCATTCGCCAGAGCGGCTGCTATTTTTGTAAATGTTTCATTTATTGCAAAACTGTCCTTGACTATAAGTTTTCCCTGAGTGATTGTTCCTGTCTTATCAGACGCTATGACCGTAGTGCTCCCCAGAGTCTCTACCGTTGGAAGATACCGGACAAAAATATTTTTGCGGCTAAGAGCCATTGCCCCTACGGTGAGTACAAGTGTAACGACGACAGGCAGACCTTCGGGAATTGCAGATACTATCTCCGCGATAAGAAGCATGGTGATATCTATCATCTCACGCCCTTGATACAGGGCTATAATACCAAGCACCACAATAATTATAAGTATAAGTATAAGATGTTTTCTTGTGTAAACTCCAAGCGCTTTACTTAAAGGACTCTCCGGAGATTTTTCTTGAGCCTTTTGTGCTATAGAGGCAAGATAACTGTTTTGTGCCGTGTACACTGCAACAGCTGTTGCGGCTCCTTTTACGACAATGGTTCCTGAGAGTGCCATATTATCAAGCTCATACGGCAAAGTTTGATGAGGCAGAGTGATAGTCGCTTCTTTAACGACTGGAACGGATTCGCCCGTGAGTATAGATTCATCAATGCTTAGACCCTGTGCTTGAACCAGCCGAAGGTCCGCCGGCACTATATCTCCCTCCTGCAAATATACAATATCACCCGGAACGATCTCAGAAGAGACTACAGACACCTCTACGCCCTCACGTATCACGACGACCCTGCTTTGAGTCATCTTTTTAAGTGCTTCTATAGAGGTATGCGCTTTTAACTCCTGATAAAATCCAAGAAGTGTGTTAAGCAACACTATCAGGGCGATCAGTAAGCCATCGCCAAAACTGCCGATTAAAAATGATATCAATACTGCGACTAAAAGGATAAGAACAAGAGGTGATTTAAACTGTCCAAGCAAAATAGACAGCTTACTTACTGTCTGCTCCTGGAGAACATTTTTTCCAAATTCATTCTGACGTTCTATAACTTCATTTGCATTTAGTCCCTCAAGACTTGTCTGCAGTATTTCTAAAATCTCATCTTTTTTTAGTGCGTGCGCATATTCAGGAAGTTTCATCATACCCTTCTCTTGAAATTTATAAAATCTTCACTTCTAAACATCTTACATATTTTGACCTATATTAAAAATAAAATATATGCTCTCAGCGTGAGAAGCCTCTAGAGAAAATACAATCTTTTATTACATACTTAATTATTTTTTAATAATTTCAGCAGTATATTGTCTGTTATATAAGGATAAGGAGGCAATATGAAATTGTCTGTCATAGTTTTTAATCTGTTATTTTTTAGCATCTCATTACTTAATGCGGAGGATGTTATTATTGCTCCGGCTCCGGTTTCAGACGACTCAATAATAGGTTCTGGTTCACAAAACAGATTCACCTTGGGTTATATGAGCTATACCTCTGATGAATTCGAACTCAATGGTGCGAATGTAATTTTAGGCACAAGAGACAGAAATGGGGAAGGCTTTGTACTTGATGCTTCTGCTTCATTCACAGGGCTTTATGGTGATACAGGCGGTACTGATATAGCGGGGGCTATGTTTGGGGGCAACCTTCTTTTTGGAGCTGAACTCGGTATACCTGAAGCTATTATTTATGCCGGTCCGACACTGACTCTCACATCCCTGACAATGGATACCGTTACGGTAATCAATGGCACGGTATTTCAAGACACTTTGTACATAAACACTCTTATATATGGTGCAACTGGCGGTTTGCAGTATAAAATGGCTCTTCCGTTTGGAAGTTTTACCCCTTGGTTTTTTGCTTCATATATTGGAGGAACTACGACGATGGAAACAACAGCAACATCTGAGACATCAGATATCGAGTTTTTGACCACTACTCAATTTGGATTTGACTTGTATTTCAAAGCTATCAGCACTTCTTTGAGTTCAATGTATCAAACAACAAAAGATGGAGATTTACTTAACTTATCTTTTACATTTCATTTTTAGTATTTTTTGATTGTTATAAAATAAATAATATGAGGATTATAAAATGGTGCAGCAGGGGAGATTTGAACTCCCACACCCGAAGGGCACTACCCCATCAATGGTGGGAAAAAGTCCATCAAACCCTATGAAAGAAAACTAAAACTTTTAACTGTACCACTTTTGTAGTGGTATGTTTTTGTTGAAGATTTCAAATAAATTCATTTTTATGCAACTGAACTCTTCAAGATTTTTATCACATGATTTTTTATTTCATCAAACGTTAAATGAATTCTAACTTTTTCGCTAAGATAGACTGCCTCATCATCCTTAGGTACTTTTTTTGATTTGATAAAATGGATAATATCATTTGCTGATACAAGTTTGCTACCTACCTTTGAAAACAAATCTATTATCTCGTCCATAGAAAGTACATTATGCTCTAGCATAGCTCCAAAATCGAACAAATCTCGTGATTTATTTCTCATTATTAATGCAACTATTTTTAATTTTGCAACTGATTTCACATCAAGGATTTTTAACTTTGAATTTTCAAGATTGCTAAACGATGCCAACGACAATATCTCTTTTTGAATCGGTCGACTAGCTTGAAAAAATTCTAGTTTTACATTATCAAGTACAAACTTAATCATATACTCATCAGGAAACAATCCAGCCATTCTTAGAGCAGTTACACTTTCATCTTGTAGCTTGACAGCTCCAAGTATTGTTATGTTAGGAATGATTTGTTGGTGTTGTAAAGCTTTAAAAGAGACTATATCAATATCTTCTGATATCCGATGGTTTAAATAAAAGCTAAGAGCTGTACCTCCTACGAAGTACAGCTCATCATCAAATATTTCGTTATCACTTATTTTGTCTAGGACTTGTTTTACATTAGCAGTCATTAATCACGCCTAGCAGTTGTTTATACATTTGACTTTGGTCATATGTTCCAGTTAGAGGTATATCCATTCCACTTGTGGATATATAACCTTGGGCATACATTTTTTTATACCTGTCTTTTAGTACATTTTTTACTAAATTTTTACCAAACTGACTGCACAGTGTTTTTATATCATAATCATTCATGGTTGAGAGATAGTTTGAAATGATTGCATACACTTTTTGCTCACTAGCCTCATTTGTCTGCCAAAAAAGATTATTAGAATAGCTTTTAGGGTCAAATATCACTACATCATCAACATCAACCGCGTTTATTTTCTCTTTCGCTTCATCGTAGTCTAACGACTCTAACAAGGTATACAACCGCTGTCTGCTCTTTTTCCAATCTCGCAAGGTTCTATCCGGGACATCGAGTAATTTACTGATTTGTTGTTGTGTCATTCTTACACCTCATAATCTTTAGTATATTATAGGCGATATTCGCCTATATGTCAATGATTATTTTACGTGAACCTTTTTATTAGCTATGTATTATCTTTGTAAAGTATTGAAGAATATCATTTGACCTTTAATTATGCAAGTTCATTATTTCAGTTATCTCCAATCATCCTGTTAAAGATGTCTTCTGAATTATTATAAAAAAGATTTAACAAAATCTATGTTTAAAATGTATCAACTTGTTGCCAATAATGCTACAGAAGAAGAAAAAATTAATTTTTAGAAAGTGTTGGTTCAATTACTAATATTGACAAATAATCATGAATAACTGTTATAGTAACAAGCTTACTATTTGAATGAAAATTGATAAAGTATACTGATTGAAAGAGATTTTATAGATGGTGCGACCGGGGAGATTTGAACTCCCACACCCGAAGGGCACTACCACCTCAAGGTAGCGTGTCTACCGTTCCACCACGGTCGCATTATAGAGAAAGTTTGCCAATCCAAAAAGGATTAGCAAGAGCTACTTTGGTTGATTAACCTAAGTATGGGTTTGCGTAAAGTGCGATAAGAGCAATTACTAGTGCGTAGATAACTTGTGCTTCAATCATTGCAAGAGCGATGAACATTGTAGTCATAAGTTTAGCACCTAAACCTGGGTTACGAGCTGTACCAGCGATAGTTGCAGCAGCAGTATGACCCATACCGATAGCTCCACCAAGAGCAGCAAGACCAAGACCAAGACCAGCAGCGATCATTGAGTATGCTTTAAGAGTTTGGTTAGCAACATCACCGTCAGATGCGAATGCAGCAGTAGCAAGAGCTAGCATTAAAAATAGAACTTTTTTCATAAGTTTCTCCAAATATAATTATTACAAAATTTGTTCGGATAGCGTAACCATTCTTGCGAATAGCAATAGAAACATAAATGCAACTATTTCCCTACTTAAAAATTGATTGCGGATTATACTAAATTTGTAATAAATTACAGTTTAAAGCAGACTCCGGATTGTATCCGAAATAAGCAAAATTACAATTTCAGTGCAGTTTTAACTATTATGCACGTCCCAAAGAAATTTTATTCCCTTTGAACTCTAATATTTCAACAGTGATTTTATCACCTTCACTTAAAACATCCGATACTTTTTCTACTCTGTCATTTGAGATTTTTGATATATGCAGAAGTCCGTCGGTACCGTCAGGAAGTTCTATAAATGCGCCAAAATCAACTATTTTCTTTACCGTTCCTTCATGTTTGTCGCCCACTTCATATTTTATCTTGGCAACTTTAGGAGTATTGACAATCCCTTCTATATGTTCTCTTGCACCTGCGACGCCCGTTTTATTTTTACCCGTAACTTTTACTTTGCCGTCTTTTTTATCGATGTCTATAGCCACTTCAAATTTTTCTATGATTTCACGAATTGTTTTTCCGGCCTGACCGATAATCTCACCTATAAAACTAGGGTCTATATGAAAAAAGTCCGTACTTGGTAAAACTCCATCATTAAATTCTATGTTGTCTTGGGCATCAAGCATGATATCGATAATATGACTTCTGCCTTTTTTAGCCTGATATAGCGCTTCTTTTAGTACGGATAAGCTTATCCCGCCTAATTTAATATCCATCTGCATAGCCGTTATGCCGTCTTTTGAGCCGGTTACTTTAAAGTCCATATCGCCATCATGGTCTTCAAGACCCATGATATCTGAAAGTATCGCATACTTGTCGCCCTCACTCACCATACCCATAGCTATACCGGCTATGACATCGCTTGTTTGTATGTCGGCTGCCTTAAGCGCCATATATCCGCCACAAACGGTAGCCATAGAAGATGAGCCATTTGATTCAAGTATCTCAGATACAAGACGTACGGTCTGACCGTCTAAATCTACAATTGGCTCCAGCGCTCTTTTTGCTAAATTCCCGTGACCGAGCTCTCTTCTTTTTGTTCCCATAACAGGAGATGCTTCACCGACACTAAATCCTGGAAAATTATAATGAACCATGAAGTTTTCATTTTGAGTGCCTTCATCTGTAAGGTTTTCAAACATCTGCGCATCTTTTGGCCCGCCCAAGGTCAAAACGACCAAAGCCTGTGTTTGCCCACGTGTAAACAGACAAGAGGAGTGCGCACTTGGAAGAACATTGGTGCTTATTGAGATAGGTCTTATTTCATTTAAAGCTCTGCCGTCCGCACGGATGTTTTCATTTAGTATTTGAGCTCGGACAGTTTCTTTTTTAACCTTCTCTATCGCATCTTTAAGAGCAACTTCCTGTTCCACGTCCGCCCACTCTGTTTTATCGGAGATGATATTTTTTCTAAGTTCTCTTAAAGCGGTAGAACGCTCAGACTTAGCCATCTTGTTCATTGCGGATTTGATATCGGGCATGTGGTTTTCTCTTACATAGCTCACCATATTTTCATTTATGATATGCGCCTTATATTCTATCTTCTGTGTTTCTTTTTTGAATGCTTCAAACTCTGTCTCATATTTTGCATTGCCTGCAAATAAAACTTCTTCGGTCTTTTGAAAAATCTCTATAAGCTCTTCTTCGCCGATAGCATTTGATACATGATTGGATACAGCCTGTGTGCCTAAGGTTGGATCTATCATAGGATCTATCATAATTTGGGTCTCTTCAGAGCCAAAAGAACGCATCTCAATCATCAGAAGGTCATCTTTTGTACCCGAGAGGTATAAATCCAGGGTAGAGTTCTTAAGCTCTGTCATTGTCGGATTTAAGATCAATTCTCCGTCCACCTTGGCTGTACGAACAGCAGAAACGGAAATATTGATATCAATATCCGAAGTATATAATGCAGCTGAAGCGGCGTTTAATGCCAAAACTTGTAAATCAGACTCACTGTCTGCACTAAAAACCATAATCGTAACCTGAGTCGGATAGCCGAAACCTTTAGGAAAAAGCGGACGGATAGACCTGTCAACGATACGAGAAGTCAAAGTCTCGAAGTCGCTTGGCTTAGTCTCACGTTTGAAAAAACCTCCAGGGATCTTCCCTGCTGCGTATGTTTTTTCTATATATTGGACCGTAAGGGGTAAAAAATCATCTTTCACAATCTCCGTCTCATCTATCACAACAGTTGCCAAGATGACAGTATCACCAGATTTTACCCATGCAGAACCATTTGCCTGCTTTGCAACTTCACCAAATGAGTATTCCTCAACTCTGTTCTCTAATTCTAATTTTACATCATACTTCATCTGTACCTATTCTCCTAATAATATTTCGATTCTTTCTTCACTAATGTTATCCAATTCTTCATAATACAGAGGTGTTTCCACATAATCCTCTATATCATAAAGAGTATATACATCATCCGCAAACGGCTCCAGCAACTCCAGTACATCCGCCGGTAAAACCGGTACTGCGATGTATACTGCTTTTGGTTTTTGAGCCAAAATGGTTTTTAAAGCCGTCATAAATTTTGAACCGGTCTCACTTCCCTCATCGACCAACAAGACAACTTCGTCTCTCATGGACTGAAAATGCCGTCCTTTTCTGTATTGGTAAATATAACTTAAAATCTTCTCTTCATGCTTTCTTCTGGCTTCTCCGTATATATAGTCATATTTGATGTCAAAAGAGCTGACAAGATTTTCATGTATCACGATCTCTTCGGTTTCACTCACTCTTGCAACTTCACATTCGTGATTATTCGGTGCATTGATCGCTGCTGAAAACAAAAAATCCAGTCTGTTTTGCAGTTTACCCCTTATAAAAGAGCCAAGCTCCAAGCCGCCTGAGGATACGGCTATGATATTCCATGATTCCTCTTTAAGTTTTTGCATTGGGATCACATCTTTTAATTTCTCAGCGGCATCCTGACGGTTTTTTAAAATACTTTTATACTTCTTCATAAGATTATTTACCTTGCAAAGTTTCAGGGAGTCTGGCTGCAAAATCAGATGCCGCCCCGCCCTGCTTCATTAATGGTTTTAGGACTATACTAAAATACAAATATCTGTCATACACCGAAGATGAGTTGTTATTTGTAAGAACCGGTCTGTTATTCTCAACATATCTAAGCCCGAAGTCCCAACATCTTTTTTTATACATAAACCCTATTTCTGAACTCTTTTTTAAGCTTGTCTGCAAATCATGATTCCATTTTGCCCCATAAGAGTAATGTTCATTGAAAGTATAGCTTGCACTTGATGTAATATAGCTTGTAAATGGCGAATAGGTGTCGCTTGAAGGCAAAAAAGTATCTTTATAAAGATGAGAAAAGCTAATATTAAACCCATTGGCAATATACGATATTCTGTTGAAAGTTTTAGAAAATGAGTGTTCGTCATAATTATAGAGTATATTATTGTAAAAATTTACGCTGTGATTTATCTGATAGTCAAGCTCGTTTTCAAGCTCTCCTATCTCGCTTTCAGAACTGTTATAGCCAATATTTTGTGCCAATCTGTGATAGATTTTCTGATTTCCAGAAGCATCATAAATATACTGTGTAAAATCAAGCTGCAAACCCTCGTTGACGGAAGTAATATTATAAAACTCACATTGCGGCGTACTCTTGTTTATGGTATCCGCACAAAAATCATTATAGTCTTTATAATATCCGCTTGAGTATTCAGAGCCCTCGGAAGTATATCTCGCACCAAAGCCGACAACATGGGTTAGCTCTTCATAGGCCTTTGTAAGCTGTGTCGATGCTTTTAGCACATGATAGTTTCTGGCAAAAATACCGCTCCTGTAATCTCCGCTGTATATTTCTTCATCCCCGTGAAAATTGGAATGCTGTCCAAAAAGCTGTGCCTTGTAAGAAAGATTCAGATACTCGTCAAAAACAGAAGTTTGCAAAGTCACCGGTATATCCAGGTTTGTCTGAATAGCTTTTTTATTTATTTCTCTATAAATATTGTTGCTTTGAATATCGACGTTGTATAAAAGATGGTTGTTAAAAAAAGTATCCAAATAGCTGTGGTACTGAAATGTAGGCAGTTTTTGAAGGGTGTTTTCATTGCTTTGTTTTGTTAAATCTTTGTAGTGCTTGAAATATGCACCGAAATAATCTTTATCAGTATTGTAAAAGAGGTTGGCTCTTGAGAGTATTTGGGTTGCTGTGGCATTTTGCGTACTGTCGTTTGTTGAGAGATTGATATAATCAACATCGTTCATGTTGTTTATATCGATGTATAAACCTGACTGCCCCTCAAGGCTCGTCCCAAACCACTGATTTAAAAGATCTTTATTGTCGTACTCAAAATTAAATCCGTAGTGTGAATCATGCGCCAATTCATTTTCCAGGGAATAACTTTCTTTTTCTTTGAAGTAGCCGGCGGTGAGTGTGCCTTTTGAGATTGCACTGTCTATAAACCTGAACTCAGAGTAGCCTCCATATCCGCGATTTGTCCTCACCTGGGGTTTTAGCTGCAGATCCCACCAGTTTTGCTCTGCAATATAAATCGGCTGTTCATAGTAAAAACCCTCGGCATCGGATATTCCAAAGGCAGGTATCAAAAGTCCCGTACGTCTTGTGGTGTCGAGTGAATACCCGAAATAGGGGGTATAGATAACAGGTATATCATAGATATAGATTCTGGCATTATAGAGATTAAGCCACTTTGTGTCTGTATTGTAGTTTGAAGATGTAAATTCCATTTTCCAAAGAGGATCGTTTGGATTACAGCCGCTCATTACGCCAGAATCTATATTGAGATCCGTGTCCTTTGCATACCCTTCATCCGCACTCATCCATACTTCTGAAGTTTTTTCAAGCATAAAAAAAGGTTTGAAAGTCCTCTCTTTGTTTGCGAGGTTTAATTTGGCATAATCGCCCAGAAGTTTGTACTCTTTGCCGTATGTCGCACGGATATTTTTAAACAGCTCCAAATCGCTGCTGTTTTTGTCATATACCGCTTCCTCTGCACTTAAAAAATAGTCCTTGTACACTACGGTCACTCCGCCGTAGGCTTTTACGGTATTATCTTCTGACTCCATGGAGCTTGCATAGATTTCCACCTTATCCGATGCATTTAAAAATGAAACAAATAAAATGAAAAGCGTAAGGAGTTTAAGCATTTATAACCAGAGTTCTTGCTGTTTTATCATGCCATGTTTGGCGTGCAGGATCAAGCATCCCCCATAAGAATCCCAAATAAAACAGCATTTCGCTGATTATCCTGAATATCGCCCGGTTCAATGCGCTTATAACATTGGGTGTCTGAAGCGTTCTGATCTCTATGACTCTTATTTTCATCATTATCTTGCCGATTGTTGCGCCGTACTGCATTACAAAGAATGCTTGATAAATAATCTTCATAGCCATATATTCTAAAACAAAGGTGTTCGTCAGATTTATAATCTCTTCCATAGTTGCCGCACCGGCAAAAGAATCCCATAAGGCAAAAATAAGTAAAAAAGATAAAAGCATCTCGTCTATCAAAAAAGCCATCGCTCTTTTTTTAGTATCTGCCAAAGTCATATCTTCACTGTGGAGTAAATCTTCTATCTCTTCATTCATCTCTTAAAGTGCCTGATAAGCGATATCTGTTCTAAGTTTTTTACCGGCGAAATGCACTTGTCCGCATCGCATGTATGCTCGGTCCCTTGCTTGTTTGATCGTATCTCCCAATCCTACGCAGACCAAAACCCTGCCTCCATCGGCATAAAGAATCCCCTCTTGCATGCTTACGCCTGCATAAGAGATATGGGTATATTTTTCTATCTCTTCGTGATGTACCTCATCCAGTATAATCTCAGCCGGTTTTGAGCTGCTGTACGGATAGTTCTCGCTTGCCATTACAACGCCAACCGCATATTGTTTGGAAAACTCCACTTTTATCTCTGAGAGTTTGTTTGTAGAAGCTTTTAAAAACATATCGCTTACACTTGATGTCATTAGAGGCATAAGTATTTCACACTCAGGGTCGCCAAAACGCACATTAAACTCCAGAGTGATAGGCTCGCCGTTTACAACCATGATACCGATAAAAAGCACGCCCTCAAACGGAGCGCCCTCTTTTTTCATACCTTCGAGTGTCGGAGCTATGATTCTGTCTCTTACTTTTTGATACAAAACTTCATCCACCAAAGGTGTCGGAGCATAGGCACCCATTCCGCCCGTGTTTGGTCCCTGGTCTCCATCAAGAAGTCTTTTGTGGTCTTGTGCCGCCTGAAGAAGGATATAGTCATCCCCATCACAAACAGCGAACATCGAAAGCTCGTAACCGTCGAGAAACTCTTCTACGATTACGCTTTTACCCGCATCACCGAAACTCTTGCCGCTTAGCATCTCAGAGATTGCCACTTTTGCATCATCATGACTCATGGCGATAATCACGCCCTTGCCGCCGCAAAGACCGTCAGCTTTTACAACGATCGGAGCACTAAGAGTATCTGTAAACTTGAAAGCATCTTCTATAGATGAAGTTTCAATATATCTTGCTGTGGGAATACTGTATTTTGCCAAAAAGTTTTTCATATATACTTTTGAGCCTTCAAGCTGTGCGGCAGCCTTGCTAGGTCCAAAGATAGTAAGTCCGTGAGACTTAAAGATATCGACAACACCGTCTACCAAAGGACCCTCGGGGCCGACTATCGTTAATTCTATCTCGTTTTCTTTTGCCCATACGGCAAGTTCATTATAGTCTTTAATATTTATATTAGTTCCCAAAGCGCCTGTGGCACCGTTGCCCGGCATGTAGAAAAGTTCATGTTCCTGCCCTTCACTTGCTATCGCACGGCCGATAGAATACTCTCTAGCACCGTTGCCTAATATTAATATTTTCATTCACATCTCCATATAGTTTAAAAAAAAATGAGTTAAAACACCGAAATGTCCTAACTCAAAGTCTGTTGTGATTTATAGCCCGGGTAGCCGTCATGCAATTGGCTTGGTTCTAAAAGCCGAATTTGGGCGAAGCGAGAGCTTTATAACGGCGGCATTTTCTCGGTCGCGTTAGCATACCTCAAACGAAAGCACCGACACACTAAAGTTCTACTAGTTCGCTAGTTGAATATGTAGAACCCTCATATGTGCATGTGTCGTACTACTCAGACTACTGATATAATTATACAAAATTGATACTTGATTTTTCTTTTGAATCAGGGCGGCATGTGGAAAATTTTAAAAACTAATCCCAAATGTCAATCGGACATTGTTTTCATTCTGTATAAAATCAGCATCATTGTAGATATATTCGAGATTCAGAGGAAAGCTGTATTTATTTAAAAATACGTTCGAGAGGGTGATTCCTGCTGTTATCTCACTAAAATTCAGTCTCTTGGCACCCAATGTCTGCAATTCGTAATATCTGTATTTCGTATACAGGGATTCTCTTTGAAGCGATAAAGGAAAAGTAAACCAGTAGCTTGAAAAGTTCAAAACCTTGGCCACACTGATCTCCCCGTAGCCTGCACTTTTTACATAGTAGCTTGCATCAAGGCTCGGCATGTGGATTGTAGTAGGGTCCATGTCCTGCTGGTATGCAATATTACTTATCTTTACACCGCTGTTTTGTCTGCTTCCCCTTGCACTTAGGTCCGAATATTTAAAATCCGCCCCTAAATATATCTCCTCTTCAAAACTCTTTTTGTATCGATATTGTCCCCCGTAGATAAAGTCACCCTTGTCCGTTGAAGCGTATATTTTGAGAAAGTTTAAATAATTCTCATACATACTCAGCCCATAATGCTCTCTTCTTGAAAAACTCACAACAGCACTCAACGGCTCTCTCAGATCCGTCTCATAGTCCTGAAAATAGTTTAGCTCCAGATTTCCAAGATAGTATCCCGCCCTGTAATAGGGAAGATTCACTCCCGCTATTATCCCCAAATCGCGTATATCTTCTCTGTCATTATTATCAAACACGCCGTATGCCGCCAGCCTGTACTGCAAAAGATACTGAGAATTTGCATATTCCAATCCCCCAAACCCAATCTGTGAAGCGTCTTTGCTTATAAAAGCGGTAGCCGCATTTTGGGAGAGAGGATCTGAAAAGTTCATATTGAGTGTTGCGTATGTATTTGTGTTTGAGCTTGCAAGAAAAAGATCCGTGCCGCTGTAATGAAGATTTGAGACCGAAGAATAGGGCTGCGACAAATCAACAAAAGAGTCTGCGCGGAGGATATCTGCTCTAGTATCTCTGGCGTAATACTCTTTTTCTTCAAAAAACAGCTTCGTCTCATAAGGGGTTTCATCTCTGTGAATCAGCTTGGTTTTTACATAATAATACTCTTTGTCGCCAATAGCGGCTATAAAAACCCCATTGCCTTCCAGCAGACGTGCTTCTATGACATTGTCCGCCTCGCTGACGCGGTAAACCTTTGCATCTTCATATTTATACAGAGTGGTTCCAAGCTCTGAATTTGCTACAAAATAAATTCCGCCGAGAGTATCCACATCAGCGGGTATCCCGTAAAAACCTTCATAGGAATAGAGGGGAGTTTTATTCCTGTACAGCGTCCTTCTTTTTTTATTTTGCACAAAATAATACAGATTGTCCCGGGCATCGATAATCACCGAGGAATTTACCTTTGCGTAAAACTGCCCGCCTACATATAACTGCGCCTCTGAAAATGAACTCGGCACATCAAAATAAACAGCTTCGCCGCTGCTGAGATATCCCTGAACCATCTTGGAAGCTGTGTCATCTTTTATAAATCCCTGCTTGCAAAAAAGCCCCTGAACTATTTTGCTCGGGGAGATATATGCACTTGCCTGTGTGTAATATTCTGAATCTTTTTTTATCACCTTGCCGGGCAGCCAGCTCTGTGTTACTTTTTTGAGGGATTTGTCCTTTTTGCTTAGGACTATAAGTTCCGGATCCTGGACTCCGCTTTTATTTATTATAAAAAATATCTCATCCTTGTCGTTTGAGAGCGGATAAAAAAACTGCGAACCCGTAATTTTTTCACCGCGGGCTTCTTTAAAACTCTCGCCCATCTTTGCGTACACTTTGGAAAACTCCAAAAGCGAACTCTCAAAATCAACTCCCACGGCCGCGAGCATGCTTGCATTGGTAAACTGCGGCCAGAAAAAATCTTCCGAATGAATAAAAAAATAGCTGTTTAAAGCCTCAATCCCGTATTTCTCAGCCATATACAAATTGTAAAACGCACCCTGGATATAGGCGATATCGCCATAAGGAAAAGCAAGTTTCGCATTGTAAACCTCTGCGGCAGTTATCTTTCCCGCTTTTGCCTGTAAAATAGTCTCGGCCTTAAACCTGCCGCTGTACAATCTGCCTCCGTTGCCGTGCCACGATTCGTTTAAAACCGCATTTCCCTCAAGCATAAACGAACTCTCCATCACATTCGGAACATTCATCGGTATGGGAAATACCACGGAGCCGTTGCCAAAAATTGAATGAAGCGTTCTTGAGACGGGACTTGCTTTTATATTTGTCTGATAATTATGGGCAGTTTCATGATACAGCAGATTATCCAGCCAGGAAGCCGATGAAAAATAATCTATAAGCTGAGTACCGCCGATATAATGTATCTGTCTGTTATTTGGCCACTGGCTTGAAAATCCGTTTGCTATCTGGTTGCAGTCCGACATCAAACCTATATAAAGCGTTTCATCGAGCTTCCAATTAAAGAACAGCTCATACTGTCTATTGAGAGAATTCTCTATATTCGCCGTATGCTTTGCAAAGGGCAGATTCTCTTTGGTATAGAGTATCTGCGTATTGTTCTGATTATGTTTATAGTACTCTTTGTCATTGGGGACAACCGTATTGCCCGGTTGAAATATTTTTGGAATAAATTCGTTTGAAGACAAAAAAGAGGCAAAGAGAATCTGGATAAAGAGCATTGTCTTTAATACTTTTTTCATAAGGATAAAGCCGTCTCCATGCAGTTTTCAATGGTCGTTATTTCTGAAATCGTGTATCTGATCCCTTTGGGAAGAGCCTCTGCGGTAGTGGTGCCGATTACTATAATCTCGGCATGTGGACTGATTGTGTGCTCTTTTAAAAAACACTTGACGCTTGAGGGGGAGGTAAAAATCAAAACTGAGTCCTCCGCCACTTCCACATGCCGGATCTCTTTGGAGCACTCGCTTTTGTAAACTACTATTTCCTCAATTTGGCATCCCTGCTCCTGGCATGTGGAAATAAAATCAGATGCGACAATCTCCGCTCTTAGATAGAGCCATCTTTTGGATCTCCCGTACGAGAATATCTTCTGCGCAAGGTTATCTCCGTATCCTCCGCCGATATCAAGTATTTTTCCGCCTATCTCTTCATATGCCGCTGCACTCGCACTTGAGACGCACAATGCCGGCATGTGGAAATATTCCTCAGAGTCATATTGTTTCAAAGCTTCGCTTGCCTGCTTGGACGTGATAATCAGATAGTCATACTGTGAAAAATCAATCTTGGGTTTTAAAAATTTTATATCCAAAGAGTTTATACTGATAGCTTGCGGGTGTGAGGAGATGGAAAAGAGATAGATCTGTTTTGGCATAATCTTTCCTGGCAGTCGGCATGTGGATCTCCACATGCCGGAGTTTATAAAGTTATTCCCACTCGATAGTTGCAGGCGGTTTTGAAGATATATCATATACTACACGGTTGATCCCGTCTACTTCATTGATAATTCTTCTTGAAATTCTTTCCAATAAGTCATGTGGAAGATGCGCAAATGTTGCCGTCATTCCGTCTACTGCTTCAACGACTCTCACACATACGGTATTGTCATAAGTACGGTTATCACCCATTACGCCAACCGATTTTACATTCAGTAAAACTGCAAATGCCTGCCATGTTTTAGCGTAGTATCCGCTCGCTTTTAACTCATCAAGCAAGATAACATCCGCTTCACGTAAAAGAGTCAAATCCGGGACATTCACATCGCCCATGATTCTAATAGCCAGACCCGGTCCAGGGAATGGATGACGGTTGATCATAGATTCCGGAAGACCAAGCTCAAGACCTATTTTTCTTACTTCATCTTTAAAAAGTTCGCGTAAAGGCTCGATAAGTTCAAAATCCATCCAGTCAGGCAGACCGCCGACATTGTGGTGAGATTTGATAACTTCAGAAGGACCGTTTACGCTTATTGATTCGATAACATCAGGGTAAAGCGTACCTTGAGCCAAGAACTTGATTCCGTCATGTTTTTTAGCCTCTTTTTCAAACTCTTCTATAAAAGTGTGTCCGATAATCTTACGTTTTTCTTCAGGGTCAGACACACCTGCTAGTTTTCCTAAAAAGTTATCCACGGCATCAACAGTCACCAAAGGAGTTTTCAGGTTAATCTTGAAAACCTCTTCAACCTGCTCTCTTTCACCTTTTCTTAAAAGTCCGTTATCTACAAATACAGGGATAAGCTGGTCTCCGATTGCCTCATAAAGCATTGCGGCAACAACCGAACTGTCAACTCCGCCGCTCAGACCGCAAAGAACTTTTCCTGTTCCCACTTTTTCACGGATGATTTTAATCTGCTCTTTTAGAAAATGTTCCATCTTCCATTTTTCAGTTACTCCACAAATATTTTTTGCAAAGTTGCGAAGCATCAGATAGCCCTCTTCTGAGTGCTGAACTTCCGGATGGTACTGCATAGCATACACACGTTTTTCTTCATTGGCAATAGCCGCATAAGGGGAGTTTGCCGAGGTAGCGATTGGGATAAAACCTTCGGGCAGCACATCCACTTTGTCAGAGTGACTCATCCACACAATGCGGTCATCGTCACAATCTGCCAAAAGCGGAGAATCTTTTTCAATTTTAAGTTCAGCCTTGCCATATTCATGATGGTCAGAGCGGATAACGCTCCCGCCAAAATCTACGGCAATTCTTTGCATACCGTAACAGATACCAAGAACAGGGATTCCCATACTGTAAACGCCCTGATCAACTTCGTAAGCGTCTTTGTTATACACTGAAGAGGGTCCGCCGCTAAGGATAATTCCCTTGGGATTTTTGGCTTTTATCTCATCTAAAGATGTATGGTAAGGGAGAATTTCGCAATAAATTTTATCTTCGCGAAGACGACGAGCTATAAGCTGAGTATACTGAGAACCGAAATCTAAAACTATGATGCTAACATTTGTCATTTTAAATGCCTTTAATAAGAGTAATTATTAGTGCCTGATGGCTGAGAAAGAAGTGGATGTACCCTTTCAAGTTTTGAAAGGATACAATAAGTTATATTAATGTTTAATATAAAGGCCTAAGATTTCATATTGTACATACCAGACAACTATGGAGACGATATATCCAATCAGGATTGCCCAGGAAAATTTCATATGCGAGTTAAAAGTATAGATACCTTTTAGTTTACCCATAACACCGACACCCGCCGCTGAGCCGAAGGCTATCATAGAACCGCCGACACCGGCTGTCAATGTAACGAGCATCCACTGAGCCAATTCAATGTCAGGAGAAGCCTTTAGAACTGCAGACATAACAGGAACATTATCTACTATAGCCGAGAGGAAACCTACCCCTATATTCACGCTGGTAGGATCAAATATCTCATAAAGTTTTACGGCATGCGCCAAGAAACCTGCAAAGTGAAGAGCACCGACGGCCGCCAAGATACCAAAGAAAAACAGCAGGGTATCATTTTCGATTTTTGATACGGATTTGTAAATCTGGATATCATGGTCGTGATATTTCTTTAACGTAAACGCATAGAGTTGTAGCAGAGACAGACCAAAGAGCATTCCCCACATTGGAGGCAGGTGCATCAGTTGTTTTCCTAAAACTGCCATAAGAATAGTCAGTATTCCCAGGAAGATAATCACTTTCCCGCCTCTATGGATATGAA
The DNA here is from genome assembly GCA_018825665.1 of bacterium. Classification (GTDB taxonomy): domain Bacteria; phylum Campylobacterota; class Campylobacteria; order Campylobacterales; family Sulfurimonadaceae; genus Sulfurimonas. The sequence continues at coordinate 4,551 of JAHJEG010000010.1, read as the reverse complement.
CAGGCTCACCTGTGTCAACTTTCGGCGGTGTTGTCTCCGGAACAAAACGACTCAGCAGATACCCTGTTACAAGCCAGCCGATTATAGACGCAGGAAATAAGAAAAGGAAATCAACAAAGGTCCCCTTACCCGCCGACCATGCCATAAGAGTCGTGATATCACCAAACGGAGACCAGGCACCGCCGGCATTTGCCGCTACTACGATATTAATAGCTGCAGGAACCAAGAAAGCCTTGTTCTTTTTCTCTATTGTAATCAGAACCGTTGAAAGAATCAAGGCCGTTGTCAAGTTATCCGCTACGGGAGAGATAAAAAATGCAAGAAAACCGGTCACCCAGAAAAGTTGTCTGTAGCTGTATCCCGCTTTCATAAGCTTTTCTTTTAGAGCATCAAAAACATTTCTCTCAATAAGTGCCTCAATGAATGTCATTGCCACAAATAAGAAGAAGAAAATCTCTGCGATTTCCAAAATAAGGTGTGCTATCTCCGTGTCAAATGCTGCAAAGTTTAAACCGTTGAATGCGTAATATGCACCAAGCAGCATAAACATAAACGTACCCGTAAACAAGGCCGGTTTGGCTTTGTTGATATGGTATTTCTCCTCAGCTGCGATAAAATAATATCCAATCACGAATATTGTTAATAAAAACCATCCAAATGGCTCGACTGCAAGGTCTACCGCCTGCGTACCCGCTACATGTGACTCTGTCATTTTTTCTCCTCAAGTATAGTATGTACCCCAATTGATTTATCCCTAGCAAGGGCTGAAACCACTATTGCTTTTGCGGTTAATAAACGGAATTTAAGCAGTTTACCAATTTTTTCTTTTAAAAGAGCATTAATTTGTTCCAATGCTTCAGATAAACCTTTTTTTGTTCTGACAATTGAGACATTTTCCCACATAATCTTGCGAAGCAGATTCTTTTTTTCCTTATCATCTTTTTCGCTCATCACCTCATCGCTCACTGCAAACTCTACATTTTCTTTTGTATGCGGAGTTTTTAAAATATCCTCTACGGCTTTAACAGCAAAGACCAGTCCTTCGAGCAATGAGTTTGAAGCGAGTCTGTTTGCTCCGTGAACCCCAGTGGAGGCCACTTCTCCGATGGCGTAAAGATTTTTTACACTCGGAACACGGCCGTTTAAATCACTTTTTATACCGCCGATCGCATAATGGAATGCCGGTGAAATCGGTACTCTTTGCTTTGGCACGTCAAAGCCGAGAAGCTGCAGGTTTTTGTAGATATTTGGAAACCTTTTTGTGAAATACAGATGTTCAAAGTTTGCAAAGGAGAGGTATGTCTGCTGAGCTGTTTTTTTAGAATGCTCGTATATGGCTTTGCTTACGATATCTCTCGAAGCAAGCTCCCCGCGTTCATCATAATCAAACAAAAATCTTCTGCCCTCTTCATCCTCAATCGTAGCCCCTTCTCCCCGCAAAGCTTCTGTAAGCAAGAGCTTTTGGGCATTGTTGCTGTCAACATACACCGTAGGATGAAACTGCATCATCTCCATTCGCTCAAGTTCTATCCCCTTCATGATGCACAACCCTTGAATATCTGCACTGATACATGGAGCATTTGTATGATATTCAAACAGGGAACCGACTCCGCCGCTTGCTATGATCACATCATCGGCATATATGTTTCTTGATTCTCTATGGTCCAGTACGGTTACGCCGTAGCACTTGTTGTCCTTGATCAAAAGGTCTACAACTCTGGCATCGCTCAGCAGAGGATGGGGATTGTTTTCGAGTAAAAAAAGATGCAGATACCTGCCGGTCGCATCACCTCCCGCATGGATGATTCTCTCCCTTGAGTGTGCCGCTTCTTTTGTATATAAAAGCTCACCCTCTTTATTGGTGTCAAATTTAAAACCGCGCGCTATCAGATCATCTATGACGATTCGTGAGTTCTCGCTTAAAACTTTTACAGCTTGTTCATCACACAGGCCTGCACCTGCATCCAAGGTATCTTGTATATGCGAGGGGATATCATCTTTATCAACAGCCAGAGCCACTCCGCCCTGGGCATAAAATGTATTACATTTAAAAGTCTCTCTTTTATTTATAATAAGTACTTTTTTCTCTTTTGGTATATGCAAAGCCGCATAAAGTCCTGCTACCCCGGCACCGATAATTATCACATCATAATGCATTATATACCTTCTCGTGTACTGTTGTTTTCATTTGGTTCTTTGATGATAAACTCCACATTTTCATCACCTTCTGGTGCATTTTCCAAATAATATGGTGCTTTTTTATAACCGCATCCGCTCAAACTTAACAAAAACATTGCTATAATTGCCAGATGAAAAATGCCAGTCAAATTATTAATTCTATTCAAAATAAGCCTCAATTTTCTAAACTTTTAAAATATAAATGTATAGGTAAGATACAGTCTATGTTTATGCTGCCCGTGCAAAAGATGATAAAGTTTGCCTATATTAAAAATGACACCCTGTTTTTTGTCTTTAGCCACCCTGCAGGGAAACAAGAATTCGATAATAATATACAAAATATTAAAAGTGCTTTAAAGTTCGTCAACCCTGAGGAGTGCAAAGATAGCGTAATTACTGATATAAAAGCATTTGTCACACATACTCCCATCAAAGTAAATGCCAAACCGGAGATAAAAAAAGCACTTCACTATCCAGAAAGAGCAAGAGGTGATTTTTCCATAAATATACACGATGAAAAGCTCAGTGCGCTGGTAAGAAGTATCCAAAACATAATAAAAGCGGGAAAATGACTTTAAAAGAAAGCATCAAAAATCTTCCTGATTCTGCGGGGATTTATCAGTATTTTGACAAGAACGGGCGTCTGCTTTACATAGGAAAGGCAAAGAGTCTGACCAAAAGGGTAAAAAGCTACTTCACTTTTGCTCCGGAGTTAAGAGCCAATCCAAACCTCTCAAACAGAATAACAAAGATGATACAGCAGACTTTCAGCTTAAATTATATCGTTGTAAAGTCTGAACACGATGCTTTGATTTTGGAAAATTCTCTTATAAAACAGCTCAATCCGAAATACAATATTTTACTAAGAGACGATAAAACATACCCTTATATCTACATAGACAAGACGCAAAAGTTTCCAAGATTCGAAATAACAAGAAAAATAATAAACACTCCGGAGATCACTTATTTTGGTCCCTATTCTGTAGCGGCCAGAGATATTTTGGATTCTGTCTACGAAATATGCAGACTCATACAAAAAAAAGGGTGTTTAAACTCAAAAAAACTGTGTCTGTACTATCAGATAAATAAATGTCTCGGTCCCTGCGAGCTGAACATTCCACATGCCGAGTATGACAAAGAAGTTCAACTGGCCCAAGAGCTCATTAAAAATAAAACGCTTTTATTGGAGAGGCTTCATGAAAAGATGGAATTTTATGCGGAGGAACTTAGATTTGAAGAAGCGGGAGAGCTTAGAGACAGAATACAGAGGATACAAAGATCTGAGATAAAAAGTGATATAGACTTTGCCAGCAGTGAGAACTATGATATTTTTGCTTTACACAACAGCGAATCAAGGGCAGTTGTGGTTAGACTCTTTATGAGAAACGGTAAAATCATCTCATCTTCGCATGACTTTATACAACTCAATGAGGGCTATGACGAGGATGAACTCTACCAAAGGGTTTTGCTTGATTTTTACAAGGATGAGAAACCTCCTATCATCGCACCTGTTCTTGTGATGAAAAAATTTACGGACCTGCACATCATCGAAGCACATTTGAGCAAAGTGTTTGAAAAAAATGCTTCTGTCCTGGTTCCTCAGCGCGGTAATAAAAAAAGACTGATAGATTTGGCTGTTTTAAATGCAAAAGAACTTCTGAGAAAAGACAAAAAAGAGGATGATTCCAGACTCCACAATGATATCAAAGAATTGTTTGAACTCCAGAGAATTCCATTCAGAGTAGAAGTGTTTGATAATTCACACATGTCCGGAGCGGCTACGGTGGGTGCTATGGCAGTGTATGAAGATTCCGGGTTTGACAAAAAAAGCTACAGGACCTACCATTTAAAAGCCAAGGACGAATATGCGCAGATGCGGGAGACTTTAACGAGAAGAGTTGAGAGCTTTTCAAAAAACTCACCCCCTGATCTATGGATTATTGACGGCGGAACCACCCTTTTGAAACTGGCACTCGAAATATTGGATTCTTCCGGTGTATTTATAGACGTCATCGCCATATCTAAAGAGAAAATCGATGCCAAAGCCCATAGAGCAAAAGGCAAAGCAAATGACATAATTCATACAAAAAATGAAAGTTTCAAACTCTCAAACAGTGACAAAAGGCTTCAATGGGTACAGAATTTGAGAGATGAAGCACACAGAAGCGCTATAACCTTCCATAAAAAAACAAAACTTAAACAGGATAAAGAGAGCAGACTTTTAACTCTTCGTGGAATATCTGAGGCGAAAATAAAAAAGCTGCTTAATCATTTTGGAACATTTGAGGCATTAAAAAAACTTCAAATTAATGATATTATTCCTGTTTTAAATGAAAAAGATGCAAAAACTATTAAAAATATTTATAAATAAGT
>JAHJEG010000009.1 GCA_018825665.1 bacterium | reverse complement strand
TATTTGAACTCTCGATTATCTCAAAAGTCTTTTCATTTTGTGGTTCTATGTTTTTGAAAGTAAGCGAGTCTATTCGTGCAAGCGGAGGAAGTTGCAGGTGAAGCTGTTCTTCAAAAAGCCGTATATTCTCTTCGCTCCCCTCAACCTCCAACTCCACTCCGTTGCTATCGTTTTTCACAAATCCGCAGAGGGAATTTCCACATGCCAGCTTATATATAAACGGGCGAAATCCAACTCCTTGAACAATGCCTTGGATTAGAAAAGATTTTCGTGCTCTATTTTTCATCGCCAATTATTTCACTTTATCCTTCTCAATCTCTCTCTTCAACTCTTCTTCGCTCGGCAAGTACAACTGATACTTAGAGACAAACAAATTCTAATTGTCATTTAAAACTGAATATTTTACGACTGTGTTATCTTTATCTGCACACAGGATTATGCCTATAGTAGGATTATCATCTGTTGCTTTTTCTCTTTGACTGATACTATTCTTTCATAATAATGTGTTCCTATCTGTCTTTCTAAAGCCCTTAGTCAATTGGGAGGCAGCGTCAACCATTATAAAATTTTCTTTTAAAATAATCTGTTCGCTCATCTATCCCTATCCCTCTGCAATTCTCTATATTCCCTACATCACTAAATTAATCTAAAGGGCTGAAACTTTATAACTTTTTTGGCTCCGTTTTCATTTAAAAGCAAAAAAAATTATACACTCAATGCTTTGTAGATGTTAAATGAGATATCATCAACATAATTATTCAGCTCTTTTGGCAGTATATTTTCACCCTTTAAAAAGACCATTCCACCCAAATATCCCATAAAAAGGCCAAAGGCACTGAAAAAATCCTGCTCTCTGAGATCCCCTTTTTTGACACCCTCTTCAAAATAGATCATTATCTCCGTGACAAATTCATTGACGCAGAGCATCCCCTCACACCCTTGTGAAAATACTTCACGATTCGAGAGATATATCCTGAGAAAATAGTCTATCATCTCAGGTTTTAAAGACGCTGTTTTAAAATATATCTCAACGATTCTTTTTGTTTTTTCTTTTGTGGAAACATCCTGCTCGTTAATCTCTCTTAACTTATGCCCAAGATATTTGGAGATATATTTTATAATCTCTTTGGCCAGAATATCTTTTGATTTAAAGTAATTATACATGTTACCGACACTCATTTTAACAGAGGATGCGATATCGGGTATTGTTGTACTGTAAAATCCTTTTGTAGCAAATAGCTCCAGAGCACATTGCATAATCTGCTCTTTTTTTATTTGTTTCTTATCTGTCAAAACATAATCTCCTCGGTATTGTGAAAATATTATACTATAAAAGATATGTTAAGATGCCCAAAAGACGAGAGAGGATTATTTGGTTTTCTCCTGCTTTTTGAGTTTTTCCAGAACAAACCACTCTGCATTCACCTTATCGCTTTTTACAGCCACTTGCGGTTTTTTGTTACTTTGCCAGAGTGCTTCGTCAGGCTTTGGACAGGCTCTCACACACTCACCGCAGTAAATACAAAGATAAGGGTTGTAGTTGTAAGCCAGCCCCTTTTTGTTCTTTTCATTTTGGGAAGGGTCTTGTACGGGTACAAACAAAATAGCACCCGGAGGACAAGCCTTTTCACACTTCAAACAATAGATGCATGATTCTTCCCCGTATTCTATCAAGCCTCTGTGCCCTTTGTCTTGAACTATGGGAGTAGCAGGGTAGTCAATAGTCTGAGGCTTTTTGAAAAGATTTTTAAATGCTTTTATAAAGGAAGTCAACATCGCCCAATCCTACTTCGCGGTGCAGGACAGACATGGGTCAAACGAGGCCAGAATAGCAGGCGCATCGGCATACTCCTCACCCATAAATATATGGGAAAAGGCAGGGATACAGGCAAAGGTGGGTGTTTTTATTCTGACGCGGTTTAGCATTGCGGAGCCATCTCCTTTTACATAGTACATCAGCTCTCCCCTTGGAGCTTCAAAGCGCATCAGTGCTTCCCCTTTTGGTTTTCCCTTGAGTTTGGTAAAAATTTCACCCTCAGGCAATCCCCTAAGAATATTCTCGCACATCTCAAGAGAATTCAGTATCTCATTGAGCCGAACCATATTTCTCGCGTTGATATCCCCATCATTGTGGGTTTGCATCTTAAATCCCACCTCGTCAAAGGGAAGATACTCTATCTCGTTTCTTACATCTATAGGCAGACCGCAGGCACGTGCCAAGGGTCCGATAGCATTAAACCTATAGGCATCTTCAAGAGTGAGCGCACCGATTCCTTTAAATTTTAGAGAGAGGCTCCAGTTGTTTGTAAACTCATCTATGTAAGAGAATACTTTTGCTTTGACAAGAGCGAGGTTTTCGATGATTTTTTTAGCTGTCTGAACATCCAAATCCCTGTTTACCCCGCCGATACTGATGTAGTCAAACTGTATTCTGTTTCCCGTGAGCAGCTCTTGTATCTCCATAACAAGTTCTCTGTCTCCCATGATTCTCATGAACATAGCCTCAAAGCCCGCATTTTCGCAGGTATGAGAGAGGCACAGCATGTGGGAATGGATTCTGTCAAGTTCCAAAAGCAGGATTCTCAGGTATTTTGCCTTTTTGCTAATCTCCCCTCCGAGAAGTTTTTCAATGGCGACCGTATAGGAGAGGGAATGCGTGATGGCGCAAAGTCCGCAGACTCTTGCCACCACATATCCGATTGCGTCAAACTTAAACTTTGTAGTACATGCCCGCTCTATCCCGCGATGCACAAATCCCACATCCGAATCCACCCCTACAATCTTCTCGTTTTCACACTCAAACTTAAACCGTACAGGTTCTAAAAGAGAGATATGCTGTGAACCCAGAGGGATATGTATTGTCTTCTTGCTCATCTATATCTCCAAATATTTTGATTCTTCTTTACTAAATACTTTGTCATTTGCACATGCCGGAAAATTTTTCATCTACCTAGGCAAGATTACACCAAGCAGCTACGCAAAGGTGTCTGCATGGAATCCTCATCAAGATAGAGACCTTTTTCGCTTCCCTCCACCTCCACGCCGAACATATCCACAAGTTCGCGCTGGGATATTATGGCGGAGGGGATGATATCGCTGAGTGAGGGGATACGCTCTGTATAGTCTATCTCCGCATAATAGATTACGACCTCATCCAGAGCCTCATATTTTGAGAATATCCACTGCACTTGCATTCTGTTATCTTCAAGAGCAACTCCGTTGAGTGTCAAAAAATGCCACTTTTTATAATCATAAAAACTTTTGATCTCATCTCTGACGCTCTTGAGCGCTACTTCAATCTTCTTCATCTTTCTCCCCTACTTTGAGTGCGCTGTGGCGTCTGTTGATTATACCGTTTTCAGAACTGGCCTCTTTAAAAAGCCTAAACGGCTTTTCTATTGCCTTTGTTTTTTCTTCTAAAATCTCAAGTGCCTTCACCACTCCGTCTATAAGAAGCTCGGGTGAAGCTGCACAGCCCGGGACATAAACATCCACGGGGATGTACCTGTCAATCCCGTCTTCCACATTATACATATCACGAAAAACTCCCCCCGTGCAGGTACAGCTTCCAAGGGCTATTACGACCTTTGGTTCGGGCATCTGCGTATAGAGTTCGACAAGTCTCTCCCTGGACCTAAAAGTCACAGGGCCTGTGACTAGAAATATATCCGATTGTTTTGGATTGCCGGTATTTATCACCCCGAATCTCTCCAAATCATACTTTGGAGCGAGCGCGGCGAGTATCTCGATATCACATCCGTTACAGCTTCCTGCATTGTAGTGAAGAATCCAGGGCGATTTTTTTCTGTATTTTCTAAACATAAGAGAGTCCTGCGAGGTTTAACAAGCCAAGTGTCAAAGCGATACCTAAAACTATCTGTATCACATGTTTCATCTTTATCCTTGCCGTTGCATTGTCTACAAGGTTTACCAAAAGGAAAACACCGAGAAACAAAACCGTCCCAAGAACAGCATTATTCCCCGCAAACAAAACAAGCAAGAGATATACAAAAACATACTCAAGCCATTTCGCAATATATATAAACTCAAAATACACGCCGCTAAACTCAATCTCGACTCCCCCTACAATCTCCTGATGTGCTTCGGCCGCATCAAAGGGAGACTTTTTAAGCTTGAGAGGGATAAGGAGTAAAAAGGCCAAAAAAAGTAAAAACAGAGGCACAATCGATGCGCTGTTCTGTCTAATGACAGATATATCAAAACTCCCGTGCATCATAAAAAATCCCACGGCAACGATAATCAAAATCGGCTCATATGCAAGAGCGGATAAAAGTTCTCTGTTTGCACCGACATGGGAATAAACGGAGTTCACACTAAAGCCTGCGAGGATAATAAAAATAACCGAGAGAAGATGCAAAAAGATAATATAAAGCAGGTTTTGCCCAAAAATCATAAATGCGACCACCGTCCAGAGTGTCAGAAAATGCATTATCCCCAAAACAGTGTGATACGGGTTGATAATAAAAGCCTGTTTGTCCAATAATTTATACATATCATAAAAGGGCTGCAGCAGAGGCGGACCCTTTCTGTTTTGCATCCGAGCCCGAAGCACACGTTCAAATCCGTACATCAAACCGCCTATTAGGGGAGCAAAGAGTATAAGCATGACCTCAATCATAACACTACTCCCGCCATCAGTATCACAAGAGCGGCTGTCGCGGTTAGAGCGATATATGTTTTTATCCGCCTTGGCATGTGGAAATAGTACATATTGAGTTTGATCTGCTCTTTTTCACCGCAGTTGTACTCTTTGACACGATGGGCTTTTTTAAAGAGCAGTGTTGCAAAAAGTAAAGGTACAAGCCCAATCAAAAGCAGCGGCACGATAATTTCCATAGAATCCAAGAGCTCTTTTTCAAAACTTATATATATCCCCGCGACAAGCAAGAAGAGAAGCAAAAAAGAGGGGAAGGTGTAGTACTTCGAAATCTCGGCATACGCTGTAGGCGAATGCGGGGAAGCATTGCCGGCTTCGGCATCCATATCCTTTGCAAAAAGCTTCGTAAGCACCTTAAAATAAAGCAGTGTCAAAAAGACGCTTCCCAGTGCCAAGAAGATAAGGGCAAAGAGATACAAAGGACTACCGGCAATCTCAGCCGCGATGGATTCAATGGCCATAAACTTTCCTATAAACGCTCCAAAAGGGGGAAGCGTCAACGAAGCGAAACCGACCGTGATAAAAAACACGACAAGAGGTGAGTGGTTTATTAAGCCGTTTATATCATTCACATATTTAAGATGAAAGTTTTTTTCCAGGATACCCGCCTGTAAAAACAGCAGCCCTTTTGAGATTGCATGAAAGATGAGAAGCACCAGACACGCCCTTATCGCTTCAGGTGTTCCAAGCGCTGCCAAAGCCATCATAAGCCCGAGCAGCGCAATGGTGGAATATCCCAATATCTCTTTGAAATAATCTTTGCCAAGAGCAAGGAGTGCTGCGGAAAAAAATACGAATGTACCAAGCAGAGTGATGCTAAGAGACACAAATCCGTTCATAGCCGGTGCAAGTTTGAGCATCAGATACGGAGCGATTTTCACCATTGTCGCACTGTGCAAAATCGCACTTACCGGAGTAGGAGCGACCATCGCACCCAGGAGCCATTTGTCAAAAGGGATACTCGCACCTTTGACAAATGCGGCAATGGCCAGTAAGACAATCGGAAGAAGATATACCTCTTCTATATTGGCTATAAGTATGTCAAAATGAACCGTATCGTAGTGCAGTATTGAAAATATCAAAGCGGCCAAAATAGCCACACCGCCCAGCTGATTCATCCAAAGTGCCCTGAGTGAGTTTTCAACCGAGACCCCCTCACCCCGGTACGCTATCAAGAGGTACGAACAAAGCGTTGTCAGCTCGAAAAGTAAAAAGAATATCTCGATATTGTTTGTGGAGACGATAAAATTCATCACCGATAAAAAGAAAAATAAGATAGCGATAAAAGCATTCTTTTTGAATCTGCCGAATGCTTCACTCTCTATGTAGTGCAAGGCAAAGACGATGATACTTCCGCCCACAATATTGATAAGAAGATACATCACGGTACTTGTACTCTCAATAAGTATGTCATTCGAATCCAGAGCTGCAGAAAGAGAAAGGACAATGCCAAACAAAACAATCTGAAGCAAAGCCAGAAGCATCACCAAAGAGCTGTTCTTCACAACACCCTGCCATAAGAAATACAAAAGCACAAGCGTATCAAGGAGTATAAACAATGGGTGAAAGAGCTGGTGCAGACTTGCTTCTACAGGGGTATGCAGAGTTAGGTTCATTCCGATACTCACGGCACTCAAAAACAGGACAAAGACTATACTGAGTATATTTCTGAGCCTTAGCGGGCTAATCAATACCGTCAATGCAAATAAAAGTGGAGCAAGGATCAGAGTAGCGTACATCTATTCTCTATTTGGTCTGAATTTAAAGTAAACAGCGACTGCGATAAAGAGTCCCAAAAGGATATAGGGGGCATAGGAGCTTACCTGATTGAGTATCTGTAAAAACTCTTTTAAAAAATAAGTCCATATCACTATTGCCAAAGAGGTGCCAAAAAGCACAATTGCCATGGTCGTGTAATGTTTTAAGCCTATCAAAAAACCTATGATTGCCCCGACAACGGGACCTGTCATCCAAAAAGGGAACCATACAAACAAAAAGAGTCCATATATGCCGTACTTCTCAAAATAATCTCTATACTTTTCTCTGAGATTTTGCACTTTTAAAAAATACTCTTCAAAGAGTTCCAAATTCAATGACTTGTTCCAGCTCCATACGAATAAAGGGTAGATTATCATTACGCTTATAGATTCAATCATAATATTGCTCAAGACAATGACAAAGTCACCAAATCCTGAAGCAAAACCGTAAGAGATTCCCGCTGCCCTGCCAAAAATAATATTTGTTATGCTCATAAAGGTTAAATCATTCGCAACTTTGAGTGAAAATATATAAACCATCATGATGCCGAGGATATAAAGAATAAGCAAAGCGAGACCGCTTGCAAATATTTTACCCTCCTGCGATGAAAAGAGCTGCTTTAACTTTGGCATTTGAATCCTTTGATTATATCTTCTAGTGTCAGAATCTCTTTTTTACTAACTTCTATCCCTAATTCTACAACTTCTTCAATAACTGCCTGTATAAATAGTTCAAATCTTGTGTTCAAAGTTTCACTCAGTCCGATTTGCACCCTCGAAATATCCTCAGCGACAATTCCAAAAACACTCACTTGAGCCTTTGTATCATAGAGTTGGGCGGCTTCTAACATCTGCACGACTTCCACTTCATGCGCCGTACTCTTATATCCGCCTCTGCCTAAGAGCTCATGAGAAGGGATCTTATAGATATTCCCCGCTTCTTCGTCCATGGAGAGAGTATCCAGGATAAAAACATTATCATAATGCAAAAAATATTCTATCAGATTCAAACCCAGTGTCCCGCCGTCGAGGATTTCAAGCTCAGGAGCGTAGCTGTAGTTCTTTTTGAGATACTCGGCAGCGATGACTCCTATCCCGTCATCGCAAAAAAGAATATTCCCAACCCCTATAACTATATTTTTAGCCATCTATTCTCTTTTATGTGTTCTTCATCTTATACGCACCAAGCTCTTTGCCCTTGGCATCGATGACATGCACGGCACAAGCCAGACAAGGATCAAAAGAGTGAAGCACTTTTAATACTTCAAGAGGCTTGGATGTATCTTCTATCTTAAGTCCGATCAAGGCCTCTTCATATGCGCCTCTTAGACCGTCAAAGTTTTTGGGTGTCGCATTCCATGTTGTGGGGGCAATCACAGAAAAATTCTCAATCTTTGCTTCTTTAATATTGACAAAATGGGACAAAACACCGCGCGGCACCTCAAAAAATGCTCTTCCTGCCGTGTTTTTTTCCAAGATTCCAAAATCGTATTTCGTCCACGTATCGGTATCGTAGTATTTCACGTTTTGGATGAGTCTTGAGACAAGTTTAAAGATATACTCACAGATATAGCTTGTCTCTATCGCTCTTGCCGCATTTCTGCCCACGGTACTGGAGAGGTCAAGCAGTTCCAGATCCGTTGCACTCAAAAACTCCTCCACAAAGGATTTTATAAGTCTATTCCCCTTGGAGTAGCTTACAAAGACTCTTGCCAGGGGCCCCGTTTCCATAGTCCTGCCATCATAACGAGGAGCTTTTATCCACGAATACTTATCCTCGTTTTTTGCAGTTTTGAGTGTTTTGTCTTCGTTTAAATCCGTATAGCAGACCTCATTCTCTTTTGCCTCACCGCTAAACCAGGCACGGTCAATCTCTTCGCTGACTTTGGTCTCATCAAACTCTTCTATTGCGGAGAAATCATGTGCGTAGATAACGCCGTTGCAAAAGAGTCTCTGTTCACCCTCAAACTCATATCCGCCAACACAGAGGAAGTTTCCGTTTGCTCGCCCTCTTCCCGCTTTTATCTCATCCTTGTATGCGTCGACGAGCAGCTTCATATCGGGCAGGTATGCACGGTCGATAAACTCTTTTGCCTCTTTGATAATAAAAAGGTAATCATTGAGCCTTTGAGGATTGAGCATATCTGCGACACTTGTAACACCCCCTACTACGATACTCTGAGGATGGGGAGTCTTACCCCCGAAAATAGCTACTGCCCTGGAAATATTTGTCTGAAACTTCAGCGCTTCAAGATAATGGGAAATCAGTATAAGATTTTGCTCAGGCGTGAGCTTGTAGTCCACATGCCCCCAATATCCGTTGCTAAAAGGTCCGAGTTTGCCTGCTTTTACAAAGTTTTGCAGCTTTACAAGTACATCTTCATAGTGAGAATGGGAGTTTCTAAAAGGTTTATCGGAATATTTATGCGCTTCTTTGGATGTACGTTTTGGGTCCGCCTGCAATGCACTTGTCACATCCACAAAATCCAGAGAATGCAGATGGTAAAAATGCACCACATGGTCCTGGATAAAAAGAGCCATGGCAATCAAATCTCTTATAATTTGAGCATTTTTAGGCAGTTCTATAGAATACGCGTCTTCCACACAGCTCACAGCCGCACGGAAGTGGGAGTTTGTACAGACTCCGCAAATCCTCCCCGCCAACAAGCCTGCATCTCTTGGGTCTCTGCCTTTGAGTATAAGTTCAATACCGCGAAAAAGCTGTCCGCTGACATACGCTTCACGCACAATCCCCGTCTCATCCACTTCAACCTCTGCTCTTAGATGTCCCTCTATCCTCGTAATAGGGTCTATAACGATTTTTTTAAGACTCATGATTCTTGCTCCTCAACATACTTTCTCTCATTTGCAAACTTGTCAAAAAAGCCGACTTCCGTACAGCCCATACATCCGTGTCCCGCCTGAACAGGCCAGCTTGTTCCGCTGTTGAACTTCATAGTGGGACAGTTTACATTTGCATAAGGACCCTTACAACCCATCTCAAAGAGACAGTAGCCTTTTTTCGCACCCGCATCTCCCCACTCCTGCACAAACTCTCCAAGCTCATAATGCCCTCTTCTCTCACAGTTGTCATGCACTCTTCCCTCATACGCCCACAAAGGACGGTTCAGCTTGTCAAGAGCAGGCAGCTCTTCAAACATTATATAGGACAAGAGTGTTCCCACGATATTTATAGGGTTTGTGGGACAACCGGGGATATTGATAATATCCTCCCGTCCAAGTGCTTCACTTACACCCACTGCTCCTGTAGGATTTGGAGCGGCTGCCACGACTCCTCCGTCTAGGGCACAACTCCCTACAGCAAGGACAAGAGCCGCGTCTTTTGCACACTTTTTCAAAAGTTCTATCCCGGTTTCCCCCTGCGGTCCGATGCGAAGATATTTTCCATCCATGGCCAAAGGAACGGCACCCTCTACGATAAGGATATATTCCCCTTTTTGGTTTTTGATAATATCTTCTAAAATGTTCTCGCTCTGATCCCCGCTCGCACTCATAAGAAGTTCGTGGTAATCAAGCGATATATAATCAAAGATAAGTTCTTCGATTGCAGGATTGGTGGACTTTATGAAGGCCTCAGAGTTTCCGCTGCAATCTGCCAGCTCCAGCCAGACGATAGGTACCTTGTTTAAATTACAAACCGCACCTTCGACAACCTGCTCAAAACTCGGATGAAGCTGCATGGAAGCAGTCACCATGGATATCCAGCTGTTGACCTCATGCTTGCCTATATCCAGTGACGCCATGGCGGATTCAAGATTGTCTGTACTCAGCTCATTTCTGGGATGAAGAAGATTGAACTTGTCTATACGTTTGGCTACCTCGGCTATCTCTTTTTCTCTTTTGATATCCTCGGCACTTTTTCTTGGCATATCGGGGTCGATAAGGTCTTGGGAATCCTGAATGATATTTGAGACCATCATCTTGCATCTGCCGCAAACCCTTCCAGCTTCCGAAAAGTCCGATAGTTCCAAGAATGAGCCTATACCGCTTTGTTTGACTATATCTACCAAGTCCTGATGGTACATATGTTCACAGCTGCATATAAGTCTGCCGCGCTCGCCTATCAGTCTGTTTTGGTAGAGGTAGTTGATATCCACATCTTCGCCCTTGTTGATAAGGGTCTCAATATATCCTACATCTACATTGGAGTTGATTCCTATAAACCGGCTCAGCTTGTCATCACTGATAAAATACTCATCGATTCTCTTCTCTTTTTTTGAGGCAATGACTATTTTTTCATATTCGCTGTTAAATACGGGCGAAGAAACATCCACAAGGTCAAACTCGCCCACTTTGAGCATATCAATCGTAGCTTCAAGCTTAAACTCTTTGGTTTCCTTGCCCAAAATATGGGATATGGCACAATCGGCCTCCAGGGTACACT
Source organism: bacterium (assembly GCA_018825665.1). Taxonomy (GTDB): domain Bacteria; phylum Campylobacterota; class Campylobacteria; order Campylobacterales; family Sulfurimonadaceae; genus Sulfurimonas. Next base: position 21,041 of record JAHJEG010000009.1, on the reverse strand, counting down.
CTTTTACATGCCCGGCCACAAAGCCCAGGTCTTTAATCTCTGCGCACTCTCCGACTGCATAGATATCTTCATCCTCGCTTTGCATAAAAAGATTGGTCAAAATCCCTTTTCCACATGCCAGGCTCTCTCTGAAGGTTTCGATATTGGGTTTTATACCTACTCCAAAGACCACAAAAGGATTCTCAATTTCAAGTTTTTTGGTCTTTAAAAGCTTTATCTCGCCATTTTCTATACTCTTGTCTACTATCTCATCCCCATAGGATATTCTTATTTTTCCGCTTTTTGTATAGCATTTTTCTATGGTTTTAATGGCATCAATGGAGAGATTTACGTTGTAGAGATGGCTACCCCGAAGAAGAAGTGTGATCTTTTGCACATCAGGCATCTCATTTAAAGTCTCAAGAAGTTCAAGCCCTATAGGGCCGCTTCCGACAATGACAAACTCAGATCTGCCCACACCCTCTTTTATCTTTACACAATCATCCGCATTTCTGAATACCGCCGCATTTTTAATACCCTCAACGCTAAAAAGCGAAACCGGCACAGAGCCCGTGGCGATAATGAGCTTGTCATAACTGAACATGGAGGTGTCGGAAAAGACTTTTTTGTTTTGTTTATCGATTGTATTTATTTTTTGATTCAGCTCAAGTTTTACCCTCGGGTCCAGGACAAGGGATATACCCTCTTTGTCTTCCGCGCCATCAACAAGGCGGCACAGATGTATCCTGTCATAAGGCCGGTACTTCTCCTCACTCAGAATCACGACCTCCAAAGCAGAGTCCTGCTTTTTAAGATTATTTGCCAAATATACCGCGGCTATGCCACCGCCAACGATTACTATTCTCATCTGCGACCCTTTCATCTGATTACTTCTATATAGTACCTAATTATAATACTTTTTTGTTTCATCCCCGTTACATTTTATGATTATTTCAAAGAGAGTGTTTGTATACCTAAAAACGGGTCTGTATAACAAAGTCTTTGTTATAAAAAATCTTAAAATTTTTACCAATGCTCTTGTGCACATAGTGCGATATTCTCTCATCGGCAAAGATATCTCCGCTCAAAGAGATTCCCTCGAGCTCCATCTCCTTATTGACCTCATCCGCAATATTTGAAATAAAATGCGCATAGCTTTCTATATATCCCAAAGATATCGTTCTCTCATCCACTCCTGCGAGTCTAAAGCTCATCCCGCTTTGTATCAGCTTTATATAGTTGAATTCTTTATTATATATCCTGGCACTCTCAAAAAGTTTGTAATCAATTCTCGGGCCTTTTTCAAGCAGGCTCAAAGAGGCATTATCCAAAATGCTGTTTTTAAATCCAAGGATGCTCTCTGCAATTTTCCAAAAAGAAACAATAGAAGCGTTTTTCAAAACGGACAGATCAAATTCCAAAGCAGTTTTAATACTATCGGGGTACTTGTTTTTGTAATTTTTGAGGAGCCTTTCGCCTGATTCCTCTTTTTGGATATCTTCAAACACTTCCTGGATGCTTTTTGGCAGTCTGTAGTTTAAAACATCCAAAAAACCTTCCAAATCTTTTGCATAGTACGATACATTGTCATCATCACGAGAACTGGTATAAAAGTTTAATATTCTCTTTTGCAAAAGGGAATTCTCATACAGCAAGACCATAAAATGGGCTTTGTTTTTCTCTTTGAGACTCTCAAAAACCTGCATGAATTTTTTATCATAGTTTTCTGATTCAAGCACCAGGGCTCTGTTTTGCTCAAGTATTTTGAGCTTGGGTATCTTAAGAGACTCTTTTGCATCAAAGTTCTCAAAATCCACGTTTATGTCGTAGCTGCCCTCGTTTTTATAGGATAAAAAATCAATCCCCAGAGCTCTCAACTCTTTGGACAAGAGATAAAGGATCAGATCATTCGGATATCTTACGCTGAGCCTTTTGGCTTGAATGATATTTTTACTCTTATAGAGTTCGTTTATCCTAAAATCCATCTGTGGCTTTTCTATGCAGGCGAGTGCCACTATCTCAGCTTTTTTTGCAACTACGACATTTGAAATATTTGCCAGATTCGTACAAAGAAGCTTAATATCTTTTTGATTTTTATCCTCTTGCAGGTTTTCAAGTTTTTCAAAGATGAAAGTACCGCTGAGTGTTTTGAACCTTACTCCCAGGCCTTGGTGAATCCTGGATGCCAAATCTTCAAAAACTTCTTTATACGCATCTGTACGCTTGATTTCATCGCCAAAGGAGACAATAAACTCTTTTATATCTTTCGTATCACAACACATCGGACAAGTTGTAAAGGGATTATAGTAATCGGATGATTCTGCACTTTCTGCCTTTTGCAGACATTTGGGACAAAATGGGAGATTGAACTGTTTGGTCTTATCGGCTTGTATATTGCTTGGAGGCATCTCTTGAACTAAACTTACGGCTGTATTTTGCAAAAAAACAGACATCGGCAAGTCGCTTGCTATCGTGCTTGCAAAACTGCTCATGGCTTCTTCATCGGCATCGACATAAAAATTTATTTCATTCTTCTCTTTGGTAATCTCAAACTTCATATCTGAAGCATCTGCGATATTTGTTAAAAAATTTACCAGCGTATTATTGTTTGAGAGGTACTCAAATTTATATTCCAGAATCATTGACAATCTCCCTTTTAAATGAGATCTGAGCCATAGCAGAGATCGTGATTTGAGGGTTTCTCTCTCTTAGGCTTACATCCAGACTCTCTAAATGTTTTATAACTGTCTGCTCCATCGTATCTGCGGCAGCTATAATCTCTTCGCTGAGTTCAAATGCAGTATCATCGTCTATTCTTTTAGGGATAACGCCAAGCACCCTTGAGGGAGGCAGGTCACCATTCATCCGTATCATGTTCAAGGTTTGAAGCATCTCCACCTCATGCGCACTTCCCTGCCAGTTTATCTCATCAGGTGCATTTTCAAAATCGAAAAAATAAACATCACCGGGCTCTGAGTCATAGGCCTCTATGCAGTCGACTACGATAAGATAATCGTACCTGACGATAAGAGGAATGAGCCTTTGTGCGAGAGTCCCGCCATCTACGATGGTGACACTGTTCTTTTGGGATATATACTCATATTTTTCATCCATATAGTGTACAAAATGCGCACCTATCCCCTCGTCTTGAAAAAGTATATTTCCAATGCCGAGTATCAATATATTCATTTCTTATTTTTTCTGCGTTTGAAATATTTTTGATGCCAGCTGTATCCTGAAAATATGGAATCCATCGTCCCGTGTTTTCCGTATATGGAATTAAAAATCGCCAAATAAATATGTATGGGGATAAACATCAAAAATATCCACATGGTGGCATGATGAATCGCTCTTACACTTGCCAGTCCCCCAAAAAACACTTCCATAGGTCTCAAGATATCAAACAGAAGTCCGCCCAGCCCTTCATGATACAGATGCATATAAAGAATCAAGCCTGTCAAAGACATAAAAATAAATGTTATAAAGATAATCGTATATATAACAAACTGTAAAGGATTGTATATCCCTTTAGAGTGGGGATGTTTGCCTATCAGCATATAATATTTGATCTGCTGCACCCAGATTCTGGGCTTGATAAAGTCAAAAAACGAAATCCTCTCGTTTTCACTTTCTCTATCAAAAATAAAAAGGTAAAGTTTAAAAATCGCAGATGCAACAAATACAAACCCGAAAATCACATGCCAGCTTCTCCAAAGAGCATTCATAAAGTCAACCGGCTCACTGCTGTAAAAAGGGATGATAAAAGGATCTGCTATATAAAATCCCGTTATCACCAAAACCAGCATAGTAAAAACCCTGACCCAGTGATTAAATCTCAACACTCCGGAAAATTCATACTTTTTTTCAATCATAGCATATCCTTTGTACTAGCAGCTGCTTCCATAAACGGGATCGACTTTGTATGTTCCAAGCTCATTTCCTTTTAGGTCCATAACATGAACCGCACAGGCGATACAAGGGTCAAAACTATGAACAACCCTGATAATCTCCAAGGGCTTGGAGATATCTTTTACCTTTAGTCCTATCAGGTTTGACTCATAAGGACCGTGCTGTCCCTTGGCATCCATGGGACCTGCATTCCACGTTGAGGGGACTACCACCTGATAGTTTTGTATAACGCCCTCTTTAATTCTAACCCAGTGCGACAAGGTGCCTCTTGGAACATCCCCGATAAATCTTCCCGTATATTCTCTCTCATTATCAATAAGGTAGGGAGCACATGTCTCCTGGTCTACTTTTAAGTTTTCTATAAGGGTGTTAAAGGTCTCCATTCCGTTATCTATGATTGCCTTGGTCTGCAAGGCTCTTGCTGCCGTTCTGCCCAGAGTGGTAAAAAGTGCGGCAGTCGGCAAACCTGTTTCTGCCAAAAACTCATCTATTATTTTCTTTATTTTTTCATTTCCGCAGGCGTAAGAGACCAGCATTGAGGCAAGCGGTCCCACTTCCATGACTTTGCCGTCATATCTGGGAGATTTTATCCATGAATATTTAGCCGTCTCATCAAGAGATTTGCTGAGTTCCTCCTTGGAATGGCCGTTAATCGTCATCCTGTCTTTGAATCCCGTGTACTCCGGATTGGTTTTACCCTCATAAGGATGAAGCGGTTCATTATCGCTGTACCACGAATGTGTTGCCTCTTCGGTGATAAGATTTTCATTGATGGGATGAACTTTTGACAAGTCACCGTCTAGGATAATCCCGCTGCTAAAGAGAAACTCTTTTTTATTCAGTTGAATCAGATCGTGCGCCATAAAGTTCATAGTCCCCGCCTGTGCCGTTACACTCGGCTCCGTCGCATAGGCAGCGCCCGCCATCTTCACATCCGCTATATAGGCATGCTCCAAAAAGTTTGCAACCTCTTTGTATTTTGTAAGAAACTCACCCATTCTTGAAGGGTCCAGCAAATCCATAATACATGTGACTCCGCCAACGCTCAAGCTTTGCGGATGCGGCTGTTTGCCTCCGAATATTGCCAAAAGCTGTGCCGCGGTTCTTTGAATTTCGAGTGCTTTTAAGTAGTGTGAGAGTGCAATCAGGTTTTGCTCGGGAGTCAGCTTGAATGTTTCATGCCCCCAATATGCATTTGCAAAAGGTCCAAGCTGTCCTTTTTCAACAAAAGTTTTGACTCTCTCCTGTGCCAGTTTTAAATCATTTTCTCCTGTTGCTACAGGATACTTGGTGTATTTAAAAGCCTCTTTGGAAGCTTTTGCGGGATCTGCGCTGAGTGCCGAGACAACATCCACCCAGTCAAGTCCGTGCAGATGATAAAAATGGACACAATGATCATGCATAAACAGTGCCTGATTCATCAAAGACCTGACTAGCTGAGCATTTAAAGGGGGTGTGATTCCTAAAGCGTCCTCGACTGCTTCTATACCGGCTTTGTAGTGTGAGTAGGTACAGACGCCGCAGATTCGCTGGAGTAAAAAGCCCGCATCTCTGGGATCTCTGTTTTTAACGATGGTTTCCAAACCTCTCCATAACGTAGCAGACGAAAAAGCATTTTGGATTACATTGTTCTCATCCACTTCCACTTCAATTCTCAAATGCCCCTCAATCCTCGTAATGGGATCAATTATCACTCTTTTATTTGCCATAACTACTCCTCACCCTCTTGTGGATTTTTTATTTTTGAGAGAACAGCATGTGCGGCAATACCCAGGGCAGTTGCCGTCAATATTCCTATACCCACCTTATCGGCGGTAGCATCGGCTCCGACTCCCCCAAACACGGTATTGTATATTTTATCTGCCACAGGCTCTTCAAAAGGTCCCATGGTATCCCAAAAATTGGGTTCACTGCATCCCAAACAGCCATGTCCCGACTGAATCGGCCAGGACGTATGCTGGTTAAATTTGTTTTTTGAACAGTTGTTGAAAGTATAGGGTCCTTTGCAACCCATTTTATAAAGACAGTACCCTTTTTTCGCACCATCATCACCAAAGTTTTCTACAAATTCACCCGCATCAAAATGACCGCGGCGCTCACACATATCATGGATTCTTTGTCCGTATGCCCATTTTGGTCTGTTGTATGCATCCAGAGCCGGAAGTGTTCCATAAAGAATAAAGTGCAAAAGTGTTCCGACGATATTTTTTTCACTAGGGGGACAGCCCGGAACATTGATGACAACTTTGTTTGTTACATCGCTTAAAGGATGCGCGTTTGTAGGATTTGGATAGGCTGCTTGAACACCGCCAAAACTTGAGCAGGTTCCAATGGCAAAAATCGCGGCCGCATTCTCGCTGGCTTTTTTTGCACTTACTTCACCGCTTGTACCGTGTGCGCCGATTGTGAGATACATACTCTCTTCACCGGAGGGGATAGCCCCCTCAACCATCAGGATATATCTTCCCTTGTATTTTTCAATGGCATTCTCTAAATTTTCTTCAGCCTGCCAGCCGGCTGCCGCCATGAGGGTCTCATGATACTCAAGAGAGATATAATCAAAAATCAGGGAATCCACAGTAGGAGCATCGGTTCGCAGCAGTGATTCACTGCAACCCGTACATTCTGCCATATGCAGCCAGATTATAGGCAGTCTGTCGCTTAGCTCTGCGGCTCTTGCCACAAGAGGAGTAAAACTTGCAGGCAGCATAAGCATAGCCGTCATGGCGCCGGCCCAAGCCATAAACTCCCTTCTTGAAAAACCTTTTGCATCCAGTATACTTTGAATAGATTTTGTGCTGTCAATCCCCTGCTGTTTTGACAACTCTTCAAGCCTTTTGGATAACTTTTCTTCTAAGCCTCTGTTTTGCATTTCACTCTCCTTCCTATCAAATGAATACTCACCTATCGCTTTTTTAAGTTTAAATCAAGTTCACTTTATCATAGCTTTAAAAAAGGAAAAAATGGTATAACTCTATAAAAAAAAGTTATAAACTGCCGCTTCTCCCCTTATTGTGAAATCCGATTTTGAAAATATTGTTTGCTAAAACTGATAGGAGTACATAAAACCGCCGATGATATCAGCACTTTTTTGCTTTTTTATGTAAGGTGATTGGGACTGATAGAAGAGTGTGATTTTGTGTGCGTCGTAAAACAAATCCAATCCCGTATATATTGAGGCATTGAGCAGATTTTTATTTGTGGCATATCCTTCGTTCTTTCCCTCATCTAGAATATAGGAATAGGCCAGAAGTTCGCCGTTTAGACCAAAGGTAAGCGAGTATCCGAAGTGTTTATGCTTCTCGTCCACCTGAAGGACGGAAGCCTCTTCTCTAAGATAAGGGTAATGCACATTGAAGTTGTTGATGTAGTTTTTGCCGATACGCAGCATGGTGCTTGCAAAGAGATCCGTAGTGAAATTGCCTACCTGCACTCCCGCGTTGTTGAACCAGTCAACTTTAAAGTAGTCCAAAACAGTATCCTGCCAACTTATATTTCCGTATCTAAAAAGGGCATTTACCGTATATGCCGTTCCCAATTGGTGATCCCAGCCTGCTGCTTCGGTGTTGCCTATAAGTCTGTGAAACCCATTTTGCACATACTGGGCTCCGGATTCCGGACCTATTACGCCCACACTAAGCCTGTATTCTTTAAAACTCTCGCTGTTCCATTCAAACAAGAAAAAAGAAAGAGCCAGATAGCCCGCATAGGGAATATCATCGAGCTGTTTTTCCTCAATCTCTATATCGTTGGGTGTGATAATCATCTGGCTCACACTCGCCCCTGCGGTATATTTTTTATATTCATTGATATCTATGGAGGGTATGGTATCTACAGTTTTGAGCATAAAATTCGTATACGCGTTTATCCCTTGCGAATTCTCTCTGCTTTTTGTGTCGTCAAGCCAGCAAAAAGATACGCCATTGGTAAAGTGCCTGTCAGTCCCTGCAAAGATATCATTATAATAATGCATGGAAAACTGATCTGCCCTGACGAGTGATACGCTAAAAATCAAAAAGTATGCAAGGGCTGTTTTATTTTTCATAAACTTATTGTATCACACCTTTTTCGTACCATTTTCTAAGCCATCTGTCGAGTGGATTTATAAGTCTGTATATTACAGGAACCACTAAAAGAGTAAGTACCATAGAACTGATAAGACCCCCTATTACGGCTATCGCCATCGGAGCCTTTGTCTCGCTTCCCAAACCGGTACTTATTGCCAGGGGCAACATGGCAAAGACCATTGCTATCGTTGTCATCAAAATTGGACGCAGACGTTTCTCTCCTGCTTCTATAAGAGCTTCGTCCGCACTTTTTCCTCTGGACATCGCATGATTTGCAAAATCAACCAAAAGCACGGCATTTTTACCGACCATTCCCATAAGCAGCATAAATCCGATCATAACAAAAAGACTAAACTGTTGCCCCGTCAAATACAGAGCAATCATTACACCTATGATACTCAGAGGCAGAGCCATCATAATGATAATGGGCTGAATAAGCGACTCATATAAAATAGCCAATATAATAAACATTAAAATAATAGACAGACCAAGGGCTGCTCCAAATGCCTCCCCGGTTTTTACCATCTCTTCGGCAAAACCCGTAAATCTATAGGTAACAGTGTCGGGCATCAGTTCATCTATATGCTCATTTGTATAAGCAACAGCTCCCCCTAAATCCAGACCGAACAGATCCGCATACACGGTAACCTGTCTTTGTCTGTCAAAATGGTAAATCGAAGCCAGAGATTTTGTATTTTTGAAGTTTATCAAGCCATCGAGATACACTAATTCCCCGTTATTTGCTCTTAACTGAATTTTCTTTATATCTTCTAGACTTACTCTGTTTGTATCATCAAGTCTCAAAGTGATATTGTACTGTTTTCCGTCCTCTTCAAAGTATGAGATCTCCAGGTCACTGGAAAAAGCAGTAGAGATCGCCTGTGAGATTTGTGAAGCTGAAATACCCAGACGGTTGGCATTTTCTCTTAAGATATAGATATCTATCTGAGGCTTGCCCTCGTCCAGATTTGTATCAATATCGACAAAACCTTTTTTCTTTGCCATGTACTCCGTAAGGTTTTTAGTCGCCGTAGCCAAGTCCTCAAATGAGTCAGATTTTAAGACTATCTGGTAAGGAACAGAAACACCGGCTCCTTTTATGTTTGGAATCGCAGCGGCAGTGATGTACATATCTTTTTGATAAGGCTTTAAAGTATCCCTGAAATTTTGGACAATCTGTTCCTGGTTTAGAGTTCTTTTGTCTTTTTCTGTCAGTTTTACGTAGATCAAAGCCTTGTTCTTTTCCTGAACACTGTTATAGCCTACGCTCAAGGTTGTAAACTCGACATCTTTATCAGCCCTTACCAAATCCTCTATCTTCTTGCTCTGAAGTATCATCTCTGCAAGAGATATCCCGGCATTTGCTCTTATGCTAATCTCAAATTCACCCTTGTCTTCTTTAGGTATAAAGTCCATTCCTATTTTTGGAAAAAGACTCAGACTTCCAACAAATACTGCAAGAATCAGAATAAGAGTTATCACCTTGAACCTAAGTACGAATTTTAGAGTCACCTCATACATCTTTTCTAAAAGCTTAAAGAGCGGTTCTGTAAAATTATAAAACCGGCTCTCCCCTTTATGAAGGGTTCTGGCACTGAGACTTGGCATAAAAGTCATAGCTATCGTAAAAGATATAACTACAGCAAAACCGACGGTCATGGCAAAACTCTCAAAGAACTTTCCTACGATTCCGCTCATATTTGCCACAGGGATAAAAACGGCCAGAAGCATTGCAGAGATAGCCAAGATAGCAAAGGCCATCTCTTTTGTCCCTTCCATCGCTGCTTCAAACTTACTCATACCCGCTTCCATTTTTTTGTAAATATTCTCAAGGACTACGATTGCATCATCGATAATAATACCGATGGAAAGAGTAAGCCCTATAAGAGTCATCTTATTGAGATCAAAGCCCATATAGTTCATCAATGCGATTGTTCCAAAGATTGAAACAGGGATTGACAGGGCAGAGACAATGGTGATCGTCACATTTCTCAAAAAGACGAAGATAATGATTACAGCCAGAAATGCACCGTACATCAAGTCAAACTCCACATCCTCCAAAGAGTGGATTATAAAGGGAGAAGTATCCTGAAGCGTTTCAACACCGAAGTTTTCTCCTGCCATTTTTTTCAAACCGGGAACAGCTTCTTTGACTCTTTGTATGATATCGATGGTATTTGTTCCAGAAATTTTTTGAACCTCAAGCATAACACCCTCTACCCCGTTATACGAAGCATAACTTTTTGCATCACTCAGAGTATCTTCTACCTTTGCAATGTCCATCAGCCTGATATCATCTTTGATGATTATATTCTTAAGCTCCTCTATACTCAAGGCATCCGCTCTTGTCTTAAGGGTAAGCTCTTGGGTGGCAGTTAGAAGTTTGCCTCCCCCTATCTTTACGTTTTCTTCGGATACTATGGAGTTGAGTTCGGAAATAGTAATGCCGAATTTGTTTAAGAGTACGCTGTCTGGATATATTTTTATCTCTCTGTCTTTGTATCCGATAATATTGATAGCTCCGACTCCGTTTATCTTTTGGAGCTGTGGCTTGACCTTTTCATCTGCAAAAACCATCAGATTTTGAACACTCTCTTTTTTTGCGGTTAAAAAGACATTTATCACTGAGGCTCCGCCTATATCGAGCTTGCTGACAAGCGGTGTTTTTGCATCTTTTGGCAAAAGAACAGCCGAGACCTTGTCCCGCACATCATTGGTCGCTTCATCGATGTCGCGCTCTAAAAAAAACTTGACCATAACAACACTCGCACCCTCACTGCTCGTTGAAGTGATACTGTCCACTCCACCGATTCTTGAGATGGCTTCTTCTATCTTGTCTGTCACCTGAGACTCTACCGTGCCTGATTCTGCTCCGGGATAGATTGTTTTTATCGTCACCATAGGAAAATCTATGTTTGGAAACAAAGCCGAAGGCATGGATTTAAAACTCATATACCCGAAAATCATCAATGTGATTACATACATCAATGTGCTTATAGGTCTGTTTATCGCTATTTTATACATACTGCAAACCTACTTATTTATCATCAATGATTATGTATCCGCTGCCAAAAAGACCGACAACAAAAGTATCACTTTGTACTTCTGCTTTTATCTTTCTGTTTCGGGCATTGGCATGTGGATATATTTTGGATAGTACACCATTATATGTTGTGTCATCTCCATCCACACTATATCTGAAAGTCTGTCCCGTTTTTACTTTTTTCCAGTATTTTTGGTCAAACTCCAAGACAAGCTTTCTACTCTTTTTAGATTGGATTTTAAATACGGTCTTGAGCATCATACCGCTTACTGCGTCTCCAACCTCGATATCTTTTTCGTATATTATCCCATCAAACGGAGCTTTTAGAAATGTTTTGTCATAAAGCGATTCCTGATATGCAAGCTGATTTTTCGCATTTTCATAGTTTTTTGCATATTCATCAAACTTTGCTTCATCTATGAGTGTTCTAATTTTTTCCTGTCTGTGAAAATCTTTCTTCGCATATTTGAGGATTGTTTTTGAAGACTCAAGCATAGCCTTGATGTCGCTGTTTTGCAATGTTGCCAATACCTCATCGCCTTTTACCTCGGAACCTACATCCACATTCACAACATTTACGATGCCGCTCGATATAAATGCCAGGTTGGCACTTTTTTGCGCTTCTACATTAAAAGTAGCGTAGACAGTATCCGCACTTAAACTTATCAGACCTAAAAATAATCCCGCTAAAACTTTTCTCATTATAAATACTCCTCAATATTTTTTCCGGCATAATAATAATAGATTGCATACGCTGTTTCTAATTCATTAAGGGATGTTGTGTATAAGGCTTCCGCCGACGTCCTGGATGTCAGGGCATCAAGATAGACTATATAATCCGCTATGCCCGCATTGTATTTCTGCTCAATCGTCTTAAACGCACTCTTTGCAGCAGTCAAAGCGCTCCTTGCACTTTGGATTTTTATCTTGCTTGTCTGAATTCTTGACAAGGCAAGTTCGTAGTTCATCTTTTGTTCTGAGGTCTTATATCGTATCTGTTCATTTAAGGCTTTAGAACTTAGTTCTATCGCCTGTTTCGCATCTTTGGCAGTTCCATAATCAAAGATTCTCATATGTACACTCAGCAAAAGCACATTCTGATTGTCTACCCCTTTTGGGTGTATTGCGTCTGTAGCGTCATAGCCGTATATGCTGTAGGTGTCTTCTACTCTCACCTGCGGATAATAGATACTCTCTATCGACTCCGCGCTCTTTGCCACAGCACTCTTTTGCCATGAGAGAGATTTAATCCCCTCGGTCACTTCAAGGGCGGCATCTGTCCTCTCTTTAAAGTTTGAGTCTTCTAAAGTATTTATACTTTTTCCAACCTTTAATTCCAAAGATCTTTTAGCACTCAGGATCTCAAATCTCAGTGCTTCTATCTCGTAAATATTGGTATCATAGCTCGCCTGAAGTCTGTCGATATCATCTTTTGTGGCAAGTTTTGCGGCATAAAACTTTTTAATGCGCTCGAGCTGTTGGGCGATGGAAGCCCCGGCATCTTCTCTGGCATCCAGATTTGCCTGTAAGCTTTTTATTGCATAAAAATTTTGGGCTATTTGCAGATTGAGACTTTTTTTCATCTCGGCTTCATCATGTATGCCGGCTTGATAATCATATTTCGCTTTGTCTGCCAAAGATGACTTTTTTCCGCCATCATAAATATCAAATCCAAATTTTCCATAAGCGCTATAGACCCCGCCCGGCTGTCCGTAATTTCTCTCATTGGTGTTTTGGTAAAAAGCTCCGATGTCGACGGTCGGAAAATATGCGCTGTTTTTTGAATCAAGCTCTTTTTGTTTTGCATCTTTGCTTAATTTGCTTGAGAGAAGCAGATTATTATGAGTATTTGCATACTCCAAAAGTGATTTCAGATCATCACCAAATACTAAGACAGGAAGGAGTAAAAACCATAATCTTTTCATTTTTTCACCTCTATGAGCTCAAATAAAGCATCGATATAATCATTGATCTCTTTTTCCAGATCATCAATCGCATTCGTTGAGACACTGGAAATAAACATCCCCTCATTCAGTGCGAACAAACCTTTTACAAGTTTTGTCGCCTGAGGCAGGATCTCATTATTTTGTATCCCCTCTTGTATTATCTCTTCAACCCAAAGGTGATAAGTATTGAAACATTTTGTCTGATACTCTATCATGTCGGCATTGGGGTTGCTCAGATTTATCGATAAGAACTCTTTGTATATCTGTCTTAGTTCTATATCATTTTCATTATGAAAAAAATCAAAAAATATCTTCAATTTCTCTTTTGTCGATGTAACACCGGAAAGTTTTTTGATTTTTTGCTCGTTATGACGAAGCATTAAGACATTCAGTATCTCAAAAACAATATCTTCTTTATTTTTAAAATACTCATAGATAGTCCCCTTGCCTATTTTGGCAGCTTGTGCAACCTGCGATATAGTCAGACCCGTAATCCCGCTCTGCGTGAACAACTCAACACACGAGAGTGCGATATCTTTTCGTTTTTGTACCTTGTCTACAATTATTGCCATCTGTAATAAACTCCATTTAAAATGACCGACCATCAGTCAATTAAAATGAATTGTATATTTTTAATTATTAAAACTGCATAAAACACCTTCGATACGGTTTGTCTGCTCAATTAAAATAAAACAAAAAAGTGTATACTTGTATTTAAAAAAGGATTCATTGGGTGAAGCAGTTTTTTGTGATGTTTCTTATGTTTTCTTTGCCTCTTTTTGCAAATAATCTTCTTCTGACATTTCAGGGCAATAAGAATATAACAGAGCGCGAACTCTATGATTCGCTTGCTCTTTATAAACCCTATATGTATGAGTTTTGGAAAAAAGAGCCTGCCGTCGATTCCAAGACGCTCCCTTTGCTCTCCCAGACCCTCAGCGACTATTATAAATCCAGAGGATATTTTCATGCAATCGTCACCTATTTGATACGTGATAATAAGGTTACTATCAATATTGAAGAAAACAAACCCATACGTATTGCCCATATCACGAGGATATCCGAACTTGACATCAGATCTATCATCCCTTTTAAGGTTGGAGATATCTTTGATGCACAAAAATTCAACCAGAGCAAAAAAGATATAAAACTCTTCTATGCAAACCATAGCTTCTGTGATGCGAAACTAAACTCAAAAGCGTGGATCGATATACAAAATGACTATGCCTACCTGCTCTATGAGACAACTCCAAATGAAATGTGTTATTTTGGACAGATAAGCATAAGCACATCGCACACCGTAGATGAGGATATTGTAAAATCATTTTTATACATTGAAGAGAATGAGCCTTATTCTACGGAACAAATCACACAAAGCTACAAAAGTCTCTACGCGCAAGAAGGTATCGCAAAAGCGATTATAGATACAAAAGAATTAAATGCAAGCATTGTAAATATCAAAGTAAGCATAGATGAAGTTGAAAAACCTATCCGCTTTCAGATAGGTGCGGGGATAAGCAGTGATGAGGGTCTGATGGGAACGATGGGTGTCAAGCACAGAAATCTGCTTGGAAACCTAAAGACACTCAGTTTGAATACAAGAGTAACGCAGATAAAACAAACCATCAAATCCAATATAAATATACCTCTTCAAGACAGGAACGCTCTAAGCTCGGAGCTCGGCTTTGAAAATGAAAACTTTATCGGCTACAAAGAGAGAAGAGTATTTGCCAACATGCTTTTAAAGCAAAGAGATATCAAACATACCTTTCAGGAGGGGCTGGTATTTGATTACTCCAACACATATGCGAGCGAGGATATGCTTCTCTTTCCTGAGGGAACCCTGTTTGTTCCCTCTTTAATGCTTGAATGGGGAATGGATACCAGAGACATACTTTTGGACCCGAGTAAAGGTTATTTTTTGCGGACGAATATCATGGGTTCGGTTCAGTCTGAAATATCACACGCCTCGTATTATAAATTTAATCTGACAGGCGGATATATCCTTCCTTTGGAGAGATCCATCATCGCTCTCAAAGTCAAACTGGGTTCACTCAATTTGCTAGGCGGAGAGATTCCCGCTTCATACCGCTACTATTCTGGCGGGATGTACAGCAATAGAGGATATGCGTATCGCAGACTTGGTCCTACAAACGAGCAGGGTGATCCAACAGGTTCGGATTCCATTTTTGAGACAACTGCCGAATACAGATTTCCCGTATACGGAAACTTCAAGGGAGTCGTATTTTCCGATAATACCTTCATAGACAATACCTATCTGCCCAATTTTGACAAAGTCTACAGCTCTGTGGGTCTTGGTATTCGTTACCGCACGCCTATAGGCCCTCTGGCAATAGACTTTGGCTTTGATATCAACGATCCGCTCAAACAGTATGCACTTCATTTTCATATAGGAGAGCTGTTTTGATAAAAAAGATATACCTTCTTATCAGTAATCTTATTATTTTTGTAATACTGGGAGTCACAACCCTCATTTTTATACTCTCAAACGACAAAGCCAGCCAATATATCATGGACAAACTCTTAACAGGCAACAAGATAGAGTATAAAAAGATAGAAGGTTCTATGGCCGAGGGTCTGACCTTGCACGATGTCAGTTATGAAAATGCCCTCTCAAGCAAAAGCATCAAGATAAGCTACGATGCAAAGATGCTTGTAAGCTCCTCTCCTGCCATAAAACTGATACAGGCCGAAGACTTGATTATTGATCCAAAAAAATTTCCTGTTTCACAAGAAGAGAGCAAGGAAGAATTTTCCATGCTCTCATTCTCCCTTAAACAGCTCGTTCTCAACAATATGCAAGTCATAGTGGATGAAAAACCGATAACTTTTGACATAAATGCTTCAGATATAAAATACGATAAAAAACTGAGCGTCAAAAGAATACTTTTAAACCTTGCCTCTTCTTATGGAGCTTTGCGCGTTGATGCCCAGATAAAAGAAAACTCCCTTAAAGCCAAAACGACCGCTTCCCCCTCAGAGGAGATTTATGATACCTATCTCGGTTTCCTCTGGGGTATTCCAAAAACATTGGATATCGATATCGATGCTGACCTTGAGCAAGTCTCCCTAAGCACGAAACTTGAGAATATCGGTCTTGTCTATGATGCAAACCTGAGCATCTCCAATGCGGATATAAAACTCAAATATTTTGTTCATGACGGATACTTTACACTTGATGCAGACTATGGGCTCTCCTACAAACAATTTCAAAGCAGAATAAATCAAACAGCGATTTTTACATCTTTTGGAGCCTACTATTCCAAACTCAATGCTCTGCTCACCAAAACACCTCTTAAGCTTCCTTTTAAAAGTGTAAGTGCCCAGATTGCAGGGGATACCGTAGATATGATAGCCGATATTGACACGCCGAAAATTCATATTGAAGCACTGGGGAGTCAGTATCAAAAGTTTATATTCAAAGCCGGCAACAAACCAATGCCTCTCTCATTCACCGATATTGACATTCTAAAAAACGATATTTTAGAGATGAGGGCAGAAGCAGTTTTGGACCTCTCCCCTTTTTCACTCCAGGGTAGCGTACATGCAAAAAACATCTATTCTGAGATGGATGGAGCCTTTGAAAGCGATGATGGAAATATTTTATATATCGGAACCCTCACTCCAAAAGCGGATACGGATCTATTTAAAAATTCCAAAATAGAGTTTTTCTCACCGCTTGGAATAATTCTTTACGGCAACAGCAATGAGGCGATTGTGAACCTTGATGCGAATCTACTTAACCTCACCATGTTTAAAAACGGCTCTGTTCTCAACGGCTGGGGGAATCTCGCCCAAAACCAGTTCCATATTTATGGAAATATTTCAGAAGAAAAACCGAAATTATATTGCAACGCTTCTATACCCTCTGTCTATGCTTTGCTTGAAGAGTTCTCCCTCAACAGCAAGAATGAGAATGAGTTTTTTGATGCGGAGCTCACTATAGACTCTGTATTTACCCTCTCTGAGAAGCCTGCGTTGGAGACCAAGATCACTATTCCATGGTATGTGATACAAACAGACTCCCAGACAAGCTATCAAGGGGAAAATGTATTTGCACATGCCAAGATTATGGATAAAAAGATAAACATTTACAGATATAACATTGATATCTTAAATCATCAAATCAGTTCTGAGAAGCCCTCTGCAATCACCTTTGATGAGAACGGGACTATTGCATTCGAAGAGTTTTGGATCTATGACAATCTCAGTCTCAAGGGCTTTTTAAATCCAAAACAGATGAAGGGAAACCTGAAGCTGTATAGTGAGGGGTTCAGGTATGAGGGTGAAGAGGGAAATGTATCTGCAAAGGTGGATATAACCGCCTTCTTTGATGAGAACAATACGCAGAATATCGACGGCATAATCACCCTGCTTGATGGAACAATAAAATATGAGACGAGCGGCAATTACAAGATTACGGACGATGACATAATCATCATACAGGATATCAAGGCGCCAAGCAAAATCAACAGGCACCTCAACCTTCATATCAACTCTCTAAAACCCATAGGATACAAAACAAAAGATATAGATATATATTTCTCCCCCGACTTTACAGTCACTCAAGAACCCGATGACAAAGTAAGGCTTTACGGAATGCTGGGCATGGACGAGGGGAGCATAAGCGGGGGAGGAAAGATATTTGAACTTAAAAAAAGCGAGATATACTTTTACGGAGCGAATCCCGTAAATCCGTATCTGAACATGCATATCAATCATTACATAGATACCGATGATATCATCATAGAAATTTTCATCACAAACACGCTCGAATCTCCGGTGATAGTTTTCTCATCCTCTCCGGCTATGAGTCAGGATGACATCATGTCCTATATACTCTTTGGAGAGCCTGCCAGTTCGGTTTTTGAGAGTTCCACCAGCGGAACGACCAAGGCTTCACTTGGAACACTGTTTTTTGGAACAGGGCTCAAGACAATATTTAGCGATACTACCGGAATAAACATAGACAGGCTCAATATTATCACAAATCCTGAGGGAACATTCGGATACGAGATAGGAGCCAGATTCAACAAACAGATAAGGATAATCTACTCCAACGACAACACCCAAAGCGTCACCCTCCAATACAGCCTGAGCAATTCCATAAGAATAGATGTGGACGTCCACGAAACAGGACAGGGAGTAACCGTACTGTATGTTAAGGATTATGAAGATTTGCACTATTAGTAGGACAATTTGTATGTCACACGAATCAGGTTATTTAAGGTTGTTTTATATAGAATATTATGGGTATGCCAGGTGGAACAGAGTTAATTATAATTTTTGTTACTTTTGCAATACTTTTTATGATACCAATGGTATTACACTATAGGCAAGAAAGAATTATTTTAGAGCATGGGACTTTAAATACGATAAAGGAAGTGCCTTTTTTTATAATAAAATTTATATTAAAAATTTACTTGAGAAGGGATATAAACCTGCTGACGAAAGATCAAAAGCTTTACTGATAGCAAAACAAATTATAAAAGATGATGAAGCAAACTAAAGCATATAGCAAGTACTTGGAGAGAAATAGTTTACCTTAGCGGGCAAAACTATTTCTCAAATCAAACGTTATACAGCAAAAGGAGAAATGTGAAAAACAAAATCGAAATTATCTGTCATAAATGTTCAAAAGACAATACTGTAAAATTATTTGAGCAATCGAATTGTAAGCACTGTGAAGAAGAAATTATTGGAAAAAAATATATCAGAAAACCGTGGATATTAATACCAACAACTTTAGCAGTCTTATCAGGTGTAGCAGGTGGAATATATATTGATGAAAAAATTGAGACAGACCGATATCCTATTTCAATTGAGCATTCAATCGTAGAAAGTTGTATTCATGCAGATGGTAAAGTTAGAAACAAAAAATATGTAATTGAAAAAAAAGAGATTTGTGTATGTGCTCTTGAAAATACAATTGATGAAATTAGTTACTCAGAATTTAAAAATGAAAACTATAAATTCACAACTATCTTTTCTCAACAAATAGCTAAATGCGATTAGTACAACAGGAGAGTAATCTCCTGTTGTACTAATCATCGCCAATATATGAATCGTGATTTGGATTATGGGCATCTGCCCAGTCATCTAAATCAGCATCATTATTTGGATTGTTCATATCAGAATAAATGTCTAACTCTTCTTGAGTCATATCAGAAGTATCCATAATTATTTACCACCTTTAGAAGAATTTTTTGCTGAAGTAGATTGTGCTCTACTTGCAAAACTTTTTTTTGGAGTTGCTCCAGCATTTACTTTTGCAGTAGCAGATTGGATTCTTGCTGCTGCGGACTTAGTCCTTGAGTTTGAGTTTGCCATCATTGGCTCCTTATATTTTATTCCTAAACTTAGTTTAGGTTGATAAAATGATAGAATACTTATATGGGACAAATTGAGACAATATGAATGTAAAAACAGAAAAATTAAAAAGATTAATAAAAAAACTTTTTAAATCTCAAAAGTATTTTTCAGAACAATATTACATTGAAAATTATGTAAACTATGATGAAGAAGATTTATATAAATTTTTTGAAACATTTAGAGGGCATCTAAAAAGAGATACAACACCTGACGAAACCATAGAAAAATATTTAAACTTTATATATTCTTCTGATGAGTTTAAAAAATCTGAAGAGATTAAATCAACTTATTTTTACGAAAATGACTTTGATGATATATTCAATAAAGAAATGCAAAATATATCAAAAAAAGTTTCGGAAAAACTAGAAGAATAAAGTTACTAAAATGTATAACAAGTACGAGGAGACGCAATAATTCACCCTAGCGGGAAAATTATCGCTCACAACAAACGTTGTACAAGCAAATATTATTAAAGGATTATTTTGTCACTCATTAGCAGGTTGGGATTTAAACCAATTAAAAAAGAATTAATTTCTGTACCAATGATAATATCAGCAAACGATATTTCAATAATAGTACCTGTTAAAGATAATCAAAATGGGATTACAAAACTATTAAATAGTTTTGAAGATATTTTTGCAGACAGTACATCGGTTAAAGAAGTTATAATTGTTGATAATCTTTCTCAAGTACCAATAAAAATTTGTGAACATTATAGCTTTAATATTCAACTTATTACATGTCGCATTATTGGTCCAGCTGCCGCAAGGAATAAAGGATCATCATTAGCAAATGGAAATTGGCTACTTTTTTTAGATAGTGATTGTATACCCACAAAAAGTACAATCTTAGGCTACCTTACAAACGATAATACACATTTAGCTTATGCTGGGAATATTAAAGTCATTTCAAACAGCAAATTATCTCTATATTATGAAACACAAGAGATTTTAATACCTCCAAGAGCCATTGACAATGAAGTGGTTCGCCCTGATTATCTTGTGACAGCAAACTGTTTGGTTTATAAAAAAGCTTTTGATCAGCTTAATGGATTTGATGAAGGCTTTAAGCAGGCAGGTGGTGAAGATATTGATTTAGGATTTAGATTACTTACAATAGGTAGTATAGATTATCAATTGAATAGCATTGTTTTACATGATTTTAACGATGGAATCAAGGGATTTATCAAAAGATTTATTAGATATGGGAAAGGAAATAGACAATTGTCACTTAAGCATATGCTAGACTTGAGACCTCGTCCATTTATTCCAAAAGCTAAAACACCCTTCAATATTGTGTTAGCACTCATACAATTTGTATCTATGAGCAAAGGCTACTATTTCGGTTGTATAACAAATCAGAGAAAATATGACAATACAATTAGCAAAGGATACAACAGAGTTTGCTGCAAAGTGTCAAATAGAAAAAAATGAAAATGTCAAACAAGTGTATAAAAATACTTTGATAGCATGAATGAACTTGTAAATCCAGCGTTAAGTGTAATTATCAAACTTGACAAATTAAATATAATAAAAGTATAATTTCTATATCTACAAAAAGGACTTGCATGAAATTTGAATATGATGGAAACAAGAGCCTAATCAATAAAGATAAGCATGGAATTGATTTCGTTGATGCACAAAATTTATGGCAAGATGAGGATGCACTTATTGTTCCAGCAAGTATTATTGGCGAGGAAACGAG
>JAHJEG010000059.1 GCA_018825665.1 bacterium | reverse complement strand
TCCGAGTGTTTGATGCCGAGTTCAAGAAGAATATCGACAATCGTATTGCGCATTCCGGAGCATATATGAAAGACTTCATCAAGCTTGATGCCGCGTCTTTGAAAGAAGTGGAGCATGACGGATATGACAGGACATTGCCCAGGAGCGTTTTTGCCACGCAAAACGCTAACAAAATAATCTAGAACACGCGAGCCAAAGTGGGTAATAAAAAAATCAGGGTGTATATCTCTTTTGAGCAAAAGAGATTGAACAAGTTCTTTCTCTTTCCATACATCAAGCATTACTGAGTGTTGGTGTTCTAAGATATTTGCCAGTATTTCTTTTTGACTATTGCCCATTTATTTCACCGCCATATAATTTTTCTTGGTTTTATTATATCACAAAATAATCACAATGCAAGCAAAAAATTGTAATCAAAATATAAGAAAAAGTTTTATATGCGACAGCCATTTCCAGTTTTTTGAAGTTTTTGATGGTGTAAAGTTTGAGGTTTTCTCCTTTGAGCTCGCTAGAAAAATCAAATTCAAACATTTTTGTACTATGTCGGATAATTGAACAATTATGTAACTTTATTTGTAAGAATTGAATCTATGGCTTTAGAATAACAATTGCATTGGATAGTTAAAATGATTATAAAGAGGATACCATGGCAAGAAATGATTTAATTGGTGGCGCACTTTGGGAAGAATACTCACAAGAGGTACAAAGAAGAATGGACAATCCATCAAATATGGGCGAGATTACTGAAGCACAAAAGGGTGATGACCAATTAATTATTGCTGATTTTGGAGCTGAGAGTTGTGGAGATGCTGTAAGACTGTACTGGTTGATAGACCCTAAAACAGACACGATTAAAACAAGTAAATTTAAAAGTTTCGGTTGTGGTACGGCAATAGCATCTTCGGATATGATGGCTGAACTTTGTATGGACAAGACAGTCGATGAAGCCTTAAAGATCACAAATATAGATGTTGAGAAAGCTTTGCGCGATGATCCTGATATTCCGGCGGTTCCAGGTCAAAAAATGCACTGTTCCGTTATGGCTTATGATGTAATTAAAAAAGCGGCTTCCATGTACAAGGGCGTGGATATGGAGAGCCTTGAGACAGAGTTTATTATCTGTGAGTGTGCGCGTGTATCGCAAGATACTCTAAAAGAGGTCATAAAACTGAACAAACTTACTTCCATAGAAGAGATTACCGACTATACAAAAGCCGGCGGATTTTGTAAATCCTGTATCAAACCAGGCGGACACGAACAAAAAGATGTTTATCTGGTTGATCTATTGGCTGAGATAGATATCCAAAGAGAAGCGGAAGAAAAAAGCCGTAAGATCATCGAAGCCAAGGGTGATGGCACCTTTGAGTCTATGGGACTGGTTCAAAAAATAAAAGCCGTTGAGGCAATACTCGAAGAGTATATTCGTCCGACGCTTAAAGCAGATGGCGGAAATGTAGAGCTTATCGATATCAAAAATTCGGATGATATTTTTGAAGTGCTTATAAAATACCAGGGGGAGTGTATGAGTTGTTCTATGAATACTACGACTACTTTGGCAGGTATAGAAGATATGCTCAAATTCAAACTAAAGGCACCAATCAAGGTGATTGTAACCTAATGGACTATGCAACAAAAGAGGGCACATTCGGGTATTTAAAACAATTTCCCAAATACAGTAAGGATTTTTACAGATTTGATGATGAACTTTTCGTATCATCTTTGGGTCTTGGGACTTTTCGTAAAGAACCCTACCGTGAAGAGAACTATATTGTAAACTATAAAGACTCTGTAAAAATGGCTGTCTTGAATGGGATTAACCTTATAGATACGGCGATAAACTACCGTTACCAAATAAGTGAAAGAGAGATCGGTGAAGCGCTTAGTGAGTTGTTTGATGAAAACAAAGCTTCCAGAGAGCAGCTTGTAATCACATCCAAGGCAGGTTTTTTGCCTCTTGATTTTCCTTTTCCAGAAAATCCCTACCAGTGGATTGAAGAAAATGTCATTGAGAAAAAACTTGCTGCCAAAGATGAGATTATCGTTGATCAGCACTGTATTGCACCCGCGTATCTGCGATGGAGCGTAGAACAGTCCTTAAAAAATCTGCAGCTTAAGAGCATAGATATTTTCTTTTTGCACAATCCTGAGATGCAGTTGGGGTATGTAGATTATAAAACCTTGAAAAAAAGAATCAAAAAAGCATTTGAACTTTTTGAAAAACTTGTGGACGAGGGTAAGATAAAACACTATGGAATCGCAAGTTGGAACGGTTTTTTATATGAAGATACAAATACCGAGTATCTGTCTTTAAAGGATATGATGGATATTGCGGTGGAAGCAGGCGGTGAAAAGCATCATTTTAAATATATACAGGCTCCCTACAATCTTGTAAAAACCGAAGCCCAAAGCTTTTCAAACCAAAAGGGTCCGGACGGACGTTATTACACTTTGATGCAGGCTGTTCACGGATACGGTCTCAAGATGATGGGCTCATCCTCACTCTTGCAGGCGAATCTTTTTAAAAGAAAGTTCGACGAGAGTATCGGCGAGCTGCTTGGAACGAAAGATTTAAATGATATAGCCAGCGCATTGCAGTTTGCACGTTCAAGCAGTGTCATGAGCTCTTTATTTGGAGCTGTAGATCCTCGGCATGTGGAAGATAATTTATTTCTGGCCTACCTGCCAAACGCAAAAAAAGAAAATGTAGCCAAACTCTTTGGAAATCAGCATGCTTTATGATGTTATAGTAGTAGGCAGTGGAATTGCGGGACTCTTTTCAGCATTATATGCGAAAAAAAACGGCCTGAATGTAGCGGTTCTTACAAAAAGCAATCCCTTCCGCTCCAACTCTGCCGTCGCTTCGGGCGGTATAAATGCGGTCATAAATTTAGCGGAATTTGATTCTGTGCAAAATCATGTCAATGATACGATAGACGGTGCGGACGGACTCTCCTATAAAAAAATAATAGAAAGCATGTGTGAAGATGCTCCCAATATCATTGCTGAATTAAAAGAGATGGGTGTCGGCTTTGATGAAGACAAAGACGGAAAAATTCAGCAACGCCCTTTTGGAGGAGCCAGTTCTAAACGGACATGCTATATCGCAGACCGAACCGGTTCATCGATAGTGCAAACTCTTTTTTTAAAATGCAGGAATGCCGGCGTACATATTTTATCCAATCACAAATTTTTAAATATCACGCAGTACAAGGGCAAATTATCGGGGGTGACTGTTTTACGTCGTCATAATTCCCAGGTCATCGCTATGGCGTGTAAATCACTGGTGCTGGCAGGCGGTGGATATGCAGGGGTGTTTAGAGGACACAGCACGAATTCCCAGGAGAGTTCTGGAGATGTCATAGCTGCAGCCCTGCGTGCAAACATGAAACTCACGAATATGGAATTCATACAGTTCCATCCTACGACGCTGGCACATAGCGGAGCATTGATAAGTGAAGCGGCACGCGGCGAAGGAGGATATCTTGTGGATGAAACGGGAGAACGTTTTACAGATGAGCTTATGACCCGTGATAAATTGTCGCGCGCTATAGTACAGCATATGCTCGAAGGGCACAAGGTGTATCTCGACCTGCGCCATTTGGGTGAAGATGTCATAGACAAAAAACTTCCCTCAGCTAAAAAGATGGCCTTAAACGGAGCGGGTATCGATCTTTCTAAAGAATTACTGGAGATTACCCCTTCTGCACACTACAGTATAGGCGGTATATGGACGCGCGGCGATACATCTACCGATATGCCTTTTGTCTTTGCCTGTGGGGAATGTGCTGCAACAGGCGTGCACGGAGCCAACAGACTTGGAGGAAATTCGCTTCTTGAGGGTGCTTATTTTGGCAGGCTTGCAGGTAAAGAAGCAGCACGCGTGGCTCTAAAAAGAGAATTTTTACCGATTGATTACGCATATGTTGAACGTGAGCTTCGCAGGGTTGAGCTGATCTTAAACGGAGATGGAATATTCAACATCAATGCTATGAGAAAGAATCTCGGCGAATCTTTATTTAAAAATGCGGGCGTCATACGGGATGAGAATTCACTCTCGAGTGCTTTGGAATATACCTATTATCTAATGAAACAGCAATACGGACTGCATTGTGTAAACAAAGATATCCATAATAATGTTGAATTGGCTTCCATCTTGGAATTTAAGAATGCCCTGGTGATATCTGAAGTGATGCTGCTCTCGGCATTGGGGCGTGAGGAGAGCAGGGGAGTTCATTTTAGAAGTGACTTTCCAAATAAGAATGACAAAAAATTTAACACGGAATCTTATGTATTTTATTTAAATGAAAATAATTTTCTTGTTACATTTGAGTTTCAAAGTCGTCACAGTATTTTATATGCTATTAAAAAACTGTTACATTTAAATTAAAAAAGGATAAAAAATGGCAAAAGTTATGTTACGAGAAAGTGATGAGGGTAAAGTACTGTTTTATGTTGCGAAAAAGGATATGGAGGAGATAATCGACTCTTTGGAATTTGACAGTGATGAGAAATGGGGAGGAGAAGTAAGCCTTACAAACGGTGATGTCTGGTTTATAGAGCCGGATGTAAAAAAACTTCCAAACGAGGTTACTGCAAAAATAATTACCAGAGGCGAGAGCTAAAAGTCTAAATGACTTTAGCTGTAAGATTAAAACTCGATATCATACTTTTTAATTTTATAGCTTATCTGACGGGCGGTCATGCCTAGCTGAGTGGCCGCTTTTGTCTTTATTCCTCTGCAATCAAGCAATGCCTGAAGTATCGATTCTTTCTCCATCTCCTGAAGCGAATCTTTTGTCAGTTTTTTTACACCCTCATTTGTATCACTTAAATGGCTATGTTCTTGTTTGGGCAGATGTGTCTCGTTTTGTATTCTGTGCTCAACTTGTTTTTCTTCGACGGGCATGTGCATTTTTTGATAATTAAAGGGAAGGACGTGATTGAGCATCGCAGGCTCTATGATTCCGTTTGGACAAATGAGTACGATTCTCTCCATGGTATTTTGGAGTTCACGAATATTCCCGGGCCATGGGTAGTCCAAAAGTATCTCAAGCGCCTGTTTTGAAAAGGACATGTTTTTTTTATGCTCTTTTATAAACTTGTTCAAATAGTATTCTATTAAAAGTTTCACATCCTCATATCTCTCCCGAAGCGGTGGCAGATTCAGAGGAATTACATTGAGTCTGTAAAACAGGTCTTCTCTGAACTCCCCTTTTTTGACCATCTCTTCAAGGTTTCTGTTGGTTGCTGCCACAAGACGGACATTTGTTTTGATCGTCTTGGTCCCTCCGACACGCTCAAATTCCTGCTCCTGGAGTATTCTAAGAAGCTTTACCTGCAAAGAGGGGGTGATGTCACCAATCTCATCCAAAAAGAGTGTTCCCCCGTCCGCGAGTTCAAAACGACCTTTTCTGGTTTCTTTTGCATCTGTAAAAGCACCTTTTTCATGACCAAAAAGTTCACTCTCCAAGAGTGTCTCACTGATAGCCGCACAGTTGAGTTTTATAAGCGGTCCGTTTTTTCTGTTGCTGAGATTGTGAACTGCCGTAGCGATAAGCTCTTTTCCTGTTCCCGTCTCACCTCTGACCAAAATAGTGGCATCAGAGGGGGATACTGTTTCGAGCATGCTAAATACCAACTGCATCTTAGAACTCTTGCCTATGATGTTTTCAAATTTGTATTCACTTTGTGCCTGATCCTTATAATAGGTCTTGAGTTCTGTCAAATTTTCTTTTTCTTTTGCGAATTTTTTTTGTATAGCCAGAGTTCCGCCAAAAAGTGAACCCACAATTGTCAGCATATGTACGATATTGTCAAAATCGATTACACTGGATTCATCTATATTTGCCGACAAGACACCTATGACACCGTCATCCTGAATGATAGGCACTGCAACATAGGAGATGGATTTTGTATTTAGGGTACCGATTTTATTGAGATAGTTTATATTGTTATGGATATTTTCTATGACGACGGGCTCTGCACTTTTGGCCGCCAAACCTGTAGCACCCTCTCCGATTTTATAGACAGCCATGTGTTTTTGCTGGGCTGACAAATTAATGGATGCGTAGAGTTCAAGTATGTCCCCTTCATCATTGAGTATGAAAAGTGTACACCTCTCAAGATAGGAATGACGTTTTAAAATAAGCATCCCTTTTTCTATGCTCTCCCTTACATTAGTCGTACTAGAGAGCATCACGGCAATATCATATAAAATACTTATCTCTTCATACGCAAAGGTAAGAGTACATGTTTTACACTCGGGATTGTCTGGAATATATATTTTCGGATTTTGCATATTTTCTGCTTTTTTTGTTAATTATACTATAGATAAGAGGTGTGTATTGTATAAAAATTAATCAATATACAGCCTAATTATTAGAATAAATTATGCACTTTTAGAATTATATTTAAAAAACAAAGGTAACAAAAATGGAAATAACTGTACATGGAACACCCACTCCGCTTGATGGAAAAAATGTAAGTATCGGCAAAGAAGCCCCTGCAGCTCGCATAACAAAGCTTGATGGCAGTCAAAATGTTATCGGGATGATATCTCCAAATGCTCAGCTGCTAATCGCAATCCCTTCCCTTAAAACAGAGGTCTGTTCCCTGGGTGCAAAAAAATTCAATGAGCTTGTAAAGAAGTTCAAAAAACTCGACACGATTATGGTAACGACAGACGATCTTGATTTTGTTAAGGATTATGCGCAAAAAGAGTGTATAGATTGTGCGCAACTGGTGGTGGATACTGAGCGTAATTTTGCCAAAAAGTACGGTCTGCTGATTAGAGAGGGTAAGTTGAAAGACCGCTTGGCGCGCGCTGTATACGTAGTGGACAGAGAGGGTATCATCGCTTATAAAGAACTGGTTGGAGAGATTGTGGATGAGGTGAACTATGAGGCATGTATAGAAGCCATCGATGCAATACTCAGTGAGAAGAAGAAAGGACACACGCACGAAAACTGGATGAGTGTCTAGAAGCATACCGTGATTGATTTTTACGAAGATACGGCATTGACACCAATGAAAGCGGCAGCTTTAAGCGGCTATATCGACTGGTCTTCGCAACCTTCGATCTTTAAACATTATCCGGAGTTCTTATACAGATATAAATATGGTGAGAATCAGTTACTGCAGATGGTGGAACTGTGCAGGATAATCACATCCCGCTCTGTTATAGGCTCAAAACCCTATTATCAGTTAAACACTCCCTCTGCCGGCAATCTGCATCCAATGGAGCTGTATGTGCAGATACGCGGTATAAAAGGGATAATAAGCGGTATATACCATGTGGACGCGGGAGCAGATGAGATAGTGCTTATCCGTGAAATAGACTCTGATGGGCTTGAACAAAACCTCGGACTTTCCAGGCGACACGATGGGATGCTCTTTGTGCTTAGCTGCGTACCCTTTAGAGCAGAGTGGAAATACGCCAAACGTTCAAGCAGATACTGTTATCTGGATGCGGGTCACCAGATAGCGGCCGTACAGGCGGCGGCAAAGCTCTATGGACAAGAAACGACAATAGTGTCGGATTTTGATCTTTTGGAGTTCAACAGATGTATGGGATTTAAAGAGGAGGAATTTACATGTGCAGTCCTGGCATGTGCAAATCCGGCACCTAAAAGTGTACAGCCTCTCAAACAAAAGCTTATGCATGTCTCGCCGACGGATTATAATGAATCCCTGGGCAACTCCATAAGTCTTATAGCAAAAGGTGCTGTGTTTAAAAGCGATCCTTTTTCTTTGGCATGTGGAATATCAAGGGAGGATATATTAAAGAGACGTTCGGCAAGAGTATTTGAGAGTTCCGGGATGCAAGAGGAGAGCCTTGAATATTTTATGAATCTTCTTCATAAAGCCACATACCCGCTTGAGTGTTTCAATATAGTTTTGAAAGAGGGTTTGTATAAGGCAGGTATCTATTTTAGCGGAGTGATGATTCAAGAAGGTCTATTTGCAGATGAGATCTGCAGCCTGCTTGTAAACCAAAGCTTTGTGAAGAATGCCGACATCCTTACTGTAATGACCTCTAAACATTTTAGTGCGAACAAGCTGATGCTCTCAGGATCTTTTACGCACAATCTTTATCTTGAAGCATCTGCAAAAAATATAGGGTGCAGCGGTATAGGCGCATTTTACGACAAGAAACTGCAAGACTTTTTGGGCACGCAAAATTATATATTATATGTAAGTGCCTTGGGAAAAGAAAGAATATAAAGGAAATCGCATGAATGTGAATATGAAAAAAACTAAAAATACGGAAGCTGAAAAAATTTTAAATATTTATAGATTCTTCAAAAAGGACGGCTCTTTGTATTTGACCGATGATACGGAATCTATAGATACCTTGTTTGATGCCGTGATACAGGCAATCAATGACTGCGGTCCATTAAAAGCACAGCTCCCTTATCAGGAATTTGTACACCCAAGCAAAGAAGTATTGCGGGGTGATGAAGGATGGGTAGGACATTTTCAGCAAAGGGACAATCGCCGTTTTTTTCTCAGCGACATCCATGATTATCTTCAGCTGATGTATAAAACACGCAGCTAGAATCATTCTTGCATAGAGTCTTACAGCAAAAGGATTATTATGGTGAGTGTTTCTTTACAAGATGACAACATAAGAGTAAAAGTTCCTAAAGGCAAGACATTAAGACAAGTAGCGGCCACAACAGGTGCATCCATGGAGTTCGGATGCCGTGTGGGAGACTGCATAACATGTGTCGCACGCGTAAAATCGGGGATGATCTACCTGAGTGAAAAAAATGAAAAAGAGCTAAAAGCACTTGAAATACTGGGTGGAAATGTAAGCCAACTGCGTTTGATGTGCCAGTGTTATGTGCGATGTGAGGAGGGCGAGATAGTTATCTCGTATGCAGTCTGATGGTAGACCTTATTACCAAAATCACAAAAAGCGTAGATTTTATAGGTGCCTTTGACCCAAAAATCCGTACTTTTGACATAATCATGAAAACGGCAAACGGGAGTTCATACAACAGCTATGTGGTTCGGGGCAGTGAAGGTGTTGCGATTATGGATACCGTCAAAAAAGAGTTCTCGGAAGATTTTTTCAAGCGTCTGGAATTCATGTGTGATTATGAGGAGATAAAATATATAGTCTTGCACCATCTTGAACCTGACCACTCGGGAGCGTTGATTGAGCTTATGCAAAAAGCGCCAAAGGCAAAACTGATTATCTCGGGGCGTGCGGTTATGATGCTCAAAGGTCTCATCAAAAGTGATATCGAATTCGAAGTGGCAAATACAGGCAGAATAATCTCTCTCGGCGACAAGACTATAGAATTCTTGAGCACACCGTTTTTACACTGGCCCGATACCATGAGCTCCTATCTTCATGAAGAAAAGGTGCTCTTCAGCGGTGACGTATTTGGAAGCCATTATTATGATGAGAGACTTTTTGATGATGAGGTGGGTGATTTTTCTTATGCCTTTAAATACTATTATGACCATATTATGCGCCCGTTTAAGCAGTATGTACTGCAGGCTCTTAAATTGTATGATACATTTGATATAAAAGTCATCGCTCCTCTTCACGGTCCTATTTTAAGAACAAATCCCCAGTTTTACATAGATAAATATGCACAATGGAGCAGCGAGGCAAAGTTTAGAAAACATGAGTTTGGCAAAAAGATGCTCAGTGTATTTTATATGTCAAGCTATGACAATACGCATCTGATGGCAAAAAAAATTATGGACGGAGCAGATTCGGTTGAGGGTGTTGTCGCCAGCATGTACGACCTGGCCTCCTTGGATGAGCAGAATATGATTGACCTGCTTGAAGAATCGGATGCGATTATAATCGGTTCACCCACTATCAACGGTGATGCGGTGAAACCCGCCTGGGATCTTCTCTCATGTATGGCATTTTTGGAGAGCAACGGAAAAATAGGGGCCTCTTTTGGCTCGTATGGATGGACGGGGGAAGCTCCTGAGATGCTGCACGACAGGATGCGGTGGCTGAAATTCAGACTGCCGGTTCGACCGCTGAAAATAAAACTGATACCGACCGAAGATGAGCAGCAGAGTTGTTTTGAGTTCGGTGTTGAAATCGCTGAGATTACAATGGGCAAAATGGTGGAAATGGAGATGGAAATATGAATGAGACGGATATGATGAGAGAGGAAGTGTGCGCTTTGCTTCGCGGGAGTGCTGTGAACTGTTTCGCACACGACGTACTTGCTCCATGGATAGCGCACAAATCTTTGGAGATGGGACATCTCTATAGTGATTTGGGACTCAAAAGCAGAACAGAGATGGGTAAGTTTATGAAAAAAAACTTTCCTGATCTGGCAAAAAGAAAACCAAAAGAGAAGCTGTGGAAAAAATTTATATATGATGAGATTCAAAGAGTAGCTCCGGCATGTGCAAGTTGTAATGACCAGCTGACATGTTTTTCATGTATGGTAAGTGAGTTGAGCGCATGACGACACCTTCAATATCTACAACCGAACTCTACACGCATATCGATACTCTTATAGCGACAGACACACCGCTCTTTATACACGGAAGTCCTGGAATTGGCAAGTCTTATATAGTTGCGGATGTGGCAAAAAAAAATAATCTCGAACTTGTGGATGTACGGCTTTCTCAGATGGATCCTGTGGATTTGCGCGGTGTTCCCTCTATAAAAGATGAGCAGACTCTCTGGATGCCTCCCGTATTTTTTCCAAAAGACAAAGACTCAAGCGGGATACTGTTCTTGGATGAGCTAAATGCAGCTCCGCCGTCTGTTCAGGCAGCGATTTATCAGCTTGTGCTCAACCGCCAAATGGGTGAATATATGCTTCCAAAAGGGTGGAGGATTATTTGTGCAGGGAACCGTGTCAGCGACAGAGGTGTCGTGTTTCGAATGCCGACTCCGCTTGCAAACAGAATGGTGCATCTGCATGTTCAGGCACGCTTTGAGGATTTTAAACTTTTTGCTATCAAATCGGGACTGCACAAATTTGTGATAGGTTTTTTAAGTTTTCGCCCGGATCTGTTATCGACCGAACCTGTAGTGGAGGATGATGCAAATCCCGCTTTTGCGACACCAAGAAGTTATCACATGCTCTCAAACATACTCAAAGCCAAGGAGAGTATCAAAAACATAACATCGATTATATACGGTACGGTGGGATACAGTGCCGGGATTGAGTTTGTATCGTATGTCAAGGTTTACGAGGAGCTTCCAAATATCGCTGCGATCTATAAGGGACAGTATCCCGAGATACATAATCAGCCCGCACTTTTATATGCTCTCGTGTCTGCTTTGGTCGAGTATTATGATGGAAGCGATACCCATAAAGAACATCTTTTTGCTTTTAGTGAGACGCTGCCTACGGAGTTTGGCGTTATGCTGATCAAGGATATTATAGTCAAAGACGAGTCCTTGGCAACATTTGGTGCTTTTGATACCTGGCTGGCTAAATATGGCGAATATATCATCTGATTTTTTAAGCACACTTGAGAAAATAAGGGTGCAGTTTTTATTTGACCACCCGTTTTTGAGTGTACTCGCCCTCTCTTTGCCCACTGTATTTAGGGATAATCCTCATGAGGCTTTTGAAACGGACGGTGCATCCGTCTATATAGATGTCCGTCTCTGTACAAACATACCCGAACAGGAACTCAAATACACCTATGCACATACCCTGCTGCATATACTTTTAAAACATCCCTTTAGAATGAACAACAGAGATTCCGGCATGTGGAACCGAAGCAGTGATATAGTGATTAATCTTCTTTTGAGTGATTTTGAGCGTGTGGGAGAGAGACCTGAAAATGAAGTGATGCTGGAAAAATTTAGAAATAAAAGTGTTGAAGAGGTATACAACATCCTGTATCAGGAGAGTTCCGACGGGGAAGGAACGCCTGATGAAGAGAATAAAAATCAGCAAAAGCTTGATATCATAGAAAACGAAGGTGAGAGCGAAGCCGCACAGGAAGATATAGATACTTTGATCGTTCAGGCTATGGGTGCTGCAAAGAAACAGGGGAATATTCCCTCCTCCTTTTTGGAAATGATACATGAAGTGATACGGCCTAAAATTAATCTGGAGACACTTTTGCATACCTATATGACAGAGAGCTTTTTTGATAAAAGAAGTGATTTCTCCCGTCCAAACAGACGCTTTATCCACCAAAATATTTATCTTCCCGGGTATACCCAAGAAAGAAACAGATTGAATCTGTATATAGCGCTTGACAGGTCTATGAGCATAAACAGCGGAGTGTTTTCAAGATTTTTGGGGATTATAGATTCGGTACTTCGTATCAGCAGCGATTTCAGGGTGACAGTCGTTCCCTTTGATGATGCCGTGGACGAGAGTAAAATTGTAGTCTATGATGCTCAGGACTTGAAGCCGGAAGTGGCTTTTGAAAAAGGAAACGGAGGGACGATGTTTGCCCCTGTAGTTGAGTATCTTCAAAATGTCAGTGAGATGGATTCTTCGCTTATGGTGCTGAGTGACGGTTATTTTAAAATAGAGAAAGCCTCCTCCATAAACACACTCTTTTTAATCAGTGAAAAACAAAACATGAAAAGATTCGAAGCCTATGGCGATGTGTTTTACTTTGATATTTAAGTGGTGTTTAGATGTATGAACTCAGTTATAAAGATGAGATAGAAGCTCTAAAAGACGAACCGGACTTTGAAGCACTCGGTGATGAAAGATATCTAAGACATGAAGATGACGAAGCAAGGCTGGAATGGGCCTTTTACAGACCTTCCGGTTCTCACCCCAAACAGGTGAGCGACAAAAATGCAATCGTAGCCATTATGGCGTTTAATCACTCCCGTCTTGGAGCGCTGGAGCGTTACAAACTCTTAAATCCGGATGTTGTGAAGGACGATTTTTTGAGAAACAAGATACGCAACCGTAGCCGTATGCTTTTTCGGGCAATGATTGATGATGATTTTGTGGAATTGCTTGGAGTCTTGAACCTGTATCCCGTGTTCTTTGATTTGGCGTATGACCAGATGATACACGGACGTATCTGGAATGAGGTCTATGCCAACCCGGTATCGGCATCCGATTTTTTAACTCTTGCAGGAGAAAGAGCGGATGAAAAACTGATTATCGGTCTAAAGAGAAGGCTTCAGCCGCTGGAGGATTTGAGCGTGGATGCATGCAAGTCCTATATGGATTTGCTTGAGAGTCAAGTACAAAAATTGCATACTGTTGTAAAAATGCATTACGCAGATGAATTTGAGAAATGGATAGCTGCTACGGCACTGCATCCTTTGCAAAAGATTCTTTGGCAAAAACGCATAAATTCATTGAGAGAGAGATCCCATGACTGACGCAATCAAAAGCATAATGAAAGCTCTTTATAACCTGAGCGATGAAGATAATTACAATCTGTATGACGCACATGACATATCTGAATATTTAGGACTTGAACTTGAAACGGTAGAAAAAGTTTTGGAGACCTTACTTGAGGCAGGCTGTCTGAGTGAGTGTATGAACTTACATGACGACGGAATACAGACCTACACTTTGACGGATAAGGCCATAGATATGGTGGAACAAGGATGAACGTAGTAATATTTTATGAAAAGCCGGGCTGTGTGACAAATGCAAAACAAAAGAAACTCTTGCGTTTTGCAGGCTGCATGGTGATAGAAAGAGATGTACTCAACCATCAGATGCCCCATGATGAGCTGCGTATGTTTTTTAAAAACAAACCGCTAAAAGAGTGGTTTAATCCAAATGCTCCCCTTATAAAATACAATCAGATAGACCTCTCTTCTTTGAGTGAAAAAATGGCTATGGACCTGCTGATGAAAAATCCGATTTTGATACGAAGACCCTTAATGGTGGTCAAAGGAAGAAGGCTTTGCGGTTTTAACCAATGGTTTGTTGAAAAACTGTTAAAAGTAAAATTTGTCCGACACACTTAAATCTAGTATATGAACGGTTATTACAGTATGTACCGTAGATGACATATACGGTTTATGATTCTTAAAAGCATAAATAAGGTAGAATCTACTTCTAATATTATTTATTTAAAATTTAAGGAATCTTATGTTTGAAACAGTCATCGGGCTTGAAGTCCATGTTCAATTAAATACAAAAACTAAACTTTTTTGCTCGTGTCCAACGAGTTTTAACCATAAACAAAATACAAACACCTGTCCGACATGTCTGGCTCTTCCGGGTGCATTGCCTGTGTTAAACAAAGAGGTGCTTCATAAGTCTGTTATGCTTGGAACGGCTATAGACGCGACGATTAATACAACATCTTTTTTTGACAGAAAATCTTATTTTTATCCGGATAGCCCAAGTGCCTATCAAATCACTCAGCTTTACACGCCTATAGTAGAACACGGAAAATTAAAGATAGATTTTGAAGACGGCTCGCATAAGACGATCCGCATAAACCGTGCGCACATAGAAGCCGATGCGGGTAAAAACATTCATGATGGCGATATTTCAAAAGTTGATCTCAACCGTGCCGGAACGCCGCTTTTGGAAATAGTGTCAGAACCTGATATGCGAAGTGCCGAAGAGGCGATTTTATATCTTAAAAAGCTTCATTCCATAATCCGTTATCTGGATATCGGCGATGCAAATATGCAGGAGGGTTCATTCCGCGTGGACGTGAATGTCTCTATCAGACCTAAGGGTGACGATAAACTGTATACACGTGTTGAGATAAAAAATATAAACAGTTTTAAGTTTATACAAAAGGCGATTGAACTTGAAGTCGCGCGTCAGAGTGAAGCCTGGGAAGACGGGGTGTATGAGGATGAGATTTGTCAGGAGACAAGACTGTTTGACCAGACAAAACAAGAAACCCGTTCAATGCGCGGAAAAGAGGAAGCTGCCGATTACAGATACTTCCCTGAGCCGGATTTGCTAAAAGCGGTAGTTACGGACGAGATGCTTGAAAAATACAGCAAAATTCCGGAACTTCCGGATGAGAAGATGGCGAGATTCGTAAAAGAGTACGGCATGAATGAATATAATGCAAGCGTCATAACATCGAGTGTTGAGATGGCACATTTCTTTGAAGCGATGATGGAAGAGGGGATTAGCGCCAAAAATGCTACAACATGGCTTACCACTGAACTTCAGGGACGTCTAAAAGGGGAGATGAATATCACGAATTCACCTGTAGATGCCAAAAAACTCGGCTTTTTGGTCAAGCGTATCGAAGATCAGACCATCAGCGGAAAAGCTGCAAAAGAGGTCCTTGACCATCTGATGGAAAATGAGATTGATGTCGACAGTGCGATAGACAAACTAGGACTCAAACAGGTAACCGATACCGGTGCCATTGAAGCGATATGCGATGCCGTCATAGCTGCAAATCCTGATAAGGTTGAGCAGTACAAGGGCGGTAAGGATAAATTATTCGGCTTTTTTGTAGGTCAGGTCATGAAAGAATCAAAAGGGAGTGCCAGCCCTCAAAGCGTAAATGAAATACTAAAAGCAAAGCTTGGATAAATGAGTTTCTTTAAGCGTTTGATTGTTAACGGTGCATACTATATAAACACCTCAGACGCGTACCAGAAGAAGAAAACTTTTTTTTATAATCTATTAGAAAACGATACCTACAGTTATAAAAAATATTTTGACCTTGTGATGATTACGCTTGTGTTTATAAGCGTGGCTATTTTAATCCGTGAGGTCAAATCTCACGTGAACGACTATCTTCTTGTTTTTAACAACATTATCATTTCCATTATATTTTTGATTGAATATCTGCTTCGTCTTTGGATTAGCAGCAGTGTCACGCAGGTGATTATCAATCAGAGTGAAAATGACGATCTTCTGGGGAAAAAGTTTAATCTTTTGCGTGCATTTGCGGAGATAGTGAGGATTAAATTTCAGTATATCCGATCTTTTAGGGCAATTATAGACCTGCTTGCCGTTATACCTTTTTTCCATCAGTTCAGGCTTTTGCGCATATTTATACTCTTCCGCGTCTTTAAACTTTTTCGATATGCAAGAAGTTTGCAGATGTTTATATCTATATTGGCTACGAAAAAATTTGAATTTTTAACCATCATGATATTTGCGCTTATAGTGATAGCCATATCTTCCATACTTATTTATGTAATGGAGGCAAACAACCCGAATTCACCTATAGACACTCTGTATGAGGCAGTCTACTGGTCGATCGTCACTATCTCAACCGTAGGATACGGTGATATAACTGCCGTGACGGATGCCGGAAGATTTGTTGCCATGGGTGTCATTATCGCCGGGATAGCGGTTCTTGCCTTTACGACTTCCATAGTGGTTTCTGCTTTTACGGAAAAAATTGACGATATCAAAGTAACCAAGTCTATAGATGATTTGGAGAAGCTCAAAAATATCTATATCATATGCGGATATGAAAACATCTCAAAAGAAGTGGCCAAGATACTCGTAGGTGCAAATAACAAGGTTATTGTTCTGGACGAGGATGCACAAAGGGCCAAAAATGCTCTCGAGGACGGTTTGTCGGCATTTAATTATGACCCGGGAAGCGTAGAGAGCTATAAGAAACTCCGCATAGATATCGACACGCAGGTAAAAGCTGTTCTGTGCCTGAGAGAGAGCGATGTTGAAAATGTCTATACGATCCTGACCGTGCGTTCGATACACAAAGAGGTATTTATTTTATCTCTGCTTATGAATGAGATACATAGAAAAAAAATGAGTTTTGCGGGTGCGAATGAGATACTCTATACGAAACAGTTGGTGGGCATGATTGCCAGAGAGTTTGTCGGTCAGCCGGTGGCATTTGAAGTGATTCATGCTCTTATGTCGGAGTATTCAAACATAGATATAGAAGAGATAGTGGTGACACAGAGAATGCTGAATAACTTTGTGATGGTAAAAGAGTTGAATAATGCAAAATACAGAGTCGTGCTGCTGGGGATTTACAAAAAAAATACGAAAAGATTCTTTTTCAATCCACTCGATGACAGCATTCTTGAAGAGGGAGATTTTCTCCTTGTCGTGGGCAACTCCGTATTTATAAAAGAGTTTGAAAAATATCTGTATAAGAAGACAATAGTATGAAAACAACAGGCGCTTTGATATTTGGATATAACGATTACGCATATGAGATTGCCAAAAATATTGCGTACAAATATGATGATGTACGTATATTTAAACTTGAAGAGGAAAACCTTAAATCCAATAAAAACGGATTTAAGATCGAGAAGTACGATTTGAGTGACGAATGGGATGAGTTAAAAGAAAACTTTGATATGAAGAACTGTATCGCCTTTTGTGTTCTTGACGATGATGCAGAAAATATATTTTTGACGCTTTCTTTGAGATCATCATTTGAAGATCTCAGTATTATCGCTTTGTCAAAAAATAAAGAGAGCGCCAATAAGCTCACCATGGCAGGGGCGAACAAGGTTATCCCTATTGTTCAGACGACGGCGGGAATCATAGGCGATATGCTGAACAAACCCATAGTTACCGAAGTCTTGCATAATATTTTATATGATAAAAGTGATTTGAAGATCGCACAGATACAGGTGAATGATGCAGAGTGTTTTGAGGGTAAATATCCCGCAGATATAGAATGGAGCAGGGACCATGGCATAATAGTGCTTTCGGTTATGCACAAAGATATGAGCAGCGAATTTATATATTCATCCAAGGCGAAGCATCATATTATAAAAAAAGATGATATATTTATAGTCGTAGGTTATGAAAAAGAGATAAAAGATTTTGAAAAATTAATAGGTGGTAATTTATGTCAATAGGTGTAATTGGAGCAGGTAAATGGGGAACGGCTTTAGCTTATGCATTAAGTGAAAAAAATGAGGTTTTTATCAGTTCAAGAACTCCCAGAAATCTTAAGAACTTTATATCTATGGAAGAGATCTTAAAGTGCGAATATTTGGTTATAGCCATTCCCGCACAGCAGATCTCCTCCTGGCTGGAAGAGAATTTTGTTTTTACCGATCAAAAGATTTTGGTGGCATCCAAGGGTATTGAGGCAACAAGCGGAAAATTCTTAAATGAGATATATTCAAAATATGTTCCTCATACGCATATCGCTTTTTTGTCAGGTCCCTCTTTTGCCAGCGAGGTCATGCAGTCTTTGCCGACCGCATTGGTCATTAACTCCAAGCATGAACAGCTGTGTATAAAATATGCTTCCTTCTTTCCTTCGTTTATAAAAACCTACATCTCCGAGGATGTGATGGGTGCGGAGGTCGCAGGTGCTTATAAAAATGTGATTGCAATTGCCGCGGGGATATGCGAAGGGCTTGCCTTGGGTAAAAACGCTGCTGCGGCATTGATTGCAAGAGGTCTGGTCGAGATGCAGAGATTCGGTCTCAGTTTTGGCGCAGAGGAGGAGAGTTTTATAGGCTTAAGCGGAGCGGGAGATTTGTTTTTGACCGCCTCATCCACTATGAGTAGAAACTTTCGGGTAGGGCTGGGTCTGGCATGTGGAAAAAGCCAGGAAGATATACTGGATGATTTGGGTGAGGTCGCCGAGGGGATAGGAACAGCCTATGCCCTGTATAAAATAGCAAAAGAAAAAGACCTGTACCTTCCAATAGCAAACGAGGTCTATGAGATGCTTGAAGGAAAAGACCCTCATCACAGTTTGAAAGACTTACTTTCAAACTAAATCATAGAAGAGAGTAAGAGTCTCTTGAGACTCTGAGCTCTTTGGATTTTATTTAACATAGGTAAGGGGAAAGTACAATGGGTGAACATAAAGAACAGTTCAACAAGATAGGCATAGCATTACTGCTGGCCGCTTTAGTTTTTTTAATCTCTTTGAGCATGTTTAATACGACACAGGCATCATTGTTGGGTTTAATCACTCTTTTGGTTACTCTTTGGACAAATGATGGTTTGCCCTTGGCGGTTGTGTCCCTTTTGCCCATTATCCTCTTTCCGGCCTTTTCGGTCTTGAGTACAAAAGACACCTCCATGAACTACGCCCATCCCATTATATTTTTATTTTTGGGCGGTTTTTTACTTGCTATTGCGGTTGAGAAAAGTAATCTGCATAGATGGATAGCGGACAAGATGCTTGGACTTTTTCCAAATACGCCAAGGGGGATGATTTTTTCTCTTACCATTACATCGGGACTGCTAAGCTCCATCCTCTCCAATACGACCACGACACTTTTACTGATGGCTATAGCCTTGTTTATAACCGACAAGATTGAGCTAAAGATGAGATTTGCCCTTGCCATTGCCTACGGTGCGAGTGTCGGCGGTATTTTAACTCCTATAGGCACGCCTCCAAACCTTATTCTTTTGGGAATTATGCAAAACAAGGGGATGGAAATCATCCCTTTCTTTCAATGGATGTGGATGCTTGCTCCTCTGGCATTTGTCATGTTTATTGTAGTCGCCTATCTTTTGAGCCTTGGTGTGCAAAACGTGCCAATCAGCAGAGAGAGTGAGAAAAAACCCTTAGATGCCACCCAAAAAAAGATTCTGTACCT
Source organism: bacterium (assembly GCA_018825665.1). GTDB lineage: Bacteria > Campylobacterota > Campylobacteria > Campylobacterales > Sulfurimonadaceae > Sulfurimonas. The sequence continues at coordinate 51,081 of JAHJEG010000059.1, read as the reverse complement.
GATGGGATTTTTAATCGTGCTCTTGCTCTTAAATGCACCGATGGAGCCTTATTGGGGAGGTTTGGGACTTGATGAAGCCGGGATTCTGCTGGGGGTAGGGCTTTTGCTTTTTGCACCTTTGTTTAATATTCTCGATTGGATGCAAGACAAGGGGAAAATCCCTTTTAGGATTATGTTCCTATTTGGAGCAGGATTTTCTATTGCCAAGGCTTTTAGCTCAACGGGGCTTGCCGATGAAGTGGCTTCCTATCTCGTCGTTATGACAGATTTCGCTCCTATAGTCTTGCTCTTTGGTATCGCTATGCTCATTACGTTTACAACCGAGATCACATCCAATACCGCACTTATCTCCATCATGCTTCCCGTAATGTACTCCGTGGCTGAACAAACAGGGATAAATGCCACCCTGTTTATGATGGTGGCCACCATATGTGCCAGTTATGCCTTTATGCTTCCCATCGCCACCCCTCCAAATGCAATCGCTATGAGCAGCGGGGTCGTAGATGTAAAAACCATGATGAAATACGGGATAGTCTTAAACCTTGTCGGTGTGTTTTTAATAGTGATGATAGCTCAATTCTTTTGGTCAAATGTTCTTTAATCGATATATTTTATTTCATAATCAGATATTTATAGATAGAATCTCATCATATTTTATAAGGTGCAAAAATGATAGTTCATATAGTGATGTTTAGGTTTATAGAGGACAACAAGGCTTTAAATATAGCAAAGATCCAAAAAAAGTTGATGCAGTTGGAAGTTTTGATTCCAGGCCTTCGAACTATGGAAGTCGGAGTGAATTTTAACGAATCTGAGAGAGCATTTGATCTATCTTTATACAGTACTTTTGAGGATGAAACTGCCTTGCAAGAGTATGCGGTTCATCCTGAACACTTAAAAGTTGTGGAGCTTATTAAAGAAGTTACGCTTGAGTCCAAAGTGGTCGATTATATTTTAGAATAGAGATTTCCACATGCCAAGAGTCATGACTCCCGGCATGTGGAAGTTGACTCAGTATCTCCAGGTAACTTGCAGCCAGAGAAAATCACTGACCGTCTTTTTGCCAAACTCACTTAAATCATTTCCGCTGTTTTTATTATAAGAGATATCCGTATCCACATTATTTTTAAAACTGTAGCTTGCCCCGATTTTATTCTGTTGGGAATAATCCTGAAGATTTGTCATGTTTTTATAATAAAGGCTGAAATAGAGCCACTCAAAGGGCTCTTTTTGTGTTGCAAGTGCCATAAAATAGTCTTTTGCGATAAAGGGAACCGTGCTTGGGAAGCTCTCGATTTGGGCTTGTTCCAATCCCTCAGACTGATAGAGATACTCGCCTATTATTGTAAGGTCAAAATCGCTAAGATAGCGTCCTCCCAAAAGATATGTAAATCCCTCGTCTGTCACAGCGGCGAATTCCCCGTGAATCTCAAAATTGACCTGAAGGTTTTTTGAAAAATCTATCCCGATTTTATCTTTTGCATTATCTGAATAGTTGTACAGGATGTCAATATCCGTGTCATAAAGTAAAAGATAAAGACGCAGAGCCGCATTGTGGGCGTCTTTGCCTTGTGTAGCTAGTTCGCAGTATTCTTGGTTAATATTTTGGGTAGATGGAAGATATACGAGGTCGAGGCTGATATTTTTGAGTTCATTGGCGAAACTTTTATTGTAGCTGTATTTTGCGATTATAAAACCCTCACGGGTTTGCGTAGGCTGAGTGGGGTCTTTGGGTCTGTCAAAAAAGGCTACGGGATTGTAAAAATATCCTTTTCCCCAGTTGAGACTTTGTTTTCCCCCAAGCAAAGAATGGTTTGTGTTGAGCTTGCCAGAGAGATAAAGCTCGTTGATGGGAAAATCACTCTCCTCGGTCTTTTCCTTTAGATAGTCATAGTTCGCCATGAGAGAGCTCTTGAATGTAAGTTCTTCGTAGCTGTACGAAAAGTCAAAAAGAGCTTCGAGGTGAAGCAGATTTTGGTACTCTTGCTCCTCCTGATTTAATTTTTGCACCTTGTTGTCTACCCGCAGATATCCGCTGTATTCGTAGGGTTTTTGCTCAATCGCGGCCATATCAAAATCGTATTCTCCGGCTATAAGGGAGGTGCTGATGAGAACAAAGAACAGTACCTTTGGCATGTTTTATCTTCTAAGGTCTGAAGCTTTTTCCATAGCATCCAGGGTAAAGGCCTCATCCGCAAAATCTTTTGGAGTGATCTTTCCGTAAATCATAATGGATTTATACCCTTTATACATCGGTGAGAGAGTTTCTATGACCGAAGGACGGATTATCTTGTCTCCAAAATCTTTTAACTCTTTGTAGTAAAGCGTCTTAATCAGCATTTGTGTGGATGTATAGCACTCAATTTGGATAGGAGTCAGACTCTTTTTATCCACCTGCATAAGAAGTCTGTCGTAAGAGACCGTCTCGTTTTTTGCTTTTAGGTCAAGTGCTATATAGCTTTCCTTGTCCTCCTGGGCGGTGACGCTGTACTCTGTGCTGAAATCGAGTCTCATAATATCGGCATTGTTAAAAACACCCCCTACGACGGACTGCATGGACGTGATACGAATCGGACGTCCTACATTTGGGATATAAAGCCACATATTATCGCCAAGGCGAAGCGTAGAACGTCCCTTTTCACTCTCCGGAGACAAAAACAGCGAGAGCATCTTATCTTTGTCTTTTTTGGCCTGAAACATCAAAAACTCTTTTTTGGAGCCGTCGGGTTCTATATTGATAAGCTTTTTATACATCTGTGCAGATGTCGGAGTGAGATTTCTGTCTATTTTTTCAAGTATATCACCGCCAAAGAGGAGCATGCTCAGAGATATCAGTAGGGCTGCTGTTTTCATTTATCTTCCTAGTTTTGTCTTAGTGCGTCGACAGGATTGAGTCTGGCCGCTTTCATCGCAGGCGAGATAGAAGCGATAAGCGAGATGATGATGACTATGATGCCGACGATCAAGACTTCTCCGCTTTGAAGTGTAGGGTTAAGTATCAAATCATCCTGTCTGCCGAATGAAAAGCTTATCCCGACTGCATTGATGATAAAAACTATGATGTAAGACAGTATGCTCCCAAGTACGGTTCCAAATATCCCAAGCATCAGACCCTCTGTTAAAAACAGCTTTGTGATGGTGCTTGGAGTTGTTCCCATCGCAGCAATCGTCCCTATCTCTTTGATACGCTCATACACACTCATGACCATCACATTCAAAACAGATATAAGTACGATGGAGATGAGTATTATCTTTATAGAGATATCCATTAGGTCCAACATCTTTACGATATTGTAAAAAGGACTCAGCTTTTCCCATGTATGGATTTCAAAAACCGGTTTGTCTTTTTTGTTTGTAAGTTTTGTAAGAGGTTCCAGCAGCTGCATCGCTTTTTTTAAGTTTTTGACATCATGGAGTCGGATAACCACCTCACTAACCTCAGTGCCTTTGATGCGGAGCAGTTTTTTAACATCCTTGATATGTATGTATCCGTCTCTTCCTCCCGGACCGGAGATGGGTTCTATATTCCCCGTTACCTTAAAGTTTAAGCCGTTTACGGAACCGCTTTGGTTGGTCGCGACCAGGACTATGGTATCTCCCGTTTTGACCTGCATCCCTTTAGTGATAAGCTCAGGAACGATGATACTGCCTTCTTTTAGGGATTTTACATCCTCATCTTTTATTCTTGTTGAAAAAAGAGGGAGGGTCTTTGTCTCATTTTGGGGATCGATTCCATTGAGTCTTACACTTGTGGAGGAGGTGTAGTTTGAAAACATGGCACCAAGTTTTAACCTAAAGGTATAACTTTGTATGTAAGGGTTTGTATCCAAATACTCTTTTATCATATCTATCTGTTTGTGGTTAAGATTTTTATCAAGCGGCAGATTGTCCACAGAAGCTATATACCCTTTCTTGTGTATCTGTATATGTCCGAGCATGGAGTCTGTGACCTGAGAGACCATATAGGCTTTAAAACTTCCCGAAAGCGCCGCGTATATAAGGACGAACATAACGCCTATAGTAATGAGACTCGCCGTTAAGAGTGTTCTTCTCCCACTTCTTAGAAGGTTTCTAAACGATATCCTGATAATATTTTTCATGATTGAACCCTTTTGTCATCGATAATCTCGCCATCAACGAGGGTGATGATTCTATCAGCCGCCGTAACTATCTTTTCATCATGCGTGGCAAAGATAAACGTGGTGTTGAACTCTTTTTGGATATTTCTCATAAGCGTGATAATCTGGTTGGATGTTTTGGTATCGAGATTTGCAGTAGGTTCATCCGCAAAAACGATTTTAGGATTTGTCACAAGCGCTCTGGCAATAGCTACGCGCTGACGCTGTCCCCCTGAGAGCTGATCGGGAAACTTTTCCTTTTGGTCGAGCATATCCACCTCTTTGAGAAGTTTCATTATTCTCTCATGGCGCTGAGCCTGCGGCAAATTTTGAATCATAATCAGAGGGTATTCTATGTTTTCATAGACCGAAAGTACGGGAATCAGGTTAAAGCTTTGAAAGATAAAACCTATATTTTCTCCACGAAAGTTTGCGAGTGCCGTAGTGTCAAGCTTGGTAACATCCGTCTCATCGATAAGAATCTGTCCCCGGGTAGGTTTGTCCAGGCAGCCAAGAAGGTTTAAGACGGTACTTTTTCCGCTTCCGCTTGGTCCGACTATGGCTATAAACTCGCCATAGCGTATCTCAAGATTGAGATTTTTTATAACATCTAACTCAAGCTCGCCCATTTTATAAACTTTGCTTACGTTTTTGTTGGAAATCATTGGAAAAACCTTAGTCTTTAATCAAATTTGACATCTTCATATCTTTCATAGAGCCACTGGGCCACAGCCTCTCTCTCCTCGTTCGTCAGCTTGCCCTTAAGAGAAGGCATTGTCCCGAATCTCTCAAGTGCTCCTGCATGGCACATGCTGTTGTCGAGTTTGGGATTTATTATATAGTCTTTGACAAACAGCACAAAGAGATGACGGTGAACATCGTCATCGTCATCTTTGATAATGATGTTTTCTTTGATTCTGTTGGATACTTCTACCATTGGCGGAGCTTTGAGGTTTTTAAGGTTTTGCAGGGCATTGTCTTTTTTCATCATTTCCACATGGCAGCTCATACAGTTTTTTTTATATACTTCATACCCCTCAGTCGCTAAAAGTGACGATGCGGCTAAGAGGGATGAAAGAAATATCTTTTTCATTTTGGTTCCTTTTAGTATAAAAAATATGATAACATAAGCCGTAGATTTTTTATAGTGACGATAAAACAAAATAAAAAAAATACTTAAATCATGATACTAGTTTTGACAGTATACGATTCTTATATTAAGTCTTTGTTAAGATACAAAATATCAACCAAGGAAGTTATTATGAGTGAACCAACATTAGAAACAATAGAAGATTACAACACTTTAAAAGGTGAAAAAAGAAGGGTTGTATGGGCGGTTGTCCTTGCAGGTCTTGTTATGGGTATCGTTTATTCGGTTGTGTACAGCTATTATGATAACAAAGATGATTCTATAGAAGTGCATGAAAGTATTAAATCAATACCGGTGAAATAAAATCATTTATTAATTTAAAAAATAAGGTAGAAAAATGTTAATGACGATTGTTGCTATCTACACTCTGTATGTTTGTATAAATATTTACGTGAGTGTGATGCAGATAGGTTATGTGAATCAGGCGAAAAGGAAGTCGGCGGTTCTTTTATCTGCAAGCGAGTTTATTAAAGCCGGCAATTATGCCGTTGAAAAAGAGAAGATGTCTATCGCGAGCTCTTTTGTGGATTATATTGTTTTTATCGCGTGGATCGGTTTTGGAATATCTTTTTTGCAAAATACTATATTTTTTCAAAACGAAGCTATGCTAAACGTGGCCATCGTCATGGGATTTTTGATTATTAATTCAGTTATCTCTTTGCCGTTTTCTTATTATGAAAAATTTGTTTTGGATGAAAAATTCGGATTTAACAAATCAAGTATAAGGCTCTATATAAAAGATACTCTTATCTCATTTCTTATGACAATACTCTTTGGCTCATTGGTCGTATGGGGCATTTACATGATTATGACAAGTTTGACACTCTGGTGGCTGTGGAGCTTTGCCTTTATCTTTGCTGTAGTTATTTTGATAAATATGCTTTTTCCGACATTCAGGGCTTTGTTCTTTGACAAGCTCACACCTTTGGAGAATGAAGAGTTAAATGCCCAAATTAAAATACTCATGGACAAAACAGGCTTTGTAAGTTCAGGCGTGTTTATCAGTGATGCGAGCAAAAGAGATGCCAGACTTAATGCGTATTTTGGCGGACTTGGAAAAACAAAAAGGGTCGTACTCTTTGATACTCTGATAGAAAAATTGACCACAAAAGAGCTTCTTGCCGTTTTGGGGCATGAGCTGGGACATTTTGCCCATGGAGATATATATAAAAATATCGCTATGGTCGGAGCTATGCTCTTTGGGATGTTTGCAGTTTTTGGAAACCTGCCCGATCGTTTATATCTGGAACTCGGAATCAGCCATTCTCCGTATTTGGTGATGATCCTTCTGCTTTTATTTATGCCTGTCTTAGGCTTTATCATGATGCCTGTTATGGGAATAGTGAGTCGTCATAATGAGTATGAGGCAGACAAGATGGGAAGTGAACTTGCAGGAGCATCGGGTGAGATAGAACTTGCCAATGCTCTTCGAAAGTTGGTAAGTGAAAATAAAAGTTTTCCTTTGTCCCACCCTTTGTATATCTTTTTTCATTATACGCATCCGCCGGTTTTAGAGAGGCTAAAAGCTCTCGGCGTAAATATAGATGAGATAGATAAAAGTTCACTAGAGGGTACATGCGAAGCAGTCCTTTAGTCAAAGACATCTTAAAAGAGATAAGCTCTGTTTTAGGCCCTCACATACCGCGTGCTTCAAGAGAAGCCCAGCTTCTTCTTATGGCACATCTGGAGTGTGATGAGCTTTGGCTTCTCAGCAATCAAAACACACCGCTCAAAGATATTGACAGATTGTATGAATGGGTGCAAAGACGTGCAAAGAATGAGCCTTTTGAATATATAGTAAACAGGGTCAGTTTTTACAGCGAAGAGTTCTATATTGCCGAGGGTGCTCTCATCCCCCGTCCCGAGACGGAAATACTTATAGACGAAGTGCTTAAAAATGTGTCTGACAAAAATGCTGAAATGACTTTTGCAGAGGTTGGAGTGGGCAGCGGTATTATTTCTATAATGCTTGCCCTGCATTTTCCACATGCCAGATTCATAGCAGTGGATATCTCTCCTGCCGCAATTGAAGTAGCACGGATAAACATAAAAAAATTTAAGCTCCAAGAGAGGATAGAACTGCGCCTGGGCTCTCTTTTGGAACCTGTTTTGGAACCTGTCGATTATCTTGTCTCCAATCCTCCCTATATAGCGGATGATGCGAAGCTCGAATCCAATCTCTCCTATGAGCCTCAAAATGCACTTTTTGGAGGGAGCGTCGGAGATGAGATAATAAAGGAACTGCTTAACGAGGTATTAAAGCGAAATATTAACTTTTTTACATGTGAGATGGGTTATGACCAAAAAGATAAAATAACAAATCATTTAAAAGAGATGAAATACGGTGATTTAGAGTTTTACAAGGATCTGAGTGATTTTGATCGCGGCTTTACACTAAGGAAAAAAGATTGAGTAAAAAAATATACATAGATTTTAGTTATCTGATAATGCTGGCTGCAACTTTTGGTGCGGTTATTGTCCTTGGAGCGTTTGTGGCTCCTGTCATATTTAACAGCGATGCAATCTTGGTGGATATGGTTATGGACCATTATAATGCCGGAATTATTATGGGCGAGATATTTCACAGATTCAGCTATTGGATCTACTTTTTGGCTGTACTGGTCATAGTGTATGAGGCGGCATGGTATAAGATGGGGCAGAGGGATTCCATAGTATTTGCGAGTTCAATCGTCGTAATCTTTTCATCTTTGATGTTTAGCGGGGTATACGCACCGAGGATTTTGGCTATGCAGGCACTTGGAGTTGAAGCAACCCAGAGTGATACTTTTGAAAATATCCACATGGCAAGCGAAATTGATTTTAAAATTTTAGCACTTGCATTACTTGTTTTATTTGTACGAAGGCTGATGCTTTTAAGACGCACTTAACATATCTTTAACACTTTTTAGCTAATATCCTATTTACCAAAAAAAGGAAAGATATGTTTATTGGCAGGCTTGTTGTCTTTATAACTATGCTATTCTCCCCCCACATACTTCTGAGTGCAAATTCAGAATATTCTCACGCAGTTAAAATAAAAAAAATCTATCCCATGGGTGAAAAAATCTATAAAAAGAACTGTAATGAGATTAGGCTTGCCGATTATAAGAACTATGAGGAACTTAAAACAGAGATAGCTGCAAAAAAACTTTGTAAAGTTCTAAAAGAAAAACATTTGGAAGCTGTTTCTCTGTATCTGTGGGAATATAAAAGAGTCCAAAAATCCACAAATATAGAGAGCATAAAAGTAAATGAAAATGAAAAATGTCCCGTTTGCGGAATGTTTGTATATAAATATCCAAAATGGGCTGCCCAGATTTTTTATGAGGACAGACATTATTCTTTTGACGGCGTAAAAGATATGATGAAATACTATTTTGACAATATGGATAAGATAGAAAAAATGTTGGTGACAGATTATTATTCCCAAAAAGCAATCGATGCCAGGAGCGCGTTTTATGTTTTGGGCAGTGATATTTACGGCCCGATGGGTGCTGAACTTATCCCTTTTGAAAGTCAGAGTGATGCCAAGGTCTTTTATTTGGATCATAAAGCTGCAAAGATTCTCAGATTTAAAGAGATAAGCCAAATGCAGGTATATAAACTAGATGAATAAAAAAACTGATTCTCTTTTATATATATTTGCCGGATTAGCCCTTTTGCTGATTATTGAGACTCTCTATATCAAAGCCGGCACATACGCAACGAATGCAGCAATGCTTAAAAAGAGTATCTTTGTCGAGCTGTGCGGACTGCCTGAGCTTGCAATCTCAAATGAAACACCGTATATCCGTCACAGGAGCTTAAGCGCTGTTGCAGCCATATATCAGGACGACCCGATTTTAAGAGAATATGAAAAAACATCTTTTAGTATCTCACATTCCTATATCACGCCATCCACAAAGAGTAGAGATGATCAATAAATATATTATAGAGTATGCGATTAATGCGCTTTTGAGACAGGGGTATAAAAGCTTTTTTATCGTCTTCGTCTTTACACTTCTTACCTTTCTTTTGACCTCCGTCTTTTTTATTACAAATTCTATGAAATATGAGCTTGGAAGTACGGCAGATGCTCTGCCGGAGATAATGATTCAGGATCTAAAAGGGGGGAGACACTCTGATATTGATGTCTCTCTTGTTGAGAAGATACTTGCTCTTAAGGGAGTGAGCGACGCAGTTGCAAGAGTCTGGGGATATTATTATTTTGAGAATGCGGGTGTATATTTCAGTCTGGTAGGCGTAGATACCTTTGAAGAGCAGTATAGCGGTACTTTATCTAAAATAGTTTCCGAATTTGAGGCAAGTGACACGCTCAGCTCCTCAATGATAATCGGAGCAGGAGTAAGAGATATAATGACAAAAAGTTATTATAAAGAGTATTTCAATTTTATCAAGCCAGACGGAAGTATTAAAAAAGTGAATATTGCAGGGGTGTTTGATACGGATACGGCTTTGGAATCCAATGATATGATTGTCATGTCAAAAGATAATATCAGAGAAATCTTTGATATGCCGCAGGATAAAGCGACCGACATAACAGTAAAAGTTGCAAATCCCGAAGAGATAGCAACAATCGTTTCAAAATTAGAGCTGATGTTTCCTACTGCCAGGGTTCTGAGCAAGGATGATATCAAGATAAGTTATGAAAATATTTTTAATTACAAGAGCGGGATATTTTTAGCCCTGTTTATTATCAGTATATTTACATTCTTTATCATTATTTACGATAAGGCAAGCGGCTTAAGCAGTGAAGAGAAAAAAGAGATAGGGATTCTCAAAGCACTTGGCTGGAGAATAGAAGATGTCCTAAAAGAGAAGTTTTATGAATCCTTTATACTCTCCCTGTTCTCATATTTCTTAGGTGTGTTTTTGGCTTTGGGGTTTGTCTATATTTTTCAGGCACCTCTGCTACGAGATATTTTTATAGGATATTCAGATTTAAAACCAAGTTTTGAATTGCCTTTTATTTTTGATTTGCAGACATTGGCTTTGGTCTTTTTCCTAAGTGTTCCTGTGTATATAGCAGCTACTATTATCCCATCATGGAAGACGGCTACTTTGGAAGCAGATGAGGTTATCCGATAATGATTAAGCTAAAAAACGTGACCAAGATATATGAGCTCAATAAAGAGAATAGAATAACGGCACTCAAGGGAATCGATCTGGAATTCAAAGAGGGTGAGCTTATCATTCTCAAAGGTGCAAGCGGAAGCGGAAAAAGTACGGTTCTCTCGCTTATTGCAGCACTTAGTAAACCTACAAGCGGTGAAGTGATAGTCGATGAAAAAAAAATATCAAAACTTCCCGATAATTTTGCCTCTATCTACAGACGGGATAATATAGGCTTTATCTTTCAAAAATACAATCTTATTCCGGCTCTTAGCGTCCGGGATAATATAATGCTTCCGATGATACCCTTAAATCCACATGCCAAAGATATTCAGGCCAAACTCGATAAAGTAACGGAAATGTTTCATATTTCCCATAAGTTGGACGTAGATGTAAAAAACTTGTCCGGCGGAGAACAACAGCGCGTTGCAATCGCCAGAGCCAATGTAAATGACCCCAAGATCATCTTGGCAGATGAGCCCACTGCAAATCTGGATGAGAAGCTTTCTCTTCATTTTATAGAGATTTTACGAGAATTAAAATCACTGAACAAGACCGTGATAATCGCAACCCACGATCCACTTTTTTTCGGTCTTGATTTTGTAGACCGCGAGATAGAGCTTCATAACGGAAGTATCACTGCATGATATTGTCTCCAGAAGTTCTAACTATCTTTATTTTAAATGCGCTCTTTGCATTCTTTGCATTGATAGCCTTTTATCTCAGTATAAAGATATTTTTGAATTGGAATTACAATTCTGTCAGTGAGTTGCAGTATAGATTGGAAAAGCAGAGTTTTTTGGCTGCGACTATAATAAAGTTCATCTTTCTCATAAAGGTTCCGCTGTTTTTATTTTTTATTTTTACGCTTGACAAGATATCCAATGTCATAACAGGGGCCATGTGCGGGGCAGGGGTAGTCAATGCCACAGATTACGGTACTTATCTCATAGTGCTGAAAATTTTAAATCTTTATTTTTTTGCGTACTGGATAGTGCTTCATAATGAAGATATGAAAAATGAGAACCAGCCCTATACAAGAAGAAAATTCGGAATCTTTATAGTTGCCTTTTTACTTTTGACGGCGGAGATAATACTAGAGGGTATTATGTTTAATGCTATAGATTTGCAAGAGATAGTGGATTGCTGCGGAGCTATCTATTCCAGTGCCGCAAATTCCTATATCTCGAATATCTTTAGCCTCAAAACACCCCTGATGTTGAGTCTGTTTTACGGTAATTTTTTGTTGATTTTGATTTTTTATTTTTTAAGATACAGATACCTTTTTGCCGTTGCGAATGTCGTATTTATAATTGTGTCTCTTATAAGTCTGATAAGCTTTTTTGGAACGTACATATATGAGCTTCCCACACATCACTGTCCGTTTTGTTTTTTGCAAAAAGAGTATCATTACACAGGGTATTTTATATACATATTTCTTTTTATAGGTACATTTTACGCCATAGTCGTGGGTTTCATAAACAGCTCTTTGAGAGACCTTGAGCGAAACTTCACGGTATCACTCTTGTTTAATCTGCTTTATGTTATATTGCTCAGTTCCTATCCGGTGCTGTTTTATATAAAAAACGGTGTTTGGTTATAAATAATGCTTAGTTTAGAAGGGGTTTATAATGAGGTCTAAATTTTTATTTTCACTATTGTACTCTATACTTTTTGCATCTGTATTTACGGCTTGTAATGAAAAATCCAAATCTGAAATGGATGAGGTCCACTGGGACAGAGATACGTGTGCCAGATGTGTCATGGTCGTGAGTGACAGACACAATACGGTGCAGGTAAAAAATCCGGAGACCGGAAAGTCTTATATGTTTGATGATATAGGCTGTATGGCCATATGGTTTGAAGATGAAAAAATCCAATGGAAAAACAATGCTTTAGTCTGGATTACCGATCTCAAAAGCGGTGAATGGATAGATGCAAAAAAAGCTTATTATGATACACAAAACATAACTCCTATGTCTTACGGCTACTCCGCACATAAGACAAAAGAAAGCATCAAAGATACACAAGAGGTACTCGGCTATGATGAAGTTTTGCAAAGGATTCTTAAAACAGCGAAGTGATACTCCTTTGAGCTTTTTTTATTTGGAATGTATTCAGGCATAAGTTCTTCTATTTTCACATAAAGAAAAAAATAAATATAATAGGCTATAATTTTTAATTATACTTTCTAGATATATTATAATTGGAGAAGAAAATGCGAATGATAGAGAAATATTTTCCAAATATTGAGGAGTGTGTCAAGGATTTTAACATCAGTTTGGAGAGTCTGCAGTTGGGCGATTCCAGTGATGTTCTTTATACACACTCCATTTCGGAGCATAAGAGACTGTTTTTAAAACTGCTTTTATCAATCTCTCAAGAAGATATCGAGAAGAATACGAAAGCGCTCGTGTATTTTTCCATAGAGCATGAGATCTCCTATATGTTCTTATATAGTGAACTTGTAACAGTTGCCCGCAAGCTTCTTGGAAGTCTCGTGGAAAAGCAGGATTTTGAACATATATATGAAATCAACCTCTTTTTTACAGAGCATGAGAACCGGATTACGGCGATCTATCTGCAAAGATTTTTAAAACAGCTTGCGATTAAAAATGAACTTCGCCTCTCCCATATTGAACTCATGCAGAATAAAAAGTTTATGGTACATTATGAGAGCCACATCCGATGGATGCTTCATCTGATTCTTTACGTCCAAAACAATAAAACTGATAACAGCTATCCTGAACTTAATCCTACTCTATGTGACTTCGGCAAATGGATGAAGAGTGCAACCGCGTCCTATCTTCTCTCTACGGCTCATTTCAAAGTAATAGAAAAACTGCATCTCAACCTGCATGATCTGGGCGCTAATGTCATCAATTATTGCAAAAGCGATCTCTTGCGTCCTGCAACGCTTATTCATCTTATGCAAAGGATTGAATCATATTCCCTTGAAATAGGAAATGAGATAGCTTTTCTTAATGAAATCGAAGAGAGTGCCAAGGACCCCCTTACGCACTTGCTGACAAGGCGTCTGTTTAACAAGATAATGCTGAATAAACTTGACATTGCCAAAGCAACAGGGAGAGAGTTTTCTCTCATCATGTGTGATTTAGATCATTTTAAATATGTCAACGATACCTATGGGCATGCAGTCGGGGATGTGGTTCTAAAGCATTTTTCAAATATCTTAGAAGAAAGTCTTCGAAAGTCAGACTATATTTTTAGATTTGGCGGCGAAGAGTTTATGATTTTACTTCCGATGACAGACAAGGAAGAAGCCGTAAGCCTTGCCCAAAAAGTATGTGATATAACCGCGTCGAGAGAGCTTGTCTTTGAAGATTTTAAAATCAAGTATACAGTCAGTATAGGAACGCTTGCTATTACTATGGACAATACTCTCGCTGTAAATCAGGAGACCGTTGACCGGTGTATAGCTCAGGTAGACGAAAAACTGTATCTTGCCAAAGAGATGGGTCGAAACCGTGTTGAATAGAGAGTTTTTATCCTATATTCTTCCGTTTAGCAGTCTGATAAGAGCATCGCTTACTTCTCTAAAGCCGAATATCCTCTTTCCGTGATGTTTTTTTGCAAAGGCATCAGCGGTTTTATAGGAGTCAAATGCCACCAAATCATCCCCGGCCGGAGAGATGATATTGGTCCCGTAAACATAAAAAGCGCTTTTGGCATTGATCGGCTTTAACGTGTCAAAATCCATTACAAGTATTTCTTGAATATCACTTTCCTTTTTTACCCCGATTTCAAACCATTTTCCTGGGGTGTGGTAAAATTCAAACATAGATTTTGGACTGCTGAAAAAGATCTCTTTGCCGTTGGTCATCTTTATTTTTGATACCCACTCGGAGCTTTTGGCTATTTTAAAGTGCCGCACCAGACATGTTGTTTCCCCGTCGTAGTCCATAGTGTAGGAATCAGCCGCCATAAGCAGTGTGCCAAAAATAAAGAAGGATGCCAAAATCATATTTTTAAGTAGTTTTTTCATTGTTATTCCTTTTATACCAAATCTTTTTTTTCAAATATTTTAAAGCCCAGAAGTGCGAATATCAAGCCGACAAGCAATGGATAGGCTATGGAGAGAAGCACAAATACGCTCTGGCTCATAGAATCCAGGATGTAGAATGCCACAGGTCCCATTACGGTAAGTTCGGGGTCAAAAAGTGAGATTGCGGCAACCCTGAAAAGTTCCATAGGATTGATCATGGCAATAAAGATAATAAGCTCTTCGTTGAACCTTTGCTGCATCATCAGGGAGATAAGAGCTATATCAATAAAAGCCAGTAGGAATATCCAGATAAAAAATGCGATTCCAAGTGCTATTTCTGATGATTTTACAAAAGATGAGATAAAAAATGCTATTCCCAAAAATGTACTTGAGAGGGAAAAAAGAAGACCCGTATAGAGGAAGAAAATATTCCATGGAATATCGGCACCCTTGAAAAATCCATATATTATAGCGATGAGCATCGCAAAAAGTACGGGCAGATATACGGTAATAAATCTTCCTATGATCTTGCCCCAGTAATAATCCCTAAGAGATATAGGAAAGGAGAGCATATACTCCAATATATGGTTTTCTCTGTCTCCGGATATTGATCTTACCGTCGTAATAAGTATGAAAATAGGAAGTATCACTATGGTAATCTGTATATACATAAGCAAAAGTCTGCTTAAACCGCTAAAGCCCATCACCTGTGATTCGGTCACGCCTGCGATAAAAAATAGAGCAATAAGTCCGCCAAACACAAGCGAATAAACTAAAAACCATTTAGCTCTTATCGATTCTTTTAAATCCAGGTATGCAATTAAATATAAATTTTTCAAAATAGCACCTTATAGTTTAAGAAGTTGTTTTCTTATTTTCGGATTACCCATATGCTCACCCCTTAACATTTTGATAACCACCTCATTAAAATCAATATAATCCTTATCTTCGGACTCATAAGCACAAAAGCCGTACATCATGGGAGTAGTTGCATTTATCTTGTATTTGGCCTTATGCGCAGGTATATATTTTTTTGTATCGCTTGTAAAAACTTTGATATCGGATTGTAAATCTATACTGTTCTCTTTTGCCCACAAAACCATACAGCCGATATCGTCAAAATAGCTGACCTTGTTATTTTTGCTTATTGTTGCCGTATATGTGTCCGATGCCTTTACTTTCATATGACATTTGGGACATGCCGTATCATGCTCTGCGTGACTGCTCAATGCTACTTCCTCAGAGGAACTGCAGGCTGTGAGAAGGGCTATAATACACAAGCCAAAAGTAAAAATTAGAAGTTTAGACTTTTTCATCGGATACTACCTTTCCAAGGTCCATATAGATTTGTCTGTTGACCAGCTCTTTTACTTCTTCAAGCCTGTGCGTAACAAAAAGCAGAACCTTTTCATCCTCATTCTGCTTCAAGAGTCTGTAAAAATCATCTCTGGCTTTTGGATCGAGATTCGCCGTTGGTTCGTCATAGATGATGATAGTGCTTTTTTTTGCCAAACTTATGGCTATAAGCATTTTTTGTTTCATTCCTCCGCTAAGCTTGAAAAATGATTTGTGTATATTTGCTTTGATATCAAGTTTCATCTCATCCGCGTAATGCATAATCAGCTGTGTGTCAACTTGGGCACTTATGCTGATATATTGCATCAGTTCCTCAAGACTGAGTTTAATCGGGGGCGGTAATTGAGGAACAAAACTGATATTTTGCAATACTTGTGTTCTTTGTTTTACAGGGTTGAGTCCGTTGACAAGCACTTCACCGCTGTTTGGATGATAATATCCTAGAATAGAACGGATAAGTGTGGTCTTTCCGGCACCGTTGGCACCCATCAAGGCGATGGATTCATTTTTCTCAAACGTACAGCTTACATTGTCAAGTGATATATGGGAGCCAAACTTTTTCGTTAACTGCGATACTTTTATCATCTTTTACACCAAGCTTTTTAGTCTAAAGTCGAAGTTAAGTGCATCTGCATGGCATACATCTATGCATCTGCCGCAAAGGGTACAGTCTGCTCCGGTGATATACTCTTTTGTGATCCCTTTTTCTTCTCTTTGTTTATCGTATTTTGCCTTTGTGATTTCTAATACCTGATTTTCAAAACATACGTCATGGCACACCATACAGTGGTCACAATTATCATTCCACTCGACTCTCAGAGCACTTACTTTTCCTATATACCCGTATGTCGTGCCAATAGGACAAATATAGGTACACCAGGCACGGCGAGAGAAGAATACCTCCATAGCCAATACAACTGCAACCCAAATCAGAGCTACACTCCAGCCATATGCAATCATTCTGCTTAAAATGCCTACAACATTAAAAGTCTCAAATACGAGATAGCCGCTTGTAAATGAGAGGGTCAAAAATATGGCCCAAAAAATATGTCTGATTCTATGGTCGAACTTTCTGCTTTTGATGATATTTTTCGAGACCAAAGTATTGTGCCATTTTTCACCTATTTCACTGAGTATTCCATAGGGACATACCCAGGCACAATAGCTTCTTCCTCCCACTAAAAGATAGACTATGGCTATAGTAGCAGTACCGATGATGATATTGATCGGCATGTGGAAAGTTGCCAAAAACATCTCTATAGACATATAAGGATCAATCATATGAAAGCCTAAAAATCTGGAACCGCTCAGGGTGCCCTCTAGCATCTGTAAATCTATAAAAAAAGACAGAAAGAAAAAGAGATGAATGGACAGTACTAAAATCCATCGCTTCATCCTATAGCTGAATTTAGACTTGCCATCTTTTGTTTTATCAAAAAACGTTGACAGAAAAGTTGAGTGTTTTATAGTTTCTCTATTGGTATACTTATCCATTATAACTCCATATATTTACGATGATTACTCGTTAGCCGTCTCTTGTGCACGTCTTGGAAAATCGCCTATTTCATCTGCAAACATTTTCAAATCCGCATCATCGAGTTTGATTAACAAACCTTTCATAATGAGGTTCTCTTTTCTTCCTGCTTTAAAGTCAATTAAGCTTTTATAGATTTCCTCAGCACTTTGTCCAAAAAGTTTAGGACCCATCATCTGTTTCCCGTTTTGAAAGCCGGAACCGTTGACTCCATGGCAGGAAGCACATTTGCTCTTATATGCCTGACTCACTTTAAAAGCTCCGGCATTTCCGGCTTTATCTCTAAGTGCACCGAGTTTATCCATCTCTTTGTTTCTGTCATCTTTCTCAACAAGGGTAGATGCCTTGGTTTGCTGTGCATCTTTGTCTCCGAAGTCTTCAATGACTTTTGCATGTTCACCGCCGTGGTAGGCTTTGCCGCTGGATGCTACCCATACCATCAGGGCTAGGATAAAAATGGTTAAAAAACCTACTAAAATATTCTTCATAGTTATTTCCTCATATTTCTAATTGCTTTATTGAATGTATATATCTCATCTGCCAATTCTCTTATCTCTTTGTCGCTCATCATCTTTATAAGATCATTCATTAAAACATTTGTTTTTTTGGCACTTTTAAATTCTGCTATTGCGTTAAATATATAATCAGAATCTTTGTCAAGGAGTGAGGGGCCGATAACTCCATTGGCATAGTCGTTATGACAAGCAGAGCATTTGACGATAAAGTTCTTACTCAGTTTATTTGCAATCATCGAAACCTGTACTTCTTCATAAGGACTCCTTATATGTATGTTTGCATCAAGGTGGGTTTTTGGCTTGACTCTTACAGAAGCATCTTCATTCGCAGGTTTTTCATTTTCATCATATGCACTTTTAATATTGTAGTCGTAGTAATATGATTTACTTTGATTTATATCAATATCCTTCTCTTTGACTTTTATTTCTCTTGGATCTTTATTTGCAACAACTTCAATTTTTGGAGTTGTAAGAGTTTCTTTTTTTGTACTCTCCTCTTGAGTCTTATCACTGCATCCGGTGATAAAGACCAAAAGACTTAAAGTAAAAAATAAAGTATATTTTTTTGCTAACATTACTAACTCCTGTCTTTTTTATTTGAATAGTATTCTTCATAGCTCATTCTGGGTTTTACAACAATAGAAGGCACGCTTGTGGGACAAACCTCTTGACAAACTCCACAACCTATACATCCATCATAGATCTCCGGACGATTTCCGCCTTTGCTGTCGGGTATCATAGAGATTGCACTCATAGGATTTGGGATTGGACACATATCTGCACACAAGGTACACTGCTTGCCTTGGAATGCATCAAATTTTTCAAGCAGTTTCGTTTCATATTCGTGTACGTTTGTGACAGAGTTGTTAAATGCACGCATTTTGTCGTTAAAGCCTGCGGGGATAGGTGTCTGGCTTATAGCTAAACAAGTATCAGGAAACTCTAAAACAGCGATTCCCATATGTATATCTTCTGCTTTTTCACAATGATGGTCCAGCGCGCCGCTTGGACATGCCAGTACACACGGAACGGCTTCACATGCATAACATCCTCTTTCATTGGCATCTATATAGGGTGTGCCGACTCCGTGACCTTTATTAAAGTCTGCGAGTTTTATAGAGTGATAAGGACAAACCTGGAGGCATTGTCCGCATTTTATACAAAGAGCCAGAAATTTTTTCTCATCTACCGCACCCGGGGGTCTTAACCTGTTCTCAGAGGCTATCGCATACTGGCTAAAGACCATCCCTCCGCCAAGAACCAACCCTAATATGCCAAGTGTAGAATATTTGACAAATTCTCTTCGGTCTGTTTGCACTGTTTGCATATTTATCCTTTTATCCTGATTTTTGGTTTTTCATCTTCAAGCAAAAATAAAGGCTTAGTAAAAGGAGCTAATTTTGCCAAAAAATTCAGTAATGAAATAACCGGTGAGCCGTAAAAAAATTTTACATCCGGATTATAGACCCAGAGTTGGTCAGCATACTGATATACTTTATGGGAAGTATCTCCTATGTTGTCACCGTTTTTGTCAAACCCCTCATAATTATCCCAATAGTTGCCAACGATTTCATTTTCGTTTGTTTTACTGCCTCTGCTGTCATTCACGATATCTTCGATATTTCCCATCAATACATTGTCCTTTATGATATTATTTTCGCTCAGTGAATGAAAATGTATCGCCTCCGAGTTGTAGAGAATCTTATTTCCTATGAGCCAGTTGTGTGTGTCCGGCTCAAACGGTGATCTGTCTATATATATACCCTGTGCGCAATAGATTACTGTATTTTCTTTAAGCGTAAAGTTTGAAACATCCTTAAGTCCTATGCCCATTCCTGTAGCTCCTAATGAACTTTTAACTACATTTCCCGTTGCTATTGTGTCCTGGGAATACATAAAAAATATTCCGACAGAGTTAAACTGGTAGTAGTTGTCTTTTACAATATTTTTTCCGGCATACATAAAATGCAGTGAGTATCTGCAGTATTCACCGTGATTTTCAGCAATTTCATTTCCGTGAGAATACCATATGACAAAATCTCTGGACTTTGTCAGAAAATTATTTTTAACTCTATTGTCGTTACTGTACCAGAGTCTTATCCCATCGCCGCGCAGACCAAGGTCAAGTTCTTTTGAACTGATGCGATTATTGGATATTATAGAATTGCTAATCATTTGAACATCGATTCCAAAAAGACAATCATCTATAATGCAGTTACTGATTTCACACTGTTTGCCATCAGTCATTGAGATTGCAGCATCGAGTTTGTCATGTCTGTCTCCGCTGCCGATAATCTTTAAATTTTTTAAGGATATAAAAGAGCCTTTGGCCGTAATCACAGTACCGTTTTGCTCCCCCTCAATAATTACCCCTTCTTCAATCCCGATGATTGTCAGAGGCTTGTTTATTTTTATATTTCCTTTGTATGTCCCTGCAGAAAGTTTCAATGTGGAACCCTCCGGTGCCTTGTCTATTGCTTCTTGAAGGATATTCGCATGCAACAGAGCAAACACAGAGAAAGAAATTATAAAAAAAAGTTTCAACATCCTAAATCCTGTGCAAATTTATTGTACTGTCTCATTTAAGGCTTTTTGTTTTGCAAAAAAAGCGAGTATGCTGAGTATACTGATGGCGATAATCAGATAAAAGCCTATAGTCGGATATGAATGTGTCGTAAACTGCGCTATCTTGCCATCACCAAAGACAGTCGGCATAAAAGGTTTTATCTTAAAGGCTCCCCAGTCATGCAAGTTATGTCCGAACCAATACAGCCAATAGGAATAGTCTGCAATAAACAGCAGCGGAAGAGATGCCGGAATAAGCATAATATAGTTTAAGTATTTTGCATTGTAAGCAATAAAATAGATAATCCCCAAAGAAAGGAATAGAAGTGCATAAATCCCAATTTCGCGCTCAATGATGCCGCCGACCCACATAGGATCCATTCCCACATAATGGTTGATTGTGTTCATTTCATGAACCTCTCCACTGTAGCCGTCAAAATGAAAAAAAACAGGTATACCATCGGGAAATGCTTCTTTTGGATAATTGGGTGCTTCAAGTGAAACTGCCCAGATAGGTAAAGAGGCAACACCGATTTCAGAGGCTGATGCAATCATCTGTTCTAAATTATTGTGTGCTTCTTTGGGTGTAGATATGCTTTTATATCTGCCTTCGTTATAGGTGTTCCAAACTTTTTTGGACAAGAGTGATATCTGATCAGTCTGTCCCTCGTCAATTTTATTTAATGTTCCATGAAAAGCAATCATTGGAAATGTAAAAGAGAGCGTTAAAATGATTAAAGCTAGTGTTGCAAAAATTCTAGCTTTTATGATACTTGGATGCATGTTCGTCCTTTTAATTTGAAGTGATTATATAGCAATAAGAAAATGATAAAGTTGATTCAAATCAAAACTGTATTCTTGAAAAATGAAAAAAGGGGAGTGTGCGCGCACACTCCCCTTTGCAGTTGTTTTAAAAGATCTTTATTTTTTTAAAACAAGTTCGCATTTTCGTCTATCCATTTTAGATATTCGATAATGTCTTTGGTTTCCTTTTCGCTCATGTGCTGATTAGGCATTTTTAGATTGAAGTAATCAATCATACCTTTTACATAAGGCTCTTCATACATGGCTTCTGGTTTCATAATAAAGTTTTTAACCCATTGTTCTCCGTTTTCATGTCTTTGAAGTACACCTGTAAGGTCTGGACCCGAAGATACTTTGCCGATAACATGACATCCTCCACATCCGCCTTCTCCAAATGCTCTTTCCCCATTTTGTACCGCAGCTGATTGTTTCGTGGCAATGAGTCTAACAAGAGCATCTTTTGCTCTAATTCCAACATCGGCTGTTTTAACCATCAATTGCCAAATCATATTTTCAAAGAGTATGGCTTTTTCAAGATCTCCGGCTTTTGCAGCTTCATTCGCCAATTTTTTCTGTGCAGGAATTTGACCGTATTGATCAAAAGCATCCGTTACAAGGTCTGCAACAACTTTGTGTTTGTCAAAATGGTTGTCTTTTAAGAATTTCACAACACTCTGAATTACAGCATCCGTTGCGTCATTTACCGCTACGGTTTTATCATACTCTGCTTTAAGCTCTGCCGGAGTCATTGTGCTCATTTTAAGTTTTTGAGCGCTAACATATTTTTTGTTAGGATCTTTAACCATCAGGTAACCCATCATCTCCAGGTGAAGTGCAGAACAAAATTCTGTACAGTAGTAAGGGAATACCCCTTCAATATCAGCTGTAAATTGTAAAGTTGTTGTTTCACCAGGCTCCAATGAAGCATGAACATCATAATGGTCAACAGTAAAACCGTGTGTTTCATCCTGCGCACGTTCAAGGTTTGTCATATGTATCGTGACTTCATCCCCAACATTTACAGTAATTCTTTCAGGATTGATATGAGATCTGACTAAAGTTGAATATACCGTAACTTTATTTCCGTTTCTCTCTATTCTCTCTTGTCCTGCCAGAGTTTTACCAATATGCTGTTCCCCTGTCTTAGAGTTTGTACCCATTGTATATCGTACGTGAGGGTGTAACTTTTCAGCTCTTATGGCAACGGCTTGATGCGGCTCTCCCAGTGGTAAAGGCATGTCAACGAGTAGGTCCATCGTTTTACCGCTTATATCGATAAGCTGGTGATTTTGAGGGTGTAAAGGCCCCACATTCTGGAATCTGTCAATAGCAAGTTTATTTAAAGAGATAATATACTTCCCTTGAGGATCGGCAGATTTTCCTTCCATCCCGCACAAGTGTCCAACATTGTAGTGGACGTTTTCTTTATCCAAAACTTTTAAGGTCTTGTAGTTCCATTTTACTATTTGGGAATCAACATAAAGTGATGTATATATTTCTCCATCAACAGGAGAATATTGATTATGTAAAGGCCCAAGTCCAAGTTCTACCTGTCCATGTAAAGAAGATTTCATATCCAAGATAGGAATCCCGTATGGATCTTTGCCAATGTATTTTTTGTTTTTGATAAGATTTTGAATTTTACTCCATTTAAAAACGGAAGCATGCGTATCCAATTTACCGCAAACAGTAATATATTCACCATCAGGTGATACGTCGACTCCGTGAGGTGATTTTGGCTCAGGAATCAAAAAGAGTGTATCATGTTTAACGGCTATATCCATCGGAATAATCTTATGCCCGTTAACGATCTGTACATTCTCTTTATGCTTTGCCAGTTCTGCTAACTTTTTCCAGTTGTACACATGTAAAAAGTCGGTGTCATTTCTACTCATACCGGCTTCATTCGGCGGCATACCCACTTCGATTCCGCCTGTATACATCTCTGTATTAAATGAGTTTGTAAATCCCCATCCGTCCGAAACGCCTTTTCCTGAGTCACTTAAATCCTGCATATATGGAGGCAGTTCAAGCGTAAAAGAATCTTTTTCAAGTATACGCCCTTTTTTTGTATCAAATTTCCATAATGTGACCCCGCCACGGTATGTTTCTTTGTACTCATCTATAGGGTGATACTCATTGTCAAAAGGTGCGGCATATTGTGCGGCTTCTATGATGAATTCGCTGTTTTGCGTAAAAAAAGCTCCACCATGCGCTGATTTGAATACCGGATTGACAACGATTTGTTTTGTCTCAAAATCCTCTAAATCTATAATGGCAATACGAGGATTTGCTTTGTCATTTATAGCTAACCATTTTCCGTCATATTTCCCGTCTTTTTCTGAGATAGCAGGGTGGTGCGTATCTCCCCAGTTTATTTCTCTTCCCCTAATATTCCCTTGTCTTAAAACCTTTAGACTGTCCACATCATAACCATACCCCTGCCATGGTTCCGGTGTAAATACGGCAATGTATTTTAATATTCTCATTGATGGTACACCGTAAACAATCACCTGTCCACTCTGACCACCTGAACTAAAAACAACGAATTCGTCCTTAACACCCGTAGGATTATAAGTTTTGGCGGCACGAATCACATCATTTTCTGTTAAGCCCCTTGCTTTCATTACTTTTTGCAGTTCACCATCACTAGCAGACGAAACTGTAGCAACCAGAGACATACCCAAAATAAATGAAGGTATCTTCTTGAAGTAATTATCCATTTTCTTCTCCTTAATATTCTTTCAAGCATAAGGCATGAAAAAATACCTTAGAAATACTTGATTGATACGCAATGATAGTACAGTTCAATATGTGATAATTTGACTCAGGTCAAAATAAGGGATTAATGTTATTTTTTAAGATTTCTTTATAGTAATGCTTGAAGTAAGATTGTCCAAATCTTGTTTTAACTCTTTCAACCTCTGAATGGATATAGATACTTCCTCGAGTGATTGGATAACAGCATCCTCTTTTTTGGTTAAATCTTTGTCTCTTTGCTTATTCTCTTGAGCGATGTATAGAAGATCAATAAAATCTTCAATGTTCTTTTCCACGGATTCTAAAGAGTGCGTGGCAAGATTCAGCGAATGACTCGAATGTCTGACAGAGTCATTGATCTTATTTATAAAAAAGTTAAAATTATTACCCGCTTCTACTATTTCCTTGTTTGTATTGTTCAGCTTTACAGGTTTTAGCTCTTTGATTGTTGCGTTTGCAATAAGCTTTTTTGAGGCATCCAAAAACTTTTGTATAAATATCATGAGATCTTTCATTTGTAAAAAAAGATAGATAAGAAGTAAAACGAGAAGCAGAAAAAGAATAATCTGTACAGTTTTATATGTTTCGAGCGAATTGAAAAAATATGCCTGATACATACTAATCGATTTTTCAATTTCCATGACCAGTTGTAGATTGGTGTTGTATACGTCTTTTATCGTTTGTTCCAAAATTATATTGGTGTAAGCCGTATTGACTTTGTTCTGGTCTGTGAATTTTTGTACATGATGAGAAAATTCATTCCAGAGATTTATCATTGTATCATTTTGAGTTTTGATGAGACTGGAATCTGTTTTTGCAAATTCTTTAAATTCTTTTTCCTGCTTATTGATATTTGCTATGAACTGTTCAATCGAATATTCAAGCTGTTTTGTAGATGCATGCTTGTTTTTATAGATGTAGAATATATTTTTGGAAACTTCCTGTGAAAGTTCTTTTTTTGCATTAAGGCTGCTGAGCATATTGGCATTTGCTATATTGACATGGTTTATATAAAGAGATAATGCGGATAATACGACAGATAAAGAAAAAATCAATATACCTGCTATTTTTATTTTGAACATTTAATTTTCCTCATAGACTGCTTTTAAAGCAAAAAGATCCAATACGTCTATCCTTCCATGGATGATGTCAATAATATTATTTCGTTTGAGTCTGTTCAAAACTCTGGAGAGTGTTGCCGGCTGAATATGCAGTATAAGTGATATGTCATGTCTTTTGAGCTTGTTGAACATTTCTAAATCAGAGTACAGCATCATTGCCACTTTTGCTACGGAATCAAAGATAAACTCTCTGTTTACCAATGCCTGAAGCTGCTGTGACCTTGATACAATCTCATTTGTAAATTCCAAATTTAAAAGGTTGTTACTTAAAAAAACATCTCTGAATTGAGTATAGTTAATACACAATATCCTTGACTCTTCAACCAGCTCTATATTTGAAAATGAAAATAAAACATTGCTGTTTACATTGGAGATTTCAGATAAAAGAGTATTGCTGTAAATATAATATAAAAAAATTTCATTATCATGTTTATCAATTTTATATGCTTTTGCCAGACCGTCTACGAGAAAAAGAAGTTGATTGCTCTCTTGTTTTTCATAATGCAATACGTAGCCTTTATTATAAAAATTCACATAAGAGATATTGGCTAAGGCTTCTACCTGTTGTGAATTTAAACTTGAAAAAAAATCCAGGGATTCTATAATATTTTTAGTAGACAAAGGAAGTACCTAATTTACTGATTCTGCACAATCTTTTTGCGTAATATTAAACTCAAACAGATGCGCCTTGGTGTTTGCATTTATATAGATGTATGAGGTGTTTATTCCCGCTTCTAAAAACTTTCTTGAAGATTGGCAGACACCGGCAAAAACTGCCTTTTTCATTCTGGTTCTGTCTTCTTTTTTTACTGTTGCATCATCTTTAGCACCGGTGTTTATTTCAAATGTGTAGAGCAAGGTTAATTTGTCGGCGCTAATGTGTGTAAACGTCGTATAGTTGTCTATTGAAAGAGGAAGGTCTTTTGATATTTCTGCGACTACAAGCTTTACTATCTCGCTATTTTGGGACAGCATCTCTTTTTCTGGAAATGTATCAACCCTTGCTCTTACATCGTCTGCATTTACAGGACCATTGAATAATAGCAATATACTAAAGAATAAAAACAGGTTTTTCATGTAAAGCTCTCCCTTGGAATGGATGGAGATAGATTATACAAAACGCTTTAAAGTAAAAATTTGATAAAAATCAATAAACTAACGGTTTCCAAATTTATCATGCCACCATTCGGCCGGTGAATAAGATGTTTTTTTTATGTTTTCTTCATCAAAGCTGTATTCGTAGTTGTTGCAGTAGTCTAGAATTATCTCATATGCTTCATTGATTTGCATACTCATCTTTGTGGCTTTTTCGACATTATCTTTATGTTTGTCGGGATGCCATTTTTTCATAAGATTTTTATACTTTAGCTTGATTTCTTTGAGAGTTGATTTTTCACGAAGTCCAAGGAGTGATTTGGACTTCATGATTTTTTCGAAGGAGTGCAATTGTTTTCTTAGTCTTGTTGTTGTCTCATATAAGCGGGTATATCAAGATAATCGCTGTCAAAATCACCGCCGACTACGAGTCTTGGACGAACTTTCGCTTTTGGAGGAGCAGGATTTTCACTTACAAAGTCTTCATTGTTTGTGAAATCCTTTTCAAAACCTGTGGCTACTATAGTGATTTTGATATAGTTTTCAGGAATAGTTGCATCTGTAGATGTTCCCCAGATAACCTCTGCTTCTTCATGTGCACTGTCATGCACAACATCCATAGCCTCAGCCAGTTCCATCATAGGAAAATCAGGATGCATCTTAAAGTGCACCAAGACACCCATAGCTCCGTTGATAGACATATTGTCAAGAAGTGGCGACTCAATAGCTGACTTAATAGCTTCATAAGCCGCATTTTCACCTTCGTGCTCACCGACGCCCATAAGCGCCATCCCTTTATGACTCATTACGGTTTGTAGGTCGGCAAAGTCAAGATTGATATCATTGTCTCCACTTGAAAGGATAACTCCAGAAGTTCCGCTGACAGCCTGAGCCAGAACAGAGTCTACTATCTTAAAGCTCTCTTTGAGTCCAAGCTTTCTGTCAATAATGGACAAGAGTTTGTCATTTGGGATAACTACGATAGAATCACTTTCTTTTTTAAGTTCTTCAAGTCCTGCTTCGGCAAGTTTAAGACGTTTTCGCCCCTCAAACATAAAAGGTTTTGTAACTATCGATATAGTCAATGCTCCAACTTCTTTTGCTATTTGTGCAACAACAGGAGCAGCTCCTGTTCCGGTACCGCCGCCGAGTCCTGCTGATATAAACACTATATCTGCACCCTCAAGTGCATTTCTGATTTCATCATAGTTTTCCAGAGCAGAATCTTTACCGATAGATGGTTTCATACCTGCACCAAGACCCTTGGTAAGTTTAGTGCCTATTTGAATCTTAGAAGCTGAACTTGATTCACTTAAAACCTGGGCATCCGTATTGATAAGCATCATCTCAATACCTGTAACACCCTCGTTTATCATGTGTCCTATCATATTACCACCGCCGCCGCCAACGCCAACAGCTATAATCCTGGCTCCGTTAACGCTCTTCGCTTCTTCTACTAAAAATGGTTCCATAATCTCACTCCTTTAAAATAACTGGGTTGCCCAGTTCCAAAATTTACTAAAAGTTCCGGCTTCATCACTCTTCTTGTCTTTTTTAGGAGGCAGGGAGATCATTTTTTCTTTTGATTCATCCAGGGGAACAGCCAGCGTCTGAGGGTCACTTTTAAAATCAACAGTGCTTTGTGAAGCAGGGGATTCGTTAATGTGTCTTACTCTTTTATTTACATCTATTTCATACGGAGTAAATGCAGACGCACTGTACATCACCAAACCTACAGCAGTCGAAAATTCGGGAGAGCGAAGATTGTCAAACAAACCGTCCATCTCACGTGGACGAGCCAGGCGAACAGGGATCGAACCAAAGGTGGCAACTGCCAGGTCTCTGATACCCTCCATCTTGGAAAAACCTCCTGTAAGTACAACTCCTGCACCTATCTGGTCCTTAAGTCCGCTGTTTTGTATAAACTGAGCCAAAATCATCAGCGTCTCTTCTACTCTTGCAAAGATAACATTATGCACAACTTCCAATGAAACTTCATGGGTTGTATTCTCATCGCCTATAATCGGTAATTCTATCAAATCGTTACTAGGTGTCAAAAGTGAACCGTAACTGAGTTTGACGCTGTCGGCAATATTGAGCGGAGTATGCAAAGCCATTGACAAGTCGCTTGTCACATGGTTTGAACCGACACCGAGAAAATCATTGTATCTTATGGAATTGCCGGAATGAATAATGATGTTGCTTGTATTTCCACCCATATCTATAACGGCTACACCAAGTTCTTTTTCATCTGCATTCAGCGTTGCGATAGCAGAAGCATAACCGCTCAGTACCACATTTTCAACTTCGACACCTGCACCGCGGACAGCACGTTTGAGATTATTGAGGTTTGATTTTTGAGTCGTAATGATATGTGTTTCTACTTCGAGTCTGGAAGCATTCATCCCAAGCGGGTCTTCTATAAAATCTTGGTCATCAACTTTAAAATTAAATGGAAGAGCATGTAAAACTTCATATTCATTTGGGATATTTGCATTATACAAAGAGGTGTGCATAACTCTTTCTATTTCTTTAAAGGTAATCTCTTTATTGGGAATATTTACAATTCCGTTTGAGTTGAGACTTTTTGTGTATGCGCCTGAAATAGAAACAACGGCATTTTTTATATCACTCCCTGCAACCCTTTTTGCATCAGAGACAGCAAGTTTTATAGACTTGGACGCCAATTCTATATTTGTTATGCTGCCTTTTTTTAGTCCCTGCGCTTTTGTTGTTCCGGCGCCAATCACCTGTATGGAGTTATCATCATTTATCTGAGCTATTATTGCACATATCTTTGTCGAACCAATATCTATAGCTAAAATAGTTTTACTCAATTTAGAGTCCTTCGATAAATATCTCTGTAGCGTACCTGTTTTGAAGGCTTTTGATCAAACCTTCATTGAACATAGCACTTTTCAATTTTACAATTGAAGTATCCTGATTGCTGTTTGTGTTTTCGAGCAATTTTTGTTCCAAAATGTTGTAAAGAGCAATCTTTCCGCTTTCGAGTTCTATATAGCCTCTTTTTTGCTGCTGGCTAAAAAGCTTCATCAAAAACTCGTTTGCCTCATCAGATTCAAGGTCGGTTAGCTTGTTTGCATCTTGACTTGTTATAAAATCGGTATTTTTTCCATTAAATGTAGCTAATGAGTTTTTTGCAAGCTCAAGAAGTTTGGATCTTTTTTGCTCCGCTATATACAAAGGCAGAACGGCAACTTTTGCCTCTTCATAGGATTTTGTCTTAGATGGATGCGTTTTGACAAGTTCAAATGTGAAATACGTTCCGTTGACCAAAACAGGTTTTAATAACGGTGATGCAGAAGATATCTTTGAAATACTCTCTAAAACCTCGCTGTTATACGGATTGTTTGAAGCAGAAATTGTAATACTCTGTATCTTTACATCTTCTGGAAGACTGCCTTTTTTATACGCAATGTATGTTCTGAGGGCAGTGTCTTTTGTGGCTTTTTCATTGAGTTCTTTGAGTATGTCTTCTTTAGCATCTTCTTGCAAAAGGATTTTTCCTTCAGTATCTTTAAAATGCGTTTTATTCTCATTATAGTATTTAGTGATTTGTGCATCATCAAATGCTAATTCAAGAGTGTCTTGCTGAATATAGTTCACATCATAACTCACTTCAGTCATAAAGTTTTGTTGCTTGGTTTCCCAATATGGTTTTAGATATTTGTCCGAAGTATCGATGTTGATCTGTGCATCGCTTAAAATCTTGTAGTTTATTTTATCTGCGATGCTCATGATAGTATTGATTATTTCAGATTCATTTTTATTTGTTTCAACAGGTAAAAGAGCGATAGTCTTTTGAATCAAAAGTTGTTTTTTGACATCTGATTCATACTCTTTCATATTGAGATTGTTTCTGGATAAGACTTGTTTGTAAATCTCTTTGTCAAAAACTCCGTCTTTGAAAAAATAATCCTGAGTTTTAATCTCTGCCAAAAGTTCATCGTCACTGATCTGCAAGTCGTATGAGTATGCAAGATTTAACAGGAGAGATTGATCTATCAACTGCTGTAAGGCTTGTTTTTGAAGACCGAAGCTCTTTGCCTTTTCTTCATCAAAGTTTCCTTGAAAAACCTGGTTGTACTGGTTGTAAAGACGGGAATAGCTTTTTTGAAGCTCACCCATTGAAATCTCAACCTCTCCCACCTTTGCAACCGAACCCGCCTTGTCCCCATAACTGTACTGACCCCAGCCAACGAAACCGGCACCGATAAAAGCAATCGTAGAAATCCAGATAGTGACGATTAAATATTTTTTATGTCTTTGCATCCATGTAATCATTTATAAAAAACCTTAAGTGTGATATTTTTGTAATTTTAGGTAAATTCGCATTAAAGCTATATAAATATTAACTCTCTTTTGGCAGTTTGTTGTTATGATTGCGTATATATACTTTTTTAGGCAGATTTTATGACAAACTTAGAGTTAAAAAATAGAGATTTGGATGTTTTGTGGCATCCATGTACGCAGATGAAAGATCATGAGCAATTACCGCTTATTCCTATAAAAAAAGCGCATGGCGTTTATCTGGAAGATTTTGAAGGAAATACCTATATAGATGCGATAAGCAGCTGGTGGGTAAATATTTTCGGACATACAAATTCTTATATAAACAAAAAGATAAAAGAACAGCTCGATACATTAGAACATGTAATACTTGCGGGATTTACGCATGAGCAGGTCGTAAGACTTTCCGAAAGACTTGTTAAACTGACTCCCAAGGGGCTTGAGAAATGTTTTTATTCTGATAACGGTTCAAGTGCCGTAGAAGTTGCTTTGAAAATGAGCTATCATGCACATCTCAATGACGGAAAAAAGAAAACTGTTTTTGTTTCACTGACAAACTCGTATCACGGAGAGACGATAGGTGCTTTGAGCGTCGGCGATGTTGAATTGTACAAACAGACGTATGAGCCGCTTCTTATTCATTCTATTCAGACAGCTGTTCCAAAAGATATGTCGGTTGAAGCTGCGGAGGAAGCGGCATGTGGATTTGAAGAGCTATGCAAACAAAGAAGTGATGAGATCAGTGCCATCATCCTGGAACCGCTTGTTCAGGGTGCAGGTTCTATGCGTATGTATCACCCGGTTTTTTTAAAGCTTGTGCGTGATATATGCGACAAATACGACATACATCTTATCTCCGATGAAGTTATGGTGGGGTTTGGCAGGACAGGTGAGCTGTTTGCCTCAAGCAAAGCTGAAATAACACCTGACTTTATAGTTCTTTCCAAAGGTTTGACAGGCGGATATCTGCCGCTATCGGTCGTTTTGACCACGAATGATATCTATGCAAAGTTTTATTGTGACTACAATGAACACAAGGCGTTTTTGCATTCGCACAGTTATACGGGGAATGCACTTGCATGTGCCGCTGCCAACGCGACTCTTGATATATTTGAAAATGACAATGTTATTGAAAATAACAAACAAACGGCAAAGTATATGGGTGAAAAACTGCAAAAGTTTTTGGAGCTTGAGAATGTTGACTCCATTCGACAAACAGGGATGATATGCGCAATTGATTTAAAAGGCTACGCCCCTGAACTTCGGATAGGATTAAAGGTGTACCAATACGGTTTAAAACACGGGGTGTTACTCAGACCGCTTGGAAATGTAATATATTTTATGCCGCCGTATATTATTACCCATAAGGAGATTGATAGTATGATGGATACGGCTTATGATGCCGTGAAGTCTCTTTGCTAGTCGAAATTAAAATTTTTATTTGAACTCTCAAGCATTAGGAGTCTGCAGCTTTTTTCCAGGATGGCAAGCTGTTTTGCCATCTCATGGATATCTCTATTGAAGGCATATACACCGTATCCGCGTATGACCATTATATTTGTTTTTTGTGATTGGAAGTAATATGTTATTTCACTCTGTGCTCTGTCGTACCAGTTCTCGAACTGTTTTGGATCTACTATTTCAATAGAGCCTATCTCTTTGTATCCAAAATAATCTTTGGGTGTTATGAGGTTATGGTCGAGGGAATATGCCGTTGTAAAGGGAGGCATACTAAAACTTATAAACTTTGCTTCTGATATCTGTGAGTAAATATTGAAATGGATTTTTGCATCTATGCTCGCCTGATTCCATCGGTAATCTTTCTTGAAATATAATTCTATAAGACTGTTGTTGTCAATGGCATCAAAAACTGCCTCTTTTGTATTGATTATAAAGCGGTTGGACTCTGTTTTAGCAGAAATGGAACCGTGAAAAATTCCAAAAAAATCCTTTCTAAACATAGATAAGGATAGTGCAGACAGCTGGCTTTTAAGGTGTGCTTTGTTCATTGAATATCTCTGTTTTGAACTCGAAAATCAGGGTATTTTAGCATAAATACTCTTTTAAATCCTTAGTAAAATATATAGATTACAGAAATAGCAATTAAGTTTATTTTCTATAGAATGGTGCAGAAGAAGTTTTAGATTGCCTAGTATGGGAAAAAAATGAAATTTAAATTAAAGTACGGAAATCTTATAAAAGAGGAAGCGACATTCATCGTCAATGCTTCAAATACAGAATTGATTTTGGGAAGCGGCGTTTCCCAGGCCTTTTATGAGCATTGCGGGGGTGCAGAGTATCAAAAAGAACTTTTTGATTTGAAAAAAAAAGCTGGGATATTACAACAGGGAGATGTCGTACTCTCCGGACCTGGAAGTGCTTCAAATTTTCAATATGCCCTGCATGTTGCGGTTATGAACTATAGTGATACTGCACAATCCCAATATCCGACATATATGCAGATACAAAATGCGCTTCATAACATTGTGTCCATAGCAGAAACAAAAATCAGAGAGGAAAAAATTGAGAATGCAAGAGTCGTTATGCCTTTGCTTGGGTGCGGTGTGGGTGGCTTGAAAAAAGAAAAAGTGTTTTTGATGATAAAAAGTATTTTCAAAAAGTCAAAAGTAGATTTTGATCTTATACTCTGTTTTCATAACAAAAAAGATTACTACGAATTTTCTGTAAAAGAATCAGACTAGAGTATGAGGAGCAGGTGCAAAACCCGCTCCGCTTATAGAATTTAAGGAGTGAACTGGTTGAAATCTTAGTATATCTCAGCCGGATAGCTGTTAGTCAGGTGACCAGAGCTAGATGACATATTCCCACCTGCGTTATCTGATGGTGAAGGGTGGTGAGCAAATGCCATTGTAGATAGAGCTGCTACTGCTAAGACCGATAAAATGATGTTTTTCATATGTATTCCTTATGTTAATTTCAAGTCAAATTTTAACTTAGAAGTGTTAGCGAAGCATTAGCAGTACAGGGTAAGACAGTTTTTATATTCTGTAGTATTTTGCATGAATCCATATGAGGAAAAAATTGATTACAAGTCCAAGGACGCCGGCATGAAATCCCAATGGTTTGGATGGCAGGGGCGTGAGCAAAAAGAGCAGTGTAACAGCGAGTCCTCCAAGCAGTCCGTAAAGGATACTTTTGTGGTCTAGATTTTTAAAATGCAATCCCAGCATTATCGCCGGCGCTATTTGCACCAAAAGTTCAAGTTTTATCTGTATAAGCCACCAAATCGTAGAGGGGAGCTTGATGGCTAAAAGAACCATAAAAGCCATAATGGCCCAGGAAAATATTTTGCCCATAGACGTCAGTTTCTTCTGAGTGGCATGTGGATTTTGTTTGTGATAGATATCCTGCGTGAACAGTGAGGCTATTGCCAGCATCGCTGAATCCACGGTGGACATGATAGCAGCGATAGCAGCCGCTACAAAAAGGGTGATCACAAGATTCATTCCCTCTATATGAGTCAGTTTATTTAACATAAGCAGTATGATCTGCTCGCTTCCCGCTTTATCCAGGTCCGGAAAATGGGCCGAACCTATAATCGCTATGACAATAAGAGGCAAGGTTGTCAGCAGAGGCATGAGTACCATCAAACTTAGGGAGCGTCTGAGGGTGCTTTCATTCTTGGCAGAATATATTCTTTGGATGGCCTGCGGGTAAACCGAGATGCCAAAAAATATCAGTATAAGTACGCTCAGCCATGTTGTCTGGTCGGATAATGTCGGCATGTGGAAAAGTTTAGGGTTGTTTTGCAAAAACAGTGCGGAATTGTCACTTAAAGAGCCATAGTGTATCATCACGACACTAAATATGATTATGACACCAATAAAGAGTAAAATCCCCTGAATGGCATCTGTCCATGCGACACTCCTCATCCCGCCGAGAGTTTCGTAGATAACCATGATTATTGCCATAAAAATGATTCCCTCGCTAAATCCTATCCCCCCGCCTGTTACATATTCTATGATGTAGCCTATGGCTTTTAGATTCGTGAGCATATAGTTTGAAAGGGCAAAAATGGATATGGCGACGATAATATAGGTAAGTGTTTGTGATTTGTAACGGAAGTTTATAAAATCACCGACAGTTATAAATCCGTGTCTTTTACTTATGGGATAGAGCTTTGGAGCGTAGAGCAGATAGCCTGCGACAATGGCTATCATAAATGTCACTCCGACTAAAAAATACCAGCCGTTTCTATACGCGCTGCCCGCAAAACCTATAAGCGAATTTCCGCTGTACTGCGTAGCATACATAGTTAAAAAAAGCACAGTTATGCCAAAACCTTTGCCGCCGAGATAAAAGTCTTTGAGCGTCTCTTCCTTGGAAGCAAATTTTCCGGCAAAACCAATCAGAATCAGGGAGGTCAGATAGAGTATTAAAAACCAGATTCCGCCTTCTGATAAAAGTGCCTGGTTATTCATGTCTGTCTTTTAGATTTTTCCATCTCTTCTCGATTATAAAGATAAGAACAAGAGCGTAAACAATGGTAGCCAAGAGTGAAGCATACACCCATAGAGGAATACCGTAGTAGATATCAGAGTTTAAAAAAGGGATGCTGAGTAATAAGAGTACAAAAGAGTATTTAAGCATGATTATTTAGTTTCCACATGCCGGGCATGTGGAAATGAGTTTATTTAAACCAGCTTTTCATTTTATCGATTGCAGAATCCAGGACGCTTTCATGAGGTTTTGACTCAATCCCGAAAGACTCCTGAAGCTTTGATAAAAGTTCACGCTGCTCATCATTGAGTTTTCTAGGATATGTGATGTTGACCTGCGCGATAAGATCACCTTTTCCGTGTCCGTGAACATCATCTATCCCCTCACCTCTAAAAGTGAAGTGCTGTTTGTCTTTTGTCCCTACATCAAGTTTTAGGGCAAGTTCACCTGTTAATGAAGGGATATTAAAAGTCTCACCCGCTACGGCCTGAGTAAAGAATACGGGAATTTCGATATAAATATCATTTCCGTTTCTAATAAAATGTTTATCAGGTTTTACGGTAAATGTTACATAAAGATCACCGCGGGTTCCGCGTTTGCCGATATTGCCTTTGCCTGATACTCTCAGACGATTTTCAGAGTCTATACCTTTTGGAACCTTGATAGTTACCGTTTCTCTGACTTCATTGTATCCATCACCGTGACAGCTTCCACATTCCTCTGCAGGTGCACTGCCTGCTCCGTTACAGGCGGGGCAGGTTTGTGAAAAAGTCATGAATCCCTGTTTCATATAAACCTGACCCTGGCCCTTACACTGTTGGCATGTGGAAAGTTTGCCGTCTTTGGCACCTGTGCCTTTACAGCTTTTACAAGAGTTTTTGTATGTAAACTCTATCTCTTTCTCACAGCCAAAGACAGCTTCGTGAAAACTAAGATACATCTCCACATTCATATCCAGGGGATATTTTTCCATATCTGCCGGATTTTGGCGACGTCTGGAACCGCTTCCGCCAAATCCGCTGAACATCTCTTCGAAGATAGAACCCAAATCATCAAATCCGCCAGAAGAGCGGCGACCTCCGCCACCCATACCCTGAAGGCCTTCTTTGCCGTATCTGTCGTATACACTTCTTTGGGAATCATCGCTTAAACACTGATACGCCTCATTACATAGTTTGAACTTGTGTTCAGCATCTGTATCACCAGGATTTTTGTCCGGATGGTATTTCTTTGCCATACTTCTGTATGCTTTTTTGATAGTTGTTTTGTCCGCATTTTGTGACACTTCTAATATTTCATAATAACTTAAATCTTCCATTTTCACCCAAATATATAAAAATTTTTCGCAATTATACCGTTTTTGTGGTTTAATTTTAAGTATAATTGTATCCATGAAGTTGATAACGCAATTTTTTTTAATAATACTGCTGTTTAATGCCTGCTCCAAGGTGCCTGATTTCCCGGATGAGAGTTCTGCAAAAATATTATTTGATGATTTGCCAAAAACATATTTAAGTAAAAGCAGTTTTGAAGAGCTTCCCAATTGGGGGAGTGAAGATTATTCTGCTGCACTGGACTCTTTTATCAACAGCTGCCGCAGTGTGAGCACACAAAAACTGTATAAAGAGTTGTGTATAAAAGCTGAGAATACAGAGGATGCGATGCAGTTTTTGCAAGGTGAATTCGACCCCTATAAAGTCAATACGGCAGAGGGGGATTCGCAAGGTCTTCTTACAGGCTATTATGAACCGCATCTTCAGGCTTCCCTGACCAAAAAAGAGCCGTATATCTATCCGATATACACTACTCCCAATGATTTGATTACGGTAGACCTTAGTTCAATATATCCGGAATTAAAAGATTTCAGACTCAGAGGAAGAATAGAGGGGAAGAAGCTGGTTCCATACTACACAAGACAAGAGAGCAGATTTGATGATCTGGATGCAGAGGTTATTTGCTATACAGATTCAAAAATAGACAGATTTTTTTTAGAGATACAGGGTTCGGGAAGAGTGACGCTCGATACGGGAGAGACCATGTTTATAGGGTTCGACAACCAAAACGGGCACAAGTACAGCGCCATTGGAAGATATTTAGTTCAGATGAAGGAGCTAAACATCGAAGAGGTATCACTGCAGAGCATCCGTGCCTGGCTGCTTGCAAATCCGCACAGAATGGATGAGGTTTTAAATTACAATAAATCAGTGGTGTATTTCAGAAAAACAGAGCAGGCGGCTTCGGGTTCTTTGGGCTTAGAACTCACTCCAAAACGCTCTATAGCAGTAGACAGGAGATATATCCCGCTTGGAAGCATGTTGTATTTAAATGCCGAGATAAAAGAAAAAAGTATAAGTCGGCTTGTCCTGGCACAAGACACAGGCGGTGCCATAAAGGGACCTGTCAGAGCAGATATATTTTTAGGCTATGGTGATGAGGCTATGAATTTTGCGGGAGAGTTAAAGGCTCCGCTGAGATTGTGGATTCTGCTTCCTAAAAACAGATGTGAGCAAGGTCTATGAGAGCTTCTTTAGAAAAATTCAATCGTCTTGTAGATGCTCTGGGGGAACTGCCGACAATTGGAAAAAAATCTGCGACAAGGCTTGCTTATCATATGGTGATGAAGGACAGTTTTGTCGGGCTCAAGATATCACATGCCATAGAGGATGCCCTGGGAAGTTTGAAAAAATGTACCTCTTGCGGAGGGATGAGCGAAGATGAGCTGTGTTTTATCTGCTCAGATGAGGGACGAGACCACAGTCTGCTGTGTATAGTGGAAAACGCAAAAGATATACTTCTCTTGGAAGAAAATGCTCTGTTTGAAGGGAGATATTTTGTGTTGGAATCGCTTGAAGAGTTTAGTATTTCCCATCTGCAAAAAATGGTGGAAGACGGAATACAAGAGGTAGTCTTTGCATTAACGCCTTCTATCTCCAATGATGCCGTAATCTTGTACATAGAAGACAAGCTAAGCTCCTATGACGTCAGTTTCACAAAAATAGCGCAAGGCGTTCCAACCGGGGTAAGTCTGGAAAATATAGATATATTATCTTTGACCAGAGCTTTGACTGACAGGGTAAGAGTATGATGCATATAAAGAAGCTTTTATTACTTGTAGTATCAACCGGAATCTTGGCGGTATCCTCTTTCTCGGAAGAATTTAGCTCTAAAACATATGAAACACAGCAGATAGAAGATATCGAAGCTAAAAAATCTATGAAAAATTTCATTGACGGTTCTTTTGGCCTGAAGCCTTACAGGGTCAATTATATTTTGCCCTACGGATACGCAAGCAAAAGCTACAGCTCTTATATCCCTGAAGAGGAATATAAAAATATAGAGGCTGAACTGCAGGTGAGTTTAAAAATAAACGTGGGATATAATCTGTTTGGTTTGAATGAGATGTATTACATCTCCTATACGCATAAAGCATTCTGGCAAATTTATACAAAATCATCACCTTTTAGGGAAACGAATTATAATCCTGATGCTTTTGTCATCTTTCCTATTGCAGATACAAAATCTGTTTTTAAATTGAAATCCTTAAAAATAGCAATTGCGCATTTGTCAAACGGGCAGGGAAACAATGAAGATGTGATTTTCCCAACCGGTTATACCAATCCAGGGAACCGCTCACGCAGCGTAAATTATTTTTATACAACGCTTAGCATGCAGCATGGCGTTTTACTGAGTGACTTGCAGATTTGGCTGCCCTTGACGGTGAATGGAGATTTGAGCGATAACCCTGATATCGTGGATTATACAGGCTATGCTAATTTAAAACTCAGTTATTTTTACGACAGCCACATGTTTACTTTGATGGGAAGAATGTGTGCGACAAGCGGACAAGGGGCTATTGAAGGAACGTATTCATACCCTCTCACCGATGATGTCTATCTCTATACAAAATTATTCAGCGGATATGGAGAGAGCCTTATAGATTATAACAACAATATTACAAAGTTCTCGGTAGGGTTTAGTTTTTCCAGATAGTTTAAAGCTCAAAACTTTTTTGCATATAGAACTTGATAGCCTCACTCTCAAGAGCATGATCGACAAAAAGTTCATTTGCCAAAACGCCTTGTCCCAAGAGCATATCGGCACCGTCTTTAAAGGTGATGTTCTTATTTTGAGCCAATTGCAAAAAAGGGGTCAGCTTTCCGTAAATAGCATCTGCCGCAAAAGATGTGTTGTTTAGAATATTTTCAATGATTTTCAGAGGAGCAGGAAGCTCTTCATCTTTTAGACCTGCACTTGTCGTATTGACGACTAAATCATATTTTTGAACTGTAAAGTCTTCCCAGGTGTGGCATGTGGAATGTAACTCCTTGAAATATTCCAGACGATGGATACTTCTGTTTAGTACGGTGACCTTTATATTGTCTTGCAGAAATCTGTTCGCCAATGCCTTGGCTGTTCCGCCTGCACCGAGAATTAAGACATTCTTTATGGGAGCAAATTCTTTGATGGCATACATAAAACCATCAGCATCCGTGTTGTATCCTATGAGTCTTCCGTTTTCATTGACGAGCGTGTTTACGACACCTATCTCTTTTGCAAATCCCCTTACTTCATCACAGGCTTTAAATGCTTCTTCTTTATGGGGAACCGTTACGTTTGCACCGCTAAGAGCAAGTTTGAAAAATGTTTCACGAAGTTTTGATCCCTCTTTTAAATGAACTCTGGTATAGCAGGCTCTGTAGTTTAAGTTTTTAAATACGGAGTTGTGCATAAGAGGTGAGCGGGAATGCTCAACAGGATCACCGAAAATCGCGAATAGTTTCATCAGTCCAAATCTTCCAAAGAGTGAATAAGAGCACCGAGTTTATTCTCAACTTCAAGATATTCCAGTTCGTTCTTGGAATCAGCGACAATCCCCGCACCTGCTTGAAGCACAACCTTGTCTTTTTTCACCATAGCACTTCTGATCGTTATTGCACTGTCCATATTTCCGTCAAACCCGAAATAACCGATGCTTCCGCTGTAAAAACCTCTTTTTATACCCTCGTATTGAGCGATAAGTTCCATTGCTCTTATCTTTGGTGCTCCCGTCATTGTTCCGGCTGTAAATGTTGCCATAAACAGGTCAAACATATCTTTATCATCGTCAAGGAGGGCGGTTACATCCGATACGATATGCATAACATGTGAAAATCTTTCTATGTGCATCATGTTATCAACTTTTACCGTTCCGGTTTTTGCAACCCTGCCGACATCATTTCTGCCTAAATCTATAAGCATAAGATGCTCAGCCAGCTCTTTTGGATCATGCAAAAGTTCTATTTCAAGCTCTTTGTCTCTCTCTTTTGTCAAGCCTCTTTTTCTTGTTCCCGCAATTGGACGAAGAAGGAGCTCTCCTTCGGTCAATCTCACCATAACTTCCGGCGAACTGCCGACTATGTTAAACTCTTCATATTCCATTAGAAACATATAGGGAGAAGGGTTTTTTGTTCGAAGAATTCTGTAAAAACTAAAAGGATCGACTTTGATATTTCTTGTAAAACGATTTGTCATGAGTATTTGAAAAACGTCACCGCTTCTAATCATCTCTTTTGAATCATCAATCATTTTAAAAAATTTCTCTTTAGTATGCGCAAAGCTTCCCTTGTCATCCCCGATATTCTTTTTCATATGGATATAGTTGTATGGGCTTTTTAGCTCTTTTTCCAAAGAATCGAATTTTTCATTCATAGATTCCAAAGTGCTTATAAGAGAAATTTGATGATTTTTATGGGAATATACCAAAATCATTTTAGGAAGAATCAGATCCAGATCCGGAGTATTTAACTCGTCTATCAGGCCCTCCATGCTGTTATGAAGTTTTGGCTCAAACACTTTGACCATATCGTAGCCGATATATCCTATAAAACCGTCAACATACCCTACATTTAATCTTTTTGTAGCTTCTTTATAGATGCTTGTGTCAATTTTTTTATAATATTCTTTTAAAAAGACAAAGGGAGTTTCTTCTTTTATATGTTTGGTCTGATTCTCGTCAGTATAAATTGTTTTTCCCTCCGCATACTGAAGTCTTTCTCTTGCACCGATACATATGAAACTGTAGTTGCCTTCGGATTGCCCGGCACTTTCAAATAAGAAGGTGATTTCATTCTCAAATATGCTTTTTAGTTTTGCATATACTGCAATGGGAGCCAGCTGGTCAAGTATAAACTGTTTGGAATATATCAAAGTAATACCTTGTTGATGAATTGCTCCCAAGGGGAGCTTTATGAATTGGAATAAATTTAATGTTTCGTTATAAAAGCACCGGCTTCGATACTGCTTCTAACAGTTCTTAAAGCATTTCTTGCATCTTTTTCTGTTTGAAAAGGACCCACAAGAACCTTATTCAATGTTTTAGAATTTTTTACGACTTTATGATATTTGTACGTAAACCCTTTGTCGGTGATAGATTTTAAGAACTTTTTATCCGGCTCGTATTTTGAGAAAGACCCAACCTGTATATAGTATGATCTTTGTGAAGTTGCTGAAGTTTTAGGCGTTTCTTTTTTCACCAAAACCTGCTTTTTCGGCTCTGCTTTTGGAACAGAAACAGGTTCTGCAACATGCTCCGCCTGGGCTTGTGCCTGCGCTTTGCTCTCTTCTTTTAGTTTTTGTGCAATCTTATCCAGCCCGTCATTATTTTGAGCTTCTTCACTTACCTCAATGACTTCAACCTCTTCAAAGAGCGGTTCCTCTTCAACAATAGAAGTTGAACTCACTTTTGGTTCAGGAGGCAGTATCGCCTGAGGCAGATTATCTGTACCGCCGGAAGTCAAAGAATTCATCAACATAACGACAACGATTAGAATTACCCCTAGCGTAGCTACAGCCAAAACTATCTTCTTATTCCCGTTTGCTGTAGCACCTTTGTTTAAGATGATGTCATTCAACTCATTCTTTTCTTCCATAATCTTACCTCTTAATTAGTTCTTTTCATAATCATATCTAAAATCTCTATTAAATTTTCTTACATCTGTTTTATAGAGAAACTACATGTGCTTCGACCACGAAGCTCCACGCTCCTTGGCATAGACCTCATACGGCAAAGTTAAAATATTATACTCATCAGGCATATCGGCATTTGGAAACATTCTCCACTGTTTTGGCTGTTTTGCAGCCAATTTCATAGAAATCATCTTTCCGAGCTGAATTGCTTCTTGCAGTGTGGTATGCCCCTTATGTATGTAAACGTGGAGGTGACCTTCTGTCTTTGTTTTGTAAGCCGTAAAGTTTATGTATCCCTCTTCACGAAGTAAAAGCTGCGCTTTGTGATAAAATCTTTCAGGATCTCTCCCATTGTAATCAATCACTATATTTTCTACTTTATTATGTTTATTTACTAAAGAATGGGCAATGGTGATCTCGCCCTTCATGTGCTGATTGATAAGTGACTGCGTTAATGGTGAATCGACTCTTTCAAATTTATTGTAAAAAGTCCTGCCTTTAAATGTCAGTTTGTCAACAACCGTATCACGCTTGATCCAGTAGTGGTCACTGACCATTTTTATAAGTTTTAAATCCATTGCAGTCATTTTTTAGCCTTAGTATGTAGATTGGTTATAGATTACAAAGTTTTGAGCCAATGCTTTTAATTCTTCTTTGATGCTTGCCTGCAACTCAGTATTGTTAATGTCATCAAGAACATCTGCCATTTTGTTGGCAATAAGTTCAAACTCTTTTTCTTTCATCCCTCTAGAGGTTAGAGCAGGGGAGCCAACACGGATACCTGAGGTTACGAAAGGACTTCTCGTCTCTCCTGGAACGGTATTCTTATTGATGGTGATACCTGCATTTCCAAGTGCGGCATCCGCATCTTTACCTGAAAACTCACGCCCAACGAATGAGACAAGTACCAGGTGATTGTCCGTTCCGCCTGAAACAACATCGTATCCTCTTTTCATGAGGACTTCGGCAAGAATTTTAGCATTTGCTTTTACCTGTTTTGCATACTCTTTCCACGCATCTGAAAGATTATGTTTGAAACCGACGGCTTTTGCCGCAATTACATGAACAAGCGGACCGCCCTGAAGAGCAGGGAAGATTGCAGAATTCATTTTTTTGGCTATATCTTCATCATTTGTCATGATCATACCGCCTCTTGGACCTGCAAGAGTTTTGTGTGTCGTTGTGGTTACAACATCAGCGTATGGGAACGGGCTAGGGTGCTCACCCGCTGCAACAAGACCGGCGATATGTGCGATATCGGCAAATAAAATAGCTCCGACTGCATCAGCAATCTCACGGAATTTTTTAAAGTCGATCTCTCTGGCGTATGCAGAAGCACCGCAAACTATGATTTTAGGTTTTACGATTTGAGCGATATCCATAACTCTGTCATAATTTATGCGGCCGTCAAGTTCAACACCATAAGTGAAACTTGAATAGTTCTGACCGGAAAAACTTGGCTTGGAACCGTGTGTTAGGTGTCCGCCATGGCTTAGATCCATACCAAGAAGTTTATCACCGGCTTTGAGTAGACCCGCATAAACAGCAGCATTTGCCTGAGAACCCGAGTGAGGTTGAACATTTGCATAGGTACATCCAAAAAGCTGACATGCTCTGTCAATCGCCAATTGTTCAACACCATCAGCATACTCACAACCGCCGTAGTATCTTTTAGCAGGATAACCCTCGGCATATTTGTTCGTAAACACCGAACCCATAGCTTCCATAACAGCAGGAAGCGTAAAATTCTCAGATGCAATCATCTCCAAGTGATCAGTTTGTCTCTCCAACTCTTTTTCGCATAACTCATAAATCTCGTTGTCAAACTCTTTTAAAAAACTCATTTTATACCTCTTCTTCTTGATTTTGTTCTTCATTGTGTATTGGTTTCATAGCCGGGAACAGCAAGACATCTCTTATAGAGTGCTCGTTTGTCAAAAGCATAACAAGTCTGTCGATTCCTATCCCTTGTCCGGCTGTAGGAGCCATTCCATAGCTAAGGGCTTCTATAAAATCCGCATCCATTTCATGGGCTTCATCATCACCGCTCTCTTTAGCCGCCATTTGTCCCTGAAAACGACCCAGTTGATCCACCGGATCGTTTAACTCGCTAAACGCATTCGCAATCTCGCGACCTGCAATAAAGAGTTCAAATCTCTCGGTTATCTCAGGATTTTCATCACTTCTTCTTGCAAGCGGCGATATCTCTACAGGATACTCTGTGATAAAGGTAGGGTCAATCAGTTTGTCCTCTACAAATTCGTCAAAAAGTTCACCTTGAAGC
Source organism: bacterium (assembly GCA_018825665.1). Taxonomy (GTDB): domain Bacteria; phylum Campylobacterota; class Campylobacteria; order Campylobacterales; family Sulfurimonadaceae; genus Sulfurimonas. The sequence goes on along the minus strand of JAHJEG010000059.1, from coordinate 6,944 downwards.
TGCCCAAGATTCAGACCCGGTTTTACCGTTAGATTTTTAGATTTTAAAAATTCTACAATTTTCTCTTTGTCGTACACTATTTCACTCGGTACGCCCCCTATAGACGAAAGTGACTCTATAAGCGGTATCTCTTGAAAGTTTTTAAAGTTAACCTCTATCTCTCCGTAAGGAAGAATCGTCGGCAAGTTTAAATGATCAAAGAGATATTTGAAATACTCTTTTGTTATTTCAATGAGATCTTTGTATGTTTTATAGGCCCAGTAAAACTCTATTGAAGTAAATTCAGGGTTGTGCGTAGCATCCATACCTTCATTTCTGAAGTTACGGTTAATCTCAAATACAGCTTCAAATCCACCGACGATAAGTCTTTTGAGATAAAGTTCAGGGGCGATTCTAAGGTATCTGTCTATTCCAAGAGCATTATGGTGCGTTACAAAGGGTTTTGCATTTGCTCCGCCTGCAATCGGGTGCATCATAGGAGTTTCTACTTCCAAAAAGCCCTTGTCCTCAAAAAAGCGTCTTGTAAGAGAGATAACCTTGGAACGAATCTTAAATGTCTTTCTGACATCCGAATTCATTATAAGATCCAAGTATCTTTTTCTGTATCTGATCTCTTTGTCCGTAACACCGTGAAACTTTTCAGGCAGCGGAGCAATCGCTTTTGTTAAAAGTTTGAACTCGGATGTATGTAATGACAACTCGCCTTTTCCGGTTATAAAAGGATAACCGCTTACCTCGACAATATCGCCTACTTCTATAATCTTTTTGAATATATCATTATAAAAACCCTCGGGAAGATTGTCTCTTGTTATGTAAACCTGAAGTACACCGCTCTCATCTTCTATCTGTAAAAAGCTTGCTTTACCCATGATTCTAAATAATTTAATACGGCCGCTGATGGTATAGTGTCTACGCTCATCTCTTTTGTTTTCTTTTTCCTGAATATCTGAATTCACATATATATATTTTTCTATACTTGTGTTTCTTTTAGAGTCATTCGAATACGGATTAATACCCGCATTCCTCAAAAACTCCGCTTTTTCAATTCTTTGTTGTATAAACTTGTTCTCAAAAACCAATAGTTTTCCTTTTATTTATTTTGGCAATCTTTACAAATACCGTAAATCTGCATAGAATGGTCAGACATTTCAAAACCTAGTTCCTCTGCGATTTTATGCTGTCTTTCTTCTATTTTTTCATCTACAAACTCTGCAATACTTCCGCATTTTGTGCATATCAAATGATCATGATGCTCTTTGGCACCAAGCTCATATTTTTTGCCCTGGGCACCGAAAGACAAAGATGTAACCATGCTTGAATCTTCCAAAAGTGCCAATGTTCTGTATACTGTAGCTATCCCTGTGTTCAAATCAGGGTATTTATCCTGAATAAGATGATGGAGAGCTTCAGGAGCCAGATGCTCGTCAGAGTTATAAAGAGTCTCTAAAATAACTTCCCTTTGAATAGTGAATTTCAGGTTGTTTCTCTTGAGCAGTGATTTGAAGTCATGTAACAGTTGATCATACTCAACAGTCTTATCATTAAAATCAGTGGTTATATCAGACATTTTACTGGCTCTTTTCTTCTGAAAGTATATCTTTTGCCATCTCAGGCGTGTTCTTTTGTATCTGTTCTCTTATTTGCTCTTTGGCATCTTTGACAATATCAAGGCTTGAGTTGTCAATGGCTTTATGGATTGTTTTTTGCATAGTCGCATTAACTTCTGAACTGATTTCTACAGGATCAAGTTTCATTATAAAACTGCCGGTTTCAACCAAAACAGGAAATAATATGCTGTCTTTCATAGCTCCGTCAACGCTCGCTTTTACCGCTTGTATATTGTAGGCGGCATGTGCAATTACGGCAGCAATCAGAAAAAACTTTCCGGCACCAAAAACGAAACCGAGTAACTTGTCCACAGGTCCCAGACCGCTTAGAGAACTTAGCTTTTTAAATGTATAGCCAACCATTATCATCAATAACCAAAAAGATGCAAGGGTTACTAAAAAACCCGTAAAGCTGACAGGAGCGCTGTTTTCAAACTTGAAAATCATGTCGCTTAAATACTGTCCTACCGAATCTCCAACGCGGGAGGCTATGAAAATACCTCCGATGATACCAATTAGTCCAAATACCTCTTTGAAAAATCCGTTTATAATCCCTTTTAAACCCAGGAGGAGGATTATAATAGCCGCTATGATGTCAAAATAATTAAATTCCATTTTTTACTTCCGAATACATTTGATTTTTTCCGTTCTTTTTTGCTTTGTAAAGCGCTTTGTCCGCTCTTGATATAATGCTGTCCGCAGTATCGCCTTTTTCATATTTTGTCGCTCCGATACTTGTGGTGATTCTTAGTTTATTGTCTTTGTATACAAGGATATTTGAGTTTACAAGTTTTATCAGTCTGTTGGTTATCGCTTTGCATTCTGTATTATCTATGCGATTGAGAATGATAATAAATTCTTCTCCCCCGAATCTGAAGATTTTATCGCCGTCTCTGAGTGTTTGCCTTAAAATATTTGCAACAAAAATCAAGATTTTGTCACCCGCTATATGTCCGTGAACATCATTAATGACCTTAAAATCATCCAAATCTAAAATCAGCAGGTGCAATTTATGGGGTATGGTGTCATGAGAGCAGATATTGTTCAAATAAGAAGTAAGAGCTCTTCTGTTGAACACTTTTGTAAGGGGATCAATATTTGATTTTTCTTCTAAATCTTTCACCTGCTCGGTCAGTTGGTGAATCACTTCATTTGCTCTATTGACTTCATCCGTCATATGGGATCGTATCTCATCAAATTTTTCACTGATGGAGTTCAAGTCTATTTGCGGTTTTTTAAATTCGCTTAAAGTCTCTTCCTGCATTTGTGTGATTTGCTGAAATTTGATATTTGAGTCTGTATAGGAGGATAAACTGTTTGTCGCAACATCCTGATATGCATTGGAGAATGTAGCCTGTTCCTGTCCTGCAGAATCCAGCTCTTTTTCTTTAAAGTTTGATATGGTGTTCGCAGCTTCTATCAGATAGTTTGTAACTTGCTCTTTTGTCGCATTATCATGCTCATCAATCTGCTTGATCAAATCATAATACATTTGTGTTACAAGAGATTTAAGATAATCTTTTTGCATATCGATAGTTGTCCTATTAAAATATTTTGCCATTATACAGAGGCTAAGCATAAATAAAACTTTTATATTTTGGCGTATAGGGTAATCTGGCTTATCCTGGAGAGTTAAATTATACTTTTAAGTACTAATCAGAGCTATTTTAGGTATATTTCTGTAAAATTTCAAAAATTATATATTAAGGTTTTATTATGAGTATTTGGAGCCCTTCGAGTTGGAGAGAGAAACCTATTTTACAACAGCCAACGTATCCAAACCAAGATGAGTTAAACAGTGTTTTATCAGAGTTGAAAAACTATCCGCCGCTGGTATTTGCAGGTGAAGCTCGTTCACTTACATCTCAATTGGCCAATGTAGCCAACGGAGAGGCTTTTTTACTTCAGGGTGGAGATTGTGCTGAGAGTTTCAGTGAATTTCACGCCACGAATATACGTGATACTTTTAAGGCTATCCTTCAGATGTCCGTTGTAATGACGTATGCCGGCGGACTTCCTGTGGTAAAAGTGGGTCGTCTTGGCGGTCAGTTTGCAAAACCACGCTCAAGTGATACGGAGACTATTGACGGTGTGACACTTGATTCTTACCGCGGTGATATAATCAACGGCGTAGAGTTCACTTCGGAAGCCCGTACTCCGGATCCGCAAAGAATGATAAAGGCCTACAACCAGTCTGCTGCAACTTTAAACCTGCTTCGTGCTTTTGCCTCAGGCGGTTTGGCTGATTTGCATCAGGTGCATAAGTGGACGTTGGATTTCGCCCATAAGGGTGAGATAAATAAAAAATATGAAGATTTGGCAGAAGATATCGAAAAGTCTTTAAAATTTATGGCGGCATGTGGAATCTCATCCAAAACACACAGAACTCTAAGAGAAACAGATTTCTTTACATCTCATGAGGCTTTACTTCTTCCGTACGAAGAAGCTTTCACCAGAAAAGATTCTTTGACGGGTGAGTGGTACGATACTTCGTCACACATGCTGTGGATAGGCGACAGAACACGTCAGTTGGACGGTGCACATGTAGAATATATGAGAGGCATCAAAAACCCGATAGGTGTAAAAGCGGGTCCTTCCATGGATCCTGATGACCTTGTAAGACTTGTAAACACGCTAAACCCTGAAAACGAAGCAGGTCGTCTTAACATTATTGTTAGAATGGGTGCCGATAAAGTCGGTGATGATAAAACGGGTATGCCAAAACTGATTCGTGCTATTGAACGTGAGGGTATGAAAGTTGTATGGAGCTGTGATCCTATGCACGGTAACACGATCAAATCTTCAAACAATTATAAAACACGTCCGGTAGATGCGATACTTACTGAGATGAAGCAGTTCTTCCAGGTACATAAAGCCGAGGGGACTTTTGGCGGTGGCGTACACTTGGAGATGACCGGTAAAAACGTGACCGAATGTATCGGCGGTTCGTTTGTCGTAACTGAAGAAGACTTGAGCTCTCGTTACCATACGCATTGTGATCCTCGTCTCAATGCCGATCAAGCTTTGGAACTGGCATTTTTAATTGCGGATACTTTAAAAGAAGCTAAAAAGTAATCTTTTAACTTCCACATGCCGACTCAGGATATATGGCTTATACCGTATATCCTGAATTATGAATTTATTTCCTCTTCTTTTTCTTGAATCTCCAGAAGCTCTTCAACCTTTTGTTCATATAAGTTTTCTAGCTCCTGCAGATCTTTTGCCAGTTTGCTGATGCCGATATCCTCATAACATTTCGGATTTGCCAGACAGGTGTTCATCGCATCAATTTTTAATTCAAGTTCATCAATCTCAGCCGGTAATTTTTGCAATGCGATTTTTTCTTTAAAAGTAAGCCTTAAAGACTTTTCTTTTTCCTGCACTTTTGGCTTTGGTTTTTCGGCAGTGCTGTGCATCTCATCAAGTTCTTTGAGCTCGCGCTCAAGTTCCAGATATTGCGAATACTGCTGATAAGATTCTTCTATATGTTTGTCTTTTTTAAATATAAAAAGTTTTTTTGCAATCTTGTCTACGAAGTACCTGTCGTGGCTTACTATGATAACTGCACCCGGAAAACTGCTGAGTTGCTCTTCTAGTATATTAATAGTAGGAATATCCAAATCATTCGTAGGCTCATCCAAGATAAGGATGTCGACATTTTTCGTAAAGAGCAGGGCAAGTGCAATACGGTTTTTTTCTCCACCGCTTAGTATCCCTATCTTTTTATCCAGGAACTCTCTTGGAAAAAGAAAGTTTTTAAGGTATCCGTACACATGCATATCTGCTCCGCGTACGTTGACTCTGTCTCCTCCGTGGGGACAAAAGGTCTCGATAAGATTTTTGGAGTCATCGAGCATCTCTCTATGCTGGTCAAAATAACCTATGGTAAATTCACCCTGTTTTATTTTTCCAAAGGATGGTTCAATTCGTCCCAGGAGTGCCTTTAGCAGTGTTGACTTCCCGCTTCCGTTTGGTCCTACTATAGCGATTACGTCTTTTTGAAGAATACGGGTGCTAAAATCTTTTAACAGTTCTTTGTTCCCCAGTGTCAGGGATAAATCCTCCACTTCAAAAAGCATTTTTTGCTTGTTGATACTTTTGTCACGGTTAAAATGTTTCGCTTCTCGCTGAAGCTCTATAGACATTTTTCTGATTTTGGCGGGATTTGTTTTTGCATCTTCTCTAAGACTCATCAGACGCTCTTTACGCCCTTCGTTTCTTTTAAGTCTGGCTCTGACTCCTCTTGCATACCATTCGTTTTCTCTTTTTAGGACCCCAAGAAGATTGTCATGCTGTTTTTGAAGCGTTCGGAGGTATTCCTCTTTTTGTGTCAGATAATTGCTGTAGCCGCCACTGTATTCACGCAGTGAACAGTCTTCAACTTCAACAGATTTTGTTGCGATTCTGTCTATAAAATATCTGTCATGGGAAATGAAGACGAGTGTGAACTTTTCTTTTAAAATAAGCTCTTCCAAAAACTCAACCATATAAACGTCCAAGTGGTTGGTCGGCTCATCAAGCAGAAGTATGTCAGGTTTTTGAAGGAGCAATGAGGCAAGGGCGACACGGCGCTGTTCCCCTCCGCTGAGCATCACTATAGGTTTGTCTTCATACTGTTTTAAATCAAAGTGCTGAATAATCCGCTCTATCTTGTCATCCAGATTCCAGGCATTGTGATGTTCTATATAGCGGGAGAGTCTCTCATGCTCATCGATAAGAACTTTATTATCAAACTCCTCTGCCAGGAGGAGCGAAATTTCGTTATATCTTTTTTTTGCGCTGTTGAGTTCATCAAGTCCGGCTTCAACCGCTTCTCTGACAGTATCCCCTTCCTTAAAATCAGGTCTTTGCGCAAGCATCTTTATCTCAAGGTTTTGCTTGGTTATCCTCTCCCCGGCATCTTGCTCAAGTGTCCCGTTTACTATTTTCATCAGGGTGGATTTTCCGCTGCCGTTTTTTCCTATGATAACGATTCTTTCACCTTCATCTACATGAAAATTGATATCTGTTAAAATCTTTTGCGCTTCGTAATGCTTGGAGATGTTTAGTAGGTCTATTAGTGCCATTTATGTTTTTCTCTTTCCCTATTTTATGGGCTTTACTAAGCTTTTGTTTTGACACCTAATCGCTTAAATTAAACTAAAAGAGCGATCATTTAATCAAAATGATACGCAGCGACGAAGATTTTCTATTTTACGCGTATCATTTCTACATGTCTATTAGTTTTTTTCGTAATTTAATTCTATTTATTAAGTGGCATTGTATCGGGTGTGTCGTTAATGGAAGCTTATTGTTGTTTTTTAAAAAACATGTCAAAACAAGTATCAGCACAAAAAC
>JAHJEG010000058.1 GCA_018825665.1 bacterium | reverse complement strand
CTATAATATTTTTTTTAGTTACAAATTGTAATTATATTATTTGAGCATGTGGAACTGATTCCACATGCCTAATGAAAGAAAAAGAAGAAATTAGTTCCCGGTCAAAAAAGAAAAGATGCCTGTTTGGTGTATCATCTTTTCATATTTTGCGGTTCTGTTTATAGCATCTTCAAAGCCCTCGGATGAGCCTTCTTTGGTCTTGTAGACGGCATTTGAGACAATATTTCCATTTTTATCGCTTGCCTTTATAACCGTTTTTCGGAGTGCAAAGGTAAGGTTTGCAAACTTTTCATTTGCAGATGGATATTTCTTCATTTTTGCAATGGTCGAAATATCTATAAGGACATTATAGTTCTTATCACTGAAGGTGGCGTTTTGCGCACTTAACTCCGAGCGTATCAAAGAGGCTAAAGACTCGGAGTTTTTATCTGCCCTGATTTTAAAGACCAACTCATCTTTGGCCTTTCGCATCTCTTTTGTATAGTCCATGTAGCGTGCGGTATAGGCACTGTCATCGTACCTGCTCTTTAGAGCGTGCAAAAGCGGGAAAAAACCGTCCGTCTCTTTGAGATATCTTTCTATGGTCGTTGAGAGCTTCAGCTTTTCAAAAAAACCTGCATCCTGGTAGACTTCCCATTCTGCTTTGAGCAGAGAATCCACTTTTTCGAGTTTTCTCTCATAATTTTGAAATAAGACATCCCTGTCCACCTTCACCAGAACAATCCACTGTTTTGCGTCGTTATGACTTTCCTGCACCTGAACATCACTGTATTCAATGTTCTTGCTTTTACTCAGGACTTCGTTTTTAGTCTCCGACAAGACATCTTCGTTTCCGCTTTGTCTGCTAGCCGTGACGGAGCTGCTAAAGCTTGAAGCAACATCTACGGATATCTTGGCACTGATTGTCGCCAAAGCATCACTTTTGGCATCTTTTTGTGTTTCCCCGTATCCTACGGCATAAAAATATGCAGAGGTGTCTGATGGAGGATTGTTCAGCCACCCCTTTGCCACGCTCTCCTTTGATGGGGAGGCAGAAGCCCCGCATGCGCTTAAAAATGTCAATGCCAAAAATATATACAAAAATTTTAAATACATGAATCTCCTTTTAGTGATTACTTTTTTCACTCTCAAACTCTCCACAAGCCTTTCTTATTTCAAAGAGAGGCTTTCTTGCTCCATTTTGGTATCATAGGCCAAGATGATTATGGCTGTAACCTCTTCGTATTTTTGCGCCAACGTTGATTGTTTGTTGGCGTAATACGTTCCCATAAAGATATTTGGAAGCAAATAGAGCGCATTCTTTACGAGCCTTGCGATCCTTTCGTCATATTTGGATTGAAGGTTCATAGGCACCATTGCTTTTCCTATAGCCAAACTTTTAAGTTCTGTGGGAAAATTCAGAATAATATTACTGCTTCCTATATTTGCCAAAGCCAAACCAAAAGAGGCATAGGCTTCAGTGGCCCCCGCTTGAACCTCGCTGGAAACTATATTGATATTTTTGGCAAGCTTCACATAGTTCTCATCGTCTATGTTTATGTCGCTCTCCAAAGATACGACCGCCTGGTCAAGCAGTTGAAAGTAGATAGCCTCTTTTTCATCCGCTATAGATTCAGCCTCGGCTATTGTAGCTTCGACTACTCGTAACTCTTCTTCGAGCTCAAGCTTTTCCTCTTCGCTTAGAGCATCTGCGGTATCGGACTTTAGCTTTGATTCTATCTCCCCTTTTTGAGCCTGAAGCGATAAAACCTCCGCAAATCCCTCGAGCATCTCCAGGTTTGCTCTTGAGAGATCTTTTTGCAGATTTACAGGGGTCAAGGCTATCACGCCTTCGCCCAGAGACTGATATACATCTGCGCTGGCTGCTTCTATATCTATGAGTTTGCCCTCTTTAAAATTTAGAAAATCGGACAGGGAACCGTCAAAATTGAATACATTGGGCCAGTCTGCTTCGTTTTTACCGTACAATACGACTATCTTTTGCATAGCTCTGTAGGTCAGGGGAGAAACACTCTGGTCCAGTACAATAGAAGCGATATTGGCAAAGTCTCCCAATTGATTCATCGAAGCACTGCTTCCGAGCATATTTCTTTGCAGGAGATTTGTGTAATGCGAAGTAGAATAGTACGCATCATCCATTAGAGCTTCTTCTATAAATTTTTTATCCGTATCATTTATCTCCGCAGAGACGGCCTTCGGCCACAGAGCATCGGCTGAGATGGGTATCTTGGAGAGCATTATATTATTCTCTCTGACGATGGTCATCCCTATTGCCACACGGTTGGCCTGATGTTCCAATGTCGGCACTTCCATCTGCGAGGCAAATGTCTCCTGGAGTGAACTACAGCCGCTCATACCAAAGAGCACTGTAAAAGAAGCTAGAAGATTTAAAACAATTTGTTTTCTTTGCATCGTTTTTCCTTATTTGTATTCGCTATCGGAGCTTCCCGCCATGGAATCTCTATCGTCCCGTAATGCCTGATTTGCCTTATCCTGTTTTTTTGTCTTGTTTAAAAGGTCATAGAAATTGTCGAACCTTGCCTTGGCTGAAACGACAAGCGCATCATTGAATCCGCCGAGTTGCATAGCTTTTTCATAGTTTGACTGCGCATATTTCAAAAGCTTCAGATCTTCATTTACACTCGCTTCGGCTTCATACAGGATTGCCAGATCGTAATGAAAATTCATATCTTTGTCTCCCTGAAAATTTTCCATCAGCTTTATCGCTCCCTTATAGTTTTTACGGGCAGCATATTCCGTCACATGCGTTAATTCCTGGGGAAGTGACTTAAATTCACGAAGCTGATTCGTCTTTAGAGGAGAGATATCCGAAATGAAATATTTTACGACCTTTGAAACAGCTTCGGATGCGAGCTCGTTTTCTGTCGGAAGTTTGCTCAGGTCTTTGGATTGACGATTTTTTCTGTCTTTGTATGTTTTGACCAAGAACTCATCGGTACCGCGAGAGAGGATAAATGTCACTTCCAAAGCCAGGTTGATCTTTTCACCAAAGCTTTCATAACTGTAGTTTGAGATTTTCATGTTCAAAGCAACACCGTTGTCGGCGCCCAGAGGGTCGATTGTCACAAAATTCGTTTCTGTCAGTCTTGCTTTTACATTATCCAGGAGCATCGTCTGGAGTTTGGGATTTGTCTGTTTGGAACCGTCCACTTTCGGATTAAGCCACAGAGCCAGGTAGGTTCCATCGGATATGAACTCATCCCTCGTCTCAATTTTGCTTAATTTTGCCACCTCTTTGGGTGCAGTATACGAGGGGATGACAATCTGAGTCCCACCCGCACAGCCAAGAATAAATAAACCAGCACTCAATACCAAAATAGATGAAATAAACTTATTCATTTCAACTCCTTATATAAAACTAAATCAATTTTAGTCTAATAGTATTTAATACTGAATTAAAGTTCTTGTTATTGTGCTGCAATCAGATATTTAGATTTATTCCTATAATCTCGTTTATGCCTTTGGACTTTATGTCCTGTTCCAGATGTATCGAGGCATTTTTATAAACACTTGATTCAGAACCGTTAAATCTTTCTTTTAAAATAATCGCTTTGCCGCCGATTCTTTGGGAATTGCTGAACACTTCGATATTTAATTTTAAAACCGCGATCTTTATAGAACTGCTTGTATTTATATTATCCGTTGTGCCCAATTGCACAAGTACCGAGTTCTCTTTTTTTGTATTTACTACAGTAAAGCCCTGATTGGCCAAATAGTTTTTTATATTGTTTACAAAGTCAAGAGAATTACTGTCACCGCTTATATAAAAAGTCAGACTTTTTTGTTCTTTGCCAAACTCTTTTTCCATCTCTGATATAAAGCTCAAATACTCTTCTTTCTCAAACCTTGTCTCAGGCGGAATAGAGCTGCGTAATCCGCCGATAATCAATACATTCGGAAGCAAAGTGCCTGCCTGCGAAGACAACTCTTTTTTTTCATTGTATTTCGTAAGAGCGTCTTTGTTTTTGAGAGCGTCCATCTTCAGTTCAATACTTTTTTTCTTTGTATCAAGCAGCTCGATTAGACCCTGTACAAACTTTTGCTTATCGCTCTTGATCATTACAGCGAACTCTCTGTAACTGATTCTTTCAGATTTGACAACTTCATAGTTATTGATTTTGATCTTGGATATTTCGGATTTGATTTGATTTTTAATCGTAGATTTATTGTAGGAGCCTTGAACTTCCTGATTGCTCTCATAGGAAGACTCCAGGGTCGTTCCAAGCTTTGCCACCATATCACTCAGAGCAGCTTTTATCGAAGCATCTCTGTCGGATTCGATTGCCACACCGTACATATAGGACGCATCGTCTTTTACGGGAGCCATAACCCACGCCGGAAGTTCCTTCGGCTTTTGAACTACCGGAGGGGTAGGAGAACTACCGCATCCGGAAAATACCAATCCTAATAAAGCAACTGTTAGTAAACTTTTTAGTCTCATGGTATTATTTTGCATTCATCTGTTGTCTGGCTTCTTCTCTTTTTGCAATCATACTGTCTATTCTGTTCATTGCAGAGTTGATTTCATCAACCGGCTCTACCGTCAGTTGATCTGCCATAGCGTATAGTTTTTTTGCTTCATCGAATTTGCCTTCAGCTTCATTTACGACACCGTTTACATAAGCGACAACATAGCTTTTTCCGTCAAACTGATCCATTAATTCAGATAACATCTGTCCCGCTTTGTCCATACGTCCGGCTTTGATATATGCCAATGAGTTTTCAAACTGTTGCTCTTGTGCATCTGTAACATCTTCTAGCTCAATTTTTTCAATCAGTGTAACATTGAAATAAACATAATGCGGAGTCAGTTTATATACAAACTGATTTGCAATATCCGAAGCCAGTTTGTTGAGTGCCTGTCCTTTTGAAAGAATCGACTTTGGTCCCGTATCCAATGTCAATAAACCTAAATTCGTTTGACCCGCTTTACATGAATCGGCGCTGTATTCTTTTGAAATGGTGTCACCGTAAATGATAGAACCTGTTTCAATATTTACAATGTTTAAATTAGCCGCAACCGAAGCCTGTGTCGTTTTACAAGTAACTTTGTAATATCTCCACTGAGCACAACCGCCGTCTTTGTAGTATTTTAAACATTTTTCTCTATCTTCCTGGTATGAACCCGACTCTGCATTTGCAGAAGCAATCTCACCGTTGATTATAGCCTGCGCACCAATCAATCTACCCACTTTTGACGAAGTAGCCTCATCCATAAGCTCTGATGATTGTAGTTTTTGTTCCGCGATAACCTTGTCCATGTCTTTTCTGCTAAGAACAGTAAAGTATCTCTGCTTGTCTAGTTCGTGTTTTGCAATTTGTGATTCGATCTTGCCTGAGAGACCAAGAGAATCATTTTTAAAATTACTGATTGCAACTTTTTTCTTACTAGCCATTTCACCGACTTCCGCCGGATTCAGCGCTTTTATCTGTACTTTTTGTGCACACCCTGACATAAACATTGCTACTGCAAGTGCAGACAATAATACCTTGATTGAGATTCCCATTTCACTTCCTTAAAATAAATTCATGCCAATTCTAGTGAATCCCTCTTTAATCAATAATTAATTAAGTAAATTTTTTTTAACATCTTTTAATGATGTAACGTTTTTTCTCTCTATGTTTGAGATTATATTTTCATATTTTTTAGCATCTTTTAAAATAAGGATAACAGCTATCTCCTCTAGTGATTTTGCATTTTTGATTTTTTCCTTGAACAGCTCTTCATCAAGACCCGAGTCTGTTCTTTTTCTTGAAGGAAACTTTATCTTTGCCGCCAAAAATCCGCTGATAAATGTTAAGAGATAATATACATATCCGTAATCAAACTCCAACTCTTTTTCAGGTTCGTCGAGCAACTCATCTTTTGCATACGCCTGGGCGACACGTACTTGCGTCTCTTCCACAAACATCTCCCGCGTACTTTTGGCGGCAGTATCATAATAGCCGATACGAAGAGCCGGAACCGTAAAATCTTTGTCTGAGACAAAAGCAAACTTCTGTTTCCACATGCCGTGGTATCCGTCTTCTTTGAGGAGTATCTCTTTTAGCGGTTTTTCGGCAAATACCTTGACCCCGTCCAATTTAAACTCTATCTCTCTTATGGCATCAAAATTTCCTTTTCCCTCTATGCTCAGGTCCATGTGAAAGGGCTCGTAGGCTTTGACTGCCGGCTCATCTTTTTGCACTTTTATGCTGAAATCGCCCACCAAATCATTTTCAGCTTTTTCTACATCTATCGTCAATTTTTTTTGGCGCATATATCTTTTGGTAAATTCCGCAAACTGTGCGTTGTCACGACCGAGCACTGTGTTTTCTATAGAGTCTCTGTTCGTTTTTTTCATTATAAGGTCGAATTCAAGTTCAAGCTTGCCTGCTTGTTTGGCATAAGCCACGAACTCATATGTGCTCCGCTTTTTATGTCCTATAATTTTTTCATTTTCACTTAAAAGTTTAATGGTGTACAAATCATTGTCAACGACAGGATTAAACTCGATGACATACAGTTCGGCCTCATCGTCAAAATCACATACGTATTTTAGATAGATCGCTTCATTTGTCACGGCTTGGGTTTTATCCGTATATGCACTCCAGACATATTCAGAAGCAAAGACTTCCACATGCCATGCGAACAATATAAAGAAGATTGCCCTACCAAGGTCTTTTTTCATTGACTCCCCTTTTGTTTATCAGTTCATACTGTTTGGAGCTAAGCTTTGCCTTGCCTTTGTTTAAGTTCAAAAGCCCCTCTGATTGTGTTTTTTTGGCGTTCTCTCCCGCTCCGCTTCCCGCATCGGCACTTACTTTCATATTTGAGCCGCCGCCCTCTTTTTTCTTTTGCATTGAGCTCTCCTCTTTTGCTATGGAGGAGTTGTTTTTAGTTTTTTGCTGTCCGCTTAGCATACTCATCTCTTCACCCGCATTTTTGATGTATCTTAGATTTTCATCCGCTTCTTTTGTAAAAAAAAGTGTGAGGGACTTCAAATATGCTTCTCTTGCTTTTTCAAACTCTTTTAAGCGCACAAGGCTGTTTGCGATATTGTAAAACACCTCTGATTTAAACTTTGCATCGTGGGACTTTACTCTTTGAAAATACAGCAAAGCTTTTTCATATTCACCGTTTTTATAATATCCGCAGGCCGTATTGAAATACGCACGGCTTTGGGGTATCTTACTGTAATACTCTGCAGACTTCTTATATTCTTCTCTTATGTAATAATCCTCGGCGCTCTTTGCATAATACGCATCCAGGATACCGGCATTTGTATGTACTCCAAAAAGCAGCATGAGCGAGACGAAGAACCTTTGTACATAACGCTTAAGCGTAGTCAGCGTAATCAAAAAGGAGAGTATCGCCAAGGCAATACAATAATAAAACAGCTCCAAATTTTTAATCACGATACTTTTGGACCTGTACTCTTCCTCTCTTTGGGATTCAAGTGCAGAGAGTATCTCGTCAAAGTCTTTAGTGTATACGCCGCCCGTCGTTTCCGCTACGTGTCTTATCGCCTCATTTTCCCTTGAGACGACAATATCATCGGATTCATCTTTGAGAAGTTCCCCGTTATCAAGCCTCAGAGTTCCCCCGAACTTTGTTCCGAGCATAAATATATTTACAATCAATCCGTTCTCTTTGGCATACGCTGCCTCTTTTTCATAACTTGGCTCATCCCCTCCGTCACTCAGCAGCACCAGACTCGGGTTCTTGGCCTTGGACATACGTCTTGCAAGCTCCAGAGCAGGCATGACACTGCTTCCCTTTGTAATGACAAGCGTATCATCAAGAGAACTAAAAAGATGCAACAATAATTCACTGTCCTGCGTCAAAGGGGAGAGGACTATAGCGTTGCTTGTAAAGCCTAAAACTCCAAATCTGCTTTTTTGTTCTTTTTTGACCAAATCCCGCAAGATCTCTTTTGCGCGTACAAGCCTGTTTGGTTCTACATCTGTAGCCTGCATGGAATAAGAAAGGTCAACGGCTATGATTACATCGCTGAGCACCTGTTCACTCTTTATGGGTTCCTGTTCTATCACGGGTCTGCCCAGGGCAATAACTATACATACAAAGGTAAAGGCATAGCCCCATGCCTTAAAACTGACATCTGCAAGATCCGTTTTCATAAAAAACGGTATCAGTACCAGTAAAAGCCAAAAATATTCAGGGTTTAAAAAACTCATCTTCTTAGCTCCCTGTAAAGTAAAAAGAGTAAAAGTCCACATGCCAAAAGTAAAAAGATATGGTAGTAGTATTCTTTTTGGATAAACTCCCTGCTCTTTATCTTCGATGATTCCAAATCATCTATCTGCTCATATATTTTTTGAAGCTCTTTTGCACTTGTTGCGGCAAAAAATTCCCCCTTGCTTTGTTCTGCTATCTCTCTCAGCAATGCTTCATCCGCCTCCCCCTTGTTTCCCATACCTATGGTATATACTTTTATCCCCGCGTCCCGTACCGTTTTGAGTGCATCTTTTGGTGATATTTCTCCGCTGTTGTGTTCTCCATCACTAAGGAGTATGATGATTTTTGTTTTTGCCTTTGAGTGCTTAAAAGCGCGCACACTCATCGCAAGGGCTTCACCTATAGCGGTATTTTGCCCGGCCATCCCCTGTGTCAGATATTCCAGCATCTGCACCACTATCTCTTTTTCGTAGGTAACAGGTGAAGCTATAAAAGCAAAATCACCGTAGAGGACGACTCCCAGATTATCGCTGATACGTTTTTTGATAAAATCAGCCGCGATTATCTTGCTTATATCAAAACGGCTGAGTCTCTGCCCCTGGCTTACTTCGTCTTCATAATCAAATCCTGAGGAGTTCATGGAGCCGCTGGCATCCATAGCCAGGACAATATCTTTTCCGTGTCTGTTTAGAGGATTTATTTTATCTATGATGATAGGGGATGCGATGGCAGCGCATAAGGATATAAATACCAGTATCTTCACTATCCATTCCAATTTCAGAAAATTCTTTTTTGCGGATAAGAAATGCAAATGAACAAAAAATTTTGGCTTCATGTGTTCTTTGCATCTATACAGACAATACAAAATAGGGATGAGCAACAATATTAAAAAGGGATATTCAAAACTATAGTAATTCATTGAAGATATTTTAGCCAAAATTACTCATTATCAAGCCTGCTAAATATATTTTTTAATAAATATTAAAATTTAGCTGCATTTTTCTTGACATAGAAAATATATTTGCCTATAATTCCCGTCCACAAACAGAGATGTTTGTTTTGTCTCGTTAGCTCAGCTGGTAGAGCACGTCACTTTTAATGATGTGGCCGATGGTTCGAATCCATCACGGGACACCATTTTTTATTATTGTTGGCCCCATCGTCTAGCGGTTAGGATCCATGGTTTTCATCCATGTTACAGGAGTTCAAGTCTCCTTGGGGTCACCATCAATATACACTCACAATAAACAATCAAATCATAAATTTAAAATCAAATACTCTCTATCTGTTCAAGCTATATACTATCGGAAGAGCGATACTCAATTCCTCTTTTGGTCTTGGAAACACTTCGGAGAGATCCTCTATCGTCTTAACTGCGGCACGACTCAAAATATTGCTGTTGGAGGATATCACTTCGACATCACGCACCCTGGCATCGGTCGTGAGTCTAAACTTAATCACAACCTCCCCTACGATTCCCCTTTTTCTGGCAGACCTTGGATAATAGAGGTTTTTTTGCAACAGCTCTACTATTTTTTGAAGATGCTCGTTTAGATAGTCTCTTTGGACTCTCTGCTCTTTTTCATGCATATCTTCCTGTGGAGCCTCCTGTATCGGCGCTCTCTGTGCAAGCGCTTCATTTTCTGTTTCTGTTTCTGTTTCCTGTTTTTCTATAATCTCTTCAGGTATCTCACTTATCTGCTGCTCTTTTTTTTCTTCAAGAGCTTCGACTTCCTCTTTTATAGGAGGAACTGGAACTGGCAGCTCTTTTTTTACTGCAGGTTTGATTTTTTTCTCTACCTTCTTGGCTTGGACGACGGGCTTTTTTGGTACTTCCAAAACTGGTTTGACTTCCTCTTTTTTAAAAGGTTTCAATGTTTCTCTGGTGATTTTTTCAGGTTTTTCATAGACGACACAAGAGAGTTTCATACAGATATCTTTTTCTTCATCCACCTTCTCAAACGAGGGGATGTTCTTCCAAGAAAAGAATAATAGCGAGAGTAAAACAGTATGTATCGTTATTGAAATAAGAAGCGAGTTGCCGTGTCTAATCATGGAAGGATAATATCTAAATATATGTTACAAAAATGTTAATCCCTTGTGAACGGGACCCGGGTGTAAACATTTCCAAGAAAAGATACCATTTTCTTGGAAAACTAAAGAGACTAAATAGCTCTTTTAAATTCAGGGTATGCCTCAACCCCGCACTCATTGACATCCATACCCTCAACCTGCTCATCATCATCGGCTCTGAATCTTACAAATTTGTTTATCACATAGATAATGACAAAAGAGACGCTAAATGCGAATACGGCTACCACGGCAACACCTTTGAGCTGTGAGATAAAAGAGACGCTATCTACAAATATCCCCACAGCCAATGTTCCCCATATACCGTTTACAAGGTGAACCGACAAGGCACCCACCGGATCATCCAGACGAAGCTTATCAAACAAAGGTACGGCAAATACGACCAAGGCACCGCCCACGGCACCGATTAAGATAGGTGTATGCAGGTCATACAAATCAGGTCCAGCCGTTACAGCTACCAGCCCGCCCAATGCACCGTTTAGGATCATCGTGATATCAAAAAGTTTATATCTGATATACATGATGATTCCGGCTATGATTGCACCCGCAAGGCCAGCCGTATTGGTATTTAAAATTGTTTTTGCAACGGCATCTGCATTCTCAACACTCGATATTGAGCCGACACTCCCGCCGTTAAAACCAAACCAGCCTATCCATAATAAAAATGCGCCCAAGACAACCAAAGGGATATTTGAAGCAGGGATAACTCTGATTCCGCCTTGAACATAACGCCCTTTACGTGAACCGATAATCAAAATAGCAGCTAAAAGAGCCCATCCTCCCGTTGAATGGATAACGGTAGAGCCGGCCAAATCGTACATATCTATATCCAAAAACGTACCTGCTATCATATCGGCACCCCAGCTGACATTTACGACTACAGGATAAATCACAGCACCCATGATAACTGCAAAAATAGCCAAAGGGATAATGCGGACCCTCTCACTCACACCACCGCTCATAATGTTGATGGTCTTACCTACAAAGGCCATTTGAAACAAAAATGCAGCCCAGATGCTCATACTGTCATTTTCCCAACTGCCAAACGCCAAATCGTATCCTATAAGTAAAAATGCCAAAGACGCAACGGCATAAATCATTACATTGATGGTCAATACGGATGTGACATTTTTTGTACGGACAAGCCCTGCTTCAAGCATGGCAAAACCAGGAACCATAAAGATAATAAGAACCATCGCAAATAGTGCGAAGAACGTATCGATTATATATTTAAAATCAGCTTCTAACATGTGTTTTTACCCTTTTTTTTTTAAAAATAAGGGAGCCATTCTATCTAAATAATATATGTTTTGAAAATTTATATTGATTAAATTTTAATCAGTTTGAGAGAAATTGTGGTTTCCACATGCCAAGCCGGCATGTGGAAGTTTGAGGGGTATAAGTTTATATGTACAGAAACTATATAGCTTCTGCGTCAGTCTCACCGGTACGAATACGGATAATCTGTTCAATATTGCTTATGAATATTTTACCGTCACCTATCTTACCTGTTCTTGCAGCTTCAACGATGGCATTCGTCACCTGCTCAACCATCGCGTCATCCACTACCATTTCCATTTTAATCTTTGGTAAAAAGTCAACTACGTACTCAGCACCGCGATAAAGTTCGCTATGCCCTTTTTGACGGCCATAACCTTTTACTTCACTTACAGTCATACCTGTAATACCGATCTCTGCTAAAGCATCTTTAACATCTTCCAATTTAAATGGCTTTATTACCGCTTCTATTCTTTTCATATTATATCTCCGTAATTATTTTCAAATTGTATCTATATTTGTGGTGAAAATCAACTCTTATAAGTTGAGACCTTTTTCACCGTGAACAGCTTCATCAAGACCTGCACTTTCAGTTTCTTCATCTACTCTTCCGCCACCTGTCAATGCAGACGCAATATAATAAACGATCACTGTACCGATCAAAGTAAAGACACCGACAACTACGATTGATTCAACTTGAACCATAATCTGTCCCATTCTATCACCTGAAGCTTTAAGTGGACCGTCCCATAGAAGATCTTGATCTGCTATAGCGAAGAAACCAGTAGCCAATGCACCCCATAAACCTGCTAAGAAGTGGATACCAAATGCATCTAAAGAATCATCGTAACCAAGTTTTTTCTTCATCACGGCAACACCGAAGAATGCTATAGCAGAACCGACAGCACCGATAATTATTGCACCGCTTACATCAACGAATCCAGCAGCAGGAGTAATAGCAACCAGACCGGCAACAACACCCGAAGCAGCTCCAAGAAGTGTAGGTTTTTTGAACATTGCCCATTCTATCAAGATCCATGTAACAGCAGCTACAGCAGTCGCTAAAGTAGTAGTCAAATACGCAAGACCGGCGATAGCGTTTGCACCAAATGCAGATCCACCGTTAAATCCATACCAACCGAACCATAATAAAGCAGCACCAAGAGCCGTTAACATCACATTCATAGGTTTCATCGCAACTTTAGGATATCCGGTACGTTTTCCAACTAAAAATGCTAATACCAAACCTGCAAGACCACCATTCATGTGTACAACCGTACCACCTGCAAAGTCAAGAGCACCGGCATCAAATAATAGTGCACCGTCTCCACCCCATACCATGTGTGTAATCGGAGCGTATACAACTATAGTCCATATCGCAACAAACACCAACCATGTTGAGAACTTGATTCTCTCAATAACGGAACCACTTGCGATTGCAACCGTAATTGCAGCGAAAGTACCTTGGAATACAACGAATACATATGTAGGATACGTTCCGCTTAAATCATTCCAGTTAATGCCGCTAAGGAACATATTGCCAAATCCACCCATAACTGTCTGAAGTGAACCGCCATCTCCAAATGCTACAGAGTAACCGGCTACAATCCAAGCTAAAAATGCAACTACAAAAGCACCGAGTACCATTGCATATGTATTAAGAACATTTTTCGAACGTGTCATACCAGCATAAAACAGTGCAAGTCCGGCAGGAGTCATAAGTAATACCAATGCAGCAGACATCATCATCCACGCAGTATCACCAGTATCTAGTGTATCTTCGGCAAATGCCAAAGAAGGCAAAAGCATTAAAGCAATCAACAACCATTTCTTCATATTAAATCCTTAGTCACCCTCATCTTGAGGAAGTTTATTTACGGTGAAAAGTATAACATCAACGGCTTCCCCATTAATCATAAAAGTGATTAATTTTTAATCAATTATTTGTGAATATCAGTTCCACATGCCAAGGGTTCCTCTGCATGTAAATACTTTTTTAAGTATAAGTAAAATTTAATTAACGCACATTGTGTTCACTTATTCACATTCTTAAAATTTATTTATAAATGGAATATATATTACGCAAAGCTTAAGGGATATTAAGATATTATAAATGAATTTTATTTTAAAAAACTAGGGTATTTATATGAGCAATTTGCTAAACAATGATGATATACAAACTATAAATATAGAGGAAACTCTTCAAAGCAGTTATCTTGATTACTCTATGAGTGTAATTATAGGTCGTGCACTTCCTGATGTAAGGGATGGTTTAAAACCGGTTCACAGAAGAATTCTTTATGCGATGGACAAACTCAACTTGTCCGCCGGTGCAAAATACAAAAAATCTGCCCGTATCGTCGGGGATGTTATCGGTCAGTACCATCCACACGGTGACACTGCTGTTTATGACGCCCTTGTTCGTATGGCACAGCCTTTTTCAATGAGAATGGAACTTGTAGACGGTCAGGGAAACTTCGGTTCTGTTGATGGGGACAGTGCGGCGGCTATGAGATATACCGAAGCACGTATGACCAAATATGCCGGTGAACTTTTAAAAGATCTAGATAAAAATACCGTAAACATGATAGACAACTACGACGGCACGACAAAAGAACCCGATGTTATGCCTACGCGTGTTCCAAATCTACTGATTAACGGTTCTTCGGGCATCGCTGTCGGTATGGCTACAAATATTCCTCCGCACAACCCAAGAGAGATTATGAACGGGCTTAAAGCACTTTTGGCAGACCCTGATATATCCTTATCTGAGATTATGGAGCATATAAAAGCACCCGATTTTCCAACAGGCGGTATCATCTTTGGCAAAAAAGGGATTACAGACGCTTACGAGACAGGTCGGGGACGTATTAAAGTTCGCGCCAAAACGCATATAGAACAAAAGAGCAAAAAAGAGGTCATCGTGATTGATGAACTCCCTTACCAGGTAAACAAAGCCCGTCTTATAGAAAATATCGCAAATCTTGTTAAAGATAAAATGATAGACGGCGTATCAGAGATTCGTGATGAATCTGACCGTGAGGGTATGAGAGTTGTTATAGAGTTAAAAAGAGATGCTATGAGCGAGATAGTTCTAAACAATCTTTTTAAACAGACTAGCATGCAGACCACCTTTGGTATCATCATGCTATCTATATTAAACCAAGAACCGAGAATTTTCGGAATCATCCCTATTTTAAAACATTTTATCAATCACCGTAAGACTATTATTATTCGTCGTACGATCTTTGACCTTGAAAAAGCAAAAGCCCGCGCGCACATATTAGAAGGTCTGAAAAAAGCCCTTGATATTATCGATGAAATCATCAGAGTTATCAAAGCCAGCAAAAGTATAGACGACGCGAGAGAAAACCTTGTTTCAGAATTTGATTTTTCACAGATTCAGGCGCAAAGCATCGTTGACATGCGTCTTGGTAAGCTTACAGGTCTTGAGAGAGAAAAAATCGAGAATGAACTTCTTGAACTTCTTGCACTTATCGAATATCTTGAATCAATCCTAAAAAGCGAAGAAGTTCTGCACGGGATTATTAGTGAAGAGTTTGATGAGATCCTTACTACCTATACGAGCGAAAGACGCACAGAAATAGAAGATGACTATGATGACATTGATATTGAGGACCTGATTCCAAATGAGCCAATGGTTGTAACAATCACGCACCGCGGATATATCAAGCGTGTTCCTTTGATGAACTATGAGAAACAAAAACGCGGGGGCAAAGGAAAGACCGCTGTCACTACCTATGAAGATGACTTTATAGAGAGATTCTTTACATGTAATACCCATGACACCCTTTTATTTGTAACAGACCGCGGACAACTTCACTGGTTAAAAGTTTACAGGATTCCAGAAGGAAGCAGAATCGCAAAAGGAAAGGCTGTTGTAAATCTTCTCAATCTTGTAGCAGATGAAAAAATACGTTCTATCATTCCGACTACAGACTTCAGCGAAGATAAATCACTGGTCTTCTTCACACAAAAAGGTATCGTAAAACGAACAAATCTAAGTGAGTTCTCCAATATAAGAAGCAACGGTGTCAGAGCTATCGTTCTCGATGATGATGATGCACTTATCACGGCAAAAATCGCAGACCAGAGTGTAAAATATCTCTTTATTGTCACCAAGCTTGCCCAATGTATCAAGTTTGATATAGAAAAAACTCGTGACCAGGGTAGAAGTACGCGCGGGGTCAGAGGTATCAAGTTTAAACATGAAGAGGATGAAGTTGTTGACGCTAACATCATTGCAAACGATGAGCAGGAGATTCTTATCGTAGCAGAAAAAGGTATCGGAAAAAGAACCGATGCCGGAGAATACCGCTTGACAAACCGTGGCGGTTCGGGTGTTATAGCGATGAAGATGACTTCCAAAACAGGTAAATACGTTATAGGTGTGCTGATGGTAGATGAATCCATGGATATGATGGCTCTTACAAAAGCAGGGAAAATGATTCGTGTGGATATGCAGACTATCTCAAAATCAAGCAGAAATACCAGCGGTGTGTATATCGTCAAAGGTGATGATGTAGCCAGCATTTCACGTTGTCCGAAAAAAGAAGAAGATGAAGAAGATGATGACACGGAATCTTCAGCGCTGAATCTGGAATAGAAATTGCTATATTTTTGTATTAAATCATGTTAAGGGATAAACCATGAAATATTCTATGCTTTTAGCGGCACTTTTAAGTGCTTCTACTATTATGGCTGCCAACGAAATGGCACAGCCAGAAGTAATTACAACTACACAACCATCGATGATGCAGGTTTCTGATTCAAAAAAAGAGTATCTATTGACAGAAAAAAAAGATGTTCGTATCAGCGTAACAGGACAAGGTGTGGCACCAATGAATACGGTTTCTCCTGCGCAGGCATATGCTCTTGCCAAAAGAGCCGCTGTAGCAGATGCCTATAGATTGATAGCTGAAAAAATCAAAGGTGTCCGTGTTGACGGACAGGACCTTGTAAAAAATATGATGGTTCAAAGATCAACTGTTCGCACATCGGTAGATGCCATGGTTAGAAATGCCAATATAATCGAAACTACATTCAAAGACGGATTATGCGAAATAGAGATGGAAATTATGCTTTCTCACTCTCAATTTGCTCACTAATTTTAACTAACTCGCTTGTGTTAGATGCAAGCGAGTATCTCATCTCTTATCGCTACACCGTACAAGATGCCATCTTATACAGTGAAAAGCTGCAGGTTGCACATGCCATGAAAAAATGTGAAGGCAAAGCTCAAAAGCCGTTGATTCTTGAGAGTTACGCTGACAATGATTTGCAAAAGACTCTTTTGGCCAATTCAAACGAGTTTATCGACTATATCCATACCCTGGGTCTCCATGTGCGGCACCGGTCTCTCACAACAGACTTTCAAAACAAATCCACCACGGTACTCACACTTAAAACGACATGCTTCAAAGTCGACTTTAATGATAACTCTGCTATTATTGCGCCTATAAAATAAAGGGTTTTACCTCGCCTGTTTCCTAAGGTTTTCAGTGAAAATTGCAATAGTTGAAGATGATATCAATATGAGAAAATCACTTGAGATCGCTATGGGTGATTTCAAAGAATTTGAAATTAAAACATTTAAAAATGCAAAAGACGCACTTAAAACGCTTGATAAAAGTTATGATCTTATCATTACCGATATCAATATGCCCGGCATGGACGGCATAGAGTTTATAAAAACTCTCAACGGTGCCTACGAAGTCATTATTATGACCGGAAATGCGACCCTCCAAAGAGCGATAGAATCCATACATCTGGGTGTCAAAGACTTTCTTCTAAAACCTTTTGACGTAGACACCCTCGTCAACGCCATAAAAAGAGAAAGTGAAGTTCAAAAAATAACGAAAAAAGCACCAAAAGACACGGGTGGCACCCAATCAAAACACGGCTTTTTAGGTACTTCCAAAGCACTTGAAGCTGTACTCAACATAGCCAACAAAGCTTCAAAAACTGATGCAAGTATCTTGCTCTTGGGTCAGAGCGGAGTAGGCAAAGAGGTCTTTGCCAACTATATTCATGCAAACTCACCAAGGTCCAAAAATCCTTTTATTGCCATAAATATGGCTGCTATTCCTGAAAACCTGATTGAAAGCGAGCTTTTCGGCTTTGAAAAGGGTGCTTTTACTGATGCTGCCGAAGCAAAAGCCGGTCAGTTTGAACTGGCAAACGGAGGAACCCTTTTTCTTGATGAGATAGGAGAGATGCCCTACCCTGTCCAGGCAAAACTTCTTCGCGCGATTCAGGAAAAAGAGGTAAGAAGGCTCGGCTCATCAAAAACTGTACAAATCGATATAAGAATAGTCTCTGCAACAAATGCAAATCTGGGAGAAAAGATAAAAAATGGCGAGTTTAGAGAGGATTTATATTACCGTTTGAACACAATTCCTTTAAATATTCCTCCATTATGTGAAAGAAAAGATGAAATTTTGCAAATTGCAGATAAAATTCTGAAACAAAACTGTAAAAAGTACGACTTTTCTTTAAAAACGTTTTCAGAGGATGCCCAAGAACAGCTCCTGGCGTACAATTGGCCCGGGAATATAAGAGAACTAATCTCCGTTATCGAGAGAGCTGTAATCCTGAGCGAGGGTGATGTGATAACACCTGAATCACTTTTTTTAGAATCTCGCGGACTTAAAAAAAACAAAGATATAAAAAGCATGGAAAAAGAACTTATCATAGAAGTTCTTAGTTCCCAAGACGGTGATATCGACAAGGCATCAAAAATCTTAGGAATGAGCAAAGCACACTTAAGTAAAAAAATACAAACATATGAAATATAAGGAGAGCGCGTGTCAAGAAAATATAATGTAGCAGTAGTTGGAGCAAACGGAGCGGTTGGTGAAGAGATCTTAGCAATTCTAGCAGAGATAGATTTTCCACTCAACAAGTTAGTCCCTCTTGCAAGTTCAAGAAGTGCAGGCAATACTGTAGAATTTGATGGAAAAGATGTAGTTATAAAAGAATTAACGCATACCGTATTTGAAGAAGAAGATATCGAAATAGCACTCTTTAGTGCCGGTGGAGATGTAAGTGCAAAATTTGCGCCATCAGCGGTTGAAGCAGGTGCGGTCGTGATTGACAACACATCTCATTTTAGAATGGACAAAGATATTCCTCTTGTTGTACCTGAAGTCAATCCTGAAGATATTTCTCTATGGAAGACAAAAGGGATCATCGCGAATCCAAACTGCTCTACGATCCAAATGGTTCAAGCGCTCAAACCTCTGGATGAAGCTTATGACCTAAAAAGAGTTGATGTAGCGACCTACCAGGCGACTTCCGGTGCCGGTAAAACTGCCATGGAAGAGCTAGTAACGCAGATGCAGGATTTTTTCGCTTTTAAATTGGATGAATCGGAACACAAATCATTCGCACACCAAATAGCTCTAAACGTTATACCTCAGATTGATAAATTCACTGAAAACGGGTACACAAAAGAAGAGATGAAAATGGTAAACGAGACTACAAAGATCATGCACAAAGAGATTCCTCTGAGTGCGACCTGTGTTCGTGTACCTACGCTTAGAGGTCACGCAGAGGCACTGACGCTTACTTTTGATGTAGAGGTAGACGCAGCAGCAGTCAGAGACATGCTCAGCAAAGCCCCAAATATAGTGATACTTGACAAACCCCAAGAGAGCCTTTATCCGATGCCGGCCACATGTGTATCTATGAATGAAACTTTTGTCGGGCGTATCAGAAGCGACAACTTTGATAAAAAAATAATCCATATGTTTGTTGTCGCTGACAACCTGAGAGTCGGAGCTGCAACAAATGCCGTTAGAATTGCTCAAAAATGGGTGGAGATGGAAGGAGAAAAATAATTATGATAGAGAAAATTTTTGAAAACACTCTTTGGAGTTCAAGATTTATTATTATTCTTGCCGTTGTATTCGGACTTATCGGAGCGGTTATATTGTTTACGGTTGCAAGTTTTGACGTATACGAAACGGCCAAATATGTAATCAACACATACATAACGCACGCGCACCCTGAAAACTTTCATGAAGATGTAGTCGGCGGGATAATCGGTGCAGTTGACCTATACCTTATCGGCGTAGTAATGCTTTTATTCTCTTTTGGTCTTTATGAGCTTTTTATCTCCGATATCGATGTTGCAAAGAATGAAGAGGGTGAAGAAAACCAGCTTTTGGCTATACATTCGTTAGACCAGCTTAAAGATAAGATCTCCAAGGTAATCGTAATGGTCCTTGTGGTCGGATTTTTTCAAAAGGTCGGTCATACCGAATACAGCTGCGCACTGGACTTGCTATATTTGGCACTTTCCATCACTGCGGTTGCTGTAGGTTTATATTTCCTTGGTAAAGTTGGCAAAGCACATTAGTTTGACAAAGTCTAAAGACTAAAGATAATGAAAAATTTTAAGGATTAAAATGAGTAAAATATTTGTAGATGCGTGTTTTGGGAAAGAGACTCCGTACACTCCGGTTTGGATGATGAGACAGGCAGGTCGTTATCTTCCTGAATATATGGCAGTGCGCGCTGAGGCCGGGAACTTTTTAAACCTTTGCCATGACCCTAAAAAAGCTGCCGAGGTTACAATCCAGCCGCTTGATATAGTTGGTGTAGATGCAGCTATTTTATTCAGTGATATACTTGTTATACCTGATGAGATGGGAATGGACTTGGAGTTTATCAAAGGCTTCGGACCAAAGTTCAACGATCCTATTGAGTCACAAGCAGACTTGGACAGACTAATAGGCGGTGACGAAGCTGCAAGTAAACTTACCTATGTTTATGAGACTATTGAGCTTTTAAGAAAACAGCTGGATGAAAGAGGCGACGAAAAAGCACTTATAGGTTTTACGGGCGCTCCGTGGACGCTTGCTACCTATATGATAGAAGGACAGGGAACAAAAACATATAACATCTGCAAAAAGATGATGTACTCAAACCCTGAACTCCTGCATAACATCCTCAAAAAAGTAACTGAAGTCGTAAAGCTTTATATGGAAAAACAGATTCAAAGCGGTATAGATGTCGTTCAAATATTTGACAGCTGGGCAGCAGCTATCGAGCCTGGCATGTATGATGAGTTCTCTTGGAAATATATGGTAGAGATTGCTGAATATTTAAAAGAAAAATATCCTCATATCCCGGTCATTATGTTTCCAAAAGGGATCCCTGCATTTTTAGACAAGGTTTACGGAAACTTTGACGTATTTGGAGTAGACTGGTCAACTCCTATGTCCTTTGCAAAAGAAAAACTTGGCGACAAATATGTTTTACAGGGAAATATGGAGCCGTGCAGACTTTACTCCAAAGAAGCTACTACAAAATGTGTGGAAGTGATTCAAGAGACTATGCAGGGCAAACGTCATATCTTCAATCTGGGTCACGGAATACTTCCCGACGTACCTGTTGAGAATGCTATACACTTCGTAAGCGAGTGCCATAGAGTAAGCGGAAAATAATCTCCGCTTTTTCCACATGCCAAACTACTCCGGCATGTGGAACTGCTTTTGTTTTTATCGAACTCTTATCTCAAAACCCTGCAAAGAAGCAAGGAAATAAATCATGAATATAATTTTCGGACCTGTCAACTCAAGGCGCTTTGGCTCATCTTTGGGCGTCGACCTCTCTCCGTTTACCAAACAGTGCAACTTTGACTGCCTTTACTGCGAACTCGCACCCATGGCCACAGTAGACAGGCAAACAAAAGTTGTAGAAGTCTTTGCAATTATCAATGAACTAAAATCGCATCTCAGTAACAAAATCGATGTGATAACGCTAACAGCAAACGGAGAGCCCACACTCTACCCTCACCTCAATGAACTCATAGATGCTATCGACAAGATCAAAGGTTCCACTGAGACTTTGATACTGACGAACAGTGCTGCTCTTGTAGATAAAAATGTTTTTAACACACTTTTAAAACTAGACCAGGTCAAACTCTCACTGGATGCGATAAGTCCTGATATCTTTAAAAAAATAGACCGACCGCATGAAAGTATAAACATAGAAGAAGTAGTTCAAAAAGTGATGGAGTTTTCTAAAATATACAAGGGCAGACTCTTTATAGAGATACTGTTTGTGCATGGTTTGAACGACACAGAAGAAGAGATACAAAAGCTAAATGATGTATTGCTAAAAATAGATGCAGACAGAATAGATTTAGGCACCATAGACAGACCTCCGGCCTACCCTGTAGTCGGGATAAGCTATAAGGAGCTGCATACTATATCTTTGATGTTTGACAACTCCCTGCCTATACATATCGCCTCAAGGATTCACGCAGAACCGAACAATGCCTGCTACAGCGATGAGGAAATTCTCAATACTTTGGATAAAAGACCATTAACGCAGGATGACATCTATCTGCTCTTTGATGATGAAAGCCAAAAACGGCTTGAAAAGCTCATAAATGAGTCTAAAATTGTAAAAAAAGTAGTCGGTAATTTGGAATTTTTAATTCCACATGCCAATCTAAAAAGAAAACGCTCAAAGTAGCCAAAAAGCTTGACTTTTTAGAACTCATAAAGTATAATTTCGGCTCAATAAATATTCCGGATTAGCTCAGCGGTAGAGTAGGTGACTGTTAATCACTTGGTCACTGGTTCGAATCCAGTAT
>JAHJEG010000057.1 GCA_018825665.1 bacterium | reverse complement strand
TATAATATAATATGAACATTTACATAAAAAGGAAGAATAAATATGTCAACCATTAAAAGTGCAGATTTAGCGAACTTAGCACAAATAGCAATTTTCATAATTATCTCAATAACAGAATACTTCATAATCGGATTCTCAGCCTTACTTGCAATAACAACAATACTTAACTTGTCATTAGCAATATTCCTTCGCAATCAGATACTTACCATCAAACGCAGTGTAGAAAACACTACTCAAGCTTTAAGTGTAGCTTCTAATGGGGAATATAATACAGTTCTAAATTCTATTGGTACGGGAGAACTTGAAGATATGGCAAATGCCTATAACCAAGTATTTCTTCAATTTAATACATTTATAGAGCAAGTAAAAAATGGTATGACTAATGCGTTAGAACAAAATTATCAAAAAGTAAGTGATGATGGATTAAATACTACACTTCAAAATACAATAAAATTTATAAATCAATCCATTGATGGTATGCACTCACAACAAGATGACAAAGCACACTTGACTTTATCAAAAGAACTTACACAAAAACTTACAACTGCTTGTAAAAAAGATTTGACAATTTTACAAGAGAACCTAACAAATGAAGTGAGGGAACTTGAAGAGATAGATAATCTCAGTAAAGTTAATACTGAACATGCAGAAAATATAGATACAGATATTGACGTGATTGTAGATAAAACTGGAATTATTGTTGAAGATATTTTATCAACATCAGAAATAGCGAACCATCTGAATGAAAGTGTTGATAATATTAGCAATGTAATATCTTTAATTAAAGATATATCAGACCAAACAAATTTACTTGCTTTGAATGCTGCAATTGAAGCAGCACGTGCAGGAGAACATGGACGTGGATTTGCAGTTGTTGCTGATGAAGTTCGTAAACTTGCTGAACGCACTCAAAAGGCAACTGCAGAAGTAGAAATAAGTGTTCAAGCCTTAAAACAAAACTCTGTTGATATAGAACTAAAAGCTATTAGTTCTCATGAATTAACTTCTGAAATTGAAGGCTTAATTCATGGGTTTAAAGATAAAACATCTGAATTAAAAGAAAATGCTAACCTTATTCAAGATAACACAAAAAATATTCTTTATGCAACTTTTATTGTTCTTGTAAAACTTGACCATTTATTATTCAAGTCTAATGGTTATAGTACAGTATTTAGGGATAAACTAGAAGGAACATTTGCAGACCATCATAGCTGTAGACTTGGTAAGTGGTATGAGAGTGGATTAGGGAAAGAGGTTTTTTCTAAAACAAAAAGTTATTCTAAGCTTGATACACCACACTCTATTGTTCATGACAATATTATTAAAGCTGTTAAGTGTGTTGAAGAAGGAACTTGCCTAACAGAGGTTGATAATGTCCTTACATACTTTGAGCGTTCAGAAGTAGCAAGTTCAGATGTAATATCTACACTTGATGCCATGTTAGAAGAAGAAAAAATTCTTAGACTCAAAATGATAATCTAAAACATCATTGCCTCATTAATGACATTTAGCAAAGGATTGAGAACCTGTACTATTTGGAATTTTTTTAAAGTCAAAATACGAATGTTTTTAAAAATCACACCCATCAACTTTAGGTATCTCATACATTAGGACACAAAAACTCATCTATTACACTTGAAGTATATGCTGGATATATGAAGAGTAAAGAGAAAAAAAGGTTCATTTTTAGAGTATGGATTGTCTTCGAAAATTGAGTCAACAGATACTGATAGATTTAATACTGATTGGCACCGAGTTTGACACCGAGAAAGTTATTAAGTCGTTATAAGTCCGAGTTTATGGGATTTAAGGTTGTGTGTGGATGGGGTGGAGGGATTCGAACCCCCGAATATCGGTACCAAAAACCGAGGCCTTACCGCTTGGCGACACCCCAAAATAAAAAGAATCTGTTTAAAAGTCTATCACTTAAAAACGGACGAAATTTTAAAGTAAATTCCCTTATATTTCGCTTATAAGTCTAGGGAATAGTAATAGATCTTGCATATGAGGAGATTGTTTCGTATTTATTATTCGTATTTTTATCCAGTAGTTTCATCAGTGCCACTTCACTAAGGTCTGTATCTTTAAACAAATCCTTTGCAAAGCCGTGGGACATAGTCTGATAGTTAAGTGTCGCAGTTATAGAATAGCTTCCGCTTGTCAAACCTTCAACTTTATACAGAGTCGTATCGCTTCCCCCTGAAAAATCATTATCATTTGCAGCTTCTCCGTAGGGTTTTACAGAGTTTGGAACTGTGTCTTTATCAAAACCGTTTGGAAGAATGCGATTGTCTTTTAGATATTTGGAAGCATGCATCAATGTATATGTAAGATTATTGTCCGTATCAGCCATGACGGTCTCATAAACCTGAACCTGAGCAGAATCCGTAATACTCAAATAGTGCGGTTCAAACTGATTGCCAGAAGAATCATCAACTCCGATAATCTCACCGTTGCTGTTCATTGCTCCTGATTCAAAAACGACCTGATTTGAAGAGTTAAATACCTTTATATGCAGCCATGCTCTTCGAGAAGGATAGCTTGTTGGAAACTTATGCCCGCTATGATTTTTCAGTGTGACGCTAAAGTCCAGTCTGCCGTTTTCAAAGTTTATATCGGTGATATTGACATCTGCCGAAGCTAAAAGAAAATCTCTGCTGCTTGTAATCGCATTATCAAAACTTGCTGTATCTGCTATAGCTCCCAATGTTTTACGGTTATTTTTTATAATCTCCAGCATATATGTATTGGCCCCAAGAAACTGATGCTGATAAAAGGGTGACCTTTGTACCAAATTACCACCCTGTGTAGATATTTTTACACTGCCTTGAGTTTTAGGCATATGACAGTCCTGACAGCTCTGTGTCGTATTAAAGTCGCTGTATTCCCATTCTGTGTAAACGGATTGCTCTGCAAATGTTAAACCGCTGAGCTCTCCCTGGGTATTTATGACAGGAGTATCCAGATTATGGCATGTGGAACAGACTTTTGATTCATTCATATGAGAACTGTACTGTGGAGTAAATTCGACTATGTTTTGCATCGGTCCGGTTTTTGGTGAGGTATAGGGACCATATGCTTTGCGAGCGCTTGAGAGATTCTCAGCTATGATAAAACTGCCTGAAAAGCCGTCCTTTGTCCCAAGGGAAGAATCATTCTCTATTTGATGGCAAAGTGTGCAGCTCACTCCATTCATTGCCGCGTCATAGTAGTGGTTTTGAGGGCTGAAAAAGCCATCTTGAAAAAGGGATACTTTCTCATTCAAAAAGCCGGCCTCGACAGTTGCCATAGGGGTATGGCAGCGACTGCATTTTTTTTCGATTTCTTCTTTATATTCAGGATTGCGTTTAATCTCACTGGCAACTTTCGCCCGCCACAAGGGATCGATAGATGAGTTGGCCATCATACTGCTTTCCCAGGCCTTGACGATAGATACATCTTTGCCCGTGCTGTCCGAGATGCCGTCGTGACACTGAGCACACTTTTGTGAGCCGCTAAAATGATCGCTTGTAAAAGAGGGATTGTGAACAATTGCATTTGCAAAGCTTATATTGCCATCCGAGAGGTTTTCGTCTAAAACGGAGTCAGCCGAAACCGAACTATTTTCACTAGAACCGCTATTGCAGGCAGTTAAAAAAAGTAAAAAGAACAGCGCAAGTACATAGTAAAGAGATTTTTTCATAGTAACAATCCAAGACAATAGTGTTATAGGTTGAGTCTATCGAAAAATAACTAAATATAATTTAAAAGTTTTGGGTATTTGAATAGATGAAAATGGGTAAAATAGTTACAATGATAAAAGGTATTTGTGATTGGTTGCGGAAACAGGATTTGAACCTGTGACCTTCGGGTTATGAGCCCGACTAGCTACCGAACTGCTCTATTCCGCGACATTGTCCTATAAATAGGGGTTTGTAGAGTGTTGTGGATGGGGTGGAGGGATTCGAACCCCCGAATATCGGTACCAAAAACCGAGGCCTTACCGCTTGGCGACACCCCAACATATGTTGTAATAAAAATTTAAAGAATTGGTTGCGGAAACAGGATTTGAACCTGTGACCTTCGGGTTATGAGCCCGACGAGCTACCGAACTGCTCTATT
>JAHJEG010000056.1 GCA_018825665.1 bacterium | reverse complement strand
TAACTTTTTATTATTTACAATAGTTATTTGTTTCTTACTTAAAAAATGTTACAAAATCACACTTAATATAAAGTTTAAATTTTATTTTAGATTATTGTTTGTGTTTTTGTAATCCAGAAAGTGATTTGTACAGCACTTTACCTGAGGGGACTACGAGTGAAGATGTTTTGAGATGTACATCCTGGTCATCAAAAAATATATGTGCCTTAAATGATTTGAGTATTTTGCTCTTTTCTATCCCCCCTAAAAAAAACGCTTCATCCACATAAACACCCCAGTGTCTGAGAGTTTTAATGACTCTGAGGTCTGAGGGGCTGTTTCTGGCGGTAACGAGGGCTATTCTCACGGGAGAAAATTCCATTTTCATAGGAAGTCTTTCCTGCAGGCGTGCCAGCTTTTTTAAAAAGGAGGCAAAGGGACCTTCGTTCATAGGTATATTCTGTGATCTATGCTCATTCTCATGAAAGGCTTTTATCCCCTCTTGTTTATAAACGAGCTCGCTTGTATCATCAAAAAGTACGGCATCACCGTCAAATGCTATCCTGACCTGACCTTCTGGAATATCACATTTGTATTCCGGCGGGATTGAGAGCACTGCAGAGGCGCAGACCTCATTGTCAATAACTTTTTGTGCATCCTCTTCATTCGTGGTCAAAAACAGATCTACGCCGAAAGCTTCGAGATAATCGGCACTCGATTCTCCCGCGGTAAAGGCTGAACGGGTGATATTGAGCTCCAGTTTTCTTATGGTGTTGAGTACTCGCACTCCCGTATCAGGACTGTTTCTGGACATTACGACCACTTCAACTAAGGGGGTGTCGGATTCTTTTTGGTATCTGTTGAGGTCTAAAAGAGCTTTTATAAGAGGAAATCCAATCCCCTCATCAAGAAGTACTTCCTCGTTTTGGAGCATATACTTTCTATAGATATCGATGGCATTTTCCGGATGAATTTTGAACTCTTTTTTAAACAGCGCATCAGCCTCGGACAAATCAAACAAAGCGGTTGCAGAAATCCCGATTACAAGTGTATTCTCAAGGTTAAAAGCCAAAGTAAATCCTTTTATAAAGATATTATAGTACAATAATTTTATTAAATTTTGGAGATTTTCTATGTCTTATTCTGTATATATCCTCAAGTGCAGTGACGGAACTTTATATACCGGAATCGCGATAGATGTCGACAAACGTCTTGTCGAGCACAATACTTCGGACAAGGGTGCAAAATACACAAAAGTGCGAAGACCCGTAGAGCTTGTGTACTCAGAAACAGTACAGGACCGAAGCAGTGCGTCTAAAAGGGAGTACGCCATTAAGCAGCTAAAACGTGAAGAAAAACTAAGGTTGATAGGTGCTTAAACTCTATGTGGACGGAGACGCTTTTCCAAACCTGCTCAAGCCTATCCTGTTTCGTTGGATAGAAAAACTCTCAATTGAGACCTTTGTCGTATCCAATAAGCGTATCGATATAGGAAAATCGAAAAATATAAGCTATCTTATCGTCGAAGCAGGTGCCGATGAGGCGGATAACAAGATTGCTGAGATGGTAGAGGCGGGTGATTTGGTCATTACGGCGGATATCCCCTTGGCAGACAGAGTGATAAGCAAAAATGCACATGCCATAGACCACCGCGGAGAGCTTTACAGCGTAGACAATATCAAGCAGTATTTAGCAATGAGAAACCTGATGGAGAAGATTCGCGAGAGCGGAGAGACGACAAGAGGTCCGGCTCCGTTTTCGCAAAAAAACGCCCATGAATTTGCAAACCAGCTGCATAAGTTTCTAAGCAGACACTGCTAGTGCAGCAGTAATTTTTCAAATGCCTCTTTATCCATGGGGTGTGAAAAATAAAAACCTTGCAGGATGTCACATCTCTCTTCTATCAAAAATTTTTGCTGAGAAGATTTTTCTACGCCTTCTGAGACTATATTCAGGTTTAAATTTTTAGCGATATTGACTATAGTCTTTATCATGGTTTTTCCTTGCTCTGAGTTTTCTAGCTCAAAAATAAAGGATTTGTCAATTTTGAGTTCATTTATAGGAAGTTTGCGAAGATAGCTCAAAGAGGAATAGCCTGTCCCAAAATCATCCATGGAAAATCGTATGCCTAGTGTTTTAAGCATATTCATATTTCGTATCAGCAGTTCAACATCTTCGGCAACACTGGTTTCAGTGATTTCAAATACGATTTTAGAAGTCAGATTATCATTGAGGTACTGCGCTGAGAGTTTGCGCACATCATTGATAAACGAGCTGTGAAACATTTGCCTCATGCTAATATTGATAGACATCTGCTGCAGATAGATACCTTTTTCATCCCAGCTTTTTAGGGTTTGAAATGCTTCTTTTAAAATATAATAGCCAAGCTCAATAATCAAGCCGGTCTGTTCTGCTATGCCTATAAACTCATCCGGCGGCACATTTCCCAATTTTTCGTTATGCCATCTTGCCAGGACTTCACAGCCGATAATCTCATTCTTTTCATTCACCTGTGTTTGATATTTCAGGGAAATCTCATTATGTTCAAGAGCAAAGTGCAGCAATCGTTCGATCTCGAGTTTGTACTCCACTTTTTTGGAAAGGTCATCATTGAAGAGTATGATCCCATCCCGCCCCTGGGTTTTTGCCTCATACATGGCAATATCGGCTTCTTTGATGAATGTGCCTGCCTGCATATCGGGGCTATTGATTATGCTGATACCGACACTGGCACTGATATAGAGATGATGCTCTTTTATGGTATAGCTTTTTTTAATGATGCGCAGCAGTTCTTGGGCAAAGCGCATTGCATGTTCAAGAGATTCCTCTTTTGTATCGTACGGGCTGCTGAGTATACAAAACTCGTCTCCGCCAAGACGTGACACATGGTTGTAATGGCGTTTTGAGAGTTCTTTCATACGGTTTGCGACTTCACATAAAAGCTCATCCCCTATATCATGTCCGAGTGTATCGTTGATCGTTTTAAAATGATCGAGATCTATAAGTAACAGATAGGGAAATTTTTTATTCTGTTTTTGAAGTCTTATGGAATTTTCCAAAAGTTCAATAAGATAGCGTCTATTGCCAAGGGAAGTCAAATAATCATGATACGCCTGATATTGGCTTTTGACAAGATAATTGAAGGTGTTGCTCGAAGCGTAGAGGAGGACTCCTCCCAAAACGATAGTGAAAAAAGAGAGTAGATAACTGTAAAACTCATCAAGCAAAATAAAATAAATCACAAGAGGAAGCATTAAACTGATTAATGTTGCAATTGCGAGTTTTCTTTGTGATACAAGTATCGTGGCAGAGACAACGGCTACACCAAGTTGTGTGGCTATCGCTATATAATGCAGCTCAATCGCGGGATGCAGGATGTAGAGAAAAAACATTATGGTCCACATGGAAAAATATATGAATAAAAAATATCTTAAATGATTGAGCCATTTTTCTTTTTCCTGCATATTGAGGTTATTGTTTTTGTAAATCTTGTAGAGCCTGTAGCCCCATAAAGAGAGCAGCAGTAAAAGAAAAAACCATAACAGTTCATAGCGCAGCGAAGAATAAAACCAGCCCATATAGACATATCCAAAGCCTGTACTCACAAACAGAGCGATTACAATGAGTATCTGCCTATGCATAAAACTGTAAAAATTCATATTATTGAGCATGTATGTACCTAAGCGCTTGAATAGTAGGAGGGCATTATAACAGAGAATATAAAATTATAACTAAAATGTGATATATAATGTGAGGTATTAATCTTGGCATGTGGAATGTTGAAGTAAAGTTATAGATAATAAAGAGTAAGAGGATTTACTTATGAGACTTGTCGCGTATCTGTGTATTTTAATTTTTGCTGTGTTAAACCTGGAATCAAATGATGCTATGTATAAAAACTTAAAAGTATTGAAACTCAACAGTTTAAATGCGGAGGAAGCAAGGGTGATCGAGGGCAAAGCGACAGAGAGGCCTTTTAGCGGAAAATACTATACATTTAAAAAAGAGGGTACGTATCTGTGCAAGAGGTGTAATGCTCCACTTTACAGGTCTGCTTCAAAGTTTGACAGCGGATGCGGATGGCCCAGTTTTGACGATGAGATAAAAGGTGCAGTAAAAAGGGTCAAAGATGCTGATGGAAAAAGAGTCGAGATAGTCTGCGCAAGATGCAATGCCCATTTGGGACATGTGTTTGAGGGGGAGGGTTTCACGTCTAAAAATATCAGACATTGCGTAAATTCCATCTCCTTAAACTTTGAAGATGACAAGAAAGAAGAAGCAAAGGCCTACTTTGCAGGCGGTTGTTTTTGGGGTGTGGAATATCATTTTGAAAACCTGGAGGGTGTACGATCCGTTGTCTCCGGATATATGGGAGGCAGCTTGAAAAACCCTTCATACGGGGATGTGTCCTCCGGAGATTCGGGTCATCTTGAAGTTGTTGAGATCAGGTATGATGCCGCAAAGGTCGACTATGAGACTTTGGCAAAACTGTTTTTTGAGATACACGATCCTACGCAGACAGACGGGCAGGGCCCGGATATTGGACAACAGTATTTATCTGCCATATTTACTTCAAATCAGGAGGAGATGCACATCCTCAATAGACTCATCACTGTTTTAGAAGCAAAAGGCCTCAAAATCGCTACAAAAATATATCCAAAAGCTGTGTTTTACAAGGCTGAAGAGTATCATCAGGATTATTATAAAAAACATAAGAAACAGCCCTACTGCCATGCGTATAAAAAGAGGTTTTAAAACTCCAAGAGGAGATATTATGCCCAATCGTACGCGAAGTGGCTTTTTTGATGTAAAATATGAAAAAATTAATAAAGAGTTATTTTGAGCGATATGAAAAGAGTAGAGTTTGGTGACCACTATAGGGATAAAAAGAATGCCGTTTTTTTGGCCATATATGTAGAAGAGATATCACCGTGGAAATATTTTAACGACGATATCAAAAGCATGCGTTGTCCTGCGATTATTATGATAGACAGATGGGATGGACGTATGGGTTTTCCGGGGGGCACGGTAAATGAGGGAGAAGATCTTCTTGCCGCGCTTGTTCGCGAGGTCAAAGAAGAGATCGGGATATCGGTAAAACCAGACAAGATACATCCGGTTGCTTCCCATGAATGGAAGATTGCTACGCACTTGTATGCCCTTAAGGTGCAAGAGGCGGAGTTTTTGCATATCTACTACCACATACTGAATAATTTTTCACGTTCAATTTTGCTGCATGCCTATGAAGAGGGGGACAAATCACATTTTATGTCTGAGATAACGGGTATAAAAATCATCCCCTTGGTGCAACACGCAGGCAAGGGGATAAATCTCTTTTTAGAGAACAGTTTTGCCGGTTCTGCAAAAAGTGAACTGCTTATTATGTTGGATGAGATATTTGACATACAATTAAAATAGTCTCTCTTTTTTGAGCGAATCAAGAAGAGACGGCAGTTCGCCCAGTCTTTTTATCTTATATGCGGCCTGGCTGAAATCATGTGTCGCCGTAAATATATTTTCCACGACTACGCAGTCTATTCCTGCATTTACAGCCGAACTTAAACCTCTTTGGGAATCTTCAATGACCAGACATTGGCTTTTTTGTGCATTAAAGGCATGCATGCCTGCCAGATAAGGGTCCGGATGGGGTTTGGCGCGGGGATATTCTTCGACGCAGAGTGTGAAGTCCATGTACTCTACTATGTTCCTGTGTTTGTGTATCAGGTCAAAGTCTACCCGTCTTGAGGTGGTGACTATTCCAAAACTGTATTCAGAGGAGAGCTCTTGAAGCACATCGACTACACCCTCAATCTCGATATCTTCCTTTGAAATAAATTCTCTGTAATAAATATCTCTTACTCTTCTTTGCTCATCGATGGTTTTCTGACTTTTCCCATGTTTTTTTGCAACTTCCCAGGCTGTGCCGCCGCGAGCCATTATTTCCATATAGACATCAAACTCAAGCGTAACATCTATCTCTCCCAAGGCTTTTTTATTGGCCTCAAAATACCATTTTTCCGTATCCACAAGCACTCCGTCATTATCAAAGAGAAGATATTTTTTCATTTACAGCACCCCCGGTTTTAAAGATGTAAGTATACTTGTATCTCAAGTATACTCAGCTGAAAATTTTTTACCAGAAGATATACTTTTGCATGATATAATCATCGCATGAGTAAAACAACTACAGTATTTATCCTTGTGCTGGCGGCATTGGCACTTGTCATATTTTTAAAAGAGAGTAAAACGGATTTGGCGAGAAATGTATTGAAAAAAGATGCTGAGATACTTGCTTTTGGCGACAGTCTGACCTATGGTTTTGGTGCTTCAAGCGCTTCTAGCTATCCCGTACTGCTTGAAAAAAAGAGCGGCTTTCATGTGACAAATGCTGGGATAAACGGCGAAGAATCATCTGAGGGGCTGGTACGTCTTGCACAAATGTTAAAAAATAGACCCGATCTTGTCATCCTCTGCCACGGAGGAAACGATATATTGCGCAAATTGTCAGAAGAAGAACTCAAGAGTAATCTCATCGCAATGATAGATTTGATTAAGCAAAGCGGGGCGGAGGTCTTATTGGTCGGAGTGCCTGATTTTAATATGTTTGGGTTTGGGACACATTCTGTTTATTACGAGGTGGCCAAACTCAGAGATGTGATGTTCGAGGATGAGGTCTTGAGCTATATCGAGCTTCACAGAGAATTAAAAAGCGATTATGTCCATCCAAATGCAAAAGGGTACGAGAGGATGGCCGAAGCCTTTATGGAGGTGTTAAAGAAAAACAAAATGATCCCTTAACTCCGTGTCTGATATCCCGGCATGTGGAAATAAAATATTTTTCTAAAAGGGAGCGGTATCAGGGTCTTATCTTTTCAAAAATCTCTTTTCTGTCTCTTTCTATTTGAACTTCTGCCGTTAATATTTTCAATTTGAATTTCTTGTACAGTTTGTACTGCAGCCATATCCCGATAATCCCAAGAACCGATAAATAGATAAGAAGTAAACCTAAATCTTTTGTGAAGTAGTCAAACACCATGGAACTGAGTCCTCCGGATACTATCGCAGCGGAGATGACAAAGGATCTGATCATAAGGTAGTCTTTGAGCTCGACATCTTCTTCTTGCATAAAGTCCACGGTGTGCACCCTTGCAATCTCAAAAGTGATACCCTGAATAGTAAAAATAGTCAGAATCACATAGGTAAAGACGATGACAGAATGGCTAAATACCATATAGCTGAGTATTTGGATGATATCCAAAACAATAGCAAACATATAGATGTTGTAGATTTTTATATTTTTAAAAAGCGGCTGGACAAATCCGTCCAATGCCCCGATAAGCATGTAAAAACTTATCATAAAAACCGGCAGATACGTCCCCTCAAGCTTGGTTATAAAAGGTAAAATAGTCCAGTCTATATAAGTTATTATAAATAAAACCGATGTTTGAATCTTTAAAAATCTGCTGTTTTGAATCTCTCTGAAAATAGTGGCATAATTTTTAGCCGGCATTTCATTTCCTGAAAATAAAAAATTTACTAGTACGCAATTGTATACCTTTTTTCGGCTTTTGCATTACAGATATTTGCAAGTTTGAAAGAAACGTTTTTATTTCTTTTCAATCCTGATACGCAGAGACTCTGTTTTTCCCTTCTTTTTTTGCCCGGTACAGTGCTTTGTCGGCTTTTATAATCATAGTGTGCATGGTATCGTTTTGGCTATATTCGTGTACGCCAAAACTTGCCGTGACATGCTTGGTGTGGACAAGTACTTTTTCCTCAATCTTTTGACACATCTTTTGTGCAGTTGCTATCGCCGCTTGCAAACCTGAATGTTCACATATTATTAAAAACTCTTCTCCTCCCCACCTTCCTGCAATATCAGTGCTTCTGGAATTTTCGGATAAGATAGCTGCAATTTTTTTCAATACCGTATCCCCTTCATCATGTCCATGCAGGTCATTGACAAGTTTAAAATCATCTATGTCTATAAGAATAATTGAAAAAGGGGTTTCATACCGTTTGGCAAGCGACAAAAGAGCATTCATTTTTGTATCAAGGTAGCGTCTGTTATAAAGTTTGGTCAGTGCATCATGCGTTGAGAGCTCTTGCAATTGTTTATTATGCTCTTTGATAATATGATAACGGTATATTATAAAGGCGAGAACGAGTGCCATAAAAGCAAAAATCTTCCATATCAGAGTATAATCGATTTTTGTAATATTATTCGTGTGTCTCCATTTGGTCAAAATATTTTGATGTTGGGTGTCGCTGATGTTTTTCATAGCCTTATTCAAAATACTGTGAAGCAGGGGCTCTTTTTTATTTACAAAAAGAGTTAATTGCATAATCAGATCCGTTTTTCCTACGATTGAAATATCCTCCAATGACATTTTCGTAATATTGTAACTTGCCATAGCCAAAGGAGCAAGCATGGCATCGTATTTTCCTATCTCAATGCCTAGGAGCCCATTTTCTATGTTGTCAACTTCAATGAATTGAATATTTGGGCGCTGTTCATAAACTTCATCTGTATAGACATGATTCTTGATAACCGCTATTTTCTTGTTTGCTATTTCATTTAGCTTGTCTACATAGTCTGCTGAATGTTTCATGATGATGACAATAGGGTTCTTAACATAGCTCTCAATAGGATTGAACTTTTCATTTAAAACAGTGTCGGATATATCCCCTGAGATGACGGTAGCCTTCTCATTCATGGCTATATCAAGTGACTCGTTCCAAGATCTTGAGATAATTTTTTGAAACTCTATGCCCAGAGCACTCTCAACGAGACCCAGATGATCAGCAACGATTCCAAGGTAATTATTATTCTTATCTACTCCTTCAAAAGGAAGCCAATTGGGAAGGTTGGTAAAAGTAATGATTTTATTATCTTTTAAGTATTCCTGTTCCTTTTTACTAAGTAAAAAGTATAATTTGCTTCTATGTTCATGTTGAATAAAAGCATCAATATCAATTTCGTCTTTAAGCCATCCCATGACGTGATAGTAGTCGTGTATTTTTTCTATTTTTACTTTGTCAATATGTCCAAATTCTTCATTGTTGTAATACGCTAATTTCTTTAAGGCTTCTGCCTCAAACTTTAATGCAGCTTTGGATTTATTTTGCACGTTATATTTTTTTAAAATAAGTTCAACTGTTTCATCTATGTGATCAAAGGCATATATCCATCCTCTGACAGATGCTTCCGTAAAAGAGATGGCTCTTTGTCTATGGTTTTTTATTTCGTTTGCACTGGTAAAAAGTATATCGCTGTAAAAATCAAATCCGTAAGATTTGGGATCAAAAATAGTATACTCAATCCCTTTTTCATTAAGTAAAAAAGGCTCGTTTGATATATAAGAAGCCATTAAGTCTGTCTTTTGATTGATAAGATCATCTACATCAAAGGAGTGCTTTTGTTTGATTGTCTTATTAGTCAAAACACCGTTACTGTTCATCATCGCCTGTATCGCTACAGAAGATACGGCATCGTTTGTCATCATGATGCGTTTGCCGACAAAGTCCAAAACGGTTTTAATATTTGATTGTTTTGTAGCGATTAGTACAGAGGGTGAGGACTGAAAGGCGGATGCCAAAAGGACAATCTCTTTGCCATTGCTCCTGTCGATAATAAGAGAAGACCGTCCTATACCGTATGTGGCTTTAGATGAGAGGACACTTTCAACCGTACTAATGGTATTGTCGAACTGCAACAACTCCACATCCAAGCCGACATCCCTGTAAAACCCTTTCTCTTTGGCGACATAATAGCCTGCAAATTGAAACTGATCCAGCCACTGCAACTGCAATGACACTTTTTCGAGTTTTTCCGCCTGCGAAAATAGAGGTAAAAATAATAGAATCATTACAAATAAGAATTTAATATGATACTCCTATGTCTATTATACTGTTTTAGATGGCGGCGGGCATCCTACTTCGTGATGAACATATAAAACGGTTTGCCGGCGAGCTGCATGTCAATCCATATGCCGTTATTATTTCCTATATCATTTAGCGTGGACTCAATAGATGTGAATTTTCTCGGCAAATCAAAGATTACAGTGACATTTTTGCCAGAAAGTGCCGTTTTCGTACTTCCGGTAATCGTATTACAAAACTCACCTACACCATCCATGATGCTTTCCATGTCATTTTCATTGACTCTTTCACCGAGTAAGGATTCCATAGCTGTAATGGCGATATCTTTTGGAAATACCAAAACAAAAGTACCTTTTAAATCACCTTTGAAATGCATCACCGCACATATAACAGGAGCCGTCATCTTGATATCAAATCTTTTGATGCTGTGTGCAGATTTTTGAGCTTCGAGCCCTGTAAAAGAGACTAGAGTTTCCACCGCCGTA
The DNA here is from genome assembly GCA_018825665.1 of bacterium. Classification (GTDB taxonomy): domain Bacteria; phylum Campylobacterota; class Campylobacteria; order Campylobacterales; family Sulfurimonadaceae; genus Sulfurimonas. Next base: position 4,142 of record JAHJEG010000056.1, on the reverse strand, counting down.
TCCATGAAAACCGGAAGATTTGCTATTAGGTTCTTTGAAAGAGACAAGGCATCTTTATGGGGTGCGGATGAATCCAGGTCCATATTGAGCCTGCTTTGGGTCACAATGACATCATAATGCTTGTTATGTATCAGTTCGGTGTAGTCCTCTGCATTTTTGGCAACGATAACCGTGTATCCGTAATGCACAAGCTCTTTGGAGAGTTTTTTGCTGTTTTCCTCATCCTCGTCATACACTAAAATATGCATCCCTTTTTTAAAGGCCTTTGCATCAAGGAAAAGTCTTGCCGCACTGGAGTTTTTGAAGAGTTTGACCTTTGTACTTTTTGTCAGTGCTTTTAAAAGCTGATACAATGCAACACTGTAGTCAATAAGCGCTATCGGTATATTTATTTTTTGTATTAATGCATTTAACTGCTTTACGAGCATAGCAACATTTTTATGATCCTCATTATATGTAGTGCCTTTTAATGAGATCAATATACCTTTAAATTTTTTATCTGTAGATATATCGATTTGAGAGATAATAGAATTTGCCAGCAGCGCGGTCCTGTTCTCCTGAATCGCTCCGTTGTAACTAAATATGATAACTTCATTTTTTACATTATACATTTACTACCGCTTTTAATTATGTTGTGAAATACTCCCTAGCATTATACTATTCTCATCTTTCATAATAATTATAGCTATCTTTAAATATATATAAATATTTGAAATTGCCAATTTTATGTAATATGTGTTTTTGTATTAGATAATATAATAATCGAACAAATATTTTAATCTCTAAGGATTTATATATTAAAGTCTTTTGTGATAGCATAGTATATTGTCTTTATTGATTTGTAAAATTTTTTTAAATGGAAGTCGTATAAAATGTCTCTCGTCTCATCAAGCAAGCTTCAACATGTAAATGCCCTTATGGTTCAGCATACCGACAGAATCGCTTCGGCATGGATGCATGAAGAATCGGTAATAAAAATATTCGAACACCATAAAATCAGCCGAAAAAAATTCAGTTCCCTTTTTGCAAATCAGATTATCACCTATTTTGCAGATGTTTTGATTGGAAAACAGCTTGTCGGACGGTGCCCGGTGATGAACAAGTTTATAGACTATATGATATCACGCGACATAACGATAAAAGAGATTTTTGTCATCTGTATGGCTTTTAGAAAATCGATGATACACACACTCGCTCTTGCAAATGTTCTTGATGGCAAAGAGCTGCCGTTGATAGACTATCTCGCCGATATCTTCGACAAAAATCTCTCGGGTGTCCTAGATTATTATGACAGCATTGACAAAGACAAAAAAGATGTAAAACCAAAAGCAAGCGACATAGAAGAGTATAAAAAGCCCTTTGAGATTATGATGAATCAGTTTGATCTGCCGGCTGTAATCATTTATGATCATCAGCCGTTTGTAGCAAATAAAGCCTTTTTTGACCTGGCAGGCTGTGAGAGCATAGAAGATTATACACAAACACATACATCGGTGTGGGAATTGTTTGATACCGTAAATCGCTTTACGGAAACATATGAAAGCGCCCAATATGATGAATGGCTTGAGGAATTAAACAGCCAGGATGATCATTCTGTCACTATAACACGCAACAGGCAAGAAGAAAAGAACACGCAGAGGTATAATGTCGTGATTAAGAAAATGCCGTGTAAATATTGTACGGATATTGATCATTATTGTGCCGTTTTTTATCCTGAAGTCTCTGCCGCAAATGTAGATTCGCAAAGCTATATCGATCCTTTAACCAAAATAGCAAACCGACATAAATTTGATGAGGTTCTTCCTGAATGGGTGAAGAACAGCCAAAAGAAGAAAACCCCGATCAGTATCATAGTGATTGAGATGCTTGATTTGGCGCATATAAATAAGATGTACGGCTCGGAGATGGGTGATGTGGTTTTAGAAGAGTTTGCAGATCAGGTAAATATCTCTTTTGGGGAATATGGACTTTTTGCAAGGATTGAGGGGAATAAATTTGCCCTAATCTGCAAAGATACGCAATTGGAGCGTGCAGTTGAATATGCCAATGTGATTTTGAGCGCGGGACAAAGTATTATTTTCGATGAAACGGTAAAACTGTCTCCAAAATTCTCCGTAGCGGTCGCGCAGTTTCATTCACAAGACACAATCATAACAGTTTGCGGCAGATTAAATATACTGCTCAATGAAATAAACAAGGCCGGAAGTAACCGTGTAAAAGACGATTCCAAACTTCTAAAAGAAGAGGCCGAACGAATAAAACTTGAAGAAAAGTTTTTGAATGAATGTTCCCTTCTTATCGGCACAAAAGAAACTTTGGAAACAACAAACTATTACAAAGAAGTGCCAATCGGTTCAAAAGCAATCATCAAAAGAGTCAAAGAAGACTCCATAATCCTCTCAATACGTGCAATTGCAATATACGCCCTGCATAACGGTGACACAGTCTTTATCAAAAGAGCGAAGGGTGAAAAAACCGTTCGGGGCAGGGTTCTGAATATCGATAAAGAAAATAATTTCATAGAATTAGGAAGTTTTATTTTTATCATGAGCTCACCCTTGGATAGAAAAAGTGTTCATGTCCAGCTTGAGAGCGCCTCTGTCGCCAAACTGCGTTTGCATGACAAGCAGTGGAGCGGAGAACTAAGAAGCATTTCCCTTACATCAGCAGAAATTGTGTTGCCAAATATTCGTGGGTTAACACATGATGGAGAGATAATGCTCCAAACTGAGTTGCGATGGGATGAGTTTAGAAAACCGCTCAATACAAAAGCAAGTTTGATTAAGATCAGAGATACACATTCGGGCAGTTTTACGCTGGTGCTAAGACTTATGTTGACAACCCATCAGGAAGAGTTTGTTCAGACCTTTGTTTCGCACAGACAGCGTGAGATAGTACAAGAGCTACAAAGCAAAATACTTAAGTTATAACTTAAGTCGTCACAAAAAATGTGTACTGTTTGTCTTCATGGTTTTCACCAAATCCGATAACAGGCATGAGAGGATGTTCGTTTGAGATCTTTATCATCACCTCATACATCATAGCCGGCATTTGCAGAGAATTTACACATGCCAAGAGGGCTTGTGTCGTAACATCCCCATCTGAAAACCCAAGCTGTAATTGTTTGGCTTCATGGTCAATATGCAAAGACGTAATAACTTTCTCACCTACATTTTGAAATCTTTTATGAGCATCCTCTTTTACGAGCATGGCCAAAAGAGTATACTCCCCGGAGTCTTGTATATTTTCACGTATATCATCCATCATATCTATTATATATTTCAATCGAAACCTCTTAAATAAAAAATTATGCAATAAAATGTCAAAAGATTAGCAAATATAGGCAAATATTTTTCTTATGCTATCTGATTTTTAGTGTTCACGTGAAATGAATTTTGATTGTTTTTTATAGGCAGAAATTAGAAAGATTGATAAGTCAATTAGATTGTTTTAAAATAGTATGAATTAAAACAAGTAATACAGAAAATATATTTTAGCTACCATAATAGTTGAAATCTGAAATGTCGTGTTTTAGGGATTTAAAAAGTTGTGGCTCCGGATACTGGATACAAAATATTTTATTCTTCAAAAAGAAGTTAAGTTCCGTAATATAGGGCTTTACTTGAGGTATTTTATTTTAACTTGGAAATTCCACTATGTAAAGTGATGCACTCCGATACTTAGTTGTGTAAATAATACCGGAAAATAGCCGTCAAAAAATGCTTCTCTCTAGATATAACACCTCAAATAAGTTTACAACAAAGTCGATAATAATTTAAATTCTAACGGCGGAAAACTCTTACCACTTGTATCGCAAAAAGGCGGAATTAAAAAACTCGATTTACTGGTTTAGAAAATGGGAAGCATTATAACAAATTCTTTATAGTTATTTAACTTTATATTTTTAACTTCTGTCTTTGTCTCTATATCTAGTTTCATTTTTTATATTTCCTTAGGTAATTACTTCTGTTGGAATTATTGAATAAACTTTAAACTCTAAGCATTATACTGCCACCAATAATTTAGACAATAATTCAGAGAGGTTATATTCCTAAATGGTACAATTAAAAATGCATTTAGGAGAAAAACTATGAGCAGAAAAAGACGAATGTTTAGTGCAGAGTTTAAGACCAAAGTAGTTC
>JAHJEG010000055.1 GCA_018825665.1 bacterium | reverse complement strand
GGGATAACGAGCAAGCTTAAGACGGCAGAGCTTACCACGCCTCCTATCATCGGTGCGGCTATCCTCTGCATCACTTCGCTCCCCACTCCATCACTAAACATTATAGGCAAAAGTCCGGCGAGTATGGCAAAAAGGGTCATCAGTTTGGGTCTGACCCTTTGAACCGCACCCTCGTAGATCGCTTCTCTTAAACGCTGTGCATTAAAATCTTCTGCATATTTGGCTTGGGCTTCCGTGATGCTCTCTTGCAGGTAGATAATCATGATAATCGCTGTCTGCGCTGCGATGCCAAGCAGGGCCAAGAACCCGACTATTACCGCTACACTCATACTAAAATGAAGATAATCGGTATAAAGCAGTCCTCCCAAAAAAGCAAAAGGGAGGGTACAAAAGACCATCAGAGTCACCACACCCTCTTTGAGCGCCATATAGATTAAGATCAAAATCACCAAGAGCACTACGGGGACGATCCATACGATTTTTGCCATAGCGCTCTCTAGATACTCAGACTGTCCGGCCCACTCTATATAGCTTCCCCCTGGCAGGTTCAAATCCTGCAAAAGGGCATTGGCTTCTTTTTTGTACTCCGTAGGGCTTACCCCATCTTTTGGAGTGATGTAGACGAAAATCACGGGTGATGCCATCTCGCTTTTTATAACAGAGCTGCTTTGTCTGTATGAGATATCTGCAAAAGTGCTCAAAGGAACAAAACCAAGAGAAGTTTTTATCTGGATATTTTTTATATCCTCTATGCTTTGTCTATTCTCCGGTTCAAGTCTCAGACTGATGGGATACCGCTCTATCCCCTTGTAAAATATGCCTATTTTCATCCCTCCGATGGCCAGAGAAGTGTATTCCAAGAGCTTCTCTTTGCTCATGTTATAGCGTGAGAGTTCCTTTGCGTCGATATAAATGTCCAGATAGTACCCCGCACTTGCCTGATCTGCGAACACGCTTTGGGTCAGCTCCGATGCACGGAGTTTTTGTTCTATGATCTTGGCATAGGTTTCGAGATTCTTAACATCTTTAGAGTAGAGTTTTATCCCTAGCGGTGTTCTAATCCCGCTCAAAAGCATGTCAATTCTTCCACGTATCGGATAGGTCCAGGAGTTTACCAGTCCTGGTATCTGAAGAGTCTCTTCCATCTCCGCCATCAGTTTTTTATAGGTCATCCCCTCGCGCCATTCGCTTTGGGGCTTGAAGGTGATAATGGTCTCTATCATACTAAGCGGTGCAGGGTCTGTCGCCGTCGTAGCCCGTCCCCCCTTGCCAAATACCGTTTGCACCTCAGGGAAAGAAGCAAGTATCTTGTCCGTTTTTTGCGTTAACTCCTTGCTTAAATCCACCCCTATCCCATACGGAGTCACCGGCATATACATAAAGGTCTGCTCGTTAAGCATGGGCATAAACTCCCAGTTGAAGTTTTTATACAGGGGATAGATATACATAAGAGAAGCCAAAGTCAGGGCTAAAATAATATATTTGAGCTTCAGACTGATATTTAGGATTGGTGTATAGATCCATATAAAAAATCTGTTTAACATATTTTTGGATTCAGGGATAATCTTTCCCTTTAAAAAATACACCATCAAAACCGGAACCAGAGTTATGGATAAAATCGCTCCGACACTCATGGCAAATGTTTTTGTATAGGCCAAAGGCGTAAACAATAAGCCTTCCTGACCTGAGAGGGCAAAAATAGGCAAAAACGAGACCACGACCAAAACAAGTGCGAAAAATATGGGTCGTCCCACTTTTTGGGAGGATCTTAAAAGGAGCTCCACTCTTTGGGCATTTGAGATGCTCCCCTGCTTGGCTTCGAGCTTGTGTATCTCCTTGTGCGCATTTTCTATCATAACGATAGACGCATCGATCATTGCTCCTATGGCTATGGCGATGCCGCCAAGACTCATAATATTGGAGCCGATTCCAAAAAGCTTCATCAGTAAGAAAGTAAGCCCTATAGTAAGTGGCAAAACGATAAGGATAATCAGCGATGAGCGAAAATGAAGTAAAAATATCCCTATGACCAGAATAACTATCACCGACTCTTTTATAAGCGTTATCTCCAAATTATCTACGGCTTTTTTGATGAGGCTTGAGCGGTCGTAGGTTGTGACAACCTCTACGTCATCGACCTTTAATTCAGACATCTTTTGTTTTATCTTTTGGATAGAGCTGTACACGTCCGCCCCGTATCGAAGCATCACTATCCCCCCGACAACTTCACCCTGCCCGTTTAGTTCGGCGATACCTCTTCGCATCGAGGTACTTACTTCCACTCTCGCCACATCCCCTATTGTGAGAGGTACTCCCGCTTCTGTCTTAATGACCAAAGAGCGGATATCGTCTAAATCTTTTACATAACCTTTTGCGGAAACCATCCATTCATAGCCGTTTTGAAGCAGTATCCGTCCGCCCGTATCGTTGTTGTTGGCTTTTATGACTTTTGCTATATCTGCGATATCCAGGTTGTACTGCACCAGTACGTGATTGTCTACGACTATCTGATAATCCGGTACAAATCCGCCTACAGATGCGACTTCGCTTACCCCATCGACACCCAAAAGAGCATATTTGTAGTAGTAATCCTGAATCGTTCTTAGCTCACTCAGGTTTTTTGTCTTGGACGTGAGTGCATATTCATACACCCATGCCACGCCCGAAGCGTCGGGACCAAGAGAGACCTGCATAGAAGAGGGAAGTTCCGAACTCAGCGTAGAGAGCTGTTCAAGCACTCTGGTCCTTGCCCAGTAAAGGTCTGTCCCCTCTTTAAAGATGATATAGATCAGACCGTTTCCGTAGGTGGAAAATCCACGTACCGTCTCGATATCGGAGATGGACAAAAACTTCGATACCAAAGGGTAGGTTCCCTGCTCTTCGACTATCTCAGGACTCTGCCCCGCCCATTCGATCTGGACGATGACCTGAGGAGGAGAGAGATCGGGCAATGCATCGATTGGCGTGTTTTTCACGGCATAAACAGAGGCAAATACCAAAAAAAATGTAAGCGCTAAAACCAAGAATCTGTTTTTTATACTGAGTTCTATTAATTTTTCAATCATAATCTACTCCTTGAACACGCTATTAGTACAAACCGTTTATCTGGGCATCGGAATCCATCATAAACAGAGCATGGCTTACAACCTCATCACCCTCCTGAAGTCCGTCTTTTACCCTGTATGTATTGGCATCCAATACCGCTACGTCCACTTCTCTTGGCTCATACTCACCCTCATACTCACCCGCTACAAATACATAGAATGCATTGTTTTTTCTCATAAGGGCAGATGCCGGCAAAATCAGATATTCCCTTTTGCCTGCGCTTGCATTGATACTCACATACATCCCCTCTTTTAGAAGATGTTTCTCATTTTTAACCTTCAGTCTGAGAGTCAAAGTAGCTTCTTTTGTATTTAAAGACGGATACAAAATATCTTTTTTTGCTTCAAATTCCTTCTCTATTCCTATGACTTTGAGTCTGAAAGTTTCCAGCGTTTGCAAGCCGGCAATCTCTTTTTGATGTATTTTTGCTTCAACCCAGACACTCTCAAGGTTTACAATCTCGAAGAGTTTTTGTTTCGCTCCAAAGGCATCAAGATTGGATATATTTTTTGTAAAGATGTATCCGCTTTTAGGCGCTGTTATATTTGTGTATTGCGAGACCTTAAAAGTTCTTTCGATATCTTTTATCTCATTTTCATTCACGTTGAGCAAAAGAAGTTTCTCTTTTGAGCTTTGAAGCATCTGCGTATTTGCACGTGTTTTGGAATATCTCAAAGATGCCAGATACTCCTCTTTTGCACTCAAAACTTCCGGAGAATAGACCCTGGCAAGCACTTCGCCCTCTTGGACGTATTTGTAGATGGTATCTGCCATAAGCACCTCGACAAAGCCTCCGAATCTTGGCGTGACACTGTATCTTTTACTCTCATCGACCTTGACGTAACCGTAATTTTTTTGTACTTTTGATGTGGTGACTTTTTTCACCTTTACTGTCTGAACCGAAAAAAGCTGCTCTACGCCGGGCTTGGATTCCTGTGCAAAAAGCAGCAGTGAAAATAAAAGAATCAAATACTTCATTGTGTCTCTCCTAAAAGTGCTTCAATATTTGCGATACTGCGTTTATAAGATGCCAAAGCAGATATCTTTTGCTCTGTGAGAGCCAGTTTTTTCTCCAGCAATCCTGTATAAAGCAGAAGATTGTTTGTATTTTTACGCATTGAACCCGCAAGCTCAAGCATATGCTCAAGTTCGGGCAGGCTCTCATCTTCAATAATTTTATACGCCTCATACGAACTCAGCAGTGTGGCATATGTCTGATGCAAACTGCTTTTTAGCTTCTCATACACGTCCTTGCTTCTAAAGCCCGCCTCTAAAACCTCTTTTCTGGCTCTTTGTTCTTTGAGGCTTTCACTCGAATAGATGGGCAGGGAAGCACCCACGCTTACGCTCATATAATCATTGAAAGACTCACGGTTGAAATAAGCCACGCTCACAAAGGGATCTATCTTCGAATCAAGGACTTTTAGCTCGACAAGAGCATTTTTCTCCTCTGTCTTTGCCAGATTTTCTTTATAGGTTTTGTTGTTTTTAAGACCCAGGAGATACTCTTGGAGACTTTTAGGCTCATCCGCCTGCGGCTCTATCTCAAGCGAAGCTATCTCCTCCCATGCCAGATACGAAAGCCTTGCATAGAGTGAGGGGAGCATACTCTTGAGTCTGCTTTGTTTTATCTTCATCTCAGAGAGACTAAGCTCCATGGACATAGATTCCACATGCCGGGAACTCCCGCTTGAGCTGTACATATTTGCAAGCGCCACATTCGCTTTGATAAGTTCGACGGACTCTTTTACGATAGCAAGTTTTTGTTCATACTCCCAGATAGTGTACGCTGTGAGTCTTATCTCTTTTACAAGCTCTGTTTTAGCGGCTTCAAACGAGGTGTACACCACATTTTTTTGAGCCCTGACCAAAGAAGAGGAAGCATCCCTTTTTCCAAAATAAGGTATCTTTTGTTTGAGCGTAAGGGAGGTGAACTGCATAGGTTCTATGGAGCGATTCAGCGGCTGGGCGAACTGTATGTCGCCTATGCTCAATGAAAGTTCGGGATTTTGAAAATTTCGACTCAGCTGCATCTCTTCGTCAAAACCGCTGAGCTTTTGCTCTATGCTTTTTAAAGAGTTATGGTTCTCTAAAGAGTGGGAGATAATCTCCTGAATGTTTTGTGCCTGCACTATACCCAAGAGTGCAAGGCACATCCATATAATGCGAAACATTCTGTCTCCCTAGAGGTTTACAGAAGTTTTAAGACGGTATTTTTTACCCTCTTTTGGTGTGACGAAGATTTGTATCTGCCATGTCCCGCCCATAGAAAAATTCACTACAGACTCGTATTTTCCGTTACCAAGCTCTTTTGCGGGGGTCTTGTCTTCCATATAAGGCATACCGGGCATTGCAGGCATAAAACTTTTTACTGTTATCTCATCGCCCGTAGTCGCTTTGCCGTTTTTAAAAACTTCAAACACTATCGTATTATTCCCAACCACAAGCGGTTTTTCTGAACTTAGTTTGATCACCGCGACCTTGCTGCTTGCCTCTTTTTCAAAAGCGGCTGCATGCAGACCGCCAAACATCAATGTTAAACCTAAAATAATTCCTGTCAGTTTCATAACAAACTCCTATTGTTGCGGGCAAATACCCTAAATTTTAAAAAATTATATCTGTCTTGTGTGTAGTGTTTGTGTAAGGGTCTTTCGTATCTCATCAGCAACCCTAAAAGCATTGGCATAGATGGTCCATGTATAAGGCACGCTCCCCCCTGTGGGCATAAAAGAGGCATCGCTCACATAAAGATTTTTCAGCGCATGCGCCTTGCAGTTCTTATCCAGTACCGAAGTTTTGGGATCATTTCCGAACCTGCATCCCCCTGCTACGAGGTTTGGCGGAGGGGAGGATGAGATGCTATAGGATATCTCGCTGGCACCCATCTTCTGAAGTATCCCAACCGCTTTTTGTGCCAAATGCTCACCCACTTTTATGTCATGGGGATGTCCCCACAGATTGATAACTCCCACCGGCATGTGGAACTTATCTTTTAGCGTATCATCCACGCTCACGAAACAGTGTTGTGTAGGGAGCCAATCATTAAACACTTCAAATCGAAGCACTCTTGAAGCAGTAAGGGAGTTGTGAATTTTTTCCTGAAGCTCTCTTCCCCAGATAAGGCGCCCCTCTTCATTGTAAAACTCTTTTTTGGCTCGCGATATGATATTTGCATGCTCAAACAAAAAGTCTATGGTTCCCCCTTTGAGTCTTTTGCCCTCTTCTTCATACTCGTACCACTCCTGCAAAGAGCGGTTAAAAAACACTCCCCTTTGCATCAGTTCATCCTGGCGCTCTTTGGTAAGCGTCTCAAATCTAAATCGCCCCTGACCCGAGCCTCCTGCCGAGAAAATCAGGTTTTTGCCCACTTGGTCATTGTTATTTGCCATCCCTTTTGGAAAATATTTGTTTTTGGAGTTTAAAAGCAGTCGCGCGCTCTCTATCGCCTGCGCCGCTACTACGAATATTTTGGCAGTTATGGCATGCGAATTTAATTCTTTGTCGTAGTAATATGCTTTTGTTATCGTGTCCGCATCGCTCTGAAGCTTATACACAAAGGCTTCGGGGATTATCTCGGCACTGCATCTTTGAAGCAGAGCGGCTCTGGCACTCCCCTTTGCCCCCGTTGCACAGCCGTAACTTCCGCAAAAGTTCGAATACGAACATGCCTTTCTGCCAAGAGCATCTTCAGACAGGATAGCTCTTGGCGTGCAAAAACTCTCAAATCCCAAACTTCCACATGCCGCGTCAAACCACTTCGTCACACCACTCACTTCAAGTCTGGCATGTGGAAAGTTCCCGCTTGAACGGGGTTCCAAAAATGCGTGTTTTTTTACAAGCCCAGACACGCCGATAATGCGTTCGACCTTCTCATAGTAAGCTTCTAAATCTTCATAGCCTATAGGCCAGTCAACGATATTTGCACCCTCTATGGCACCGTAAACACTTTTGAGCCTGAAATCATCCGGCTTCATTCTGTGAAAATATCCGCTCATAAGATTGGAGGATCCCCCTACCATGGAGCCGTTCCAAAAGCTCCAGTTATATTCGCTCCCCACATAACGGCTGATTTTTCCATCCCCGCTTCTATCGTTTATCACATGCTGTTCATCTTTTAGCAAGGGGGTAAACTTCTCTCTTCTTGAGACGGCAAGCTCATCTTTTGAGAAATCATCCTCTTTGTAGTATTTTCCCTTCTCAAGTACCACGACCCTGTATCCGGCATTGCTCAACTCGTAGGCTATAGGGGAACCGCCCGCTCCGCTTCCGATAATACATACATCGTACATCATAAAAGGGGCTCTTTTGGACGCGGCACTCCGCTGACGTGATGAAGCCATTTCCAGCCGCCTTCCTCTTTGTTTATCCCGTATACGGGATCACCCAGCGTGGCTTCCATGATATATGTGAGCATCATCTCTATCCAGTTGTTTCCCCATCTGTAGTCGGATATGCTCTGAAGGACCTCTTGCCTTTGGGAAGAATCCAGATGTGCATACATCTGTTTATACATCACAACGGCTTCTTCGTTAAGCCATTGGACGCCATTGCGCAAAAACTGTTTCTCTTCATCGCTTACGCGGCTGTGATTGAGTATGAGAGAGATATAGGGGGTATTTTCTTTGGCATGTGCAAACAGGTCTTCCCATACGAGCGCCAAAGTCTGCAGGGGGCTTACTGCCCCAAAGAGCTTGTTTGCAGACATGACTAAAACAGCGGTGCCAAGAAAACTTTGTTTTAAAAAGTTGCGACGGGCATTTAAAATCATCACTTATTGTACTACGATTTTTTTACTCTTTGCCTATCAGAAGCAAAAAAGAGCTGTGCAAAAATATCAACCGCACTTGCCGTTGCCGCATTTCATAGCTTTTTTAGGAGCTTCTTTGGCTTGTCCGCCGCATTTACCTTCGGCTTTTTTTTCAACGTCACATTTTGGAAGGTCACATTTGGCCTTCTCTTTCATATCCGCACCGCACTTAGAAGCCGGCATCTGCATAGCTTTTCCGCACTTGCCTGCTCCGCATTTCATATCCTCTGCACTAACAGAAGTACCAAGACCCACAAGAAAAGCTCCTGCTAAAATAAGCGCCGCCGTATTGAATTTTTTCATCCTCTATCCTTTTGAAAATTAAATTTGAGCCCATTGTAGCACAAGTATAAATAATATTTATATCATAATTTTTTTTACAAAATTATCCATATATTAAAATTTGTTGCCGTTTTTTATTGATATTCTCTTCTGTTTCATCAAAAATATGGCATAAAGTGCTATAATCGGTGCAGATTAAAAGGTATGGATGTATGAAAAAAGTATTACTACTTCACGGATGGGGCGGAAGCGACTTTCCCCACTGGCAGAGTTGGCTGGCATGCGAACTTGTCAAAAACTACAGAACCGTCAGTTTTTTAAAACTCTCAAACTATGATTTCCCCGATCTTGGCATGTGGAAACAGGAACTCAAAGAACATCTCGAAGATTTCAGACCCGATATCGTTATCTGCCACTCTCTTGCGAATATACTCTGGTTTCATTTATGCCTCGAAGACGCTATGGCAGATGTAGAAAAACTCTACCTCGTAGCACCTCCAAGACTCGACTGCGAGATAGAAGAACTTAAAACATTTTTTCCCGTAAGTGTTCCCAAGGATCTTCATGCAAAAGAGATACTTCTCATCACCTCCACAAACGATCCCTATCTCAGCGCCAAAGAAGCAAACGAGCTCCAGACCCTGCTCAATGTTCCCATGAAGGTCATACTAAACGGCGGACACATCAATACAGACAGCGGTTTTGGCGAGTGGAATTGGATGCTGGAGTCTTTATAGCCCCCTTTCTCACTCGGATGCGCTATACTCCTACCTTTCATAGCCCTCTATAGAGGGCTTGTTTTTTACCTAGTTTCAAATAAAAAATATAAAAAAGTCAAACAAAATTCATATTTTTTTACATTTTTTTTGAATAAATTTTTAAATATTCACAATTTTATATTAAAAAATCCTGTTTAAAATGTTTCATTTTTACTCAAAACAACAAAAGTTGTTTTTTTCCTGAGAAATACACCAAATTAAGCAAAGATAGTGGAAGAAATTTTGTTGATGATATTTTTTGATTGAAAGAAAAAAATGAATAAAT
>JAHJEG010000054.1 GCA_018825665.1 bacterium | reverse complement strand
TTAAGCTTAAAGAATAATTTTTTATTATATTTTTAAGATTTTACTAATAATTTCATAAGTATTTTTTGAAAGCGAGTGTGTAGAAACTACACGCTCCAACTCTCTTTTCATAAGTTTCTTATTGGTTGGATTTAACTTTTCATATATTTTAAAGGCTCCTGCAAGCCCTGAAGCCATCTGTGCATTTATCTTGTCTATCTCTATAATCTTATCTGCTATAAACGCGTATCCATGCCCGTCTTTTGCATGGAAATGTTTATAGTTCCTTGCAAAAACACCGATGAGAGAGCGTACAAGGTTTGGAACTTTTTCATCATAGGCCTTGTCGTTTTGAAGTGCCATCACTCTGTCTAAGGTACCCTCCCTGTGCGAGGCTGCCAATATCGAGAAGTATTTATTCATGACCAGAGTATCGTTTTTGTACTTATCGTAAAAATCTGCCTGCGCCAGCTCTGCAAGTTCTGCGTTTTCATTCTCTAAAATATCCAGTGCGACGATCCTGTCCGTCATAGTCAAGGATTCCTCATACTGTTTTTTTGCCATATCGATAACTTCGTCATTCTCAAGTGAAGAGAGTATTTTCAGGGCGCGGTTCTTTATAGCTCTTTTGCCCATACTCTCACTGTCTATGGCACTGTTCTTTGGCATGTGGAAAGTATCGTACATCTTTAAAAGCTTCTCTTTGAAAGTGTTCGCAAGCTCTTTTGCCAATCTCTCTTTTGCAGCATATATTTTCTCAAAATCAACCTCATCCTGTCTTTGCATCAGGGTTGAGACCGAAGGAAGCTCCAGTAGTAAAGCCTTATAGGACAAATCTATATCCAAATCAAGAAGATATCCGTAAGAATCGATAAACTCCCTGTTTATCTCCTCCGAACGCATCATACGCTCAAGCGTCTCTATCGCAAAGGACTGCGCAGATTCATAACGTACAAAACTGTTGGTATCATGCTTCATCAAAAATGCATAGTTCTGCTCTTCCTGTTCAATAATGATTGGAGCGGAAAAGTCGCGGTTGATTGAGAGAATCGGCTTATGTTTCATCCCCTCAAATACGAAGGTCTCCTCCTCTTTTGAAACTATCAGAGTGCTGCTGAGTATTTCATTTGCATCTTCATCAAAGAGTGCTATTTTCAAAGGAAAATAGTACGCTTGCTGAGCATCACCGTTTAGGGCATGTGGAATCTTCTGTAGAAGCGTCAGCGAGTAGACACCCTTTTGAAAACCTTCTTTTACGTGTAGTTTTGGCGTTCCCGACTGATGGTACCATTTCTCAAATGCACTCAGGTCGATTTCTCCCGCCTTGCTCATAGCCCAGAGAAAATCTTTTGTAGTCACTGCCTGGGCGTCAAAACTCTCAAAATACAGATCGGTCGCTTTTCTGTACTTCTCTTCGCCAAGGAGCGTATGGATCATTCGTATCACCTCGGCACCTTTTTCGTATACCGTAGCCGTATAAAAGTTGTTCATAGAGATGTAAGATTCAGGCTGAATCGGGTGCGACGTAGGCGATGCGTCTTCGACGAACTGTCTGTCTCTGAGAGATATCACGTCCTCAATCCTCTGAACCTCCGGTGAATTTAAATCAGCAGAGAAGCATTGGTCGCGAAACACGGTCAAACCCTCTTTGAGAGTCAGCTGAAACCAGTCACGGCAGGTAATGCGGTTTCCTGTCCAGTTATGAAAATATTCATGTGCGATAACACTCTGAATGCCCATAAAGTTTGCATCCGTAGCAGTATCCTCATTTGCCAAAACATAATGGGAATTAAAGATATTGAGACCCTTGTTCTCCATGGCACCCATGTTAAAACTATCGACCGCCACTATGTTGTAAATCTCCAGATCGTATTCGCGGCCGTATTTTTGCTCATCCCATGTCATAGACTCTTTTAAAGACTTCATGGCATGTGCACATTTTGATTCATTGCCTTTGTCGCAGTATATATTCAGCTCTATCTCTTCTTTGCCTGCAGTGGTAAAAGTATCGCTCACACAGCCCAAATCTCCCGCTACAAGAGCAAAAAGATACGAGGGTTTGGGATGTGGGTCTTCCCAGGTCACACAGAGTCTGTTGCCCTCAAGCTCTTGTACGGCTCTTTTGTTTCCATTGCTAAGCAGTATCGGATACTTCGTCTTATCCGCTATGACCGTCGTTGTAAAAACGCTCATAACATCCGGACGGTCGAGATATGGAGTAATCTTTCTAAACCCTTCAGGCTCATTTTGGGTACAAAAGATTGCACCTGATTTATACAGGCCTTCTAGTTCTGTGTTTTTGTGCGGATAGATTCTGTTGATGATTTTTATGCTGAACTCCTCAGGCACATTCAAAATCTTCAGGCTCTCCTCTTCTGCCGTAAAACGTGTATCTTTTAGTTTTAAATCATTGAGCCAAAGCTCAAGAAGCTCCAAATCCATACAGTTAAATATAATATCTTTGGCGCTCTTATCCACCTTTTTTATCTTCATCACGTTTGTGACTACAGTAGCCTCTTCTGAGAGTTCAAACTCCAGATTGACATCAGATATCTCAAATTCAGGGGCCTTGTAATCTTTTAAATATATTGCTTGTACTTCACTCATAATCTATCTCTTTTTATTTTTTAGTATCATAACACATGAAAACTTTCCACATGCCAAGCCCGAGAGTCTATCTCCCCTGCCTTATTTTTTCTTTTGTTTTGCCAGATGTACTTTCAAATAGGCATCGAGTAACTTTTTATGCTCCACAAATCCATCCAGAGCGAGTCCGGGAGAATCCAGCCCATAAAATCTTTCATCACCGCCGATAAGGGCTTTGGCTCTACGTACATTCTCAGCCGAGTACATCAGGCTCAAAGAATATTCATACGCTCCGGCATCCTTTTGTCCGTCAAGTTCAATCTCTAGAAATGCATGCAATGTTCTATACAAGGCAAGACGTTTTTCATCAAGTCCGCCCATATATAAACACCAGTTGTTCCATTCCAGTGCCAGTTCATAGTCTTTGAGAGCTAACGCCAGCATAGCTTTTAACTCACCGATCTTCAATTCTGCCCAAACCGTCTTTGCATCGGGGATGATTCCTACAAGTTCAGCCACTTTTTGCATATCTTCAAAAGAACCGTTTTCCAGCGTGTCCAAAAGCTCTTGGAGTTCATCATCGCAGAGGCTGTGAAGGGACAAGACGGCTTCTCTCAAAAAGACACCCTGATTATTGTTGCTCCACAGCAGATCCTGCACAGGGTAGATCTCTGACATTTTTGGAACGATAATACGACAGGCATATACATCCAAATGCTCATAATCGGCTATATAGATATCAAGTCCCATATCGTGTATAATCTCACTGAGATACGCAAACTCGCTTTGGGTGGCAGAGTCAAAATCCCAGTCTGCAAATTCAAAATCAGCATCTTTTTTAAAAAAATCATAACTTATCAGTCCGCTGGAATTTATAAAATGCTCTACAAGATTGTTGTTATCGGCGACCTCGTCCATATTGAAAGTGGGTGGCAGAAAATCATTCATCCCCTCCGCATCGCGCCCCTGAAGCAGCTCCGTAACGGTACGCTCCAAAGCCACCTCAAAACAGGGATGTGCGCCAAAGGAGGCAAACACGGAACCCTCTTTGGGATTGATAAGCGTGACACTTATCACGGGATACACTCCGCCCAAAGAAGCATCTGCTATTCTCAGATGATACCCGTGACTTTTCAGACTCTCAAGGGCTGCGAGTATTTTTGGATATCTTTGGAGTATGGCATGTGGAATCTCGGGCAGACATATCCCCTCAGAGATAATCTTGTTTTTTACGTAGCGCTCAAATATCTCTGAGAGTGCCTGAACTCTGGCTTCATTTACCGTATTGCCGGCAGCCATTCCGTTGCTTACATAGAGATTTCCTATAATATTCACCGGAAAATAAATACTTGCACCGTCTCTGAGTCTTTTAAAAGGCAAGGCACAGATGCCGCGCTCTTTGAAATCCGAATTTATATCGGCTATCTGCTGCGGCATAAGTTCATATTCGGGGTCATAATACTCCCAAAGGTCTTCATCCAAAAGTCCCTCAGGCATTACGGCACCCGATATCTCAAACCACTTTTCATTCGGATAATGGACAAAAGAAGCATTGGAAAACTCCGCGCCCAGATAGTAGTCTGCAAAAAAATAATTACAGCTGAGTCTTTCCAAAAACTCACCCAAAGCACTGGCAAGGGTGGATTTTTCACAAGAGCCTTTGCCGTTTGTAAAAAGATAGGGGCAGTCTTTGTCGCGGATATGCACAGAATAGACGTTTACGACGGGATTAAGCCAGGAAACCTCCTCTATCTCAATCCCAAAGTTCTTCAGTTTGAGGAGCATCGTCTCTATAGAGTATTCCAGCTCCCTGTCTTTGCCTTTTATAAATGTTTTTTTTCTATCCATTGAGTGATTGCCTTAGGCATAAAATTTAGAACGAATTGTAGCATACAAAAATAACCGCTAATGGGGGATGCCTGGTTGTTCAACGTTTCTAATATTTTTGAAACTTTATGCTCTTATTTTATTTTGTTTTTCAATAAAAGAGTACATATTTTCCAAAGGTAAAGGTTTTGAATACAGATAGCCCTGAATATTGGAGCATCCATTGAGAATTAAGAACTGTTTTTCATTTTCATTTTCAACACCCTCTGCAATCACATTCAGGTTTAAAGATATTGAGAGATTAATAATGTATTTCACTAAGTTTTCACTATTTGTACTCTTAAGCATTTCTATAACAAAAGAGCGATCGATCTTGAGTTTGTCTACCGGTAATTTTTGTAAATAAGCCAAAGAAGAATAGCCTGTACCAAAATCATCAACAGATATTTGAACACCTAAGTCATGAATTTCCTGAAGCGTTTCAATCGATTTTAGAGGGTCCTTCATAATATGTGTTTCGGTAATTTCAAGCTCCAGCCAGCTAGGCTCAAAACACAACTCCCGCATCTGTTTTTGCAAGTAATCAAAATAATCTTTTTTCTCCAAAAGTTTTGCAGACAAATTCAAAGAGAGCTTACCGATACTCTCATCTATAGCATGCATGGCTATAAAATCTTTCATAGCGTGTCGCATCACATAGCAATCTATCTCTTCAATCAAGGCAAATTCTTCGGCAATATCAATAAAAGATCCGGGAAAGAGTAATCCCATTTTTGGGTGATTCCATCGTACAAGTGCTTCCATTCCTATTAATCTGTCCGTATTTGCATCTATTTGAGGCTGATAATACACTTTGAGTTCTTCATTGGCAACAGCATGTTTTAGTTCCGATAAAATAGCAAGCTTTGCACTCACCTGCTGCGTGAGATCAGAGTTATAAAATTTAAAACAATTTTTTCCTGCCTGCTTTGCACTGTTAAGGGCAGAACTTGCATGTTCGAGAAGAAGTTCAGCGCTTTGTCCATCTTTTGGAAACTGCGCTATCCCCAAAGACAGAGTAAGATAAAGCTTACTCGAGCCGACAAGAATTTCCCCTCCGAGCATATTTGTAAGTTCTTTGAGAAATTTCATTAATTGCTCAGCACTGGTCTCCTCAAGCATGACCATAAATTCATCAGGTCCCACCTTGCTTAGAGAATTTCTGTCTATGAGCAAATCTTCGAGTCTTTTAGATACTTCTATCAGCACTTCATCCCCATGCCTGTGACCAAGAGAATCATTGATATGTTTAAAATTATCAATATCGATCATTATGACAGAAAAAGGTTCACTCTTATTATCTATGGTTTCTCTGACTGTTTGTAAAAATAATTTTCTGTTTGGAAGGTGGGTAAGAATATCGTAGTTTTCAAGATTAAATGCATAAGATTCCAAAAGGTTTTTTTGCTCTTCAAGCAGACTTGTTTTTTGTTTATTTCGCATTTCATAAAATTGGATAAAAAGTGTAAAAATAAAAATTGGAATTAATGAAAAAGAGACCTGCCCTATTTCCTCAACATTCGATTTGAAAATCCCGATCATAAAAGCGGTGCCAAGGACAATAAACAGCATTGTATATGAAAATTTTTTATCGGTTAAAAAAACTACAACTAGCATCTGAACCAAAAACCAACTCACACCAATATACATATTTTCTTGCTTGAAGTATGCAAAAGAGACTGCAAGAAGAGAAAAGACCATTACAAATTTTACTAAAATATCAAAATGATTTTTATATTTTCGTGCCAAAAGCAATGTGATAAGTGCTAAAACGGAGTAGGATAAATCAATAAAACCCTGTAAATCTTCGCCACGCATGAATCTGCCATACGCAGCAGTCAAAACTATAAATCCATTCAAAGCCAAAAGAGCATTGAAAAGCTTATACTTTAACTTTAAATCAATCTGATTTTTAGAAAAGTCCAATCCGCTAGTTAAAAAATCATTTATATTTATCATAAAACAGATC
>JAHJEG010000053.1 GCA_018825665.1 bacterium | reverse complement strand
TCTGAAAATAACGGTTCTTATATTTCAAACGGACAATTAAACGTACAAGGTGATTACATAGGCTATGGGATTAGATTTAAATATTAAGAAAAAAACTTTTATCGTATTTATTGTAATAATTCTTCTAATGATGCTAGTGTTACTCTGTGAACGAAATGTTACAACATTAAAAAAACAAGAAGTGTTGAATTATAAAACATATACATTGTTAAAAGTTTCAGAATTAAAAAATGGTGATATAATGTTTCGTCGTGCATACGGTGTTGAATCAAATATTGCTGTCAATTTTTCAGATGGCGAAAAAAAATATTCTCATGCCGGCATTGTAGTTATAGAGGGTGATAATGTGAGCGTTATTCACTCATTAGATGATAGAAAACTTCACTACAATGGAGTCGTAAAAGAAAGTCTAGTAACTTTTTTACAAGACATTGATATCTGGGCAGTTTATAGATATGAACTTTCAATTACTCTAAGAGATAATATAGCAAAAAAAGCATTAGTTTTTAAAAATATGAATATTAAATTTGATAATCAATTTGATCTATCAACAGATGATAAGATGTATTGTAGTGAATTTATTATGAAAATTGTTAATCTTTCTACGGGGATGGAAACAATCAAAGCAAAAAAAATGTTAATGGGAAGAAAGTTTGTAACTATTTCTAACCTTTATGAAAATAAAATATCTAAGTTACTTTTTTCTGATGCTAGTCTATAATTTTTCATTAGCTTAATACCTCTTTATAATTATAATGAAGTGGCATAACTTAAAAGTTACGCCACTTCATTTGTATATGCATAGGTTGAGGAGATAGAGCGTAACCTCTCAGCCGCTTTTGTAAATACCTCTATGGTGTAGTCTATCTCTTCTTGGGTTGTAAATCGAGAAAGGCTTAAACGCATAGCGGTATGAGCGAGTTCCGGGTCTTCTCCGATGGCACTCATCACAGGATTTGCTTCAAGTGATTCAGATGCACATGCCGAACCTGTAGAAGCAGCGATTCCCGCCTTGTTGAGGTCCCATAACATAGACTCGCCCTCTATACCGCGGAGCGAAATAAGGATAGTATTCGGGGTACGCATATCACGAGGTCCCACAACAATAGTGTCAGGGATTTTTGATATGGCGTCTTCTAGTTTATCACGCAGTTTTCTGACATCTGTATTCATTTTATCAACATGGTTTGCAGCCTGTTTCATCGCAAGACCCATACCTACAATATAGGCAACATTTAAAGTACCGGCACGTTTACCGCCCATCTGCTCTCCGCCGTGAAGAAGATTCGGCAATGCTTTTCCTTTTTTCACATAAAGACCGCCGATACCTTTTGGCCCGTGAAACTTATGTGCTGAGAACGTAAGATAGTCGATATTCGTCTTAGTCAAATCAACGGTTACTTTTCCTATGGCCTGAACGGCGTCTGAGTGAAACAGTATCCCTTTTTCCTGTGCAAAGGCACTTACTTCATCTACAGGAAAAATCATGCCTGTTTCATTGTTGGCCCACATCATAGAGATAAGTATCGTCTTGTCCGTGACAGCCGCCATCATGTCTTTTGCAGAGATACCGCCGTTTTCATCTACATCCACGTAGGTCACATCTACACCGTAATTGCTTAGATACATCAGAGTATCGAGCATGGATGGATGCTCCACCGCAGTGGTGACGATATGGTTTTTTTCAGGATTTCTCAGTATGTATTTGAAAAATATACCTTTGAGTACACTGTTATTGCTCTCTGTCGCACACGATGTGATTAATATATCATCTGCATCGGGAACATTGAGTGCGTCATACATGGCTCCAAGTGCTTCATTGAGGTAGGGGCGTACTTCCATGCCGTATTTATGCAGAGAATTCGGATTGCCGTACAGCTCTTCAAAAAAAGGCTGCATCTTGACCTTGACTAATGGATCTATCTTTGTTGTTGCGTTATTGTCTAAATATACTCTCATTGTGCTTCCTTCTTTTGTTTAAATGTAAATAGTGGTTCTTTGGTAGGGTCTTCTACTACGGGTTTGGTTATCGTACAGCTCTCAAGATCTTCTTTGGAGGGACAAGTGTATTGCAGAGGCAGCATGACTTCTTCTATAATACCTCTTAGTCCACGAGCACCCACGCCTCTTTGGGTCGCTTTTGTAGCTATCGCTTCAAGTGCATCGTCTTCGAATTTCAAAGAGATCCCGTCCATCTCAAAAAGTGCCTGAAACTGTTTGATAAGGGCATTGTCGGGTTCTTGAAGAATTTGTACCATCTGCTCATTTGTAAGTTCGCGAAGCTGTGCTATAACAGGGATACGCCCTATAAACTCCGGGATTATCCCATAATGTATAAGCGCTTTTTGGTCTACTTTAAACTCTTTCATCTCGGCTTTTTGCACGGAACTAAAACCGACTTTGTTGCTTTTTTTGGTATTTGTATCAGGAACTAAACCGACAAAAGCACCGCCACATACGAAAAGAACATGCGTGGTGTCAAAAAGTACGGTCTCGGTAGTGGAGTTTTTACGGCTCCCTTTTACAGGTACATACACTTCAGCGCCTTCAAGGATTTTTAAAAGCCCCTGCTGCACTCCCTCTCCCGAAACATCACGTCCCATTGTGGAAGATTCGGCTTTTCTGGCAATCTTGTCTATCTCGTCTATATAGATAATCCCTCTTTGTGCCAGTTCTATATCGTAGTTGGCAGCGGCGAGCAAGCGCGATAATATACTCTCTACGTCCTCTCCAACATAGCCGGCTTCCGTCAAAGCGGTGGCATCAGCGATGGCAAAGGGAACATTCATTATCTTTGCAAGAGATTTTGCAAGAAGAGTCTTCCCGCTTCCCGTAGGGCCTAGAAGCAGGATATTGCTCTTTTCAAGTTCTACATTGTTATATACGGGATTTTCAATACGTTTATAGTGATTGTAAAGTGCTACGGCGAGTACCTTTTTAGCATCTTCCTGACCGATAATATGTTGACTTAGAAACTCTACTATCTTCTCGGGCTTTGGCAGTTGGTCGTGCATCTGGGTGCGTTGCTCGTATCGTACTTCTTTTTGCAGGATATTGGAGCAAGTCGCAACACATTCATTACATATATGCGTATTCTCAGATGAAAATATCTTTTTTACTTCACTTTGCTTGCGTCCACAAAATGAACAGGTTTTTTCTTGGCTCATACTCTATCCTTACTTTGTAATTTTTTCTAGTAGTTTATCGGCCAATCCGAATTTAATCGCTTCAGCTGCCTCAAAATAGTTATCACGATCACTTGCTTTTTCAATTGTTTTAACATGGTTTTCTGTCGCCTTTGCAATGATTTTATAAAGTCTTTTTTTAAGGTTGATAATGTGGTTTGCCTGAATCTCTATGTCACTTGCCTGACCTGAGGTGCCGCCTAAAGGCTGATGTATCATTATCTCCGCATTTGGCATAATATATCTGTGTCCTTTTTCTCCGCATGTAAAAAGTACGGCGGCCATGGACGCGACCATCCCCATAGCATAGGTATACACAGGTGCATTGATAAGCTCCATCGTGTCTAAAATGGCTAAACCAGCCATAACAGAACCGCCGGGAGAACTTATATACAAGTGTATCGCTTCCTCATTATCCTCAGCTTCAAGGTACAAAAGCTGAGATACGATAACGCCCATCATATGATCATCCACCGGTTCTGTAATGATTATGATACGGTCATTGAGCAATTTTGAAAACAGGTCAAAATATCTTTCTCCTCTGGGTGAACGGTCTTTTACTGTTGGAATCATTGGCATGTGGAAATCCTTTTATATAAATTTTTTTGTGAACTCTTCAAGCGACATCTTTATCACTTCTAGATTATGTTTTTCTACAAACTTTTTCTCTTTTTTACCTAGCTCTTTGTCCGTGATAACATAGCCGCCTTCTAGATCAAAAGTAAGCTCATTTGCAACCATACGGTCCGTATCACGATCAAAAGATGTTCCTAAAAAAAGATATTTTTTTGCTTTTCTGTATGTTTTGAGGATTGGGGGCAGGGCAAATCCGCCCATGGCCTCAGTCAGCCAGTCTACGTAATCCGCATCCGAAATAATAAAACTAGGCTCAGGCAGAGTGGAGCCCATCGGTTTAAACAAGATCTTTTTGGCATCATCAAGAACTTCATCTTCAACCAGAAAATATTTTTTGTTCTCCACATCATATTCATAAACCTCATAACGGTTTTTGTCCGCCATGATGCGCGATTTTCCCAGGATGAGGCAATGAGGCTCATATGCAAGCAGCTCCTGGAGTTTTGAATCTCTGTTTGTATCTATGATATAACGCGGCAGCATATCTATGACAGCCTTGTGAAGCGGTGTCGGTTGAAAATCTTTAGTGTAGATATGATTTACGAGTTGTGTAAGATACTCAACTCCGCGACGCTGTTCAAGGTGCATTGCGGCACGGGAATATTCAAACATCAGACGCTGACTCATCTCGCGGCCGTTGTTCATCATAAGTATCATTGAATCGGAATCATAGGGCATCTGTTCACCCTCTTTGGTTTTGGTACCCTCAAATATGCCAAGACCCAGATAAGGCACGGTGGTCTGATTTCTAAGTTCTTTTTTTATTGTCTGTATTATTTCGCTCATTAGTGGCATCCTTTTCCTGTGTAGCATGTTTGGGCAGCATATATTTTACGCATCAATGTGTCTGAATTAAACTCTTTGTCTATATCATCCACAAACTCATCATAAAAAATCGCACCGTCTTTTGATATAAGTATCAACGCTTTTGCAAACTCATTGTTGTAGGGTTCGCCACGCAGTCTGACCCCATAGTAGTCACCAAACTCCTCATCACTGTCAATCAGAAAATCAAAACCTTCCAATCCAGGATTTTTGTGATAATTGTTTGCAACTATAATGGATGCAGTCACTTCGTATTCTCCCCCTTTTGGGAGTATCTCTTCTATCTTTTTGAGTTCCTGCGTGAACATTTCATCAATCACAGGAGTTGTCAAAATGAGTTGTGTCTTGCCGTTTTGACCCCCTAGGGAATGAACGGTATTGTTTGTGTCCTTTACATGTACTCTCTCTGAAGCATAGCCCACATCAAGCGGCAAATCTTCAAGATGCATAATGGATGTTTTGAATTTTATTTGCAAACGAAGCTCCTATTAAAAAATTTTTTATAGCTGTCTCTGTTTTGTTGATAATCGTAGGTATCTTAAATACTTTTACACCGCCGTTTTTCAGACTGTTTAAAGTATTGTCACAAAATTTATCTGCCAATAGATAGCTGCATTCACCTATAGTTTCAAGAAGTGCATAATGTTCACATATATGGTTTATGTCTTTTTTGGCACTAAAATCACATTCACATCTCATTTGGCACTCATTGAACCTTATGGATTTGTGGGTGTATTTTGGATTGTCGACAATATCGCTTATCCCGAAACTAACCTGGGCATTTTTGATATCTATAGTATAGATACCAAACTTTGGTGCCGTATACGGATTATTTCTGTAAAATAAAAGATTGTCGTCAAGCGGCACAGCTATTTTCATATATTGCCTTTATAAATTTGTATACAAGATGCATATACTGTTCTAGCTTGATAAAAAAAGAGTTGGGAAAATATCTGTTTTTGGGATTATTGATGTACAAAAATGTCGTTAATTTGTCATTAGAGCGTGTGTATTTATAGTTTAGTTTGTAGGGGGTGATGCAAAATACCCGACACCTTCAAAAGAAGGTATCAGGTATTTTAAGGGGAATGAATTTTTAGTAAGGGGAGTGAATTTAGAAAATATTCCTAAAATACCATATCTAAATGTGGTGAAGTTGAAGGAATATTAACACCTGCATCCTCATACGCTGCCATATGGTGGGCAAACGCACTAGAAGCCAAAGCTCCGGCTATTAACATCGCTGTAAGTAATTTTTTCATCTTGTTTCCTTGTTTTGGGTTGCGGTATTATGACGCTAAAGTGTTAGCGCAGTGTAAGTGTACAGTGTGGCACTTTCCACATGCCAAGCTGTTTGCACATGACATTTAGCTACAATTCGCTCATACATTTAAGGATATTATTGCCATGAGCGAAGAAAGCATTACCGGAACTAAAAAATATTATGACTACGTCAGTGTTGGTAAACGAACTGAACAAACAGCCTATTTTGTGCAACAACATGATAAAAACAAGATGTTTGAGGAGCTCTTAAAAACTCTTGAGAACAAGCAGATCCTTGTGCTTGTAAAGAGTAAAAAAAGTGCTGATGGGCTTATGGAGCACCTTAAGAGCAAAGAGATCACATCTCTCGCTGTCCACGGAAACCACAGAGCGTCTCAAATAGAAGATGCACAAACAGCGTTTAATTCCAAAGAGACAACAATCCTAATCACTACCGGCAAGATTCTAGAAACACTCACACTGAGTGATCTCCATGTTGTTGTAAATTACGACCTTCCGTTTGAGGCTTCGGACTATTTCAAAGCTCTGCTTTTAGTGGATGAGATAGGAAGATCTATTGCACTGGTAGACCCTGAAGATGAGGGGATCTTAGCCAGAATTGAGCTTATGATGAAGTGTGAGATGCTTGAAATGGAGATAGAAAACTTTGAGCATATCAATCGTACATCCGCAACCCCAAGAGACAAAACAAAAAAACCGCGTCACAAAAAAGTCATACAACGAGCAAAAAGAAAGGCTGAGATTAAATCTAAATGGGTGCCGAGTACATAAGGGAGCCTTAGCTCTCCCCACTGTGATTTTTCTTCTCTGTCAAGCTTTTTACATTGATATCCCAGGTAAAAATGATAAATTTACTTTACATTTTTAAATATATTCATTATAATGATAAGTATATTTATCATAGTAAGGCTTAAGATGAAAAAGATAGAGGTATTGGTAGAAAACAAAAAAGTGGGTGAACTTTTTTTTGAAAAAGAGAAAAACAGTTACGGTTTTAACTATACCGCTGATTTCAAACCGATTTCTCTTATTATGCCTTATCGTGCTTCTACTTACAATTGGAAATACAAGCTTCATCCTATCTTTGATATGAATATGCCTGAGGGGTATTTGTTTGAGATATTTAAAAAGTATCTTTCCAAAGAACATGGATATATAGATGATTTTTTGGTTTTTTCTTACCTCAGTCCAAATATTCAAAGCAGACTTACCTATAAAAGTTGGTGTAATAAAAATGAGTTTGTGTCACTTGATATGAATGAGATTCTAAATAATGACACGCCTGATACTTTTACTAAGATACTCAACACTTTTTTGACTAAAAATGCAATAAGCGGAGTTCAGCCAAAATCTTTGGCACTTTTGAATGATAAAGAGTCTCTGACAACAAAAGAGTACATTATAAAGACCTGGGGCGAGGAATATAGCGAGCTCTCTCTTAATGAGTATTTTTGTCTCAAAGCCGTAGAAAAGGCGGGTGTCAAAATTCCAAACATTCAACTCTCCAAAAATAAGAAATTCTTACTTGTAGAGAGGTTCAATTACGATAAAGAAAGTGATGGTTTTGTTGGATTTGAAGAGATCTTAGTATTGCTTGGGAAAAATAAGGATGAAAAATACGGCGGCAGTTACGAACAAATAGCAAAAGCAGTTTACAGTGTGACAAGCAATAAACTGCAATCCATAAAAGAACTCTATAAAGTGATAGTGATGAACTACCTGCTAAAAAATGGAGATGCACACCTCAAAAACTTTGGGATACTCTACGATAACTCTTTGAAAAATATTTGGTTTGCACCGGCTTATGACATAGTAAACACTGTCGTGTATTTGCACAAAGACAGACCTGCACTTAGTATGTTTGGAAAAAAAGTATGGTTTGGGAAAAAAGAGCTGATAAAGTTTGGAGTGCAAAGCTGTTATCTCTCACCCACAGAGGCAAAAGAGATGTATGAGCAATGTATAGAATCTTTAAAAAGCAGCATAGAGGTTTTGAAAAGTTATATCATCCACAATCAAGATTTTAAAGATATCGGAGAAATGATGATAGCGACCTGGAGTTTGTCCCTAGATGAAAAAACCTATAAGGAGGTGCCAAATGAAGTTATACGAAATAGCCCAAAAAGTAAAAGAGCTTAGAAAAGAGAAAAAATTAACCCAACAACAACTCAGTGAAATCTCTAACATAAGCAGAGTGACTCTTGGAAAAATAGAAAGGGGTGAGTTAGGTTCTGTTTCCGTGAAAACCCTGGATGTCATACTGAATGCTCTTAGTCATGAATTAGATATAAAAAGTAACAGCGGCTTTGGTTTACAAACGCTTGATACTCTGGGTTAATATTTATACGCAGGTCCTCATTTTAAAAAAAGACAAAATTGTCACTCTTTTACCAAAAATACAAAAAAATTACTAGAACGCTATATGCATAATTCTCAGCAGTTAATGATTGTAGCTACATGATGCAAAATCATTATAAATTTAAAATAAACTTTATATTCTGCCTTTTTAAAGGCTAGCTTCAGCGCCCTAGCGGTTAGCGAAGCTAAAGGGATTGTATCCCTTTGGCGTATAAAATAAAAGGAAACTATAATGAGCTGTAGTTCAAGTAATCCTGCTGAATCGGCACTGCCACAGGATATCCAAGATAAAATTCATAATCATCCGTGTTATTCAGAGGGTGCACACCACCATTATGCACGTATACATGTTGCGGTAGCACCTGCTTGTAATATACAATGTAATTATTGTAACCGTAAGTATGACTGCTCAAACGAGAGCCGTCCGGGTGTCACAAGTGAGCGTTTGACTCCTGAGGAATCTGCAAAAAAAGTGATGTATGTGGGCGGTGAAGTTCAGCGTCTGAGCGTGCTTGGTATTGCAGGACCCGGCGATGCCCTTGCAAATCCAAAGAAAACCTTTGAAACATTCGAGCTTGTAAGAGCAAAAGCACCGGATCTTAAACTTTGTCTCTCAACGAACGGTCTGGAATTACCGACGTTTGTAGATGAAATGGTGAAATATGATATCGACCATGTGACGGTTACGATAAACAGTGTAGATACGACGGGTGAGATAGGTTCAAAGATCTATCCGTGGATTTTTTACAACAATAAACGTATCTATGGAAAAGAAGCATCGAAAATACTTTTGGAGCGTCAGCTTGAGGGTATGAAAAAATGTGTTGAAAACGGGATACTTATCAAAGCAAACTCAGTTTTAATCCCAGGTATAAATGACAAGCACCTCCCCGAAGTTGCCAAAAAACTAAAAGAGATTGGTGTTTTCTTACACAATATCATGCCGATTATCTCTGAGCCCGAACATGGAACGGCTTTTGGACTCGGCGGTGTACCGAGTGCTACCGACCAGCAGCAGATGGAAGTGCAAGAGGCATGTGGAATGGATATGAAGCTTATGCAGCACTGTCGTCAGTGTCGTGCGGATGCGGTTGGGCTTATCGGTGAGGACAGAGGTCAGGAATTTACCAAAGACGTGTTCTCGGAGATGAGTTTTGATGCGCTTGAGACACACTATAATGTAACAGCCCGCCAGGAAAGTCAGGCAAAAATAGAAGAGTTCAGATTCTTTCTGGACAAGGCAAATGAACGCGTTGTAAAAGAAAAAGCAGAGCTGAGTTCTGATGGGCAGACTATTTTGGTCGCAGTTACAACTGCAGGCGAGGGGATGATCAATCAGCATTTTGGTTCAGTAAAAGAGTTCCTGATCTATGAAGCCGGCGATAAGGGTATCAGATTTATCCATCACAGAAAACTTGATTATGAATACTGTGCAGGACCAGACGGTGCAAATCCTATGGAGCCGATCTTGGAAAAACTCAAAGACTGTAAGCTGATTTTGACTGCTAAAATCGGGGGTTGTCCTCAGGATGATCTCGCATCTGCAGGGCTTATAGCCGATCAAAGCTATGCCTATCAGCCCATAGAAGCATCGGTACTCAAGGCTACAAGAAAATACTTTAACCTTAGTGAAGAGATGGAAGTAAACTAGTCTTGGCCGCGCTCTAAGCGCAGCGAGGAAGTACTCTTGGCATGTGGAAACTTCCACATGCCGAGAAAGCAGGCAAAACAAAGGGGTAGAAATTGGCACTGATTAATGACACTACACTGCGTGACGGCGAGCAAGCTCCCTATGTCGCATTTAACACAAAAGAAAAACTCTCAATTGCACAGGGCCTTGTAGCTTGTGGTGCGGATGAACTCGAAGTTGGTATCCCGGCAATGGGGAGCAAAGAACAGGATGACATCAAAGAGTTGCTGGATTTGGGCTTGAATACGCGTATGATGACTTGGAACCGTGCAAAGATGAGCGACCTTGAAGCTTCCCTGGAATGCGGCATACGATCAGTTGATTTATCTATACCAATTTCAGATATCCTCATAGATGTCAAATTTGGTGGAGATAAGTCAAAGATGCTTAACGAACTTGCAAAGGTGATCATACAGGCAAAAAAAGAGGGACTTTTTGTTTGTATCGGGGGAGAGGACAGCTCACGCGGGTCACTGGAATTCATTGCAGAGGTGATGCAGCTCGGACATGAGCTGGGTGCAGACAGATTCCGCTACTGCGACACTGTGGGAATACTGACGCCTACTCTTACGTATGAGAATATAAAAAAATTAACTTCACTGGCACTTCTTCCAATAGAGATGCACACACACAACGATTTCGGTCTTGCAAATGCAAACGCTCTCAGCGGTCTTGACGGCGGAGCGATAAGTGTCAATACTACGGTGATAGGACTCGGTGAGAGAGCCGGGAATGCTTCTTTTGAGCAGGTGTCTATGGCTTTGAAACACCTTTATGGGCAGGAGCGTACAATAGACCCCTTCCAGATTAGAGCTCTTGTATCACTTGTCGCGGCAGCTGCGGGTATGAGCCTCTCTCCAAATGCTCCGATAATCGGAGAACATATATTTTCCCACGAAAGCGGCGTTCATGCAGACGGCATGATGAAAAACGGCCGTGCCTACGAACCCTTTGATGCCGAAGATGTAGGATGTATACGAGAGTTTCCTATTGGAAAACACAGCGGTACGGGTACTATTTTGTATCATCTAAGACAATGCGGAATAGATGCGCAAAAAAGCAGTCTGAAGAATTTGCTCCCGAGTATCAGAGAGATAGTGACATCAAGAAAAAAAGTCTTGAACGATAACGAACTTATCAGTCTTTACAAGGAGAGTCTATGTTTATAGGATGGCTAAAATTTGCTGATGTCAGCACTCTGGTATCCATTGCCGATGAGGTTGGCTGGCTTGTGGATGGCTATCATATAAAACTGATGATGATGCACTCTCCTCATCTGTGCTATGGCGCATATGACGAGGGGAAACTCATCGGTGCAGTGATGGCGATAGAATTTCAAAACTCTGCAATGATAAAGTATTTCATGGTCAGTAAAGAGTACCAAAGACAGGGGATCGGAAAGAGGCTTTTTGAGACTCTTCTGGGTTCAGTCTCAAGTGAGTACAACAGTTTGTACCTGCATGCCAATATGGATCTGGTCCCGTTTTTCGAGCGATACGGTTTTGAATCAAAAATGGAAGTCGGGAGATTTGTCAATGTAGGCAAGGTTCCCCCTTTTAATTTTACAAATGCCAACGCAAAAGAGCTTGACGGCACAAATTTTGAATCGGTGATCGCAACAATAGACAAAGAGACTTTTAGTGAAAACCGTATGGATTTTTTACTCGATGAGATGGACAGGACCAGTTCTTTGAAATTTACTCTGCCAAACGGTTTTCAGCATTCAAGTATCGTGAATTCCAGAAATATTTATCTCGGACCCTGGCAGGTAAGAGAAGGTCATGCGGAGGAAGCTGAGAAAATGATGCGGGGCGTTTTGTATTTTCGCGGACTGAAAAAAGTTGTGGCGGATGTTCCATTGGGGGTAGAGCATGTGGTCGACCTCTATAAAAGCTATCATTTTGAGATGAAACAGAAGTTTATGCATATGGCTCGATCAGACAAAAATGTCGTCAAATTTGAAAATATCTATGCATTTTCTTTATAGGAGGATTGGATGTGTTTACTTGAGATAAAAGCCGGTGAGATGGTTTCAATAGATTCCATAAACGTCAGTAAAGAGTTAAGGAGAAGATTTCATTCTTTGGGTCTTATGAAAGATACGCCTATCTGTATCAAACAATTCGGTTTGTTTAAAAGCACGGTTCAGATTATGGTCTACCGCTCATTGATAGCCCTTCGCAGAGATGAAGCAAAACTGATAGAAGTACATAAAATTTAAAATCAAGGAGAGTAAAATGAGTGAAGAAACAAAAGAGTTGAAAAAAGAGTTGGCTAAGCGTAAGCGTATGGCTGTAGAGATTGCATCGGAGATTCATGATATTGTGGAAGACACCTTATGGACGGATCATGTGAAGATGCCCCAACTCAGCCAAAAGCTTGTTGCCGCCGTCGAAGAGGCAAATAAGTTCAAAAAAGATAACGGCTTATAAAATAAATAGTCTTTAAGGACTATTTATCCGGGTACTTTTAAAAGCAGTTTGTAAGGCACTGTTTTTAAAAGTATCAAAAAGGG
This sequence comes from bacterium, assembly GCA_018825665.1. Classification (GTDB taxonomy): domain Bacteria; phylum Campylobacterota; class Campylobacteria; order Campylobacterales; family Sulfurimonadaceae; genus Sulfurimonas. Next base: position 2,293 of record JAHJEG010000053.1, on the reverse strand, counting down.
GGGTGACAATATGAAAGACAAACAGGAGATCCTGAAAATGGAGATTTGTGAGTGCGGCGAAAAAAATGTAGCCGAGGCCATAGAGATCTTTCAAAATACGTCACTCCCGTTTAAAAAAGCAAAAAAACTTGTAACTGAGTGCAACAAAAGCTGCTGCCGTGCGGCATTGATGAAGATTTACGACATGAAACAGTTTGGACGTTTTGATTATGATGAGATTGCATTCGTGATTGAACAAAGGCTTGAACGCTTAAAACGATTGAGTGAAGGAGTTTAGAGATGTACAATTACGAATGGGACAGATTAAAGACTTGGCTGGATCAGTATGGCGCCATCGATGAGAGCATACAATCGCCGCAGGAGATTACGCGTCTTGATTTGAGCGGAAACAATCTCAGGAGCCTTCCTGAGAGTATCGGCATACTTTCGCATCTGCTTGTGCTGAATTTGTCGAATAACAAACTAAACTCCCTGCCCGAAGTCATGAAAAATTTATCCAGGCTGAGTAACCTCGACATACGCCGTAACAGTTTCACGCAACTGCCGGATATCCTTGAACATATTCCCCTTCGCTCTCTTAATGCAAGCTCGAATAAGATTTCGGATATTTCAGTCTTGGCTCAATGTCCCAGTCTGCGCGTGCTTGATTTGAGCAGCAATCTGCTTGAAAATATCGACAATGTATTTGCCCCGGACAATGAACTGCGTACTTTAAACGTATCGTCAAACTATATAAAAGATATGAAAAATGCTTTTTCTTCATTGACGAAGATTGTCAGGTTGAATTTAAACGGAAATCTAATTACTGAGATTCCACATGCCATAGGTGTCTTGGGTGAGATTGAAGAGTTGGACATAACGGACAACCGTCTGCAAACGATCGATGAGGCTTTTTTTGCCCTGGATGTGGAGAGGGTGGATTTGAGCTCAAACAGACTCTCTTCACTGCATCTGCACTCGCTTGAATCTTTGGAAGAGATAATCCTTGATGAAAACACTTTTACAAGCCTAAGCATAGATGAGAGTTTTGCACCGTATTTAAAAGAATTTTCATGTGAGAGCTGCGGGCTTAAGGAATTTTTGCTGCCTGCATCCAATGCGCTGGAATTACTGTGTTACTCTTGTAATGAGATTCAAACCGTTCCTGATGCGATTGAAAAATATGTACATCTAAGTTGGCTGGACATAGACGGAAACAATATTGAAGATCTGCCCGATTCTCTCGCCAATCTTTCTTATCTCAATACCCTCTATGTCAACGGTAACCCTTTAAGTGAGAAATCCAAAAAAATTATAGCTATACGAAATCCGGAGATTTGCGATATGAACATGAAAACAGGAATAACGATCCAAAAAGCAAAAGAGTCGGATCTGTCCCAGATGGCAGAACTGCTGAGTGTTCTTTTTGCTATAGAGACTGACTTTGATATAGACTTTGACAAGCAGTATGCAGGGATAAAACAACTGTATGAATACGAGGGTGTCGATCTGCTTGTCGCCAAAGATGAATACATTGTCGTGGGTATGATAACGATGCAGAGACTTATCTCCAGTGCTGAGGGAGGATTTGTAGGTCAGATAGAAGATCTGGTCGTTAAAGAAGAGTACAGAAAAATGGGAATAGGAAGCCGACTCATCAACAAAATGAGAAGCATAGCCCAAGAGTACGGCTACAAACGCATCCAGCTCGCAGCGGACGTGGACAATGCAAATGCCTTACAGTTTTACAACAGACGCGGCTTTCATAAAACACACCTGAGCATCTATCACTATATCGTTTCGTAGTTCAAGAAACCAAACGTCCCCTCTCCCGTTCCCAGTTTCCAGTTGGGAACAGGTTCCGCAATATTCTATAAAAGAAAAATATCACTACACATCCCAACAAGAGTACAAGAAAGAAGAGAAGTTTCCACATGCCGCTTACAAAATCAACGAAATCAACATTCTGCATAATCCATTCCTACAAATTTGTTAATGTTTTGTTCAATTGTACGTATAAATTGTACGTTGTCCTCTTTTTAGTGTTCATAAAACCTAGAATGTATGATGCATATACTAGGACGTAAGACAAAGGCGTAACAGAAAACTTACATGGTAGGTTTATTTGTTGGGTTTAAATTAAGGAGAAAAATATGGCTGCACTTCGTCAAATTGCATTTTACGGAAAAGGTGGGATTGGTAAGTCTACTACATCTCAAAATACGTTGGCTTCAATGGCTTATTACTTTGATAAAAATATTATGATTGTTGGGTGTGATCCTAAAGCGGATTCTACTCGTTTGATTCTACATGA
>JAHJEG010000052.1 GCA_018825665.1 bacterium | reverse complement strand
GATGCAAACGGAAATTTTACACTCTATGGAGTAGGTGCAGGAAACTATCAACTTCAAATAAGCAAAGCGGGGTATATCACCCAAACTATTTCTTTGGCTATAACAAGCGATAATGGATATGCTGTTCCTTATACTGTTGAACTGGTAGTGTCTAAAAGTATCATACAAGGGAATGCCTCTCTAGATAGTCAAATCTCAAATGCAGGGATAAAAGTAGATATACTAGGAACAAATTATAGTACATATACTGATAATGCTGGGAATTGGTCTATAGAAGTAGCTGTAGGAAATTATCCAAATGGGATAAGATTTACAAAAGATTTTTTTGAAGCTCAGACAGTGAATGAGACTGCTACAGTTGTTGAAAACGGTTCATTTAGCGTAAGTTCAGTTTCACTTACTCAAACATCTAAAGCTTTAAAAGGGATTTTAACAGTTATGGGTGAGGCAGATGCATCATTAGCAATGATTTTAGTAAGAGGCACATCAGGAACTGCAAATGGTGTCACATCCTCTCTCTCACCGAATGCAGACGGAACATTTAAGTTCGGCTCCTTACCTCTTGGAAGCTATACATATGAGATGAGCTATCCCGATGGTTTACATGAAACACTAATCTCTTCCTTTATGCTTGACAACTCTTCATTGGAATTAGATTTAGGTTCTTTGACACTGAGAAAAAGTTTTGTAAAAATAAATCATGATGCACTCTATACCAGTTCTAAAGATGTAACACTGTATCTTGGCAATTCAGATGCTGCACAGATGCAAATAGTGGAGGGTGCCACAACGTATCCAATGGAAAGCTTCGCATCAACGAAAGCTTTGACATTAAGCGACGGAGATGGGCAAAAAACTGTGCAAGTAAAGTTTTTTGATTCCGTTGGCTCTGCATTGCCAACCATTGAAGATAGTATTATTTTAGACACCTCGTTACTGGCTACGAGCTTTGATATGTTAAATGCAGCAACTATGAATGATCTTGTAGAATTTATGATAAATATTGGTGAAACAGATGCCAGCGTGATTGTAAGTATTCCATCCCTAATAGAAGGTTTAATTTTATATGATAACGGGATAAATGGAGACACAACTGCAGGCGATGGTATCTATGAAAGAGATTTTTTGATTACTACACCTGCAGAGCTTAATGTAACTGCTATAGCGACCATAATAGACAAAGCGGGGAATGAGTTAGTAGTAAATAGTGACTATAACCTCGTTCTTTCAACACCTCCAAGTATAGAAAATCTACAAATAAGCTCCAATGTCTTATCGGGGGAGATGCATATTTCCTTCACAACAAATGAGCCGGCTACATCTCAAATATCATACGGTATCGATTTTAATAACCTTGATATAAATCAGACTATTACAAATTCATTATCAACAAATCATAGCATAACATTGTCTGGACTCTCCGCCAACAGTACCACATATTTCAAGCTTGAGGCAAAAGATGCCGCACTGAATATTAGTACCTTTAATGCGCAAGGTAAACTAGCTCCTCCTCCGCCTGAAGCTATAAGCATACAAGCCGGGAGTAATGAAGTGGGTGTAGTATGGAAAGAAGTAAATACAGATGGCGTGATAGGATATAACATCTACAGGAGTGCAAATAGCGGTGCTTACATAAAAGCAAATACGGCACTTATAACTGAAAACTTCTTTTTGGATTCAACTGTATCCAATGACACGACGTACAGCTATAGACTTACAACACTTGATGATAATTCTAATGAGGGTGGAGAAAGTATTGAGGTAGGTGCAACTCCTTTATCTTCCCTTGCAGGACCTACTGAAATAGCCGGCGGTGTTGTAGACACAGATACAATTTGGCTCAGCTCTCGAAGCCCTTATAGTTTCAGTGCCGATGTAAAAGTAAACAGCGGAATCAATTTATATCTTTTGCCATCTACAGAAGTGCAGATAAATGATGAATTTGGTTTAGTGATAGAGGGAAAACTCTTTGCTAAAGGAAGCAAAAATAATTTAGTAAAAATCACCAATACTACAGACAATAATGGCTATGGTTCTTTAACAAACAGTTATATTAACTACGCTGATGTGACAAATGTTAATGATGTTAAAGAGATAAAAAATAGCATTGTAAGTATAAAAGGCACGACACTAACATCAAAAAATATGTATTCATCACTTGTAAATATAGAAGGCGGTACCTTGAGTATCGAAAATATTCTGATGGATTCAAATATTACGGATACGGGAACTTCAGGGACAGGAAGCATAAGTGCAGGATTCTTTGTGAATGTCAGTACAGTTTCTGATAGAAACATATCAATATCTCCTAGTAAACGCATTAGTTACAATGGCTCAAGTACAATATTACCGACTGTTGTAATTGATAGTCATTTTGATGGCTGTGCAATGAGATTACCTATTTTAGTTACAGTGAGAAATTCTAGTTTTAGAAATGGCAAAATAAATATATTAAGTGAAAGAGATTACTATGATCCTTATCCATTGGAATCTTTCGATATTAAATACAATGTATTTGAGAACAATGAAATAGTTGGATATTACTTAGCGTATAATTATTTAGATGCACATGATAAAGCGCAAGCCATTGCAAATGCTCCAAAAAATGCCTTAGGTTTATACCCGATTATATCTTCTGTAAATCTAAGCACTTCAGATATAGATGGGGATGGCATATATGATCATATAGATATAGATAATGACAATGATGGCTATAGTGACCTTCAAGAGATTCTGTTGAGTGAGCCAGATTATAATGTTACATACAATCCCCTTGACAGTTTATCTCATCCAAATGTTGCTATTGACAGTGATTTTGATGGAGAAGCAGATGCTATTGATTATGATGATGATGCAGATGGTATAACAGACGCTGATGAAGCAATATATGGAACCAACCCCTTAGCAAAAGATAGTGATGGTGATGGAACAGATGATAAAGTTGAAATAGATTACAAATATAATCCTTTAGATAAAGACAATCATCCTTACTCGAACAAAGTTTACAATGCTCTTAGTATAGATGGTTCAAATGCTAATAGTGATGGTGATGTATACATTGCAAGAAACTACATAGATAATATGAATAAGATATTGATTGCTTCAACGATATCCAAGGGCATCCATTTGAAAAATACTGACAACTATGGTCTTGAAATGTATACCTCAAATATCAACGGAACAAAAACTGAGCCTGTACTATTTTCAAATATTGATTTAATACTTTATGATTCATATGTAGATTATATGAATACAAATAAATCAATGGGTCTTTATAATTCTAGTGTAAATCATATTGACGCACCTGGTGTGACTCTTATGGACAATTCTATACTAAAGAATTCTTATATTCAAAGTAATGTTATAAATGGTGGCTCCTATGGTACATCTTATCTTGATGGTGGAAGTGTGAACAACTCTTATATAGGTAGTGTAAGTTTTTATAATGAAACATACTATGGTAATTCTGATTTTTCATCAGGAAGTATACAAAACTCATATATAAAAGGTAGTGCGAACGTACAAGTGGGAGTTGTCTTTGAGGGCAATTTCGTAGGTGGTAGCATTAGCCATTTAAGATATTCACCTGGGGCAAATGTAGTTGATTCTATTGTAATGGGTGGTATAAGTTATGTAGAATATAGTAAAAAAATCACACTTACAAACTCTGATATTGTGATTAACAGTGGTCAGCATTTTTTAGATGGCAGTTTTTTGCATGACGGTTTAGGAAATAGTTACAGTGGATTAGGGGTACCAAAAGATGAGTTAGGAGATGGAGTAATAGATACTCTCTTTACTATCGATGGAACTGATTACACAGTTGATGGCATAAGAAATCCAAAAAGCACTAAAAACTACCCTGATTGGGTGAATGACCCGGCAGTAAAACAATACTTCTGGAATCCGACAAATGTTGGATGTTTATGGGATATGAATAATCCTGATATATTTCCGCAACCATAATTTGAGTTGGCATGTGGAAATGTTTCCACATGCCAAGTGATTATATTCGGATTAATTTTTAAAAAGGGAAAAGATGAAAAAAATAGCTCTATCGTTGGCATTTTTTGCCAGCTTGGCATGTGGAAATGAGAGTATATTAGGTGAGTTTGACAACTCCACGGCGCAGAAAATGAGTGGAATAAGTTTTGACGCCGGAATGTGGTATATGACATGGGATCAGACTTCCACTGCATCCGATATGCTTTTAAACAGCTCAGATGCACTTGATACCACGTACAATATAGAGAACAGTCCTGCAGCAGTTGCAAACTTAAATATGAGTTACAGATATTTAAGCGGAAATTTTGAATACTACCAAAATAAAGATATCAGTGGTATGAATCTCGGACTGTCGCTTTTGGAATTGATACCTTATTTAAATTTAGAATTTCGATATGTGAAGGCTGATTTTAAAGGTGACATAGCGAGTAAATTAAGTTCAGGCGGAGCCATTAGCAGTGGGACTTTTGAGACAAAACTTGATATAGCAGACGTTATAGTGTATCCGTTTAACGAATATATCGGATTTGGATACAGGACCTATAAGTATGAAGTACCGCAGGATGTTTATGTAATAAACAACAGTGACGGTTCCTTAGTCGCAGGTGGGGCCGGTCTTATAGACATAAGCTATGAGGGAAGTTTTTATACTGCTGTGCTAGACAATAAAAGAATGGTAGATACAAAAACAAACTATAATGGTTTAGTCTATTCAGCATCATTCGGGATAGGAAAACTTAAACCAAAAGCAAGCGGATATGAAGAATGGATTACAGAAAGTGATGCGCAAATGTTTGATATTTTAGTCGGCTATTCTTATAAAACAAAGTCAGATACAGGGTTTGGTTATGGCTTGGGTGCCGGGTATAGATATAACAAAATAGAGACAACAGCAAATAAAACAAGTGCAACATACAGCTTATTAACTGAATTCAACACTGAATTTCATGGACCATTTATTGATGTGACCATCAGTTATTAAAATGGGATTGAAAAATCTTTGTCTCCTTCTTATCAGTACATCTCTTTTTTCTTCAGAGGTGTATTTTTATCAAAATAAAAAAAAAGTTTTTATAACACCGACACAATTAAAACTTTCAAATGCAAGAGTTGCTACGCATAGTTTTGATACGATAAAATATTTCACTACTTCCAATAATATTCTTCTTGGTATTACAAACGAGATACTTGTAAAGTATAGAAACATGTATGCCCTGGAAAAAATACAATTACGCTACAGTTTGGTGCCGATAAAGCGAATCACACATGATATTTATCTTTATAAGATAGATGATGCTGATTTGACTCTCAAAATATCGAATGCATTATATGAAGAAGATGATATAGAATATGCACATCCAAATTTTATAAAAAAGACGCAAAACAGATGAAGCAGTCCTTCTATTTTTTGTTTGTATTTTTGTTTATTGGCTGTGACAGCTCCCAAAATGGTGACAATGAATTACAATTGTTAAATGAAAACAATACAACTTCTTTGGTGCATCAACAATGGAGTATACAAAATGACACTTCTTTTTATGCTCAAAACTTCATTGATGATAATGCACATATCAATCCTGAAAATACTTTTGATATTTATAGCGGAAGAGGTATTAAGGTAGCAGTTATCGATAATGGTTTTGATGTGAATCATCCTGAGATAAAAGATAGAATAATTAAAACAATAAATGTAGGGCAAACTGATCTCAATAGTGATGTTTCTCACACTTTAAGCAGTGATTACCACGGTACGGCTGTGGCAGGAATTATTGCATCTGCAAAAGATAATATTGGAATTGACGGAGTATCTCCGGATGTTGAACTGATACTTATAAAAATGCCTGAAATATTGAGCGACAGCATAATAATAGAACTTTTTCAGCAGGCTGTTGAAAGCGGGGCAGACATTATTAACTGCAGTTGGGGAACAGGTGAGGTCAGTGATGTAGTACGAGAATATATTAATGATATTTCCTCCACAGCCAGAGATGCAAAAGGAGTTATTGTAGTCTTTGCTTGCGGAAATGATAATACTGCTATGGCGGAGGATGAATCATCTATAAAAAATGTTATTGGTGTCGGCTCAACTGATAAACATAATTTAAGAACATTTTATAGCAACTATGGCAAAGAGTTGGATATAGTGGCTCCGGGTGGATATGAGCTTGGTATAACTACGCTTGACCCGCTAGGAATTAACGGAATCACAAAAGATGAGTATAATAGATATGATGAGCACAATGATGGGGTTCCTCTGTCTTTTATAGGAACATCGGCTTCCGCACCAATTATAAGCGGAGTTCTTGCTCTGGCATTAGAAAAAAATGATGGCTTAACACGGGAAGAGATAGCGAATATTTTAAAATACAGTACAGATACGATAGGAAACAATACGCCTTATATTGATGAGATGATTACATCTGTCTCATCTTCTCCGGTAATCACGGGGGTTTTTGGAAAAAATGCAAATACTAATATTAAAATCAGGTTGCTCTCGAAGATGAATACTAAAGCATATGGATGGTATAGTGTTTCAGTAAATGGAGATAATAGCTGGAGTTCTAAGGTTACAGATACTTTGAGTGAAGGGAATTATACGATTGAAGTTGTCTCAGATGATGAAAGTATTATTTGGGCAACGGATGAAAATTTTGAGATAAATTATTTACAAGAAAATCTTTCTGACATACATAAAAAAAGAAGTGATTTCTATGGTTATGGAAAAATAAATCTAAGTAAATTTATTTCAAATATTCCTGCTAAAATTTAGATTATTTTCGCATCCCCTATTTATTAATTATTTACCCCTTGCTTGCTATACTTATACCACTTTAAAAACAAGGTCATTTATTTATGATTTCTAAAATTCAAGATATTAAAAAAGAAGTTTCAAAGGTAGTCGTGGGGCAGGAGAAGATGATAGACGGTCTTCTTATCGCGCTTTTGTGTGAGGGGCATATTCTTATTGAGGGTGTTCCAGGACTTGCAAAAACTACAACGGTAAATGCTCTGGCAAAAAGTTTGGGTTTAAACTTTAAAAGAGCCCAGTTTACTCCCGATCTGCTTCCCTCGGATATACTCGGGGCAGAGATTTATGACCCGCAAAACAACAGTTTTAAAATCAAAAAAGGTCCTATTTTTACCAACCTGCTCCTAGCAGACGAGATCAACCGTTCACCTGCAAAAGTTCAATCGGCTTTGCTTGAGGTTATGCAGGAAAAGCAGGTCACTCTGGGTGATACGACTTTCAAGCTTGAGCTTCCGTTTTTTGTAATGGCTACGCAAAACCCCGTAGAGCAAGAGGGTGTCTATCAGCTTCCAGAGGCGCAGCTCGACCGTTTTATGCTCAAGCTCGTAGTCGATTACAACACAAAAAGCGAAGAGCTTGAAATCGCAAGAAGAATCTCCAGTGGAAGCTTTGAGGAGATACATGCCGTCCTGACGCACGAGGAGCTTTCAGAGCTCAAAAGAGCGATAAAAGAGGTGCATGTGGATGCAGAGGTTGAAGAGTATATGATAGAGCTTGTCAATGCGACAAGAAATCCCGGCGAATACGGACTGGACGAATTAAAAGACTATATACAGTTTGGAGCTTCTCCCCGTGTGAGTATAGATATGTTCAAGGCGGTCAAAGCTATGGCCTATCTCAGAGGAAAAGATTTTGTAACTCCCGTCGATGTAGCGTATATCGCCAAAGAGCTTATGCGTCACCGTATTGTTTTGACCTATGAAGCGGAGGCTGAGGGTATTACAAGCGATGAGATCATCCAAAAAGTTTTAGAGACTGTAGCTATTCCGTAGTATGAGCAAACTTCAAAAAATCCTTGTTCGTGCAAGGCGTCAGGTCTTTAGTGAAATGGTGGGGAACAACCCCTCTATCTTTCAGGGCGAAGGGTATGATTTTATAGAGCTCAGAGAGTATATGCCGGGGGATGATATTCGTCATATTGACTGGAATATCACGGCAAAGATGCAAAAACCTTTTATCAAGATTTTTCGTGAAGAAAGAGAACTGAATGTGGTTGTTGTTTCGGTCTTAAACGGAAGTGTACATTTTGGTTCCAAAAAATTCAAGCAAGATGCCATTGCGGATATCGTCGCTCTGCTTAGTTTTTCCACACTGAAAAACGGCGATCTGCTGAGTTCTTATATCTTTACCGATACGATGGTCTCACATCTCAAGCCGAGCAAAAAAATAAACCAGGTCCAAAAAAGTGTTCAGGAAATTTTGGATTTTGACGCCATCAACCAAAAAGCGGATTTTAAAATCATTGCAGACACTTTGTTTAAAAGATTAAAAAGAAAATCGCTTATTCTGGTCGTGGGTGATTTTTTTGAGATTCCGGATTTTAAACTTTTGGCTAAAAAGCATGAAGTCGTAGCCGTGATTGTCAGGGATATCTTAGAAGAAAAACCTCCGGTTATGGGGTTTTCTTCCTTGGTTGACCCTGAGAGCGGAGCTGTACTGGAGGGTGATTTCAATGCCTCAAGCGTAGAGAGTTATGCGAAAAAAGTTCAGATGCATGACCATAAACTCTATGAGGCCTTTAGAAAACACCAGATACGCTTTACAAAGATATACACACATTCGAGTGCCGCGGTGGAACTTCGCAGACTTTTTGAGGGTAGATGATTATGCAAGAACAAAGTTACGATATCCCCTTACACGACATCAAGCCGATAGTGGAGGTGCAGGAATACTCTCTTTATTATTTTTTGGGCCTGAGTCTTTTGGCTTGTATCCTGGCATGTGGAATGCTGTATATTCTCTACAAATGGTTTAAGAGAAGAAAGGTTTTTAATATTCGCAAAGAACATAAAAGGCTCTTAAGTGAGATATCTTTTGGCGATGCAAAAAAATCAGCCTATGCGATCACGCTCTATGGAGCCACATTCAAAGAGGATTCTCCTCGGCATGTGGAAATGTTCGCAAATCTTTCAAGCCGCCTGCAAGAGTATAAATATAAAAAAGAGGTAGAGGCAATCGATAAAGAGACGCTTGGCTATTTTGAACTTTATAAAGAGATGTGTGATGTTTGATGGTCTGTATTTTGAATTTCCAAGACTTCTCTTTGTAGTATTTTTTTTTATAGCCTGCGAGACATTATGCAGGATGAAGTTGCCCTCGATCTATTTTCCACATGCCAGAGAGTTTATGCAGGGTTCTGTATCAAGTTCGAAAACACTTTTTTTATTAAAATGGCTGGGTATCGTCATGATGATTATAGCCCTGATGTCCCCTGTTACGGATGAGCCTTACGAGCTGGAACCAAAGGACGGATACGAGATAGCTTTGATACTTGATGCCTCTCAGTCCATGGGAGCAAAAGGGTTTGACGCTTCAGATGCCAATCTCAACAGATTTGACGTTGTAAAAAGTATCGTCGGCGATTTTATCAGGCAGAGGGAAAATGACAATATCGGTCTTGTCGTATTCGGGGAGTTTTCTTTTATCGCTTCGCCGCTCACGTATGATGAGAATATTCTAAACAGGATAGTCTCTCAGCTGTACATAGGGATGGCCGGCAAATATACAGCCCTGTATGAGTCTCTGGCGCAGGGGGTAAATCTCCTGAAGATGACCGAGTCAAAATCAAAGGTTGCAATTCTCCTGACAGACGGATACTCAACCAAGGAGATTGACAAGATCCCTCTGGATGTTGCTCTGGATATGGCCAAAAAAGAGGGGATAAAAGTGTATCCCATCGGGATCGGACTTCCGCATGAGTATAATGCAAAAGCGCTCAACACGATAGCAAAGGAAACAGGCGGTATTGCCTACGGTGCTTCAAATGCAAACGAGCTTAAAGAGGTCTACAAACAGATAGACGCACTTGAAAAGTCGGAGATACAAAACGAGACCTTTACCTACATCAAATACTACTACATGTATCCCCTGTTCTTGGCTTTGATATCTTTGATGCTGTATGTATATTTAAGAAATAAAAGGGGGCATGCATGAGTTTTTTACATCCGGAATTTTTATACTATATGCTGCCTCCTCTTTTTATACTCTTTGCACTCTTGCTTACCCAAAAAGAGGCTCAGGCACACTTTTTCAGCGAAGAGGTTATGCGTAAGCTCAGAGTAAGTGCAAATACCTTGACCCTCAAGGCCAGAAACGGTTTGTTCTTTTTGATGGGTCTGCTTATGATTATCGCTCTTGCCCAGCCGGTCATCAAAGACGGCACGGTGGAGGTGAAGGCTAAAAGTGCAGATATAATGATGGCGCTTGATATCTCTGATTCGATGCTGGCGGAGGATATGTATCCAAACCGGCTCAAACTGGCGAAACAAAAAGCGATAGAACTTTTAAAAATTGCGCCCAATGAGAGGATCGGGGTGATAGCCTTTGCCAAAAACTCGTATCTTGTATCTCCGCTTAGTTTTGACCACGGTGCCGTAAGGTTTTTATTGGAGCAGCTGGACACTACATCCATTACGGAAAAAGGGACAGATCTTTTAAATATGCTCGAGGCAGTCAGCAATTCGCTGGATAAAAAGAGCAAAAAATATCTTCTTATCCTCAGTGACGGGGGAGATGAGAACTCCTTTGCAAAAGAGACAGCCTTTGCAAAAGAGCATGATATCGTGGTGTTTGTTTTGGGGATAGGAACAGCGACGGGTGCTCCCATCAAACTTAAAAATGGTGCATTTATAAAACAAAAGGGAGATATAATCATCTCAAAACTCAATGAGAGTATCTCAAGTCTTGCGACCTCAAGCGGGGGTGTCTATATAGAGAGTACAAAATCCGATGATGATATAAAGACCATGCTCAAAGAGATAGAAAGTGTAGGGGAGCAAAAAGAGCTTAAAAGCGAAAAAGTACAAAGATATATACCTCTTTTTTACTATCCGCTTGGTCTGGCTCTGTTTATACTGCTTATAGCGACAAGTTCGATGAGCAAGAGAGAGAGCGTCACTCTTCCCTCTGCTTTTATTCTTTTTGCGCTTTTATTCACAGTTCCACATGCCAAAGCGGGAGTGCTTGATTTTATGGATTTAAAAGAGGCAAAAGAAGCCTATACAAATCAAGACTACGAAACTTCCGCGAAGCTATACAAAGCCCATGCAGACAAGAGTGAGAATCCGCAGAGCTATTACAATGCAGGGAACTCCTTTTATAAACAAAAGGACTATGCAGAAGCTGTAAAATCGTATGAGAAGGCCAGGTTTACCGACAAACACGCATCCGCGCAAAATCTTGCAAATCTGGGAAATGCCTATGCAAAACAAAACACTCCCGAACTCTTGCAAAAAGCGATTGAATCTTACGAGGCTTCTTTGAAGCTTGAAGAGGATACGCAGACAAGAGAGAATCTTGAGACTTTAAAAAAGCTTCTGGAAGAGAAAAAACAGGATTCTGAGGGTGAAAAAGATGAGAAAAGCCAAGACTCAAAAGAGGATGAGAAGCAAAACGATAAAAAAGAGTCTGGTGAAAAAAAAGATTCACAAAATAATTCAGAGGATGAGCAGAACTCAAAGGATGAAAAAAATACAGATAAAAAAGAGCAGGGCTCCGATGGTATGAAAAGTGACCGGGAAAAGAAACAAGAGGAGGAGAAAGACGCCTCATCAGAGAATAATGAAACAAAAAATGAGAAGCAAAAAGAGGATGAGCCGAAAAAACTTGAGCAGTCGGACAGCAACAACAGCGATTCCTCACCGGAAGCCCAAAATGCTTCACATTTTCAAATGAGCGATGCAGAGGAGAAAAAATGGCTGCAGGAGCTCAACAGGCAAAAACGGACATATCTGTATATGCTCGGTGAAGAAAACCATAAAGAGGAAAACGAAAATGAAAAACCTTGGTAAGATAATACTCTTTCTTTTTTTACTTCCACATGCCGCCTATGCGGGTGTTACGGCGAGTGTAGATTCAAAAACCGTTACACTGGGTGATATGGTTACCCTGGCTTTGAACATCAGCGGCGAGAATGTGCAAAAGCCCAATATCTACAGCCTATGCGGCGTAGACGTGGTCTCTAGCGGATCGCAGACAAGCATACAGATCGTCAATGGGGATTATCAAAAAAGCTATATATTGACGTATCAGTTCTCACCTGCAAAAAGTTGTACGATTGAGCCTATAGAAGTCAGTATAAACGGTGTGAAAGAAAAAAGCAGCAGCATAGAGATACAAGTCAAACCGATGGACCCCTCCAAAGACAAGAACTTCGTTTTGACGCTGCAAAGCGACAAAAAAGATGTTTATGTGGGCGAGCCTTTTGAGCTTACCCTTTTGTTTAAACAAAAAAGGGGTGTTGACGCGATTGACTCAAAATTTGTTCCGCCTGAGTTAAAAGGATTTTGGATAAAAGAGGAGTCCAAGCCTCAAAGCTATAATGAGGGTGAATACACAATAACAAAACTCACATATATAATGTCTGCCCAAAGAGACGGAAAACTGAGTGTGAAACCCGCGCAGATGAAAATCGCCTCAAGAAGCCATTCAAAGGACAGCTGGGGCGCATGGGTTCCTCAAATCAAATGGCGTACATACTTTTCAAATGAGTTGAATATAAATGTAAAACCTGTTCCAAACGGTACTGATTTGGTAGGTGATTTGAGTATAAGTGTCGTTGCCGACAAAACACAGGTTAACGCAAACGAAGCCGTGAATATTACTATAGAGGTCAAAGGAGCCGGAAATTTGGAGGATATCAAGTCCTTTAAACCTTATATTGACGGCGTGAGCATTTTTGATGAAAAAATCACTGTACAAAATTCGAAATTGACGCAAAAGATAGCATTTGTCGCGGATGGGAATTTTACAATCCCCTCTTTTAGCCTGCACTATTTTGATCTAAAAACTAAGATGCTCAAAAAAATTGCTACAAAAGAGATACCAATAAACGTGCTCAATGCAAAAGCAAAAGAGGAGTTGACGATAAAACGTCAGGAAGAGACAAGCATGCAAGTGCCCGCCCGGGAAGAGAGTGAAAAAACCGGGTTTGCACCCCTTTGGCTGATACTCGCATTTTTGGCAGGTCTGGCATGTGGAATAGCAATCATGCTTATAAAACCGTGGAAGATGGTCTCAAAAGAAAAATCCGTTTCGATCAAAGACCCGAAGATACTTCTGCTGAAGCTTCTTCCTTATAAAAATGATGAAGCCGTACAGAATATAATAGAGATACTGGAGAAAAATATCTACTCAAAAGAGAAGATTGAGATAGATAAGAAAATTTTAAAAGAGTGCCTTAGGAAGTATGGTATAGCTTAGTCGAGAATATCGTGCAGTCTGCTTCCATCGGCCATATTCTTGTGTACTTTTTCCCATTCGTCATCAATAATGTTTTGCTTGAGCGAGGTGAGTTCTTTTTCAAAAAGTTCAATCGCCTCGAGAATATTCGTTTTGTTCTGTCTAAAAATATCCTCCCACATATTGGGCGAACTTTTTGCCAGTCGGCTCATAGAGCGAAATCCCCCCGCAGCAAGGGCTAGAATATTTTTTTTATTTTCCTGATTCATTACGGTATTTGCAAGCGAATAGGATATGGCATGGGGCATGTGGGAAATAAATGCCGCATGACGGTCATGTTCAAAAGACTTCATAAAGTATTTTTTCATACCAAGAGATTTGAAAATCTTTTTGGCGGTCGCACTTTGGTGTTCGCCGCTCTCTTCCAAATCACATAAAACCACCACCTTGTCATCGTATAGACCTTCAAGTGCCGCATGGGGACCAAAGTTTTCCGTTCCGGTCATGGGATGTGCCGCTACAAAGTTCTTTCGTATCTCTGTTGGGACCGAAGAGACTATAATCTCTTTTGTGCTTCCCAAATCTATAATGGTTGTATCATCTGAAACATCGGTTAAGTTCTTAAGTGTGGAAATTACTCCGTTTACGGGAATCGCCAAAAAGATAACATCACATTTCTTTACATCTTCAAACTCGACTATCTTGTCCACCAGCCCTAGTTCAAGAGCATCTTTTTGGTGTTGCTTATTATGATCGCTTCCCACAACTGAATCTATAAAATTTAATTTTTTTAGACTCAGTGCGAGCGATCCGCCCATCAATCCCAGTCCTATAATTGCTATATTCATATCGTATTCTTATTTTAAATTTACAAAATTATACTTAATTTACGTAATATTAACCACATAATAGGTAGAATCTTTTCTTATTTTACGACTATGGACAATAAATGAAAATATTTTTAGCCATCTTGCTAACCCTACTGACTCTAAACGCACAGGCCGCCACAATTAATTCTATAAAATTTGAGGGTATGGTTCATATATCCGAATCTGTCGCATTAAGAATGCTTGACTTTGAAGTTGGTGATGATGTAGATGACAAAATGATTGACAAGGCTATTAAAAAATATTTTGATCAGGGCTATTTCGATGATATATGGGTTGAAATAGAAGAAGATGCCCTGATATTCAAGTTCAAAGAAAAACCTGTTATTTCAAAGGTTGAACTTAAGGGTTGGAAAGAAAACGACAAAGATATCAGCGACAGCGTAGTTCAGATTAAAAAGGGCACCCTGTATGATGAAAAAAAACTTGAGGCCGCAAAAAAAAGAATCATAGACGCTATCAGTCAGGACGGAAAAATAGACAGTGTTGTCGAGATTGAAAAAGAGTATCTTGACAACGGCAGTATTAAAGTGACCTTTATTGTCAGCGAAGGTGAGAAGATCATTATAGATACTCTTGACTACAGCGGAGTTATCGAGCTTGAGAGCGGCATGTTTGATGAGGTGATAGCCAATAAAGAACATCAGTTTATGGGCTGGTTCTGGGGCAGAAATGACGGTAAGATGAGTCTGGCGGATCTGCAGTATGACAATCTGAGAATTCGTGACCTGTATATGCAGTACGGATATCTCGATGCGAAGGTGGACGAGCCTTTTGTGCGGGTCAACTTCGATCATTACCGTGCTTCTATGAGTTATCAGATAGAAGAGGGTGCCGTGTATACCATCAGTAAAATCAGTATAATGCAGACGGAAAAAGTGATAGAAGACGAGAAACTTCAAGAAGTGGTCACTCTTGTTGAGGGGGAAGCTTTTAATATCAAGAAGTTTCGTGATGATGCCCAAAATATCAAGACGATCATTGCGGATTTGAGCTATGCCTTTGTTCAGGTGATTCCCGACCTTAAAAAAAATAAAGAAGACAATACCGTTGAAGTCGTCTTTAAAATAACGCCCGGCGATAAGGTTAAAATCAGAAACGTAGTGATTTCGGGCAACTCAAGAACCCTGGACAGGATTATAAGAAGAGAGCTCTATCTGGGGCCTGGAGACATGTACTCTTTGACCGATTTAAAAGATTCTCGTAATTCTCTCGGACGACTCGGCTTTTTTGACGGAAATACCATAGAAGAAAAAAGAATAGATAACCAGACTATGGATTTGATCGTAAAAGTAAAAGAGGCACCTACCGGAAATATACAAATAGGCGGCGGTTACGGAACATACGGCGGTCTTTTGGTCAGTATGGCTGTAGATGACAGAAATGTCTGGGGTTCAGGCATCAATGTGGGGATCAAAGCCGAAAGATCGGAAATGACAGAAAACTATTCTTTTAACATATCCAATCCAAGGCTCAATGACAGTGACTTCAGCGGTAATTTTTCCATCTATACATCCTCATATGATTATAATTACTATACGGTCTATACCGACGGTATCAGCATAGGAAGCGGGCATAGATTTTCCAGACATATCAGCGGTTATGTGGGGTACGGATATTCAAGCAACAGCTATGATGTGGACACCACCGCAGAGGATACAACCACTACATCGAATTACTATTTTGAAGATTACTCAAAAAGTTCTATGACGATAAGTGCAAGTTTTGACAATACGGACGATTATTATCTTCCTCGCGAGGGTGTGACTCTAAGCCAAAGTTTTGAGAAATCCGGACTTGGAGCGGATGCCGACTTTTTCAAAAGCAGAACTGTCTTTGGAAAATATAACGGTCTTGAGGATTACCTCGGTTTTGATGCCATTGCAAGATACAAAGCGAGATTCTATGCTGCTGCAGATACGGGATATCTGCCTATTGCTGAGAGATTTTATATGGGTGGACTTGGAAGTGTGAGAGGGTATGAATCGTATTCTATCTCTCCTACAATAATAGAATCAGACGGAAGCACGAGAAGAATCGGAGGTACTCAGACTTTTTCAAATAACCTTGAACTGAGTTTCCCTCTTGTTCCAAAAGCAAAAATGCGTTTGGTCGCTTATGTGGACTGGGGCTTTATCGGTGAGAGCTCTTTAAATGAATATTCTCGCGGAGGATACGGTATGGGGCTAGAATGGTTCTCACCTGTTGGACCGATACAGCTGATGTTTGCAAATCCTTTGGCTCAGGAAGAGGGTGATAGAATAGCCCACTTTGAATTTACAATGGGACAGAGATTCTAAGGTTTAAAATAGAACCTTAAACTCTTTGACTCCATCGAGTTTTTTAACAGCTTCTTTAGCGAGGTAAAGAGTGTCCCGTGATTCCACTTTTAAAACCCCCTCAGCAAAACTAATATCAAAGTCAATATTTCTGGGTCTGTGGCTAAGCAGTGAAATACTCAGAGAAAGTATATAGCTAAGTGTATTGAGCGTGTGCGTGTCAGGAAGAAGGATCTTGTATTTTTCCACATAACTGTTTGTAGGAAGTTTTCTTTTTGCATATCTTGTCAGGGTTGCTATTAAGACTATCTGTTTATGCGTGAAACCGTATTCTAAAGCACTTTGAATGAGATAATAACTATGTCTGTTCTTTGAGTAGAAATGGATATTGTTTCCTATGGGATAAAGCTTTGCAGCGGTACCGAGCTCATATCTGTACAAAGGGTCAATCTTGAGATGTTGATGGGTGAGATCAAATATTTTTTTGCTAAGCTGACTCAGCTGGTTTGAATAGCCGCCCTCATCAATGTTGGAGTCCAATAGATAGCGTACAGATGAGTTATAGTTTGCCGGAAACTTGTCCTTGGATGTTCTTAGCAGGTCGCTTAAATAAACCCCTTCTCTTACGCCTACGCCGCTTGTGATGAGATTTTTAATTTTTATCTTTTTGAGCAGTCTCGCAAGGATGAGCGCGCCTGGCTTGATTACATCAAACCTGTCCGCTTTGATACCTAATTTTACAAGCTTGTTCTCATCTGCATCAAGAACATCGGAGATAAATTTCTCAAACTCGCCGACACTGCATTCAAATGCATGAAGTTTGTTCAAAGGATAGTTCTGGTTACACATGATGGCACTGGATATGGCTCTGAATGTTCCGCCTATTCCGACAAGCGTATTGCTTTTAAGCGCGCTCAACGCCTCAAGTTTATCATCAACATACTGCGTAGCCTCACGGATTAAACCTTTGTCAAAAAACAGCTCTTTAAGCCTGACTGTACCCAGATTTATTGAGATGGTATTGGAAACGTCTTTGTCGTTAATAATGGAAAACTCCGTAGAGCCTCCTCCAATATCAATGCTTAGGGCATTTTCCTGTTTTGGTAAAAGATTTGCACATGCCACTGCACCGTAGTAAGCCTCTTTTTGGCCATCAATTATTTTTATGTTAAGTTTTAATTCTTGTCTGACTTTTTGTATAAACTCATTTTTATTCGGGGCATCTCTAAGGGCGGATGTGGCGACGCAAAGTGTTTTTCTTGTTTTAAAAGAGGAGGCGATACTTAAAAATTCCACAAGAGCATCAAATGTTCTTTGCATAGGAACTTCTTGCAGGTTGCCATTGTTCTGATAGGCATTTTCGGAAATTCTTACCTTGCTTTTTGCTTCATGGAGCAAGTGGAATGCAAAGCGGGACGTCTTTTCATAAACCACCATCCTAACTGAGTTAGACCCGATGTCTATAACTGCTGTCCGCTTTGCCAAAAACTTATTCTTCTTCTAAGAGTTTTGCATATTTGAATTGCAGTTCCGCAATGGATTCCACGTTGTCTTTATCAGGGACTATACAGTCTACGGGACAAACAGAGATACATGCCGGTTCATCATAAACATTCACACATTCCGTACAGCGGTCCGGATCAATAAAATAGATCGGATCTCCCTCTTCGATTGCTTCAGTTGGGCACTCTTCGCGACATGCATCACACGCTATACACTCATCATTTATTATCAAAGCCATTACAAAACCTTATCTTTAGTGTTTATTTTTTATATATGTTTTACAAGTGTTCGATTTATATCAAAATAAAGCTTTATTGTATTTTAAATTGTATGTTTATTGTCAATTACTTCTTGGCAGGACACAGGAGAGTTTTGAGTTTATTTGTATTGAGGCGACAGTTCCGTCTATGCCGTCTTTTCTATTTTCTATTTTTATTTTGGCTCCGAGGGCGTCTGCTGCACTTTTGGCCAAAAACAGACCAAGACCCACACCCGATTTATTTCCCTGTCTCTTAAAGGGAGCAAAGAGATCTACACTCTCATCAATACCGCAGCCCTCATCAATCACCTCGATGAGCAGACCTATATCATCTTGTGCGCTTCTTAGAGTCACGCTCTTACTCTTTTCTGTAAACTTTAAAGCATTCTGCAAAAAGTTCTGTACTATCTGGTTTAATAAACTTACCTGCAGGGTGGCCATAAAGGCGTTTGGTTCAAAACTGAAGTGAAGTTTTTTACCTTCATTTTCGGCCAAGAGTTTAAAATCATCCGCTTTTTGGCGAAGCACGGAAATAACATCCACAGTGACGGGTTTATCAAGCTGAGCCCCTTCCTGGCGTCCGATATTGAGAATGTTTGAGACAATAACATTCATCTCATCGATTGTCTTATTCGTTACCTTGAGCGCCTCTATGTATTCTTCGGGAGTTCTCTTCTTTATAAGCGTTACCTGATTTTTCAGTTTTATGACCGCAAGAGGCGTTTTGAGTTCATGTGCCGTACCGATAAAAAGTTCTTTTTGGTATTTTACAAAGTTTTGGATTCTGGCAATCAAATGGTTGATTGTTGTTCCAAGCGGCTCAAACTCTTCGGGCAATTCCCTGACTTTTATCGGCCGCATTAAATGCTCATTCATGTTTGAGAGTCTGGTGCTGAGTGTTTTTACGGGTGTAACAAGCATTTTTGAAAGAGCAATCGCATAGAGGATTACAAGTATGAATCCGGCTACATTGATGATAAAGATATAGTTTAAGATTTTATCCAAGAGTATTTTCGTCAGTGTGATCTCTTTTGAGACCTTCAAATAACTTATGTTGTCTAAATCAAAGGGATAGATGAGGGTAAGATAGGTGTGCTCATCTCTTGTGTCTTCATACAAGTCGACTTCCGTATAGGCTTTTTTAAGATAGATAACCTCTACATTAAGACTTGAAAAAGCTTCGGGTGAAGATGTGTCCATATTGGAAATAGATTTGTTATTTGCTATATTTTTAGCGTATAAAAGAAGTTCCTGCTTTTTTTCATCATAAATGGATCTTTCTATGTAGAGGTATAAAAAAGATGAAAATATAAAAATAAGAGAAGCCGAAGCGAATATAAGTTGGATGAGAAAGTTTCTTCTGATACTTCTTTTTGAGAACATAAATTCACCTCGATACAATATCCGCAATTATAACTTATAAAAATTAAA
This sequence comes from bacterium, assembly GCA_018825665.1. Taxonomy (GTDB): domain Bacteria; phylum Campylobacterota; class Campylobacteria; order Campylobacterales; family Sulfurimonadaceae; genus Sulfurimonas. The sequence continues at coordinate 4,178 of JAHJEG010000052.1, read as the reverse complement.
ATAATGAAAAGAGGATGAAAAGTAATACTTTGAATATGATAGAGTCAATAAAGTTAAAAAGTTTTGTCTAAGTCCGATGAGGGTGCAGATCAGATGAGACAACGCTTATGCAAAGGGTTAAGCGCTGTCTGTTTGGGTAAATGATTTAGTTTATTTCTTTAGGAAAACAAAAACGGTATCCGCGACGACGAACAGTCTCGATAGTAGTAATACCTAATGGTTTGTCCATTTTTTGTCTAATCTGGTTGATAGCAACCTCGATAACGTTTGGAGTTACAAGTTCCGGTTCTTCCCAGATGGCATCTAATAGCTGCTCTTTTGATACGATTTGGTCACGGTGACGTGCTAAGTGTGTAAGAACTTCAAAAGGTTTACCTTTAAGTTCTATCTCTTGCTCTTTGTAAGTGATTTTTTCTTCTTCAGGGTTGATGATTAAATCTTCGATTTCTATTATATTGCTTCCGCCAAAACGAAGACGAGCTTCGATACGGGCAATCAGAACATCAAAGTCAAACGGCTTGCGGATATAATCATCGGCACCGCTTCTTAATGCTTCAATCTCACTCTCATTGTCGTCTCTTGCAGAGAGTACAACTACAACAGTTTTTGGAGTTTTAGTCTTAATATCACCGATAATATCAACTGAATTTCCATCCGGAAGCATCCAGTCCATAAGAACCAAATCGTAATTACGGATATCTAAGTAGTACTCTCCATCTTTAAGCGTTTCTACAACATCGCTTTGATAACCAAATTCTTTTAGTCCTTCAGCAAGCATTTTGTTTAATGTAACTTCATCTTCTATAATAAGAATGCGCATTAATTTTTTCCTATAAGTGAATATTTTGGCGGAATCATAGCATAATTTTAGGTTACTTTAAAGTTTTTTTCAATTTTTTTTAAAAAAAAATTAACTTTAGATTAAGATTAGAAATCTTTGGAGACGCTTACACTTACCGTGCAGTCGGGTAATATCGATGGTTTTGTTATTTTTAAATTTAGATTGTTAAGGAGTGGAAAACTTTTTTTTAAGTTAAGCGAAATTGACGTCAAAGCATCTTCGATTAATAAAAATTTATTATTTATCATCTCTGATTTCATAAGGGAAACCACATCCGCATAGTTGATGAATTCGTTCGTGTATTCATACTCAAGAGTCAGATGCAGGATAACATCCTGCAGCGTAACTCTTTCAAAGTCCAAAATGCCGATAATGCATTTGAATTTTAGGTTTTCTATGTGTATAGTCATCAAACTACTCTTTTCTCCTGCCCTTTAAACACACGGATTATATTTGGGATGTGTTTATAAAAAAGGATAAACCCGATAAAAAGAACAGGCGCATGCGGCATATCAGGGTGCAGAATAAAACTTGCAATCATTAAAGCGCTAAGAGCCGTTAAAGAAGATACGGAAGATATGCGTATAACTTTTGCTCCAAAAGCCCAAACGCCAAGAGCTATAACCGTCTCAACCGGAAGCATAAACATCATGACACCCATACCCGTAGCTACACCTTTTCCACCCTCAAAGCCCAGATATGGACTAAAGCAGTGTCCCACAACTGCAAGAACGGCAATGCCCCAAAGCGTGGCATCACTTACACCTGCAAAGTAAGCGATGATTAAAACAACAAGCCCTTTAAGAGCATCCAGTGCCAAAGTGGCAGCACCCAGTTTTTTCGCCAAAGCCGGATTTGTCTCTTTTACGACTCTGAGCACGTTTGTAGCACCTATACTCTTTGAACCGCTTGACTTTATGTCTACACCCGCAAACTGTTTAGCCAAGAGCAATCCAAAGGGGATTCCTCCGATTAGATAAGCAGCTATAAAAAATTGAACATTTGTGTTAAATAAAAAATCCATGAAATACCTTATTATGATTAGTGAAAGCATTTTACTTCAAATATGATTATAAGCATATAAATATTTAACATGATTGATATGTTGGTTTTGTTAGAATGTTTTACTTTATAATATTTAAGAGAGAAAATTATATGCAACAACTCTTTGGACAAAAAGTGCTCAATGATTTTATAGAAAAACAAGATGAAAATCTCATTGAAGCCAGATGGCAGAAATACAAAAACTTTTTGGCAAAAAAAGAGAAAATTGCTTCGTGGATAGAGACCGATTATCAAGACGGTTTTTTGGAAGATATCTTTGAAAACTGTCTCGGCTATATTTCAAAAACCCGCTCCACTGATGAACATTACACGCTCGAACGTGAAAAAAAGAACGAGACAAACGCCCAAAAAGCAGACGGTGCGCTTTTGGTGGATGACAAAGTGGTCGCAGTCATCGAGCTAAAAGATTTAAAAACAAAAGATTTGGAAAAAAAGTACAACCGCCAAGAGAGTGCAGTACGACAAGCTTTTGGCTACCTGCAACACAACAACGATGCAAAATATGTCATCGTCTCCAACTTCAATGAGTTAAGATTTTACTTTGACAAAGCTACAGCGTATGAGCAGTTTTTCCTTTTTGACCTTGATTATGAGGGCTTTAAAAAACTTCACACGATTCTCTGTTATGAGAACATCAGCAAAGAACTTCCACATGCCATAAGGGAAAAGTCACTCACTTTTGAGCAGGATATCTCAAACCAGCTCTACAAAGATTACACCGCTTTTAGAACCAAACTTTTTGAAAACATCTTAAAAAACAATCCACATGTAGATAAGTTAGAACTCCTAAATGCAACTCAAAAACTCATCGACCGCATTGTTTTTATACTCTTCGGAGAAGACACAGACCTTTTGCCGAAAAATACCATCGGCACGATAATACAGAGACAAAAAGAGGTAAAAAAGCTTGTAAAAAATTTCACTCTTTATGACTCCTACAAAGTCTATTTTGAAGCCATAAATTCGGGGGATGAGGACTTAGATATTACTATGTACAACGGCGGACTTTTTGCAGAAGATACGCTCTTGAACAAACTAATTATCGAAGATGAAGTTTTAGATGCAAGAGCAAAAATCCTCTCCGCTTACAATTTTGGAAGCGACATCTCCGTAAACATTTTAGGGCATATTTTCGAGAACTCCATCAGCGAACTAGAAGAGATAAGTGCAGAGCTTTTAAACAACGACTTTGACAAAAAGCAGTCCAAGCGAAAAAAAGACGGCGTATTTTACACTCCTGCCTACATCACCGAGTACATCGTGCAAAACACGCTTGGGAAGTTGTGCGAAGAAAAAAGAGCCCAGCTAAACATCGCAGAGGTGGAAGCGATAACAAACCCGAAAAAGCCGACCAAAAAAGAGCAGGAGACAAAAGAGAATCTCCTCAAGTACAAAGAGTGGCTTTTTGATTTGAAGATTTTAGACCCGGCATGTGGAAGCGGAGCGTTTTTAAATCAGGCTTTGGAGTACCTGCTCAAAGAGCACAAAAGACTCCAAAACGATTTGGCGTTAATGGGCGATTTGTTTGCCTCGTATGAGGTGGAAAAAGAGGTGCTTGAACATAACCTTTACGGCGTAGACATAAACGAGGGAGCGGTGGAAATCGCAAGACTAAGCTTATGGCTGAGAACCGCAAAAAGAGGCAGACCGCTCACAAAACTGGCAAATAAGATAAAAGTAGGAAACTCTCTCATAGACGATAAAACGGTAGTGCCAAACGCCTTTGAATGGCATGTGGAATTTCCGGAGGTTTTTGCGCAGGGCGGGTTTGATGTTGTGATTGGGAATCCGCCGTATACATATAGAAATGTATCAATAGATAAATCATATTTTCAGCAACATTATATATCTACTCAAGGAAATTATGATTTATATAAATTTTTTATGGAAAAATCTATTCATCTTGTTAGTCATAATGGATTAATAGGAATGATTGTTCCAAATACATTTTTAAGTGCAGAGTCATATTCTAATTTAAGACAAATAATTATTGATAATACAAATATAAAAGAGATATATGATTTAGGTTTAGGTGTTTTTAGTAATGTTGTTGTAGAAAGTGTTATTTATATTTTAAGTAAACAAAATATTGGAAATGAAACTAATATTAAGATGCAAAGAACACGTAATATATACTGCCACCAAAAGTCAAGACAATTTTCTGAGAATTTATATTCCAACCTCTATGTGACTGCCTAAGCACTTTTTTCTACTCCTCTAAGATAAACATTCATTGGTTTGTCATATCCAAGTGCTGAATGAAATCGTTCAT
>JAHJEG010000051.1 GCA_018825665.1 bacterium | reverse complement strand
TTACGAGTACGCGCATTTGTCTTAGTTTTTTGACCACGACATGGAAGACCACGACGGTGACGTAGACCTCTATATGAACCTAAATCCATAAGTGCCTTAATATCCATAGCTACTTTTTTACGTAAATCACCCTCAACCATATGGTTTGCACGGATTTCATTCGTAATTGCTGCTACATCTTCTTCGTTTAATTCGAAAACTCTTTTGTTATAGTCCAAGCCGATTGCGTCAAGAATTTGACGAGAAGCATGAAGACCGATACCATAGATGTATGTTAGACCATACTCTATTCTTTTCTTTTTAGGTAAATCAACACCAGAAATACGAGCCATGATTATCCTTGTCTCTGTTTATGTTTTTTAACTTTGCAGATTACTCTTACAATGCCTTTTCTTTTGACAACTTTACAATCATCACACATCTTCTTTACGGAAGCACGTACTTTCATAGAAAGCTCCTATTATTATCATCTTTGCTGCATTTTAGGCAGTTGAACCTTGCCAATACTTTTATCTTTATATAAAATATAGAGATAAAAACACTCAACTTAATGTTTTCACAGCAAAGCGGACGCGTATTGTACTCAAATAAATGTAAAAAATTTATTAAGTGAGGTTATTTTATACAATCTTAGAATGATTCAGGCAGATTTTATTCACATGGAACGCTTGTGTTTCACAAAAACACCTAATCCCAAAGCACACTCACTCCGTATTCATCACTTAGAGTGATGTATTTATTGTAATAAATCTTTTTTCCGTATTTTTTGCTAAGCAATTGAACTTCGATGGTCTCATCTTCGAGTAAAGTCCTTACCTCTTTATATGTAAGCCATTTTCCGTATTTTGCCAAAGAGTTTTGCCAAATCCTAAAATGGCATGTGGAATCCTCTGTCAGTTCGAACATCTCTCCATCGTCTGTTTTCCATGATGCATTTGTACAGGCGTACAGCTTCACCTTTTTTCCTCGTACTTCTTTGTCGCGAACTTCAATGCTTCCGTCATCGCAATAGGGGCACTTTCCTAAATTCATATTCTGCTCTCTCGTCTCATTTTTATAATCTTATAAAAAATAGTTTCTCTATTTTATTTATATTTCAATTTGTCATATTTATTTTGCTAAAATTCTTTTATGAATACATATACAGATAAATTTGAGAATTCGATTACAAATACCTTGTTTACCAAACTTCCACATGCCCAGCAGGAATTTATAAGACAAAAGGCATACCAGCTTAAGTTTTCCCATCAGGAGATAAAACAGATTATCGATATAGCCAGAGACCTCGGCATGTGGAATGAGAAAAGCATTATAGAGATATTTCCCGAACATGAGCAAAAAAAGGTGGTGTTTGCCAGACTGAAAAAAGCGTATGATGCTCTGCGCAGCAAACCGAACTCTTATGAGAACTTTGAACCCAAGAACATCCCCAATGAGCAAAAATATACTTTTAAGACAGAGAAAAAGGAGGGCTTCGGTTTAGGGCTGTGTCCGGTTGCCAGCGAGAAGACCAGATGCTGCAATCTTCTTACTCTAGACGCCGTAGAGAGCTGCGGATTTGACTGTTCTTACTGCTCCATCCAAAGTTTTTACAATCAAAATACGATCACTTTTGACAGCGGCTTTGCAGAGAAGCTCCGAAATCTGAATCTTGATAAAAATAAAACATACCATATAGGCACGGGGCAGGCATCGGATTCGCTTATGTGGGGAAACAAAGAGGGGATTTTGGATGCCTTGTTTGAATTTGCCAGAACCAACCCGAATGTTCTCCTGGAATTTAAAACAAAGTCTGACAATATTAAGTACTTTATGGAAAATGATGTCCCAAAAAATATCCTCTGCACCTGGTCGCTTAACACGCCTGTTATCATAAAAAATGAAGAGCATCTGGCCGCATCCCTTGACAAACGTATCCATGTAGCCAGAAGGGTAGCCGACAAAGGGGTCAAAGTGGGCTTCCACTTTCATCCCATCGTTGAATACGAAAACTATCTTTTTGACTACGCGCAGGTGTATGCAAAGCTCTTGGAAGAGTTTAAAGCAGAGGAAGTCGCACTTGTGAGTTTTGGAACCCTTACATTTATAAAACCGGTTATAAAACAGCTCAGAGCAAGAGAGTTTAAGAGTAAAATCACCCAGATGCCTTTTGAAGACGCAAATGCAAAGAACTCCTATCCTCATGCCACAAAAGTGGAGATGTTCAAACACGCCTATGAGAGCTTTAAACCCTGGCACAATAAAGTTTTCTTTTATCTGTGCATGGAAGACCACGGCATGTGGAAAGAGACTTTTGGTTATCAGTATAGCACCAATAATGATTTTGAGAGGGATATGCTCAATGCCTACTGCCAAAAAATCGGGATGGAGTATTTGATCTGATTGCATAAATAAGAACAGCCCTCTCAGTTGAAATATAAGAAAAAATATTATACAGG
>JAHJEG010000050.1 GCA_018825665.1 bacterium | reverse complement strand
TTTTAAGATGGTACCATTTAGATTACCGCTGAAAGAAAAAAGATTTGGTATTTTTGAAGCGGGAAACACAATAAGAAATATTAAAAAAATTGATATAGCCATAGTGCCGGCAGTTGGTGTTGATGGTAATTTACAAAGAATTGGTTTTGGAAAAGGGATGTATGATCGTTTCTTTGAAAATTTAAAAAAGAAGCCTTATACTATTTTTATTCAATTAGAATTTTGTTATACGAAAAAATATATTTGTGACTCGTATGATGTTTCATGTGATTTACTACTAACGCCAAAGACTAAAATAGTGCCTACAGGCAGGGTCAAAAGAGGAAAATAAAATGTTGAATGAGATACTAGTGGGTGGCTCTATAGCTACTATTAGTGGGCTTATCGGATTTTTTATTTCTAAAAAAATTACTAATGCTAATTTTGATATTTACGTAGATAAAGCAAAAGCAAAAGCAAGTGCAATAGAAAGTGAGGCACAGTTACTTTTACATAGATCTCACCTGAAATCTCAAGAGATTGAGTTAGAAGCGACCAAGCAATATGAGAGTGCAAAAGAGCGTGCAAAAGCTGATCTTTATCAAAGAGAAGACGATGTTATCAGAAAAGAGCAGAGCTTTAAAAGATACAGGCAAAATGAAGAAAAAAGACTTCAGGAAGAAAGCTCTGTGTCAAAAGCCAAGAGAATTGATTTAGACAGAAATGAAAAATCTTTAAACCTGTTAAAACAAAAATATGAATCTAAGCTGGATGAAGCCCTTCACACTATAGAACACAGTGCAGGAATGACAAGAGACGAAGCGCAACAAGTTTTACTTGACAAGGTTGAAGAAAAATCCCGTGCAGAAATAGCGCATATAGTACGACGATATGAAAATGAGGCAAAAAAAGAAGCTAAGAAAAAAGCAAACTATATCCTGGCTCAGGCAACAAGCCGTTTTGCAGGAGAGTTTGCATCTGAGAGACTTACAAACCTGGTGCATCTTGATAACGACGAATTAAAGGGCCGGATTATCGGTAAAGAGGGTAGAAATATTAAAGCCCTTGAAACTCTTTTGGGTGTCGACATTATCATTGACGACACGCCAAATGCAATTTTGGTGAGCAGTTTTAATCTTTATCGCCGTGCGATTGCGACAAAGACTATACAGCTTCTTATAGAAGACGGGAGAATACAGCCTGCAAGGATAGAAGAGATATTTGAGAAGGTCTCGGATGAGTTTGAAGCTTCCATATTAAGTGAAGGTGAAGAGCTGATTGCAGATATGGATATTGGCGTGATGCATCCTGAACTTGTCAAGCTTATAGGAAGACTAAGGTATCGTGCGAGTTATGGTCAAAATGCTTTGGCGCATACGCTTGAGGTGGCTTATCTGGCAGGGATTATGGCTGCTGAGATGGGGGGAGATCCGATTTTGGCAAAAAGAGCGGGGCTTTTACACGATATCGGCAAATCGCTTACGCACGAGCAAGACGGAAACCATGTTGACCTTGGTGCTGAAATCTGTAACAGATATAACGAGCACAGTGTTGTGATAAATGCGATTTATGCTCACCACGGACAAGAGGAAATCAACTCTATAGAGTGTGGGGCAGTTTGTGCCGCAGATGCGCTCTCGGCCGCAAGACCCGGTGCCAGACGGGAAGTTTTGGAAAGTTTTCTAAAAAGAGTTACCGCTATAGAAGATATAGCTTCGCAGCATTCAGGAGTCAAGCAGGCCTATGCCATCAATGCAGGAAGAGAGGTCAGAGTCATTGTAAACGCGACTTTGATAAATGATGATGAGTCTGTTCTAATGGCTAGAGAAATAGCAAAAGAGATAGAGGAAAAAGTTCAGTATCCAGGCGAGATAAAAGTAAATGTAATCAGAGAAAGCAGATCCGTAGAATTTGCAAAATAGGTATAATCCATAAGCAAAGGCTCTGTGAGCCTTTGCTGCATAGTCTGTTTTTCAATCCAATATAAACGGGGGATATCTTATGAAAATCTTGTTTTTCAGTATTGTATTTGTCTGTTTCACCGGATGTACATCGGTTTATGTGCAAAGTAACTCTGATGCACACGTACAAGAAAGTGAAAAACTTCGTTTGTTAATGCGAGAACTTGACCTGGTTGTTTATGACAGGTTTAAGAGTGAGCTTGAACGTGATGATATGCGAAGAAGATATGCCATGATTCTGGCTGAGACGATAAAAGAGTTATCAAAGAAAATAGAAGATAAAAATAATCCAAAAACCTTTCAAAAGTATTCAAAACAATTGTATCAAAATGCGCAGGAACTCTACAAAATAGCAGACAGATATGAGCTGGAGAACCTACAGACGAAGATAGATGCTATAACACGAACCTGCAACTCCTGCCATATACAAGTCAGGGGCTACTGATATGGTCGTAGATCTCAAAATCAAATTTTTTCTTCTGCTTTTGTTTGCAAATGTATATGCTGCTGAAAATTCAGACGAGTTACAAATATTAAAAAACGATGTCGAATTGCTTATTAAGAAAATAAATTCTTTTGAAGAAAATAAGATTTCGACTCAAACACAAGATGTAAAAATGCCGCTTACCCACCGAAATATGCTGGAGCTAAAAAATGCACAAACGATATTGAGTGTGGGAGGAAGAATCCATTTAAACTCAGTATACGGGTGGCCGGAAGGTTCGTTTTTTGCGGCTAAAATACCATTGGAATCCAAAGGTGAAGAGGGGCAGCTCTCGATGAATGCAAAAGACAGCCGACTTTGGTTTAAAACCAGGACCCCTTCCCAATACGGGCCGCTAAGAACTTTGATTGAGATTGATTTTTTGGGCTCTGCCGGAACGGATGCCGTGACAAACTCGCATCAACCCAGACTCAGACATGCTTATCTTGAGTTTGCGGGCTTTACACTTGGTCAGACAAACTCAGCTTTTAACTCGCTTGTGGCGCTCGATACGATTACCTATGCTATCAACGATACGCTGGTGCGTCAGGCACTTGTCCGCTATACGATCGATGATGATCTGTTCTCTTATGATATATCGGTAGAAGATCCTGAATCTACTTTGCTTGACAAAAACGGCACGATGCTTATGCCAAAAGACGATGTCGCTCCGGACCTTATACTGCGTGCCAGATATTATCCCTCCTGGGGTGAAGCCAGCCTTGCATTTTTGGGCAGATACATAGCATACGACAATGTGAAACTAAGCGATAACACTGTTCTTGACAACAGTGATGGAGCCTATGGCTGGGGTATAAATATATCGGGAAAATTTAAGGTGTATAAACTCGACGATATCCGTTTTGATGCTCAGTATGGCTTGGGCCTTGGAAGGTATGTTGCTTACAACGCCTACTCGGCGGGTTCTATTAATGATGAGGGAGATATAAATCTGCACCCCACATACGGCTGGCATGTGGGATACAGACATTGGTGGAGCCAGAAACTAAGATCCACTCTCGGGTTTTCCCGTGTAGAGACAAAAAACAATTTGGATAATCTAAACACTGCAAACCTAAAGGCGGTGAATAAAAAAGCTGATTCCCTGCAGTTGAATCTCTTATGGATGCCTGTTCCCGATTCGCTCACCGGGATCGAATACTCCAGGGGAAATCGTGAAGTTCAAGAGGGGACAATCGGTACAATAGATATGCTGACTCTTTTTTTCAGATACGTGTTTTAGTATTTGTCTTCCATCATGTTCATGATAGAATCATCATAAGGATCCATATGGATGATAGAATGGACTTTTTTGTCTTTTAGCGCATTTTTGAATTTTACCTCTAATGAATCGGTTACATCATGTGCATCCAGAAGAGAGATATTTTCATTAAAGACCACATGCACCGTAATAAATGCATGCGAACCGGAATCTCTGGTCTTTAAGTCATGAAATCCGGTTGTAAGCTTTTCTGATCTAATGGCATCTTCGATCTTTTTAATATCTTCAGCACTCAAGGCAACGTCAAGAAGCATTAAAACTCCCTCTTTTATGATAGGAAAAGCCGAATAAATCATATAAAAAGCTATCCCTACACCTAGAAGCGGATCTATTAACTGCTCTCCCGTCATAGAAATTACTGCCAATGCAAAAAGTACCGCTCCGTTTGAGAAAAGGTCCGTCTTATAGTGAAGCGCATCTGCTTTTATAACCATATTTTTTGTTTTTTTAGCCACATAATTTAAAAAAATCACTAAAAAAGAGGTGATAATAAAAGAAATTATCATCACCACGATACTTTCTGTCATGTGTTGCATCTCTCTTGGATGCGTGATTTTTGCCAGGGCCTCATACAAAATAAAAATTGCAGAGAGTGAGATAACCGTTCCTTCGATTACTGCTGCCAACGGCTCTATCTTTGTTCGTCCGAAATGAAACTTGTCATCAGGGTCTTTTTCCGCATTGTGAAGAGCGAAATAGTTGAATAATGAAACCGTAAGGTCTAAGAAGGAATCAATCGCAGAAGCAAGTACAGCGATGGAACCGCTAAAAATACCGACAGTCATCTTCATTAAAACCAATATACCCGCAACTGAGGTTGAAACCACCGTAGCTTTTTTCTCTAAACGCATAAAATTTCCTAAGAGTTATTTTTAGGTACAATTATAATTAAATTTACATAGATAAAGAATAAAATGAACTTAGATGACATAAGAGAAGAACGAAAAAAGTGGATGAAGTGGAAAAACATTGCTCCCCTGCGCGAGGCGCTGGAGAATTTGGATGAAGGAAGCTGGCATGTGGAACTTGGGGATGTTGTAAAAATAAGCGGGGAAGCTGACGAGAAAAAGATATACGACACTGCCAAACTTATGATGCCCTGGAGAAAAGGTCCTTTTGAACTTTTTTCCACTTTTATTGATACCGAGTGGAAAAGCAATATAAAATATAATCTTCTGCGAAAACATTTTAATTTAAAAGATAAGAGAGTTGCCGATATAGGGTGCAACAATGGCTATTATCTTTTTAGGATGCAAGAAGATGCTCCGAAGTCCCTGGTAGGATTTGATCCATCGGCACTCTATAAAACGCAGTTTGACTTTATCAATCATTTTGTCAAAAGCAAGATAGTGTATGAGCTTTTGGGCGTTGAACATTTGGAATTTTATGAAGAAAAATTCGATTTTATCTTTTGTCTGGGTGTGCTCTATCATAGAAGCGATCCCGTGCAGATGTTGAAATCTCTCTATAAAGGGCTGGATACCAGGGGAGAAGTGATATTGGATACTTTTTATATAGAGGGTGAGGATGAGATGTGTCTGTGTCCCGAATCCTCTTATTCCAAAATACCCAATATCTATTTTGTTCCAACGATAAAGGCTTTGAAAAACTGGTGTTTAAGGGCAGGATTTAAGGAGTTTGAAGTTTTGGAAACTTCTACGACAAGCACGGATGAGCAGAGAAAGACACAATGGATAGAGGGGCAGTCTCTTGAAGATTTTTTGGATCCGCAAGATCCCTCTAAAACCGTTGAGGGCTATCCCGCACCAAAGAGAGTCTATGTGAAACTTATAAAGGACAAGCGATGAACAATGAAATAGAAGATGAAGATTTAGAGTTTCATGATTATAAAGAGGATACTAAAAATCAGGTAGTCCTAAGAACACACGAGGATATAAACCGTGACCTGTGCGGTGAAATAGTGAAGCTCGAGGCCGGTTATATCGAATTGAGACTTACCACGACAACGGAGATGATAGCCGATGAGCTGGGCTTAATTCACGGCGGCTTTATCTTTAGCGCGGCAGATTATGCGGCTATGGCAGCGGTCAATGAAAAAAATGTTGTTCTCGTGGCAAGCGACTGTCAGTTTTTATCTCCCGTGAAATATACCGACGAGGTCAATTTTATAGCCAGAGTCCGCCATAAAGAGGGGAAAAAAAGAAATGTTCACGTCGAAGCATTTGTCTTGGACATCAAAGTCTTTGAAGGGGAGTTTAAAACAGTCGTAACAGACAGACATGTCTTAAGACTGCACCTTCTTGAAGAGGAAGGAAAATAATTTTCTTGAGTATCTTTTTGGATACTCGGAACTGTTTTATCTCTTAACGGCGCTTAGTAGAAATACACCGAAATCTCTGTGTGGTTTGCTGATAATATTTATACTCTCAAACTCCACGTCCTTAAATCCACATGCCGAAGCTATCTTGCAAAGTTCCTCTTTTTCAAATCCAAAATGGAATACTCCGGTATTGTCACCGTGAAAAGTACCGTCTTCTTTTTCCAAATCGGCTATTGCTATAAAGCCTTTATCTTTTATATTTTTATGAATTGTCGTGAAAAACTTTTCCAAATCTTCAATATGATGCAGGGTCATAGAGCTTATGAGCGCGTCAAATTCCTGAGTAAGCGGATTTTCGATTATATCCTGATGGTAGGATTTGATACTAAGCTGCGGAGTGTTTTTCTCTTCTAGTTTTTCCAGCATGCTCTTGGATGTATCTATTCCGTGAACTTTTTTTACATGCTGTGCTATCTCAAAACCAAGCAACCCGGTACCTACTCCAAAGTCGAGAACATCCATCTCTTTGTTGAGTTCAAATTTTTCTAAAATCGCTTCGGAGATGGTTCTTGTATTGTTGACTCTGATACTTTCCCCATCCCAGTTTTTTGCTTTTTCCTCAAAATGGTCTTTTTGCATAGATGAATCCTTATAAATTTTTTATCCAATAGTCTGCGTATTGCTGTTCTTGTTTGATGGTCGTTGTGCCGCCGTGGCCTGGATAGACTGTTTTGTCATAGTCTATCTCTTTAAATCTTCTAAGGCTCTCTTTCATATCCTCGGGGCTGGAATAGGGAAAATCGCAGCGTCCGATTGAGCGCTCAAAAATAAAATCACCGCTAAACATAGCCTCGCCGATTTCTATTGTTGAACAGCCCGGACAGTGTCCTGGAAAATGACGGAATTTTACCTTTACTCCCTCAAAATCGATCTCTTCGTCATCTTCGACTTCATAATCAGGTTTTGATGGAGGCAGATTTGGCATCCAGCCGCTTCCGCTTAGAAGCATCACATCGCCTTTGGGAGTATAAAGCGGAATGTTGAGTTTTTTTTGTAATTCGCTGTTGGACCAGACATGATCAAAGTGCCCGTGTGTATTGAGAATCGCCACAGGATTGGAGACATTTTTGAGTACCCACTCCGTAGCACCGACGCCAGGGTCGATTATAAAGTCTTTTCCATCTACGCTAGCAATGTAGCAATTCGTTTGATAATCACCCATGGGTTGAACTTTTACAGTCATTTTATCCCTTTTTTAGCGTGATTATATCATTATACGCTTATGAATTTTTATAAAGAATTAGAGTTAATATTAGAGTCTAAAAATCCACATGCCAAGATAGAGATGTTTAATGCTTTTTATGATTTCTATAAGTCGGGGCATGTGGAATTTGAAAAAGAGTTCGAGGCAAAAAAATTCGCACACCCCTCTTACATATCCACATGCCGGATTGTCCCTCCGCAGGATGTCCCAAGAAGAAGCAATCTTACGACAAAAGAGGGACAGATTGTTTTACTCCATGCAATCGCACATATAGAATACAGCGCGATTGATCTGGCTCTAGATGCGGCGTATAGATTTTTCCACATGCCAAAAAGTTACTACGATGACTGGCTTGAAGTAGCAGACGATGAGATAAGACATTTTTTGATGCTGGAAAAACTGCTCAAGGAACTTGGGGCAGAGTACGGGGATATCGAGGTGCATAATGCTCTTTTTGAAGCCTCGCAAAGAACACAGACATTGATAGAGCGTATGGCGGTTGTTCCAAGATATCTCGAAGCAAACGGACTTGACGCAACACCGATGATTTTGACAAAACTTCAAAGACTTCCAAAATCTGAAATGATAGGCAAAATAACAGACGCTTTAAAAATTATTTTGGATGAAGAGATCGCACATGTAAAAAAAGGGGATATCTGGTTTAACTGGGCATGTGCAAATGAGAACAAAAGTACGGAGAGTTATTTCGATATTATCCAAAAGTATTACCCTCAGGGATTTTTAAGAGCAAAAAACCTTAATGCGGATGCCCGAAAGGAAGCAGGTTTTTCATGCAAAGAACTTAATTTTATGGCACACAAAAATATATGCTAATTTTGTTACAAAAATTAGATATAATATTTTTTGTTAATAATTTTTAAAGGTTTAGAACATTTCAATGAATAAATATGAGCAGATTTCAGACTACCTAGAGCGTTTTATAGATAATGAAGTTCGTAAAACCGGTATAAAGAAAGTGGTAATAGGTTTGAGTGGCGGGCTTGATTCTGCTGTTGTCGCCGTACTTGCTCATAAAGTATTTAGGGATGACCTGTTATGCGTGAAGATGCCCTCCCATTACTCGTCTCAGGCATCACTTGATGACGCAGATGAGCTTTGCAGGGATTTTGGCATGAGGGTTATTACGGCATCCATAGAACCTATGCTTAAAGCGTATGAAGATTTAAATCCCGATATGGATAATCTGCGACGCGGGAATTTTTCATCACGTATGAGAATGTCAACGCTGTTTGATATCTCGGCAAGGGAAAATGCCCTTGTTTTAGGTACAAGCAACAAAAGTGAGCTGATGCTTGGGTATGGCACCCTGTACGGGGATCTCTCAAGTGCAATCAACCCTATCGGTGATTTGTACAAGAGTGAAGTGTATGCTTTGGCCGAGTATCTGGGTGTATCTCAGTGCATCATCAACAAAGCACCTTCAGCAGATTTGTGGGATGGTCAGAGTGATGAAGAGGATTTGGGATATACATATGTCCAGCTAGACAAGGCCTTGCAACTTTATGTTGAAGAAAGACTAAGTAAAGAAGAGATTGTAAAAAAAGGGATTGATTCTCATATGTTGGAAATGATAATAAACAGGATTTTTCGTAACCATTTTAAAAGAAAAATGCCGGTTATCGCAAAGCTGACATCCAGAACTATTAATCATGATTTTAATTACCCTAGGGATATAACTTTATAAGGATCGTAAAATGAAGATACCGTTTTGTAAATATATAAGTGGAAGAGAAGAACACTCAAATGTAAGTGATGTTTTAGATGGAGAAGATATAAACCAGGTTGCAGAGTTGGAAGAGGAATTCGCTTCTTACATCGGTGCAGAGTACGCTTTGGCCACTTCTCACGGTACTTCAGCACTTCATCTTGCCATGCTTGCTCTGGATCTAAAAAGAGGTGATAAGGTGGTATGTTCGGTAAATGCCTATCCCAACGTACCTGAAGTTGTGCGTCATTTTGATGCCGAACCCGTTTTTATAGATATTGATGCAAAAACATATAATATAAATATTGATCTGCTTGAATCTTATCTGGAAGATAACAAGTCCAAAAAACTCAAAGCCGTCATTGTAACCCACGTCGCGGGACAGAGTGTAGATCTGCAAAGACTGTATTCTATTGCAAAAATATATGATGTTAAGATTGTCGAAGATGCATGTGATGCCCTTGGTGCAACATATAAGGGTCAAAAAATCGGTTCTACGGGTGCGGATATCACATGTTTTAATTTCTCTTCCCATCTTAAGAAAAATATTTGCACGGGCGGTATGCTTGTTACAAATGATGATGAGATGATGGAGCGTGCAAGACTGCTTTCCAACCATGCAATAGTTCGGGATGAGGACTCTTTGGAATATATTTATGATGTTGTAGATATAGGAAATGACTATTCAATGAGTGCTTTAAATGCTGCTTATTTAAGAGGGCAGGTGAAAGAGCAGGACAAAAATATTGTAAGACAAAGGGAAATAGCGGCAATGTACAGCGAAGCTCTTGCCGGAGTAGAGCATGTGAGTATCCCTGATATGAGCAATGAGGAACACCCTTTTTCTTTATACATAGTTAAGATAGACAAGAACCGTGATTCTTTTGCGGTAGAGTTAAAAGACGCAGGTATCCAAACAGGGCTTCACTACATCCCGCTTCATCTTTTAACATATTATAAATCAAAATACTCTCTTCGCGTCAATGATTTTCCCGTGGCTTTAAGAACCTATCAGCAAGTTTTATCGCTTCCTATATATACAAGCATGGAAGATAAAGATGTTAAATTTGTCTGTGATAAAATCAAAAAAATAGCTAAAACACGAGTTTGAAAAAAAAACTGGTATTTTGGGTTGAAGAGTACTTCTACAACCCAAATATTTTTCAGAGACTCCTCTCTTTTTTACTTCTCCCGCTAAGTTGGCTGTACTGTTTTTTGATGTATCTTCGCTTCAAAAGCAAGACGCCGCAGGATCTTGGAATAGATGTGGTGGGTGTTGGGAACCTGAATGTCGGGGGAAGCGGTAAAACACCGCTTGTGAGTGCTCTTGCTCTGCAATACGAGCATGTGGCTGTTGTTCTTCGCGGTTACGCGAGACAAAGCAAAGGGCTGCATGTGGTAAAAGATGCAGGCGGGATACTTTGCGATGTCAATACCAGCGGTGATGAGGCTATGATCTATGCACATAAAATTCCACATGCCATAGTCATCGTCAGTGAAGACAGAAAAAAAGGGATACTCAAAGCCAAGGAGATGGGTGCCAAACTTGTATTTTTGGATGATGCCTATTCAAAACACGCTATCAAAAAACTTGACTTTTTGATAGAAATTACAAGCAAAAACAACAGCTGTCTGCCATCGGGTCCTTTTAGGGAAAGACTCTGGAGTTCAAAAAGAGCGATCGTGCTAAAAGAGGAAGAAGATTTTAAAAGAGTAGTTGAACTTAAAAATAAAAGTGCTAAAATGTCATTAGTAACTGCCATAGCCAGACCGTCCCGTTTAGATACATATTTGCCGGATGTAGTGAAGAAACACTATTTTGAAGACCATCATTCGTTTGAAAAAGAAGAGTTGGATGCGATTTTAAGTGCGGACGGAACTGATTCTATTTTGGTGACGTATAAAGATTTTGTCAAAGTGGAGTCCTTTGGGATACCGCTCTCGTTATTAGATATGCATGTAGATGTTGATAAAAGAATTTTTAATATTATAGATAAATACAGAGGAATAAATAGTGCAAAAGAAGATTGAAACAGTAAAGACCTTACTTGATGCTTTGCCATTTATAAAAGAGTTTAACAAAGAGATAGTTGTTATAAAATATGGCGGTTCTGCCCAGGAAACGCCCCAGTTAAAAGAAAAGTTTGCCGAAGATATTTTACTGATGTATCTCGTGGGGATCAAGCCTGTAATCGTCCACGGTGGAGGAAGACAGATAAGCGAAATGCTTGAAGCCCTGAAAATTGAGAGCAAGTTCATTGATGGTCAAAGAGTAACTTCAAAAGAGGTGATGCGTATAGTAGAGATGGTCTTAAGCGGTGAGATAAATAAAGAGATCGTATCTCTGCTGAATTCTCATGGAGCCAAAGCTATAGGCATAAGCGGCAAAGATGCCCATTTTATCACTGCAAAATCAAAAGAGTTTGCAAAATGGGGACTTACAGGGAATATCACAAATGTAAAAGCCGAGGTTTTATTAAATCTGATTCATGAAAAATTTATTCCCGTCATCGCTCCGATAGCTGCGGGTGAAGAGATGGGACATCCGGGATTTAATATTAATGCGGACTTATGTGCATCCTATGTGGCAAAGGCCATCGGCGCAAACAAGATTATCTTTTTGACGGACACGGCGGGTGTCTTGAATAATGACAAGGAACTTTTCAGCTCTTTGACAAAAGATGAGATCGAGGCCCTAAAAGCAGACGGAACGATACATGGCGGCATGGTGCCAAAAGTGGATGCATGTCTTGAAGCCATTGAGGGCGGTGTACAAAAAGCGCATATAATAGACGGAAGGATAGAACATTCCATGCTTTTAGAACTTTTTACGTCCAATGGTGTAGGTACACAGATAATAAAATAAATGTTGAAAAGTATTTTACAGATTTTTTTAGTTTTGACTTTTGGTTTTAGCACTTTTTTTGCCAATGAGTACAGAGAAATTAAACAAATATCTTTAAAAAAGGATGAGCAAAAGAAAATTCTTGTAAAATACGACAAAATTGAGAAACTTTTTAAATTTAGATGGACATTATATACAAATGGCGGTCTTGTAGTGTTTCGTTCTTATGACAGAATCGTTGCGCAGAATATTTTATATATAAGAGAAAAAAATCAAAGTTTTAAATTGGAATTGAAGTCTCGCGGTTCTGATTATTATGATGTGCCCTATGTGCTAGTTAAATTTAAAGAGTTTGATTATGAAACAAACGAAGCCTTATTTGAGATGTTTTTGTCTGATAAAAAGATGCAGGTAAGTTTAGAATATTTGGAAAATGATTAAAGAGGGTATGGATGCAAAGAGTTGAAAGCGAAATAGCAAGATTGATCAAGGAAATCGATTATGATGAGGTGACTCGTCTTTTTGAGATGCTATCAGGCGGTAAACGACTCAGGGCAAAACTGATTTTGAAGATTGCACCCTCTCATGAAAAAGCTCCTCTTTTGGCCGCGATTGTTGAGCTTATCCACGGAGCAAGTCTGCTGCATGATGATGTCATAGATGAAGCACTTTTAAGAAGAGGTGTGCCCTCTGTAAATGCGACTGAGGGAAGCAAGACCGCAGTTATGCTTGGAGATATTTTATACTCAAAAGCGTTTACGGAGTTGGTGGAGTTTGATAAAGATATTGCTAAGGCAGTTGCTTCTTCCGTTACGGCTCTCTCAAAAGGGGAGATGCAAGATGTCAAGATGGCAGAGAATTTTAACTCAGACGAACAAACATATCTTGATATGCTTTATCTTAAAACTGCCACCCTTATAGAAGCAGCAGCAGTTGCAAGTGCTCTCTTGAGCGGGAAAGATGCCTTAAACTACGGAATCTACGGACGTAACCTCGGTCTTTCATTCCAGATAATAGATGATATTTTGGATATTACATCGGATGAAGCCACTCTTGGAAAGCCGGCAATGAATGATTTTGTAGAGGGAAAATGTACTCTTCCCTATATTTATCTTTATGAAGCCCTGGATGAAAAGGATAAAAAAAGACTCGTAGATGCACATGCCAAGAAAATAGACAAAGAAGAATCTGCATGGATTAAATCAAAAATGCAAGAACATAAGTCAATAGAAAAATCTTTTAATTTGGCTAAAGTACTTTCAGATGAAGCGAGTAAGGCCGTCGAAGGCGATACAGAACTCATTCAAATTTTACAATCCATGATACAAAGAAGTTATTAATGCATTATTTAAATATAAGCTTTTCACATAAAAATTCCACTCTTGAAATCAGAGAGAAGCTTTCTTATCCAGACGATGAGAATATGCACGGATGTCTAAAAAAACTCATTTCAAGTGAGGCGATCAACGAGGCCATCCTTATCTCTACGTGTAACAGAATGGAAGTATTCTGCAGTTGCAACGATATAGTAAAAGCGACCGAGCATATCTTTCAAATGCTTACCATGCGAGCCGGCATAAGTGTTGAAGAACTTGAGGGACGCGCTGATATCTTTGATGACAGCAGTGCGATTCACCATCTTTTTAGCGTTGCAAGTTCCCTTGATTCCATGGTTATAGGCGAGACACAAATCGCAGGTCAATTAAAGGAAGCTTTCAGATTTTCTTATGATAATGCCTACTGCGGCAAAAAACTGGCCCGCGCTATGAGAAGTGCTTTTAAGTGTGCAGCCAAGGTCAGAAATTCTACAGATATTTCATCCAAACCCGTATCTATGGCAAGTGTCGCCGTTTCAAAACTAAAATCACTCGTACATGATATTCACGGAAAAAAAGCTTTGGTTATCGGTGTGGGGGAGATGTCGGAGATTACGGCAAAACATTTGCACTCAAGCGGTGCGGATGTATATATTATGAACAGAACCAGACACAAGGCTGAGATCCTGGCAAAAGAGTGTTCCGCAAAAGTGCTGGATTTTAGCGAGCTTCCTCAGATAATCAATGAGTTTGAGATCCTTTTTACTGCCACTTCTTCACGAGAGCCGATTATAACCGATGGCATCATCAAGGCTTGCGACTTTGACAGATACTGGTTTGATTTAGCCCTTCCAAGAGATATAAGTTTCAACAAGGGCAACAGGATCAATCTTTTTCAGATTGACGATTTAAAATCTATAGTAAGTGAAAATATCGGTTTGAGAGAGGAGAGTGCTAGAGCTTCTCATGCCATTATAGGCAGAGCGGTTGTGGAGTTCTTTGAATGGTTAAATACTTTGGATATAGAGCCAATGATAAAAGAGATATATCAAAAAGCAAATGAAGATGCCAAAATTGAGAGTAAAAGGGTAATCGATAAAGGATATATTCCAAAAGAGTATGAACAACAGGTAAATAAGATGGCACAACAGGTACTCAAAAGATTTTTGCATGATATGACAACAAGAATGAGAACCGAATCTCAGGAGTCAAATTCGGAAAGTATAACGGGAGCTATGCAGTTCCTGCTTCAAAATGATGATAGCAGCGTTGAAAATAATTATAAGTACATAATAAAAGGACAAGAGTGAGAAGATCAAAAGCATTTATTCCAACAACAAAAGAAGCACCTTCAGACGGGCAGCTAGCCAGTCATATATTTCTTTCACGGGGAGGATTTGTCTCTCAGGTTGCGAGTGGATTGTACAACTATATGCCATTAGGCAAAAGAGTCATTAAAAAAATTGAGAATATTATCAATGAAGAGATGCAGTTGGCTGATGCACAGGAAGTTGAGCTTAGCTTTGTAACTCCGGCAGACCTTTGGCAGGAAAGCGGAAGAATTGAAAAATTCGGCAAAGAACTCTTAAGATTCCGAGACAGAAAAGAGAATCTGTTTGTTCTTGGACCAACCCACGAAGAGATGATGGTGGATATGGTGCGTAACCGTATTACAAGCTACAAGCAGCTGCCTATTAATCTTTACCAGATCAAAACAAAATTTCGTGATGAGGCAAGACCTCGCTTTGGATTGATGCGCGGGCGTGAATTCATTATGAAAGACGGATACAGCTTTCACTCCTCCCAAGAAGATCTCAACAGAGAATTTGATGCTATGGAGAGTGCATACAAAAAGATTTTGATAAGACTTGGGCTTGATTTTAGAATAGTTGAAGCTGACAGCGGTGCTATCGGCGGAACAGGTTCTAAAGAGCTGATGGTCCTTGCCCAAAGCGGTGAAGATACTATCGCCGTCTGTGATACATGCGAGTACGGTGCGAATGTAGAAGCTGCTAAAAGATCAGGCAGATCAAGCATACCTGAAGCTCCTGTAGCTGATTTCAACAAGTTTAAAACACCGAATATAAAAAGCATAGAAGATTTGGAGAACTTTTTCAAGGTAGATGCCTATTATACGATCAAGTGCGTTGCCAAAAGAGTTATCTATGAAGAAGAAAGTGAAATAGTGCTTTTCTTCCTCCGCGGTTGTGACAATCTTCAGGAAGTAAAAGCTGTAAATGCAGCAGGCGCCTTGGATATAGCCGACCTTAGCGAAGAAGAGCTGCAGGAGATCGGTCTTATCCCAGGATTTATCGGGCCGCTTGAACAGGATAAGGCAAAACATGTGATTGATAATGATCTTATCAATGCTGTAAATATGATTTGCGGTGCCAATGAAGAGGACTACCATTATGTCAATGTCGATATGTCGGTACTTGGCGAAGCATACTATGCGGATATAGCTGAAGTAAACGAGGGTGATATCTGTCCTTGCTGTAATGGGAAACTTTCATTTACCAAGGGTATAGAAGTCGGGCATATCTTTAAGCTCGGAACCACGTATTCAAAAGCTTTAAAAGCAGAATATTTAGATGAAAACGGAAAAGCTCAGCCCTTTATTATGGGAACATACGGTATGGGCGTGAGCAGACTCGTGGCTGCGATTATTGAGCAGCATCATGATGAAAACGGATGTATATGGACGAAGGAAGCAGCGCCGTATATGGTGAACATCATGATATCAAACATAAAAGACACCGAGCAGGTTGAACTCGCAGAAGAGTTATATGCAAAACTTCAAGAAGCGGGTGTGGAAACGGTGCTTGATGACAGGAAAGACAGATTCGGCTTTAAGATGAAAGATGCGGAACTGATAGGATTTCCATACACGGTGATTATAGGAAAAGAACTGGCAAACGGACTGGTTCAGATATATGAGAGAAAGAGCGGAGAAAACAGTTCCATAAGCAAAGAACTTGTATTTTCCCAAATAATGAAGTTCGTGTAAGATGATATATTTTATAGTCTATCTCTTTTTGGAAGTATTGGTATCTGTAAATATTTCATCTTATCTAGGCGGATTGATGACTTTTTTTGAGATACTTATAAGCGCCTTTATAGGAATAGCTATACTTGTGAACTTTCGAAAAACTTTGAAAGAAAATCTTACGGCAGTTTCTTACAGCTGCATGGACCTGCAACAGTTTCAAAGTTTAAACCTGTTTACTCTGTTTGGTGCCATACTTCTTATCATCCCCGGTTTTTTGACAGATATAATCGGATTGTTTATGCAGTTTAGTGTTTTTACCACTATGCTTGTTAACCGTTATCATGTAAAATCATCTCATTGTAAACCAAAATTTAATCAAAAAAACACACAAAAGGATTCAGATGTCATCGATGTTGAAATTATTAGCGACAGCAACAGCACTCTTGTTAAGTAGTTCCCTTCTTGGGGATACTTCCTATACGCAAATTCAAAATCATTTGGAAAAATCGTTTAAAAGCAATCCAAATATTATCTCTTTAAAAGTAAACGTAGTAGATAAGATAGCCTTGGACGCGCCCAAGAACTGGGATGCGTTTATTGTCAGTATTGATGCGACAGTCAAAACCAAACAAAAAGAGCGTATTGTCTCTCAAAAAATGATCTGGTTTGCCAGCGACGGTATAATCGCGCCTGATTTAATAGATATGAATTCAGGGGAGAGTCTAAAAGATTTGGTCTCACCCTCATTTAAATCGGAGTATTACAAAAAAGAGAATCTTATTTACGGCAATGCAAATGCCAAACACAAAGTGGCTATTTTTTCAGATCCTTTATGCCCGTTTTGTAGAAACTTTGTTCCTAAGGCTATAAAGTATATGAAAGAAAAGCCTGAACTGTTTGCGGTGTATTATTATCACTTTCCACTCCCATCTTTGCATCCTGCTGCCGTGGAACTTGTAAAAGCCGCAACTGCCGCAGAACTCAAAGGGCACAAGGATGTTGTCCTTGGGCTGTATGAGGTTGAAGTTGATGCAAGGGAAAAAGATGTAAATAAAATTTTAGCTGCTTTTAACAAGCAGATGAAAACAGATATTAAAGCAAGTGATTTGGATGCTGAGAAAGTTCTCAAACACTATAACAGTGATCAAAAAATTGCTTCTGATGTAATGGTTCAAGGTACTCCAACAGTATTTTTTGACGGCAAGATTGATAAATCCAAAAGACAATATGAAAAGGTTAAATAAATAATGAATAAATTAACAATAGCTACGAGAGGATCACAACTTGCACTTTGGCAATCAAGACATATCAAAGCAGTTTTAGAAGAGCAAAACCCGGGCCTTGAAGTAGAGTTAAACGTTATCGTGACAACCGGAGACAAAATTATAGACAAGCCTTTGGCAGCTATCGGCGGCAAGGGACTTTTTCTAAAAGAGCTTGAAGAAGCAATGCTCAGAGGCGAGGCTCAAATAGCAGTGCATTCGCTAAAGGATGTGCCTACGGTTATGCCTGATGGATTAATCTTGGCAGCAATTACCGAAAGAGAAGATGTCAGAGATGCACTTTTGTCTCAAAAGTATCCGGATATAGATTCTCTGCCTAAAAAAGCTGTTGTCGGCACGTCATCTCTTCGCCGCCGCATGCAGATAGAAAAAATAAGACCTGATCTAATCATCAAAGATTTAAGAGGGAACGTAGATACAAGAATACGTAAACTAAAAGAGGGTGAATTTGATGCTATTATCCTGGCTGCGGCCGGTATTAACCGCTTGGAACTTTTGGATGAAGTTGAGCATGTCTACCCTATCTCTCTTTATGAGATGATTCCTTCAATGGGACAGGGAGCCTTGGGAATCGAAGCTGTAAATGATCCCGAAGTGTTGGCAATTGTCGCAAAGCTTGAGGATGATTACAGCAGAGTAGAGACTACGATAGAAAGAGATTTCGTAGATGAGCTAAACGGCGGATGTCATGTGCCAATCGGCGTTAATGCTACTGTTTTGGAAAACAATGATGTAGTCATAAAAGCTGTTCTGGGGCTTCCTGATGGAACAAAACTGCTAAGTGATTCAAAACTTGTATCGAGAGAAAAATACCAGACAATAGGCAGAGAGTTTGCACAAGAGTTTATAGCAAGAGGAGCTAGAGAACTTCTTGCAGAGGCTGAAGCGATGATGGTAAACAAATAGTATGCAAAAAACCATAAACCTTCTAAAAAAAAACGATGAATTAAAAGTTATAGAAGATGAATTAGATATATACCTTGAAATCCCTCATCTTGCTTATGCGCAAGTGAAGAAACAAGACGGGGGCAAAGCACTTTTATTTACAAATGCAGTCGATAAAAAAAGCGGTACAAAGTTTGAAGAACCTGTTTTGATGAATGTTTTTGGTTCTTATAAAAGATGCGAATTACTTTTTGGAAGGACTATAGAATCTGTTGCAGATGAGATTACAAAGCTTTTGCATATGAAACCTCCTTCGGGCTTTATGGATAAAATATCGATGGCCGGTGAACTTTTCTCACTCAAAAATATCTTTCCAAAACGTTTGAAGGGCAAGGGTGCCTGTCAGGAAATTGTATATCTGGATGATGCAATAGACTTGTCCAAAATACCGGTTTTGACAACATGGGAACAAGATGGCGGACCCTTTATTACTATGGGTCAGGTATATACTCAGAGTTTAGACGGTGAGATGGTCAATCTCGGCATGTACAGACTGCAGGTATATGATAAAAATCACCTCGGTATGCACTGGCAGATTCATAAAGATTCATCACATTTTTTTGACCAGTACCAAAAAGCCGGAAAAAAAATGCCTGTAAGTATTGCCATAGGCGGAAATCCTCTTTACACATGGTGTGCAACTGCACCGCTTCCATATGGTGTGAACGAACTGCTTATGTACGGGCTTATCACAAAAACACCTGCGAGAATTGTAAAGTCCATTACGACCCCTTTATATGTGCCTGAAGATGTTGATTATGTGATAGAGGGCTGGGTGGATACCGATGAGCTGAAGATAGAAGGCCCTTTTGGTGACCACACTGGATATTATACCCTTGAAGAGCCGTATCCTGTGATGCAGGTGAGTGCAATAACGACTAAAAAGAATCGAGTGTATTTGGCTACTGTAGTGGGAAAACCCCCTTTGGAATACAAATACATGGGCTGGGCTACAGGGAAAATATTTTTTCCCCTCTTAAAGACTACTGTTCCTGATCTTGTTGATTACCACATGCCGGAAAATGCAGGTTTTCATAATCTGATCCTTGCAAAAATGCAACCGCATTATAAAGGACATGCAAAACAGTTTATGCATGCTTTTTGGGGAGCCGGACAGATGAGCTTTGTGAAACATGCAGTTTTTGTGGATGAAAAGGGTCCTAAACTTGAGAATTATGAAGCACTTGCTTCTTATGTTCTGGATAGATTTACTCCAAAGTCTATGTTTATAAGCGAAGGCATTTTAGATGCGCTTGACCACTCTTCTCCGGACACTCTTGTCGGAGGAAAGCTGGGTATTGATGCGACTGCCGCACACAAGGTGGAAGCTCCGCAGCTCTTAGGTGATGAAGAGCTTCTTGAAAAGGTAAAAGAACTTATCCCTGAGGCTGTAAACCTGCAGCAGTATATGAGAAGAACAAAAAATCCTATAACGGTGATAAGTGTCAATAAAACGAAAAATGTCAAAGAATACTTTGATGAATTGGTGGCACTCAGTACCAACATAAGAGTTGTCGTTTTTGTGGATGAAGCAAAAAATGATGTAAGTAATCCTTATATGCTGGTCTGGAGAGTTACAAACAATATGGATGCGCTCAGAGATGTGTTTGTATCAGGTCTAATGGTTGGAATCGATGGCACGAATAAGAACCAGTTGGACGGATTTACACGCAGATGGCCGGATGATGTAGACTGCACCGCGAGTGTTGTGGAATCATTAAAACACAAAGGTATTTGGGACTTGGATGAAAAACTTTATAAAGAGTTTCAATTATAGTAATTTTGGCTAGAAAGTAATTATTTTTAGGTGATATAAGGTTAATATAATATTTTCTAATGTAATATCAACCTATAATTACATAAGGTCTCAGTGGATGAATAAGTTTTTCTTTTTTTTGGTATCAGTTGGTTTCCTTACAGGGGTCATATCAAATGCGGCGATATATAAAGGTCAAAAAGAGTATGTTAAGCAGTGTACTAAATGTCATGAGTCCGGACAAGTATTTATAGCAGAAAGAAAAATAAAAGACTATAAAAAACTTATGAAAAAAAAAGGCGCTCTCTTGGCTGAACTTCATCTGAAGAATAAAGATGCGCAAAAATCTTGGAAGTATTTCAAAAGTACGAAATACACCAAAAAAACAAAACATTTGGCTCAGTTTTTAATTGAATATGCCAAAGACAGCGGTAATGTTCCCGCTTGTAACTAACTTATAAACTCTAAGAGTAAGAGGGGAGGATCTTCTCTTGCTTTACTCCTTCCAAGACAAGTACATTTTCCGCGGTTCAACTTTGTAAAATCACGTAATTTAGTTAAAATAGCAAACTTTTTAATATATATGAAATAAACTCAAGGAAATTATTATGGATAAAATGTGGTCAGGTCGTTTTTCTGCAGGTGCTTCATCTCTTTTGGATCAGTTTAATGCATCGATTATGTTTGACAGAAAACTGTATCGCGAAGATATTGAAGGCTCACTTGCACATGCCGCAATGCTTGCAAAACAAAATATTTTGACTACACAAGAGCTTCGTCAAATTACTGATGGACTCCATCAGGTGATGAAAGAGATTGAAGCCGGCGAGTTTGAATGGAAGATTTCTGATGAAGATCTGCATATGGCAATTGAAAAAAGATTGACCTCTATTATTGGAGATGCAGGTAAAAAACTTCATACAGCAAGAAGCAGAAATGATCAGGTCGCCGTGGACTTTCGCCGATACGTACTTCGTAAAAATCTAGAGATTGTTGATGCGATTAAGCTTTTGATGCATGAAGTTTTAATTGTGGCAAACAAGCATACTGAGACTTTACTACCGGGAATGACACATCTTCAGCACGCACAGCCGATAAATTTCGGTTTTCACCTTGGCGCGTATCTTTCAATGTTTAAAAGGGATATAGAAAGATTTGAAAGTTCTTATAAAAGAAACAATATATCTCCTCTTGGATGTGCCGCTCTTGCCGGTACACCGCACAATATCGACCGTGATATGAGCGCAGAACTTTTAGGTTTTGAGGGTGTAAGCGTAAACTGTCTGGATACTGTAAGCGACAGAGATTTTGCCCTGGAGATTTTGTTCAATATCTCAACGATGATGATGCATATCTCCCGTCTCAGCGAAGAGTTGGTTATGTGGTCGAGCTATGAGTTTGGTTTTATCGAGCTTAGCGATGAATACTCCACAGGCTCATCCATTATGCCGCAAAAGAAAAATCCGGATGTCCCTGAACTTCTTCGCGGAAAAACAGGTCGCGTATATGGTTCACTCATGGGTCTCTTAACCGTAATGAAAGCACTTCCTTTGGCGTATAACAAGGACACGCAAGAAGACAAAGAGGGTGTTTTTGATGCGGTTGAGACCGCTGAGATCTCTTTGGAGATATTAAAAGAAGCGATCAAGACTATGCAGGTAAAAGAGCACAATATGGAATCAGCTTGTGCAATAGGACATTTAAGTGCTACGGACTTAGCGGATTATCTGGTAGAAAAGTGTAATATTCCATTTCGTGAAGCGCACTTTATAACGGGGCGTGCCGTTGCAAAAGGGGAAGAGCTTAAAGTCGATTTAAGCAAGATGGAATTCAAATACCTCAAAGAGATTGATGCGAGAATAGATGAAGACGTGATGGAATTTTTAGGCTTGAGACACTCTATGAATGCCAGAACTTCGGCCGGTGGAACAGCAACTGCAAGGACGAAAGAGCAGTTGGAATATTTTAAAACTTTTTTGGAGAAATAGATCATGCAAGTAAGTGTCAGTCATAAAGAGGGAATGAAATTTGAGGCAAAAACTGAGAAAAGCAGTTTTATCATAGACTGCCCCCTCATCTCTCCCGTAGAGTATTTTTTAGCAGGAATTATCACATGCAGTGCAACGGATATCGTGCTTATTCCTAAAAATCAGGGCAAAACAGTGAGTAATCTGGAAATTGATGGAGAGGTTGTGCGAAATGAAGAGCAACCAAGAAAATTCAATACGCTTCATCTCACGTACAAGTTTGATTCGGATGCGGACGATGTAATGGCTGCGCGTTGGGTTATGGCTTCATTAGAGACCTATTGCTCAACCATTAACACGATTCGCGACACAACGGCAATCTCGTATTCAATCATGCATAATGGAAAACTAATCCGTGAAAATGAGAAAATGATCTCAGGCGGTGGAAGCAAAATAGATATGGGCGAAATCGAGGCTTGTCCAAGTTAAACATCTTCTGGCATGTGGAACCTTGTTTGCACATGCCGACTACTCTCTTGCATAGTAGGGATTTTTAGTTAAAATCCTGCTGTCGAATAATCCTCTTCCTATAGTAAAATGGTACAGAGACTGAAACTTGTTGGATTTAAGCCCGCAAAGTTTATGAAAATCATCATCCAAAAAGCATCCTATTCCCGTAGCGCTAAGACCCAGTGAAGCGGCTTCAAGGTAAAGCTGCTGTCCTATTGCTCCACACTCCCAGTAAAGCTCTTTGTATCTATGCTCCCCGTAATGTATAAGTTCATCGCTGAAGGAGCACAGCATGCCCATAGAGAAGGCTCCGTCCTTTGCAATATCCTGAGCGCAGGAAATATTTTTGGAAACAATTCTATAGTCTGCGTATCTTAAAGCATAAAGATTGCTCGATATCTTTTCAAATAAAAATGATTCCTCCATAGAGCTCTTGAGTTCCGGCAAAATCTTCGGATTTCTGACAAACAGATACAGACCTGATTCCAACTCTCTTACATTATGGACAAAAAGTACGAGATGCACAGAGTTCTCAAATCCGTCAAAACTCTCCAGAGTGCTCCAAAGAAGAGTATAAAAATCTTTCA
Organism: bacterium; assembly: GCA_018825665.1. Classification (GTDB taxonomy): domain Bacteria; phylum Campylobacterota; class Campylobacteria; order Campylobacterales; family Sulfurimonadaceae; genus Sulfurimonas. The sequence continues at coordinate 8,636 of JAHJEG010000050.1, read as the reverse complement.
AGGATATTTCGCTCTTTGGCGCGTCCATGGCTTGGGCACTTCTTCTGTTTAGAATGACAGACTTGGATTCTTTTGTGGGATCTCTTTGTATTGTAATGCTCTCAGCCGTTTTTCTTTTTGTATGCGAGGCAAACGTAGCCTCTTCTATGAGTGAAATCATAGGCCATTTCTGATGGTTTTGGGCAAGAGTGTTAGCAATGGAATCAAAGATATCACTCCTTAAGAGCTCAGAAATATCGATAGCATCCTTAAACTCTTCTGGAGTGATAAGCAGCAGCATATCCGGAATTTCCATCTCATTCTCATTGAAACGTATTTTTTGGTCTAAACCGAGAATTTTGGATATATCTTCGTCACTGATATTGCTCAGCAGTTTATGCTTCCATCCAAGAACCTTGGCGCTAATCTGCAATGCGCGCTGCGCATGACCGGCATCAAGCTGAGTATATCGAAAGGCCCTCTCCCCGTACTTCCAAACCTCCCTGTAAACTATAGAGCTCAGTGCTACAAAGAATGAACCCTGAGGCAGTTTTTTCCACATGCCCGATTCAAAAGAGTCTATTATTTCCAGAGAATGGTTTTTGGGTGCATAATGCGATACGCTTGTTTTTGTATCGATGCCGTCCATAGGAGGCAAAATCAAGTAGGTCTCACTCGGATGCAGATTTCCGCTCGAAGCGTTACATCGCAGCGCCCATTCATCCATGCCGTTTGATTTTATGGCAGATATTCCCATGGAAAACTGCAAAAACTGAGATACGGAATTTATAAGCAGAGGTGCAGAGGGAACATCGCCTGTAAATATAAGATGATACGGCGGCGTAGGGTATTCAAGCGCCAAGGGAAGAGTTATATTTTTGGCACCCTTATAAGAGCGAAAAGGATCTGGCTGATTTGCCCAGTCCATATAGCCCAAAGAGCGAGCATACCTGAAATGTGAGTGCTTTGTTTCTTCATGGTATCTGAAGATATCTTGTAATTTTTTATTCATAAGAGGATAGTAGTCTAGTATCTATTTGATACAGCAAAAAGAAATAGGATAAAAATTTTTTTAATAAAAATTTATGACAATTTGCCATTGAATTAAGAATTTTGATACAAACAGACTATCATCTCAAATATTATTATAGGAGCTGAAGATGTTTGAAATGGCAACTGTATTACTGGCATGTGGAATCTTGATTATCGTATCATATAAACTTGCATTTGTATTTAAGAAAAGAGAGTGGGGCGAGAATTCTAAAAGCCTGTTTTAGCTTTTAGAAGTGCTGTTTATGAACCGTAGATTTTGTGGTAGGCACTCATTCTTTTGGAAACATTTTTTAGATAGTGTTTAGGTTCATCAAATCTTAGATCTTTAAGCAGTTTGTTATACACCTCCTGGGGTGTCAGAGCATTAATAAGCGGAGCCGCCTTGTTCATATTGTATTTTTTTGTAAATGCCCATGCAATATTGCCTGCACCTGTGTTGTACGCGGCTATTGTACAATAGAGTCTGCTGTCGGGATTTTTGATTTTTTTGAGATAGTTGTAATAGAGTATATGAAGATAAGCGCTTCCCATAGTTATATTATTTGTGCTGTTGTATAAATATGCGCCGGAGACGAGTTTTTTCTCTTTGTATAAATATTTGTAGGTGTCGATACCTGCTGTTTTTGGGACAATCTGCATCAGCCCGTATGCCGGTATATGTGAGCGTGCTCTTGGATTAAAACTGCTCTCAGAATGCATGATTGCAAACACCAAAGGCAGGGGGAGTTTTTGTCTTTGTGCCTGTTTTTTTACTTCATCATAGTAGACCCTCGATCTTTTTACCATGGCATCCGCAGGCATTTTTACGGAGATGCTGTACACTTTGGCATGTTTTACCTTGCTTGTGTTTTCTACGGTGATTTTTTTATCGTCCACATGTTTTTTTACATATTCTACGAGAGATTCTTTTGTGGGCGGCTTGTTAAAAACAACAGTTGAAAGAATCGGTTCAGCCTTTACCTTGGCATCGACAAGATCTTGGGGTTTTTTTATTTTTGCTATTTTTTTCTCCAGCGGGTCTGTCTCTTGAACAGTTTTCGTATCCACGGTTACTGCTTTTGCAAGGGCTAGCTGGAGCTTTTGTTTTGCTTCTTGGGGTGAGCTGGCGATTGTTTCTACTTTTATAGTCTCTTGTTCAAAGTCGACATCCGTTCTTGTTTTTTTATCTTCCGTATAGCCTACCCAACTTTTTTTTGTAGAAAGTTTCGGCTCATCCCAAAATGCACCAAGCTCTTTTTTATAATCTTCAAAGGCTTTCATCTGCTCTTGCTGATACGCTTTGAAACCCTCCTCCTGACTTTTTTTATAAGAGTTAAAATCTTGCATTTGCTGCTCTTGAAACTCTTCCGCACTTAAGGCAAAAGAGCCTGTTGAGAGCAGGGCTATGAGAAGTAAGTTTTTAAACATAAACTTTCCTTGTTGTTTTTTAATTTCTTTAGTGTATAAAAAACTTCCTAAAAATGACCTTGAGGATCCGCATCACTGAAGTGACCCCATTTGAGTTTTGCTCCTCCCAAAATGTGAAAATGCAGATGTTTGACCTCTTGACCCCCGTTTTCACCGATATTTGTGATAATTCTGTAGCCGCTTTTTTCTATTTTTACCTCTTGCGCCACTTTTTGGATAAATTCACTCATCTTTGCCATAAGTTCACCGCTCACCTCATTAAAACTGTCAATATGAGTTTTTGGTATAGCCAAAATATGGACCGGCGCTTTAGGATTTAAGTCGTGAAACGCTAAAAAATTATCATCTTCTAAAATAACATTTGAAGGTATCTCTTTATTTACTAATTTACAAAATATACACATTGTTTTTTCCTTGTTTTCTACTATATTAGCCCTAATTGTAGCATATAAAATTTAATTTATTCCATTCAATGAAGCTGTATATAAAATATATTTGACTATAATCCAAGTCAAAATCTAAGGTACATTTTTCACTGATGTACTGTACATATGGAGACTCTATTGAAAGAGTGGTATGATGCAATCAAAGAAGCGCAGAGTGTTGAGAGACTAGAAGAGATCCGCATTTCTGTGTTTGGGAAAAAGGGTGTTTTGGCAGAGCAGTTTGCCAAGATGAAAAGTGCACCTAATGAAGAAAAAGCACAAATAGCAAAAGAGTTGAATACGCATAAAAGCGGACTCACTGATGAGCTGATGCAAAGAAGGATCACATTACAGACGCTTGAACTTGAAGCCGCCATGAAGGCAGAGTTTATTGATGTGACCCTGTTTAGCTCCAACAGCCAAGCCGGAGCACTTCATCCTGTTATGGAAACAATGGACAGAATCATAGAATATTTCACTGCTATGAATTTTGCCGTTAAAACAGGCACGATGGTAGAAGATGATTTTAACAATTTTGAAGCACTGAATCTTCCTAAATATCATCCGGCCCGTGATATGCAGGACACTTTTTATTTTAAAGACGAGATGCTCCTAAGAACACACACCTCTCCTGTTCAGATCAGAACTATGATGAATACAAAACCGCCGATTCGTATGATAGCACCGGGTGCGGTCTTCCGTCGTGATTACGATATCACGCATACGCCTATGTTCCATCAGGTCGAAGGACTTTTGGTAGACGAGGAGGGAAAGGTTTCTTTTGCTAATCTCAAATACATTTTAGAAGACTTTTTGAAGTATATGTTTGGAGATGTCGAAGTGCGTTTTCGTCCCTCATTTTTTCCTTTTACGGAGCCGTCTGCAGAAGTGGATATCTCCTGTGTCTTTTGTAAGGGTAAGGGGTGCCGTGTTTGTTCAAAAACCGGTTGGCTTGAAGTCCTCGGCTGCGGTATAGTCGATCCGAATGTGTTTGACGCGGTGAAATACAAAAATGTAAGCGGGTATGCTTTTGGTCTGGGAGTCGAGCGCTTTGCGATGTTGATTCATCAAATCGGAGACCTTCGATCGTTGTTTGAGGGAGATATTAAGTTGCTGGAGCAGTTTCAATGATAGTTACGAGAAGTTGGTTAAACGAGTGGATTGATTTAGACGGAATTTCTACAGACGATTTGGTAAAGACGCTTAACTCGATCGGTTTGGAAGTTGACAGAGTCCACAGCTATCAGATACCGGGTAAGATAATATTCGGAAAAGTTATAGAGTGTGAAAAACACCCCGATGCAGACAAGTTGAATGTATGTAAGGTCGATATCGGAACAAGTGTCCGTCAGATTGTGTGCGGCGCGTCCAATGTGAGAACAGGGCTTGATGTCGTAGTAGCTACCATAGGTGCGACAATGCCAGGCGGACTTGTAATCAAACCTGTAAAGCTTCGCGGTATAGACAGTGAGGGGATGATCTGTTCAGCCGGTGAAATAGGACTGGAAGATTGTCAATCGGGCATTATCGAACTCGACGACAGTGTGGGCAGTTATACTCTGGGTCAGGAAGTTTCACAAAACCCTATATTCAGCGATGAGTTGATAGAGATCGAACTTACAGCAAACAGAGGGGATTGTCTCAGTATCAGAGGTATTGCCAGAGATTTAAGCGCAGCATTTGACAGAGATCTAAAAGAAAAACCTTTTAATGAAAAACAAGACAGACGCATTGGGATAGGAAGAATCTTAAGTCTTGCACATCACAAGGATTTAAATGTCAACCTTCGATACAAAGCAGTGGATCTGGAAAATTTATCTCTTCCGTTCATCATCAGATTGAGACTTGCACAGATAGGTGAAAAGAGAGAAACAGACATAGAGTCGATTATGTTGTACGCCACCCACAGCAGCGGTGTCATCTTAAGAACATATAATTATGATTTTTTCTGTCCGCAAAACAAAACAATTGCAAAACTCGAACTTATAGAGGATGAAAACGGGTATGCCTGCATCAGCGGTAAAGAAAAAGCGTCTACCATAGGAATAATGCAAGAAGACGCTTCAAGAGTGACATACACGCAGGGTACAGTTTTAATAGAGGCGAGTTACATTCCGCCGGATCTTATCTCCAAAAAAATGGCAACACATAAAATTCCTTCCGGACCTATGTATTACAGAACCTCAAGAGGAAGCGAGCCGGAATTAAACCAGGGGCTTGGATACTGCCTGAATCTCATTGAGGCGAACTCGACATCATCGATTTTCGGCGGTAATATCGAACTATGTGATTCTTATGAAGACAAGATAGTAAGTGTTTGTAAAAAAGAGATTGATGAAATAATCGGTGCGAATATTGACAAGGTGAAAATCACTAAAATACTCAAAAACCTCGGATTCAACACCTCTAAATCACAGGCAGATTCTTTTGTGATAACAGTGCCTAGATTCCGTCATGATATTGTAAACAAGCAAGATATTATAGAAGAGATAGTCCGTCTTGTCGGGATTGACAATATCCCTTCCAAGCCTTTCGTATTTACGGAAAAAAATAAACTCGAAGACGATTATTTTGCATACAAAAAGAGAAGAATTTATCGTCACAAAGCTGCAAACAGCGGTTTTTTTGAGAGCGTGCATTTTGTCTTTGATGAGAAAAAAGTATTGAACGAATATGGTTTTGGGACAACAAAAGAAGAGCTTGAACTTTTAAATCCTATCGTAAATACACTTGACACATTACGACCGACCTTGATGACGGGACTTTTAAAAGCAGCTTCCCAAAATCATAAAAACGGCTATGCGTCCATCAAGCTTTTTGAACTAGGCTCCGTATTTTCTCCTTTAAGAGAAGAGTCATTAAAAATGGCGATACTCTTTAGCGGATGCAAAGAAAACGAATCACTTTCAAATTCCGGAAAACCGGCGAAGGTAGATTTTGGATTTTTTGCTCAAAAAGTTTCTGATATCATCGGTGCCTTCGAATTAAGAGAACATACGACCAAACACTCTCTGTCCCATATCTACCAATGTGCGGAGATCGTCATAGACTCCGTAGCTGTAGGTGAACTCTTCAGAGTGCATCCGAATGTGCAAGAGAGCTATGGAATTGATACGACATATATCTGTGAAGTTGATTTTTCAAAGCTTCCTTTTACGCTTTCAACGGCGAAGAAAACTTCAAAATATCAGGCTTCTTATAGAGATTTAAGTATCATAATGCCAAACAATATGGCGTATGCAAAACTTAAAAGTGTCATTGAAGCAAATGCAAGTGAAGAGCTGATACATTTTTATCCCGTAGACAGATACAGTGATGCGTCTTTGGGTGAAAATGTGAGTCTGTCTATACGTTTTGTGCTTCAGTCGCATGAAAAAACACTTGAAGAAGAGGATATCACTTCTTCCATGGATTCTATTTTGGATGCACTTAAAAATGATTTGGGAATAGGTTTGAGATGAGTCAGGTTAAAGTAAATCCCTCCTCGGAGTTTTCACTTAAAATTTCTGAAATTGCACCTGATAAATCTATATCGCACCGCAGTGCCATGTTTTCTATGCTTGCAAAGGGTACAAGTGAAATAACGAACTTTTTAAGAGCGGAAGATACACTCAACACCTTGGAAATAGTAAAAAATCTGGGTGCGACTGTAGTAGATGACGGTACGACGATTAAAATCAGTTCCGATGGAATCAAAGAAAGCTCAGAGATACTTGACTGTGGTAATTCAGGAACCGGTATGAGACTTTTTTGCGGGCTGTTAAGCTCCGCAAACGGTCATTTTATTTTAACCGGTGATGAGTATTTGCGTCGTCGTCCGATGAAAAGAGTCACAGCACCTCTTCGTGATATAGGAGCGAAGCTCGATGGAAGAAAAGATGGTGATCTAGCACCGCTGAGCATCCGCGGAGCTTCTTTGAAGGCTTTTGATTATGAAAGCAAAATAGCTTCGGCACAGGTCAAGAGTGCAATGATTTTGGCTGCGCTTCGTGCAGATGGAACGTGTTCGTATACCGAGCCCGAACTAAGCCGTGACCATACGGAGAGAATGTTAAAGGGGATGGGTGCAGAAATAGAGGTGCAAGGGCTTAAGACAATAGTTACTCCTATGAAAGAGCTTCTTTCTCCTTTAGTGATAAGAGTGCCGGCTGATCCTTCAAGCGCTTTTTTCTTTGCGGTAGCTGCAGCTATTACGCCAAACTCCAATATTGTCCTGGAAGGGGTAACTCTTAACGAGACCCGCATTGAAGCTTTTAAGGCGCTTGCTAGAATGGGCGCAGACATACGCTATGAGATAAGTGATAATAAATACGAGCCTATTGGCAATATCACTGTAAAGTACGCTCCCTTAAATGCTATTACGGTAGAAGATAATATTTCATGGCTGATAGACGAACTTCCGGCTCTTTCTATTGCTTTTGCCTGCGCAAAAGGGATGAGTGTTGTAAAAAATGCCGAAGAGCTTCGTGTAAAAGAGAGTGACAGAATAGCAACAGTGGTAAAGGGACTCTTGGCATGTGGAATCGAAGTGAGTGAATATGAAGACGGGTACACCGTACAAGGCGGAGAATTAAAACCTGCTTTGATTGATAGTCACGGTGACCATAGAATCGCGATGAGTTTTATAATAGCCGGTCTTAGATGCGGAATGGATGTTCGTGATCTAGAGTGTATAAATACATCCTTTCCAAACTTTTTTGAATTACTTAAAAAAATTACCACAGTAGAGTTTAAATAAATCTCAGTAGAATTTTTAACAATAATGATTTTTAAAGAATAAACCTCTTTAAAACAGGAGAGATAGAATAATGAAGATTGAATTAGCTGAAAATTACGGATTCTGTTTTGGTGTAAAAAGAGCAATCAAGATAGCAGAAGAGAACAAGGATTCTTCTACATACGGGCCGCTGATACATAATTCAAAAGAGATAGCCAGACTGGAAAAAGACTTCAAAGTGGGGCTTACAGATGATTATAAAACTTTTAAAACAGGTGACAAGGCGGTTATCCGTACGCACGGTATTCCAAAAAATGAGCTAAACTCACTCTACAGTAACGGCGTAGATGTTGTGGATGCAACATGTCCCTATGTGACCAAGCCTCAACAGATATGTCAAGAGATGAGTGAAGCAGGCTATGAGATTGTAATCTTCGGCGATGAGGTGCATCCTGAGATCAAAGGTGTCAAAAGTTATGCTACGCATGGCGCAATCGTCGTCTCATCTTCAAAAGAGCTGGAAAATGTAAAGCTAGGTGAGAGAATAGCGCTTGTTGCCCAGACTACAAGAAAAGTTGAAGACTATATGGAGTTGGTCAATTATCTCATACCCAGACACAAAGAAGTGAGAGTTTTCAATACGATATGCAATGCAACATTTGAAAATCAGGATGCAGTCAGAAAACTTTCTAAAAATGCGGATGTTATGATTGTAATCGGCGGAAAGAATTCATCCAATACGAAGCAATTATTCAGCATATCCCAGAGCTACTGCCAGGACAGCTATCACATTGAGGATGAGAACGATTTAGACTATACATGGTTCCAAGATAAGCAATTTTGCGGCATCAGTGCCGGAGCTTCCACCCCTGATTGGATTATACAAAACGTCCTAAATTCAATCCAGAAAAATGTTAACAAATAGCCAAAAAGTTAGCATTTTTACCTCTTTTTTCTATATTTAATCTTTAATTAATATTAAAATAATCATATTTTAGGTACAATCACGACAATTTTTATGTAACAAGAGGATAGGTAATGGCGTTCGATAACGA
>JAHJEG010000008.1 GCA_018825665.1 bacterium | reverse complement strand
TTATTTATATTTAATATTTCTGTAATATATTTAAGGATAAAAATTATCCTTTAAGCTGCAAAGCTTTTTAAGGGGTTACGAAAAAATAAATTTTTCGCACCGCTGCGCCTAAATCATCACTATCTCATCCGCACACCACTTGGCAAGTTCTATATCGTGCGTGATGAGGAGCATGCCCATATCATTGAGTTTTCCCATCAGCATCCGCATAACTTCGAGCTGAATGACATTATCAAGCGCGGAAGTAGGTTCATCCAAAAGAAGCAGTTGGGGTTTCATCAGCATAGCTCTGAGAATAGAAGCTCTTTGGAGCTGTCCGCCTGAGAGTTCATGCGGGAGCTTTAAAAGCAGTGCATAATCCAGATTGATCGCATCGAGATAAATATCAAGGTCTTCTAAGTTCACTACATCTTTTATCTGGTTTAAAAGCGTATAGCTTGGATGAAAAGAACTGTAGGGGTCTTGAAATACCTGCGATAAGCCCGAGGCTTTTATCTCGCCGCTAAAGGGCCTGAGGTTTTTTAAAATAAGTTCAAAAAGCGTGCTTTTGCCCGCTCCGCTTGCTCCTACAATCGCTTTTATCTCACCTTTTTTTAAAGTGATGGAGAAATTCTCAAAAAGTAAAGCATCTTTTGTATATCCAAAAGAAAGGTTTTTTATCTCCAGCACGCTAGACAAGTATCAGTCCTTGTGCAAAGAAAGGTATATTTTTGTAAGGTGCTTGTACAAAACGTCAGGTTTTAAGTTTTCATCCTCTTCCCAGAGTCTTTTCATCACTACGTTGTCCTCTTCGTTATTCCATATTTTTATATAAGAACCCTCCTTGTATCCGTTGTCTTGACGAAGCTGGTTGAGTATGTTCTTACCGACATAAAGTCTGTACAGAGTATTTAAATCCAATCCGCTCATAAGTACCAGTTCAAAAAAATCTTCAATCATTTTCTCAAGTTCAAGTTCATCTCTGCTGAGCGCCAGAATCATTATCTCTTCAACCTTTTGTATCACCTCATTTTGGGAGGCAAAAGACTCATTTTTTGCACTCAAAGCATCAAAACTCGGAAGCTCTGAAATATTCAAAGCCAGATCCTCAACATTCCCCCGCATTCTTTTATCGTAGTTTTCAAGCGCAAGGCTCATAATAAAGTGCCAAACATCCACAACCTCTATCTGCAGATTATCCCAGTCGGGTTCCTGGTCTATGCTCTTCCAATGCTTCCATGAAAAAGAGTCAATCATCTCTGCGCATTCCATGTAAATGCATCGTCTCCAGTTTATTATTTTTTTGTTTTTTGTTATACCGCTCTTCCATTCATCGCCGTTTGTCGAATCGTTTAACTGCATCTGAAGCTGTAGCATCAATAATATCTTATCCACATTTTTTCCTTTGTTTTATCTCATACATTCATAAGTGTTTTTAATTTTTTAAAAAGAATCCGCCTATTTTATCTAATATGATAAAATAGCGCACTTAAAATGAGAAGACTTGGCATATGAAAAGAATTAATTGTAGAAGATGTGCGTATTATTTTGTGACCTGGGAAGCCGGCAAACCTCACGGCTGCAGAGCCTATGGCTTTAAATCGGCACAAATTCCCTCTTTGGTGGTTTTTCAAAGCAGCGGGATAGAGTGCAGTCTGTTTCAGGAAAAAAACTCTAAAAAAAGCTAAGAATTCTCCCAGAGTATCTTTTTGCCAAAACCCAGACGATTATCCGTCATCTTGAAATAGCTGACTTTTATCTCCCACAGTTTTGGAGACATTGCCAGGGCATAGGGAAAGGTTTTGAAATAGAGGTTTCTCATGGCAGCATCTTGCAAGCGTGAAAAAGTCCCGCGAAACTGTACCCCCTGGATCTTTCCCACAGTTTTTGTCTCCAAGACTACGCTTCCCGCAATTTTTGGATTTTTTAAAATATTTTTGATATGCCCGGTATCCTCGCTGCTGGCTACGACAAAAGATGTTTTTTCATTGTCATACGCATAAAAAAGGTTGCAAACGCTAAGCTCATCCGTGCTTGAGGAGGCTAAACTCATCACATGGTGTTCATGCAAAAATGAGCTTATTTTTTGAAGGTTTTCATCCATTATCTATTTCTTAGATAACTCTCTACATCACCCGCATCTGATATTTCCCTTTTTTGAAGCATCATAAGTGCAAGTTCGTCTGCATTAAGCGTCTCAAAAATCTCTACGGGATTTGTCATATTGTAGTAACTTCTTAAAAACTCAAGAAGCATATCGAAGTTGTCCCCCTGCGTATGCGCCTGCGTTTTAAAATCTTTGTACTCATTCCAGTTAATCGCTATCATCTATTTTCCTGCTCTTTTTTCCAAGGCTTTTTCCAACTGCCTTATCACTTGCGACATTTTAACACGAGAAACGGCAAAATTCAAGCGCATAAAACCGCTTCCTTCTCTGCCAAAGCTCAGTCCAGCATTTAATCCGAGTTTTGCCTCCTTGACAAAAAAGTCTCTCAACTCTTTATCTTTAAGCCCCATCCCCCTGCAATCAAGCCAGGCAAGGTAGGTCGCTTCTATCGGTGTAAGCTGCAGGGCATGTGGAAATCTTTGACATAGCTCCTGCAACATCTCATAGTTCCCCCTCAAATGCACTTTTAACTCCCCAAGCCACGCTCTCCCGTTTTTGTAAGCACTCTCGAATCCTACATGCCCAAACACGCTGCCTTGTGCAAAATGGATTTTTTTATAGACCTCTGCAAATTTATCTCTTAACTCTTTGTTTGGTATCGCTACGCTGCTCACCGCAAAGCCTGCCATATTAAATGTCTTACCGACGCCCAGGGCGGTTATGGTGATATCTCTTGCCTTGTCTGAGAGTGAAGCAAATGGGATATGTTTGTTGGGAGCATAGCTCAAATCACAATGGATCTCATCCGAGAATACGACAATATTATGCTCAAGGCAGATTTGCAAGATCTCTTCAAGCTCCTCTTTGCGCCAGACTCTTCCCACTGGATTGTGCGGCGAACAAAGGAGAAGAAGTTTTGTTTTTTCGTCTATCTTTGATTTTAAGTCTTCTATGTCAAAGCTGTACTTTCCACATGCCGAGCGCTTGAGAGGATTCTTAAGGAGTTCTCTTTTATGTTCGCTCACACTGTGAAAAAAAGGGGGATACACCGGAGTCTGAACGATTACCTTTTCCCCTCTCTCGCTAAAGGCCTCTATCACCGCATTCATAGAAGCCACAACGGAGTGGGAATAAAACATATCTTCCACATCAAACACCACTCCGTGCTCCTTCTGCATCCATTGTATCTGAGCCAAAAAAGCGCTTTTTGGAAAATCCTCATAACCCAAGACGGGATGCTCAAGCCTCTTTTTTACGGCATCAATCACAAAATCGGGAGTATCGATATCCATATCCGCCACCCATACCGGCAGAACATCCTCTGTACCGAACAGTCTCTCTCTTAGCGTATATTTTTCAGCATTGCTCTCTTCTCTGGGTGATGAGTCTAAAAAACTGAAGCTCACTTTTTTTTCCAGACACTTAGCTCAGAAACGGTATGCTGGTACTTTCTCGCCGTCTCTTTTATGACAAACTCCAAATCCTGAATATGCACAAGCTCAAACTTTTTACCCAAAATCTCTTTTAGCGTATCTATGGTTTTTACCTCTTTGCCATCTTTGTCTCTGTATCCGCCGAGCCATAACTCTTTTTTCGTTGAGCTTTCCTGCCAGGTGTAGGGCGAGGTCAAAATCAAAATACCCTCTTCATTTAGACGCGTATCAACGGTGTCTAAAAACAGTCTCGGATTGTAGAGTCTGTCTATAAGGTTCGTCGCCATTATAAGGTCATACGAGTGGAAATTGGGCTTGAGATTGCAGGCGTCTCCCTGCCAAAAAGAAACCTTCTCTTTTAGGTTCTCATATCCAAGCTCCTGTATACTTATTTTTTTGTTCGTGACAAGCGCACCCTCTTCGAGGGAGTGAAAAAGAATCTCTCCCGATTCTTTGAGTTTTGAGCCGACCTGAACGAATCTGACTGAAAAATCTATCCCCTCAACCTCATCAAAACTTTTTGCAAGCTCATAGGTCGCCCGACCTGTAGCACACCCTAAGTCAAGTGCTTTTTTTGTATTTATGGCAAATTTGGAGGCTATTCTGGCACACTCCAGAGCAAAATTCTTCACTCCAAAATGTGTGTCTCCGTACTGAAATTCACAGTACTGCGCGACCAGAGCGTCACTCTCGTATATATCTTCATTTTCCTGCAAACTTGTATCCTTGTTTTGTGAGATCACATATCGAAAACCTGCATTTTGATAAAAATGTTTTCTAAATGCATAACGGGAATGCTTCATTATCAGATTGCCCGAACTCGCCCAGGAGGAACCGTTGATAATAGCGTGCTTTGCGTCAAAGGTCGGAGTTGAAAAATCATCGTATGCCGGATGAACCGCAAATCCTTCAAAGCCGAAGATGGGAGTTCTGCTCCATTGCCAGACATTTCCCACGATGTCATATACCCCTTTGAAATCATATCTATCGACAGGGCAGGAACTAAAATGGGTGAGATTCTGATTGGCTCTGCTTTCGTCAAACTCCAAAATATCCTCTAAACCCGCATACTCATAGAGGGCGCGGTGTTCCGCCTCGCTTGGAAGCTGATAGAGGGCTCCCTCTTTTTGGCTTTTAAACCTGCAAAACGCCTCCGCTTCCAAAGCGTTTACGTCTACGGGCCAATTCATAGGCATGGCGATAAGTGCGCTTAATGTTCTGTAGAGATAGGTATCCCCCTCTTTCACCCAAAAAGTCGGGTGTTTGGAGGATGTGATTTTCAAAAACTTTTTGCCCTCTTCATCCCAATACTCCTGATTTTCATAGCCGCCGGCTTGCACAAACTCCATAAACTCGCCGTTAGAAACCAGATATTTTGAGACTTTAAACTCTTTTAACTCCGCAGAGTAATGCCCGTATTCATTGTCCCAGCCATAAAGATTGTGGGATTTCTCTTTGCCTAGTTCCACATGCCGGGAGGGGATAGACACCATTTCATTTGGAGGAGTCTCAGAAGAACTCGCACAAAGCCTAAACTCTTGCAGCTCCTGCACAAATTCTATGGGCATCTGTCTGTGAAGAACCAAAGAGGTCTCTATATGGATACGCTCATGCTCAATCCCCATCAGGATAATCCATATGGCATCCTCTTCTCTTATGGGCAGAGTCAGGGGAAGCGTACAGATAAGTTCATCTACCAGGTCTCTGACCTTGTTTCTGTATTCCCGAACATCCCGGACTTTTGGCCATGTATAGTTCGCACCTGTAATATCATCCCAGGCCATCTCATCCACACCCACGGCAAAAATAGACTCAAAATCCGGATTGATTCTTTCATGGAGTATCTTCATGCTTACAAGTTTATTTATAAAAAAAGTCGCCGTATGCCCAAAATAAAATATCATCGGATGACGCGTGGGCTCCGATTTTTGGTAAAAGACCTCATCGTTTTTCAAAACCTCAAATATTTTTTCAAACAGATCATAGGTATTATGAAAATATTCTCTTATCTCGTTTCGTTTTATTTGTATATCCCCGCCATCAAGACTCACCGGATATCTGCTAAATGTACTCAATAAAAAAATCCTTTATTTTAGATGGCACCATTGTAGCAAAATGGTACTTTTAAAACTTAAAGCATAATGTTTAGATATAATTTTTTATGAAAATTTCCGAAAATAATCTACTGAATCAGTTCAAAAACATCACCTGCGCTTTTACAGACAAAGAGGGCGGAGTGAGTCTGCGACCCTACTCTTCTCTCAACCTTGCATTTCATGTGGGCGATGATCCCCGGCATGTGCAAATGAACCATACTCTTTTAGCCCAAGAGCTTGGATATGAAAAAATATCGCTTGTGCATATGAAACAGATCCACTCCGAGAGAGTCCATGTGGTAGATGATGAGGACAGGTTTGAGAATCCGCAAAGCTGTGATGCGCTTGTCACCAACAAAAAAAACACTCCTCTTATGGTGATGGTCGCCGACTGCACTCCCCTGCTTTTTTACGATGATGCACAAAAAGTGATAGCAGTTGCACATGCCGGACGTGCCGGAGCTTTTAAAAATATCGTACATAAGACCCTGGAGGCCATGGCATGCGGATTTCGCTCCAGGCCTGAAAATATCTATGTCACACTGGGTGCAAGTATAGGTGTTTGCTGTTATGAAGTGGGAGCCGAAATTTATGATGAGGCGCTTGGGATGTATCTTGAGTATGCCGTGGAGCTTAGAGACAAGAGATATTATCTTGATATCAATAGGATACTACACTCACAACTCCTGGCATGTGGAATCAGAGAGGAAAATATTGAGATCTCCAAGGAGTGCACCTGCTGTAATCCACACAGACACTTCTCCTACAGGGCAGAGGGGACAACCGGAAGGTCTTGCGGTATTATCCTTATGAACTAGCTCCCAATGCTACCAAAGGTTATCTTGCAAGAGTATTTCAAACTCTGCCGCAGGAAGAGGTTTGCTTTTAAAGTATCCCTGATACATCGTACACCCTTTTTCTTGCAGGAAATCTATCTGATCTTTACGCTCCGTGCCCTCTGCCAAAACCTGAAAACCGAGTGCCTGGCCCATTGCGATAATGGCACTGACAATCGCCATGTCGTCATTATTATAGGGAATCTCATCCACAAAACTTTTGTCGATTTTGAGTACATCGATAGGAAACCGTTTCAGATAGCTAAGAGAGGAATATCCGGTTCCAAAATCATCAATCGCCAGTCGTATTCCCTTGGCCCTTAGCAAGTGAAGCATCTCTACGACCTCTTCCTCCCTTTGCATCAAGGCACTCTCTGTGATTTCCAGCTCTAAACGGCTTGGAAGATATCTGCTTTTTTTCAAAGCTTTTTCCACCATGAGCGGTATATTCTGATAGCGAATCTGATGTGCGGAAAGATTAACGGCAAGCATCAGTTTATACCCTTTATCCAGCCATATTTTTCCCTGTCGGCAGGTTTCATTTAAAACCCATTCCCCTATGGCACTGATAAGACCCAACTCTTCAGCTACAGGAATAAATTCATTCGGAGAGACTATTCCTCTCTCGGCATGGTGCCATCGCACCAGAGCTTCAGCGCCTAAAATACGCCCCGAAGCTATATGCACCTGCGGCTGATAATACACTTCAAACTCTTGGTTTTCGATTGCTTTGCGCAGGCTGTTCTCACATTCTATACGATTACGTGCCTGCTGTGTAAGCTCATCGGTATAATAGCTGTATGTGCCTCGCCCTTCAGATTTTGTCTTGTACAGGGCTGCATCCGAATGCTGTAAAAGGTCGGATGCATCTTTGCCGTTATCCGGATAAAGGGCGATCCCTGCACTTGCTCCGACATGGACAAGCGCGCCTGCTGATAATTTATACTCCAAGGACAAGGCATTTATCATCTCCTGGGCAAGGCGTCCTGCATCTTCGGGGTGTGATAGATTTTCAACAACCACTGCAAACTCATCCCCGCCTATACGGCTGATAAGGTCCCCCTCCCTTAAACGGGAGGAAAAACGTTTGGCGATGCTCTTTAGCAGTTCATCCCCCGAACTGTGTCCGTAACTGTCGTTGATATCTTTAAATCTGTCCAGATCAAACATCAGCATTGCTATTTGTGTCTTATTGCGTTTGGCCTGCTCTATGGAGTTTTGAAGATGCGACATCAAAAGTGCACGGTTGGCCAAGCCCGTTAAAGAATCATAATTGGCTAAGACCTCAAGTTTTTCCTGGTCATGCTTTTGCTTGGTTATATCCTGAACTGTTCCTATGCCTGAGACAAGATTGCCCTTGGCATCCGTTTCGAGTCTCGCATGTTCTCTTACCCATTTAATCTCATTATTGACCAGGATTCTATGCTCTATATCATAATTGTTTCCCTTGAGTGCTTTTGTCCAGGCATTGTCCACTTTATCCTTGTCATCGGGGTGCAGACAGGATAAAAACAGATCATAAGAGAGGGGTGTGCTTTTGTCAATCGAAAAGATTCTGTAAGTCTCATCCGACCATTCCAGAATATCTTCTTTAAAATTTAATCTCCAGTTCCCGATCTTTGCCAGTCTTTGTGCGGTATTGAGGTCATGGTCTTTACGTGTTATCGCATTCTCAAACTCAACATGCTCCGTCAGGTCCTGAAAGATTCCAAAAGCTTTTATCGGGTTTTGATTTTCATCGTATTTAAACTCCGTATGTGTTTTAATCCACCTGTATCCGCCGTCTGTTGCTAGCACCCTGTAAAGAGAAGCGACCTCTCTTTTTTGTTTTGAGATACTAAAGAGTTGGTGTTCCACCCTTTCTCGATCTTCGGGTGCAAAATGCTCTATTACCTCACGAAAGGAGACTTTTTTGCCTTGTTGTATCCCGAAAATCCTGTACGCCTCCGTACTGCCCGAAAACACATCATTGGGTATATCCCATTCCCATGTTCCTATATGCGCCAGGGACTGAATCTGCTCAATCTCATCATCTTTTCGCTTGCGCTCACTGATATCCCTTGCAACGCCAAGCACACCGATGACATTGTTTTTGGAATCTTTCATGGGTGTTTTTATCGTCTCAAAATACCCCTCATAACTCCCATCACCAAATATCAAGAACTCATCATTCGTTCGTGAACCTCCGGCTGCTATTGCCGCTTGGTCATGTTTGCGAAAAAATTCTGCCAGCTCATGGCTCACAAAATCAAAGTCGTTCTTTCCTAGAATTTCAGATTCTTTTGCATTAAAAAAACGCTGGAACATCTCATTACAGGCCAGATAGATGCCATCCGTATCTTTAAGCCATATCAAATCGGGAATACTGTTGACAAGCGTATCCAAAAATGATCTTTGTCGTGAAAGTTCAGACTGTCTTTGTATCAGATTTTTTTCAGCCGCTTTTTGTTTTGTGATATCTCTGTAGACTGCCATCATATAAGACACTCCGGCAAGTTCAATCGCCGCTACATTCACCCATACGGAGATCAGTGTCCCGTCTTTTTTACGGTGCGTCGTCTCAAAATTGTCAAATCCATGCTTTTGAATAGCCGCAATATGGGAACTTATCTCCTCGGGAGTCTCTCTAATTTCATAGTCGGGTATACTTAATTTCGAAAACTCAGAAGCCGTATAGCCCAAATAATCATGCGCGGCAAAATTAAATTCTACTGCCTTTTGAGTATTCGAATCCAATAAGACGACCCCATCAGGCATCGCCTCAAAAAGTTTTGTATATTTAAGATTGCTTTGTTCGATGATACTTTTTTCATTGTAAAGTTGCTTTTTTCGCATCTCGAGATTTTCGATAGTATCGTTTTTTTGTTCAATCACACCGAATAAAAATTCGAAATAAGCACCGTGAATAGCATGGAGGACATCATGACGGCTTAAAAGTCCCACCATATTTTCCGAGTCGTCTATTACGATAAGCTGATGAACCCCGTGTTCTTCCATCATTGCCGCCGCATCCTGAAGCAGGATCTCTTTTGTTATGACTCTGTACTCTTTGTTGAGTATCTCTGTAACGGGGGTGTCTTTTAGCGCATGCTCATCCAGATTCCATCGTATTATATCCCTCTCCGTCACCAGACCCGCCGGATGCTTTCCATCGAGGACTACCGCATAATCGCAGTTAAGCTCCTCCATAAGAATCGCTGTTTCTCTAATGGAAGCGGAGAGCTGGATTATCAGAGGCAAGGCAGTCATCACTTCAGAGACTGCTTTAAATTTGTTTAATTCATCAAAGCCTATATGACGAAGAAAATCTCCCTCGCTAATAATACCCGAATACTTTCCCTCTTCATCCACCGTGACAAGATGCCTGTAGGATTTTTCTTCCATCAGAACATACGCATCATGAATATTCAATGTCTGTTTTACGCAAAAAGGCTCAGGCGTCATAACTTTATGTATCGGAGTCTGTTTATCCAGTTCTTGGGCGACAACGCGCAGGGCATCGCGTTCGGTAAATATCCCTATCGGTCGGTCGGCATCATCTATGATAACAACAGAACTGATAGCATGTTGGGCCATAGTCCTCAGTGCTTTTTCAATAGTGTGCTCTGCTTTTAGATTTATCGTACTCTCAGATACGATGGACTTTAAAGTAATAAATTGCATTTATTGCCCCAGATTTATATTTTTAGGCTCTTGTACCGGCTTGGCTTATATTCTTTGCGCCAGCTGATGCGGCAGAAGACCCAGAGACTCTTCTACCAGCTTGGTATTTCCGTGTGTTATAAAAGTGTCCTCATATTCAAAGCTTACAAGCTCTACATGAGATATCTTCTCTTTTGACAAAAACTCCAAGATGGCACTGCCCACACCGCCCATTTTGGAACTGTCACTGAAAACAAACCATTTGTTATGCTTTTTAGCAAGATTCTTCAGCATCTCTTCGTCCAGAGGCTTCACAAACCTCAAATCCAGAATACTGACATCCTTATCCAAGAGTTTTGATGTTTCATACGCACGTCCGACACCGTTTCCGTAGCCTATCAAAAGAGTGTCTCCCTCGTTTAAGAGAAGGAGTTGCGACTTGGCAAGCTCAAATGGAGTGGACTCGGGCAATGATGTTTGGGTAAAGGAACCTCGTGGATAACGAAGAGAACAGGGATGTTGATACTTTGCGGCAAATGCCATCGCCTGATGGAAAGAGTTTTCATCTCTTGGAGCAAAAAGTGTCATATTCGGAACAGCTCTTAAAAAACTTATATCAAATACACCCTGATGTGTTTCTCCGTCTTCTCCGACGATTCCGGCACGGTCAAGTGCAAAAACAACAGGCAGGTCCATCAAACATGTGTCATGTATCACCTGATCGTATCCGCGCTGTAAAAAGGTGGAGTAGATGGTACAAAACGGCTTAAATCCCTCTTTTGCCAAAGCGGCCATAGATGTCACGGCATGCTGTTCCGCGATTGCCACATCCCAAAACCTGTCCGGATACATCTCCATCAGTTCGCTTAGCCCTGTTCCGCTTGGCATAGCGGCAGTGGCTCCTACTATTTTATCGTTTTGTTTCGCCAGATGCATAAGAGCTTCGGTATAGATCTGAGTGGCACTTTTTATACTGCTCTTTTTGGATGCATTTCCACTGTCTAGATCAAACGGCCCCACACCGTGCCATTTTTCTTCCTGCCCCTCGGCTATCTCATACCCTTTGCCTTTTAGAGTCTGGGCATGCACGATTACAGGTTTTCCCATATTTTTCGCAGTTTGGAGTATCTCTACAAGCGACTTCAGATTATGGCCGTCAATAGGACCTATATAATTGATTCCCATCTCTTCAAACATAATACCCGGCGTTATAAGCTTCAGAGATTCTTCCATTCTTTTAGCTATATAATGGGCTCCTTCACCAAAATTATCCACAAAATTTTCCGTATGTTTTTTAAATCTCTGATAAAAAGGGGAAGCCATTGCAGAACTCAACATTCTGCTCATCGCTCCTATGGGCTTTGCAATACTCATCTCATTGTCGTTGAGGATGATGACCATAGGATACTTTCTGTCGCCAAGCTCATTTAGGGCCTCATAAACCATCCCCGCAGTCATAGAACCATCACCAATCATAACAACAGGGATTCTTGAATCCTGCTCCCCTTTTAGGGCTATAGCCTTTGCAGCTCCAACACCCAAAGAGATAGAGGTTGAACTGTGACCTGCTACAAAATAGTCATGTTCCGATTCACTGGGTTTCGTATATCCGCACAAGCCCTCAAACTGTCGCAAAGTGCCGAATTCTTCCCATCTGTCAGTCAAAAGCTTGTGTGCGTAGGACTGATGGGACACATCAAAGATGAAGGGATCTTTTTTGGAGTCAAAAACCTTATGCATTGCCACAATCAATTCTGTAGCACCTAGCGTCGAACTAAGGTGTCCGCCATTTTTACTGACTACTCTTAAAATTTCACTACGTATATCTTTACAAAGGTTCTCTAGTTCGTCTATAGTTTTTAATTTAATATTCATTTACCCTCTATTCGCTTAAAGCTGCTCTTTTTACTCTCTCAAATCTTTTTGAGATTTGGGCGTCTATATTTCCTGCATCGCTTATAGCTATCACTCCGCCCTCGCTGACGGCACTGTCTGACACTATTGTGACATGCGCCAATGAGCCGACATGTTCGGATATAGCCCCGTGATCCTTCGGGTTTACCTTAAGAGTTACCTTGGATGCACTTTGAAGTTCTTTTATCAGCTCTTTTGACAAAACTTCTGCCACATTTGCCGAATTTTTGCTAAGTTCTATCGTAATCACTTCTTTGGAGATATCAAGCGCTGCAGTTATCAATTCAGATTTAATCCCCTCTAAGGCTCTCTCAAATTGTTTTGCGGCAT
Organism: bacterium; assembly: GCA_018825665.1. GTDB lineage: Bacteria > Campylobacterota > Campylobacteria > Campylobacterales > Sulfurimonadaceae > Sulfurimonas. The sequence goes on along the minus strand of JAHJEG010000008.1, from coordinate 21,065 downwards.
CTTCGAGTTTTGTTACAGAAGAGGAAAACTGGGCCAGTCCGTTTGCATGGCTTGCTTCCCCGTCTTTTAGGGCCTTTGCCGCTCCCGCTTCAAGGCCTTCGGCATAGGCTTCCTCTTTTGCCTTTTTCAGTTCCTGCTTGTATTCTTCTTCTTTATCTTCAAGCTTCATTTGCAGTTTTATAAAATTAGAAGACATCTCATCCGTTTTTTTCATAAGCGATTCAATAAGCGAATCTTTGGAACTTTGACTCATCGCACTTGAATCGATATCACTCTCTCTTCTGGCGGGATTATTTTCTTTGCTGAGTTTTGGCATCGTTTCTTGGGTTTTGGCATCTTCGGAACTGTCCGTTCTTGAGCCCATAGCCAGAACTTTAAAATTATATTTGTCTACGGAATGCTTACTCAGCCTGTCATTGGATATAATTGTTGCCAAAGTTATTCCACCATCTCTTCAGAAGAACCCATTTGAATTGATCCGGCTTCTGCAAGACTGTTTACAACCTCAACAATCTTTCTCTGAGCACTTTCAACCTCTTTCATCTTAACAGCACCCATAAACTGCATCTCTTCATTAAATGCCTCTCTGGCTCTTTCAGACATTGCTGAAAAGAATTTTTCCTTAAGCTCTTCTGGAGAACTTTTGAGTGCCAGCATCAGCTCAGCTTTATCCACAGCTTTGAGTATCTCTGTGATAGCGTTTTTATCCATCGTAACGATATCTTCAAATGTAAACATCATCTCTTTTATCAGAGTTGCAAGCTCTTCATCAACCTGCTCAATTTGCGAAAGCGTGGCTTTGGAAGATTTTGCTCCCAAACGGTTAAATACGTCAGCAACCGCTCTTGGTCCGCCGACTTCGACTTTGTATGAAGCAAGAGACTCAAGTTTTGACTCAAGAACCGCTGAAACTCTTTTTATGACCGACGGCGAGATATCTCCAAGTTTGGCCATACGCATCGCCACTTCACTTCGCAAATCATCCGGAAAAAACTGAAGAGTATCCGCAGCTTCCGTCGGATCCATGTGAGCCAGGATAAGCGCGACCGTCTGAGGATGCTCGTTGACGATAAAGTCTGAGAGCTGTTGAGGCTTTATCTTCGAGAGATAGGAAAAATTTTGGGTGTTTTGCATACTTTTAGAAAGTTTGTCCAAGACTTTTTTTGCCTCTTCTGCTCCTAGAGTCCTATATAAGAGCTCTCTTGCATATTCCATACCGCCGGATGTAATAAACTGTCCCGACTGAAAAATGGCATGAAATTCTTCCAGGACTGCTGTTGCTATAACTTTTTCTATGGTCTTTCCGCCGGCGATAAATTTTGAAACCTCGGTTATCGCATCCACACTCATATTTGCAAAAACGCCCGATGTCGCTTCTTCGCCTAACTGAAGTAATAAAATAGCGATTTTTTCTGCCATTCCCATTTCATCAAATGTAGCCTGCTGTGTAGGAGATAGATTCATTATTTACCCTTTTCTGCTTTAGGAGGATGTGTGCCGTCTGATTCTTCGCTCAACAATGCCTGAAGAAGTGATGCGATCTCTTCTGGCGTATCTTCAGCCATTGTCCTAACTTTTTCAAGAAGCACATCGTATTTCAGTTCATCCTCATTGAAGCCCTCACCCACGCCAAGCTGGTCTTCAACTTTTTTCCTCATAGCCTGTACCTTTTCTACCAAATCTTCCTCTTCATCATTATCCAAATCAAGAGTAGGTTTTGCAAGTTCATCTTCCTCTTTTGATACCTCAAGCATTTTTTGTGCAAATGGAGAGATAACTTTTTTATACACGACAAGAAGCAGGATAAGAACAAAAAGGTACTTGAACAATCCTGAAAAAGGTGCCAGATAAGTCTCGCTGAATGTTATCGCCTGACTTACACCATCCGGACTTGCACCGATGTTTTCTCTTTTGAATTGCAGATTTCTTACAGAGATTTCATCGCCTCTAGCCTCATCAATTCCTATTGAACGGCTCACAAGCGAGGTAACGGCTTCCATATCCGCATCATCCAAAGCCGTATATTCAAATTCGTCTGTTTCCGTACCGTCTTCTGCCAATTTTTTCTTATACTTTCCGTCTACCATTACAGCAGCGGTGATTCTTTTGATTCTGGCAAACTGTGATTTGGTTGTTGAAACTGTTTTGCCGATTTCGTAGTTGGTTGTTCCTGTGTTTTTTTCATACTTTTCACTGGTCTGATTGCTGGCAAGACCCTGGACAGGACCGATATTGCTGACGGTTCCCGGAACGCCTCCGACTTGAGGCGGAGTAGCACCTTCTCTTTTTTCCTCGCTTATCTGCTCGCTTCTGACCACGTTTTCCGGATCAAATGTCTCAGAGGTGGAATTTTGGATTGAAAAATCGAACTCTATCGTGACCTGTGCTACAACCTTGTCTTGACCGCCTACAAAAGGGGAGATAACCTGCATTATTTTCTGCTGTCTCTTTTTTTCCTCTTTAAGCTTATACTTTTGCTGTACGGCTGAGAGCTCGCCCATCTGCGCCATCTCATCCTCATCGCCCAATGTCTCGCCTTCACTGTTGACAAGCATCACATTTGATAATTTTAATTTTGGCACGGCAGAAGCAACCAGGTTTTTAATCCCTCTGATCTGCTTGGCAGAGAGAGTTCTTCCATCTACCAAACTAACCATGATCGAAGCAGTCGGTTCCACTTCTTTTGAAACAAAAAGTGTTTCTTTTGGCAAGGCAAGACTGACACTGGCACTTTCAATAGGTCCAAGCGCATTGATGGTACGGGAAAGTTCTCCTTCCAAGGCACGAAGAAGTTTTACATTTTGATCAAAACTCGTAGCACCGAACTCCTGTTTATCAAAAAGTTCAAAACCTACACCGCTGTTTTTTGGGATTCCCTGAGCCGCTATGGAAATCCTCTGTTTGTATACGACATCCCTCGGGACTTTGATGACATTGTTGTCATGGATTTCATAGGGGATATTGTCTTTTTCAAGCTGCTCTACAACTTTTGCGGCATCTGCGGGGTTGAGTGAATCAAAAAGTATTTCATAACTGTTTTGTGAATTCTTTTTTGCAGTATACAAAACCATAAAAATCAAAAACGAGATGATGCCTATTACTGCACCAGCTATTATGATTTTTTGCTGTTTGGTTAACTTAGTGTATAAAACAACTAACTGCGAAAAAAGTACCTTAAAATCCATCAATTTCCCATTTTATATTAGTTTTGAAACAAGTTCAAAGAAGCGGTCATTCTGCTCTTTTTTACCAACAGTGACTCTGATGGCATTCAAGTTATAACTGCTCAGATTTCTGACTATCATCCCCTGCTTGAGAAGTTCATTTGAGATATGAGTCGAATTTTGAGCCTCGTTCAGGCATAAAGTTACAAAATTTGTATAACTCTCTATTATATCTATTTTATTCTCATTTGCAAACTCTTCGTAACGTTTCATCTCCTCAAAATTGCTAACTATACTTTTATTTACAAATTCTTCATCACTAAGAGCAACAGTTGCCGCTTCAAGAGAAAGGGTCGTTATATTAAAAGGCGGTCTGAGTTTATAGAGTTCATTTATAATTTTTTCACTGCTTATCCCATAGCCGACTCTCATGCCTCCAAGCCCGTAAGCCTTTGAAAAGGTACCAAGATAAAGGACATTGTCAAACTTCTCTATAAGCTCTTTTGGCTGTACTTTTTTACTTGCATCTTTTAGTATTGCATATTCCATATATGCGCCATCCACAACAACCAAGGTTTCGCTGTCGATTTTTTCCAAAAATGCAAACAGTTCTGAGGCATCAATAGCATCCCCCGTAGGATTATTAGGCGTACACAAAAATATCATTTGCGGTTTATGCTTTACGTAGGCGGCATAAAACTCATCCAGGTCATGTTTTTGTGAAGCTGTTCGGATAACCTCGGCACCGACGTGTTTAGCGTATATTTCATACATGGCAAAAGTGACGCTGTTCATCAGTATTTTTGAAGATGCATTTGTTTTGGCATGTATAGCAAACTCTATAACCTGATCGCTTCCCGAACCTATAATAATATTCCCGTTTTCTACATCGAAGCGGGAACCCAGCGCACTCTTAAGCTTAATCATGGAATCATCCGGATACAAGGCCATGTTTGAAACTATATGACTGACCGCATCTTTGACTTTTTGTGAACAGCCGTAAGGATTCTCATTGCTGGCGAGCTTTACTATATCTTTTGGCTCTATGCCAAATTCACGAACCACCAGTTCTATCGGCTTTCCGGCCTCGTATGTTTTTATCGACTCTAAATGTTTATTAAATTTCATAATTCACCTTTTGCATAGCTTCCAAGCCATGTCACTTCACCCTCATGCAAGGAGAGCACTCTTTGAATTTTTTCATCGTCTATATGCCCGTACAGATCCATAAAGAACCAATACCCAAAACCGCTTTGATCTTTTGAAGGACGAGATTCTATTTTAGAAAGATTGATATTTTCTCTGTCAAAATCCTGTAAAAAATGTACAAGGGAACCAGGTTCGACTGCGTCTTTTAATCGTACCAGGATAGATGTTTTGTCATCACTGCTTATCCCATTTTTAAAATCGCTCAAGATTACAAATCTCGTGCTGCTGTCATGCTGATCCTCTATATTTTCAAACATCGTAGGAACTCTGTAAAGTTTGGCTGCGATGTGGGAACAGATTGCTGCGGCTTGCGGGTCTTTGGCTGCCAATATTGCCGCTTTTGCCGTTGATTCAACCGGAATCTGTTCAACATTTACAAAGCCGTGTTCTTGCAAAAATTCTCTACACTGTCCAAAACCTTTGTCTTTTGAATAGATTTTTGTTATATCTTCCAGTCGTCTTGCTTTTGTCGCAAATGCCATATGTATTGGCATATACAGTTCAGCTACGATTTTAACCGAGCTCTTAGCAAGCAGATCGAGTGTTTCTCCCACTATTCCGTCTCTGGAGTTTTCTATCGGCACAACTCCGAATTTTGCACGTTTGGCCTCAAGAGTTTTAAACACAGAGTGGATGGAGCCTAAAGAGAGATAATCACTCATCCCGCCAAATCTGCTCTCAGCGGCCTGATGCGTAAAGCTCCCCTCCGGTCCTAAAAATGCTATACGCTCCGGCAATTCAAGGTTTCTGGCAACCGCAAATATTTCCAAATATATGGCTTCAATCGCGCCCTTGTTCAAAGCGCCGTTTTCCTCTTTGCTGAGTTTAGTCAGTCTTTCAATAATCTCTTTTTCTCTCTCAGGTCTGTATACTGCAGTTCCGGTGTCGTGTTTGATCTCACCTACTCTTTCAACAACTTTCATTCTTTTGTTTAAAAGTCTCAGCATCTCATTGTCAATACTGTCAATAGCAGCTCTACATTCATCTAAAGTTTTCATAGTGTCTCCAAAATTTCTTGCATATCAGCGTAAACGAAGTCGGGTTGCAGTTCCTCTTTTAAAAAAGGAACAATCTCTTCTGCACTTTTATATTTGCCGCTAAGTACAAAAACCGTTTGCATCCCCATCTCCTTGGCTCCGCCCAAATCACCTTTTACATCATCGCTGATAATCGTAATATCACCAAACTTGATATCGGGTACCTGTTTGCCAAGCCTGTGTAATGATTCTTCATAAAATGCGATGCTCGGCTTGCCGACTACGCTGTATGTGCATGAAGTGGCAAATTCAAGCATTTTGAGTATAGCTCCGACACCGGGATATCTTTTAGAGTTTTTTGCATATATGGATGTTTCATGCATACCCACAAGTTTGGCACCCTTGAGTATAAAATCTATCATCTGGGCGAATTCATCATTGACGAAATCCTCTTTTATTGAGAGCAAGACCGTCTTGGGATTCTCATAATCGAGCTGATACCCCATCTTCACCAGCCCCTCTAAAAACTCTTTGGATCCGTATGCTGCAACACCTGATTTTTCAACATGAAGCTCCATGATCATCAGAGGGTCGAGATATGATGAAAACTCAAAATTGAATCCTAGTTTTTTTAAATAGGCATAAAAATCTTTTGACTGGTTTTTCGTATTGTTTGTAATCACCATATAAGGTATCTGTTTTTCATTAAGCATATCGATAAATTCTATGCTTCCACGGATGGGAGTCTTATCTTCGTCACTTATCAACGTGCCCTGAACATCTATAAAGTACAACTAAACTCCTCTTGCATCTTCTCTTTTTTTAGCCATAAAGCCATACTACGGCTTAGATCAAATAGTCTTTTTCCAAAGCGATGAGATCTTCAAAGCTCTCTCGCTTGCGAATCAGTCTTGCCTGACCATCTTTTACCGCCACTTCGGCACTTCTGCCTCTTGTATTGTAGTTGCTTCCCATACCAAATCCATATGCTCCGGCACTGTGAACGACAAGCAGGTCGTTATGCTCCAGCTCGGGAAGCAGATAGTTTTTTGCAAGAAAGTCACCGCTCTCACAAACCGGTCCTACAATATCCACTTTTCTCTCATCTTTCGTGCTCTGGGTAATCGCTTCAATTCTATGGTAAGCATTGTAAAGACTCGGGCGGAGCAAATCATTCATAGCTCCATCAACCACTACGAATTTTTTATCCCCGTTTTGTTTCTCATAGAGAACCTTTGTTACAAAATAGCCTGCATTTGCCGTGAGGAATCTTCCGGGTTCACAGATAACCGTAATGTCAAGAGCGGTCAAAGTCCCAAGAATTGCTTGCGCATAATCGTAGGGTTTGATGGTAGTCTCATCATTATATTTGATGCCAAGACCCCCTCCGATATCAAAAAACTTCAAATCGATTTTTATATTTGAAAGGGAGCGCAGCATATCTGCGACTATCTCCGCGGATTCTCTGATTGGAGTCAGTTCCGTAAGCTGCGAGCCTATGTGAAAGTGAATACCCACCGGATCCAGATTTTCAGAGTTATTGGCAAAAATATACATTCTTTTTGCACTTTCTATATCGACTCCGAATTTGTTGTCATGCAGTCCCGTTGAGATATAAGGGTGTGTTTTAGGGTCAATGTTTGGGTTGACTCTTATACTGATTCTGCACTTTGCCTTGAGTTCTTTTGCAATGAGGTTAACTCTTTTAAGCTCGGCTTCGCTTTCTACGTTGATATAAAGAATGTCTTTTTGTATAGCTTCACGAATCTCATCGTCGCTTTTTCCCACACCCGAAAAAATTATCTTATAACTTGGAATTCCCGCTAAGAATGCACGTCTGACCTCACCTATAGACACACAGTCGGCTCCGCTTCCCAAATCTCCGAAATGCTTTACGACACTTAAATTCGAGTTTGCTTTTACGGCGTAGGCCAAGATGGACTTTCTCCCTTTAAAAGCTTCTTTTAACTCATTATACTGCGCTGTCATATAGTCTAAATCATATACGTATAAAGGGGTTTTATATTCACTCGCTAATTCTTTAAAATTTATCATTAAGAATCCTAACTAATATTTTTTGCAATTCTACCAAAAATGTACTTATATTTTTATAGATGACACGAAAACATTATTTTGTTAAGCTAAATTTTCTCCATTGCCAGGAAGCAACAAAAAATAAAATAATTACAGGAGCCAAAACACCGACCTCACTTGAAATTATTTTATTGTTCGATAATTCTATTAACATAAAAAGAATCCCCCAGATGAGCAGTGTTGCCAAAATAGCGGCAAAACTAAACAAAGAAACGTTTAGAAATCTTGGACTTATAGGGACAAAAAAGAATATGATCACCACCAGACAGGGGACAAAAAACGGATAAACAAAGATTTTATACAAGGCGCCTTTAATGCTGCTGATATTCACATTTTGGTCTTTAAGAAGAAATATCGCGTCTATTGCATCTTTAATCGTGAAATTGACCTTCCCCTCATAGACCTGGTCAAGAATTTTCGGTCTGAACCCTTCGAGTATTTTTAGATCCTTCTTGTTCGTGACCTTCATCCCCATCGACTCAAAACTAAGATCATCAGGCTTTGTGATAATATCGGTTTCTCTTATATACCAGTGTTCATCCCTGTATGTGGCTTCAGAGGCTACAAGAACCTCTTTTAAAGAGTTGTCCTTCACTGTAAAGACCCTGATATCTTCAGCTTTTTCCTGAAGCGGGAGCATTTTTGAAAAATAAACGTACTGGTCTTTATAGGTAAAGAAAAGATCCCGCGTAGGACTCAGATACTCGGCATTTTTACGGATATTGTTTGAAAACTCGTCCGCTCTTGAAAAGCTAGGCAAGGCATGTAAAGAAACAAATAGAATTATTATGGAAGTTGAGACCACGACAAAGGGTCTCAGTACATCTATTCTTGAATATCCGAGTGAATAAAAAGAGACAAGGGCATTTGAACGGATTAAAAATATCTTTGTACTTATCATTGAAAAGATAAGCGCCAGGGGCAAAAGCATATCTATCGCAAAAAAAGACTTGTACACCAGATATATCAAAACAAGGTTGGCTGATTCTGAGAGTTTTTCAGCATTTTCCATATAATCAAATCCGACCAGGAACAAAACCAGGGCAAGCAAGATGATTGAAAAGTATTTTAAATAATGAAAAGAGATATATCTAAATGCTAACATGGTACCTCTAGTCTATTAAAAAGTTGAATGTTATTTTAGCTGAAATTTTTTAATTGTATATTTAGAGCTTGTATCTTCAAGTGAGTTGTCTAACAAATATTCCACTGCTTCACATGCGCCGGATATCCACATGCCGAGATGTTTTTCCTCTGCGGCCGAAAAATTGCTCAAGACATACGAAGCCACTTCGCCCTTGTGCTCAGGTTTTCCTATCCCCATTCTCACCCGTATATAATTTTTTGATATTTTTTCATCCGTTGATTTAAGCCCGTTATGTCCGCCGTGACCGCCGCCGAATTTAAATCTCAATGTTCCAAAAGGCAGATCCAGATCATCATGTATCACCAGCACTTTATCAATTTTATAAAAATTTTTAACCGTAACAATCGATTCACCAGAAAGGTTCATATACGTAAGTGGTTTTAAGAGAAAATGTTCAGAAAATTTATAGAGTTCACCGTTGAAAGAGGAGGAAAGTTTAGAGGCATTGTGACGGGATTTAAGCTCGTCTATTACCATAAAGCCTATATTGTGGCGTGTCTTTTCATAGACGGAGCCAGGGTTCCCTAGTCCGACTATGAGCATAATTACTTAGCTTTAATTACACTTAGTACAGATACGCGGTCGCTATCTGTGAATGTAACGTTTTCGATTTTAGCTAAATCACGGATAAGCTTAGAATCGCCAACATCCATTTTAGTTACATCAACTTCTATTGAGTTAGGAGTGTTTTCAATAGCAGCTTTCACTCTTAAACGAGGTTTTGAAACGTTTACAAGACCTTTGTTTTTAAGACCGACTGCGCTCCCTACAGGTACTACAGGCACATGATAATGCGTTACAACACCAGGTTGTGCTACCATTAAATCAACATGTAAAAGTTTACCTGTTACTGCATGTGACTCATATGCTTGAACAACAACATTCATCTCTTTACCACTCACTAAAACAGGGAATGCCAAAGTATCTTTGTTGCGAACAGTACGGATATATTCATTTTCTTTAAATGCTGCATGAACATTTTCAAGACCTTTTCCGTAAATGTTTGCAATCAGATAACCATCACGGCGAAGCGCTTTCGTACCCTTCTTACCAATACTCTCTCTAATTATGCCTTCTAACATAGTAAATCCTTAAATAAAAAATAGGCGAAATTTTATCTAAATAAGCTTTAAAGTTTGTTAAAATTTTTACTTCAAATCGAAGATATCATCATTACCCGCACTATCTCTCTTAGAGTTATTATCTCCGGAAGATTTTTGGTCAGAGACTTTGCCGCTTGTCAGTCCGCTCATCCTAAGTTCCATATCAGATGCACTCGTAGCATTATCTTTCGCTTTTTCTTTAGAGATAATCCCCTCATTGTAGAGTTCCAGAATAGACTGATCAAAACTTTGGGACTTATAATGCTCTTTCCCTTTTTCAATCGCATCACGAATCTCATAGTCCCTGTTCTCCATAATAAGCTTCTCAATCGTAGGGGTTCGGACCAATATCTCCATAGCCGCACGTCGTCCTCCATCCACGGTAGGGATTAGACGCTGAGAGATTACACCCTGAATAACACCGGCCAGTGAAAGTCGAACGCGGTTTTGTTCCTCTGTGGGAAAGGTCGCAATAATACGGTTAATCGTCTCTTTGGCGTCAATAGTATGCAGGGTTGAAAATACAAGGTGCCCCGTATCTGCCGCATGAAGCGCCAAGTTAATAGTTTCTCGGTCACGCATCTCCCCTACGAGAATAATATCGGGATCCTCACGCAGAGCGGCTCTAAGAGCTGAACCAAAGGAGAGTGTATCCTGTCCTACAGAGCGCTGGTTTATGATGCAGCCTCTATCCTTGTGAACAAATTCGATAGGATCCTCTATGGTAATGATGTGCTTTTTTTGGGTTAGGTTTATTTCATTGACCAAGGCGGCAAGGGTAGTTGATTTACCGCTTCCAGTTACACCCGTCACCAAAACCAGTCCTCTTTCTTTTTTTGTGAAGTCTCGCAAAACATCAGGAAGATGGAGCTGTTCAAAGGCGGGAACCTTTACCGGGATAACACGAAAAACTGCTGAGATACCGTCCATCTGAAAAAAAACATTCACACGAAAACGATTCAACTCATCAAAGGGATAGACCAGATCTATCTCTTTTTTTTCGATAAATTCCGCAAATCTCCCTTTTAAGAGCTCTTTGGCAAAGGTCATCGCATCGTCTTTTGAAAGTATCCCCCCGGAGAACTGTATAAGATTGCCGTTTATTCTTGCACGAATTACAGAGTTTGCCTTGACATGAAGATCACTCCCCCCGTTCTCAATCATTTTTTTGAGATAATATCTGATTTTTTTTAATTGTTCAAAACTCAGCTTGCTTACGTCAATATCGTTCACATGGGTGTTCATAGAGACTCCAGTATATCTTTAAATGCATCTTTAAACGATTCAAGCCCATCATGAATCTGCTGCTCCAAAATCTCATCGAAGTTTATATCCGCCTCTGCTATTTTTGCAAAATGCTTCTGTATGGTTTCTTCTGAGATTGGAAGATACGCGAGTTTCTTCCCATTTGCGTGAAAGGCCTTAATCGTATCTATCGGTGCAGTATTGACACTGTTGTATGCCAAAAGTCCATCGATATAATAATGCGCAGGCAGGGAGTCATCTTTTACTCCCGTGCTTGCAAAAAGTGCGCGACACCCTTTGACTTTCATCTCCTCTATCGCTGCATAGATATCAGCACTGTTGTATATTCCGCTCAATGCCGTGTCTATACCTTTTTGTGCCAGTTTGGAATCAAGGGCACGGTCGATACGACTCACAAAGATACTGATAACAGTATCAACGCTTTCTAGGTCTTGCTTCGCCAGTTTTTTACCGCCGGCTTCAAATGCCCTGGCACAGGAGAGAGCCTGCTCTTTTGAAAAAATAAGCGTGGCATTGACCGGAATTCCACATGCCGTCAATTCTTCCATCGCCAAATATCCGGCTTTGGTCGCAGGCACTTTTATCATTACGTTTTTTCTGTCTATAGTTTTAAAAAGTCTTTTCCCCTCGGCAATGGTAGCATCTGCGTCATCACATAAATAGGGATCAACTTCTATACTTACATAACCGTCATCACCCGATTCATAAAGGGGAGTTAAAATATCTGCTGCTTTTTGTATATCAAAAACAGCAAGTGCTTCATATTTTTCTTTAGGGCTTAGAGCGCTTAATGCCAAAAGCTGTTCTTTATAGGCGGGTGAACTTAAAATCGCATTTTTAAAAATAGCCGGATTTGAAGTGGCTCCGTTTATAATTCCCTGATGAATCAAATCTTTAAACTCTTTATCCAAATAATCTCTTTCAATAAAATCTGCCCACAATGAAAACTTCAAATCTGTTAAATACATATAAATTCCTGAATAATTTTCGCCTATTATAGCCCAAAACATCTCAATAGTTTTTAAAGTAAAGATTCTTTTTTTCTTTTGTCCATAAAAAAAGAAAAAGATGTAAAAATATCAGAATATGTGCTGTCAAAGGATCAGTATAGTACGCCTCATCCGTAAAATCAAAGTAAATATAGATGTCATATATCATAGTCTGTGCATGTATGCTTAAGAAATATACAAGACCCATGAGAATTAAAAAAATGACGATATCTTTATTCCCAAACTCCATTTTATCCTTATAAAGCCAGAAAAGAGCCACACCCAGATTCAAAAAGTACAGGGTATAGTACGCAGATGCAAAAAGTTTAACAAGCGAAAAATGCAGTATCGGCATATAGAAAAAATAAACATATCTCTTATAAAGCGACAGCAAATAAACTATCTGTAAAAACAAGACTGTGGAATATTCACCGGTAAATACCAGAGACGAGGATAAACAAAGGTGAAGAAGCGTTCTCATGCTAAGAGATTGTTTTGGGTATTCTGATTATAAAGGTCGTTCCCTTTTTTGAACTCTCGACATCTATATCCCCTCCAAACTGCTTTTGAATAATCATCTGACTCATATAAAGTCCAAGTCCTGTTCCGTTTTTGCCTTTAGTGCTAAAGTAGGGTTCGAAAATATGCTCTACATTCTCTTTTGCAATCCCATAGGCATTGTCTATGACAGACAAACATATCTCCCTGCCTTTGTCTTCTACTCTGATTGAAATATTCAGGTTTTCTTTTGAAGCCTCAAGCAGAGCATCTATGGCATTGTTCAATAGGTTGAGCACAACCTGGATGAGTTCATTGATATATGTATGGATGATGATATTTTCTCTAACCTCCAAAGAGACTTTTATATTATTGTTTTTCAGCCTTGGCATTGTCAGATTGAGGGCTCTTTGCAGCAATTCACCGATTTCTATATCGCCGCGCTCCTTATCCGGATGAAAATACGTCTTGAAATCATCTATGGTATCAGAGAGATAAATAATCGTATCACTGATTTCACTTAGGGTTTTGTCAACCTCTCTGGTTTTATTGTTTTGATCCATAAGCTGTTTAAGCTGATAATTGGCAATTTGCAGAGTAATTGTGGATAGAGGCTGTCTCCACTGATGTGCGATCATACTTATCATCTCCCCCATAACCGCCTGCTTTGACTGGGTTGTGAGCAGTTTGTCTTTTTGTATTAACTGATCTATCTTTTCTTGAACCTTTATCTCCAGAAGTTCATTGAGCTCGATGAGTTCGGATGTTTTATCTTTTACTTGTTTTTCAAGTTCAGTGTTAAAATTTTTCAGCATGCTCTGCTGTTCAAGGATCAAACTGATTGCTTTTGTCATTTTATTGTTGTAAAAATAGGTTATAAGGCTGATAAGCAGCACGACAAATGATATATAAGTCACCTGAAATAAAGAGTAGTTCACTTCAACAAGGTTTTGAATCGGAGCGAGGATAAGCAGACCGACGATTAAGGCCAGCCAATATCTTGCCTTGTTTGGTTTTTGCAGATTCAGCAATATTATCGGATATGTAAAGATCCAGGAATGCTTTAAATCTCCTGGTTCGCCTATATAAATCAGATACAAAAAAAATATCGTATACTCAAAGGTAAGAATTTCAACTATATATTTAAAGGAGCCTCTGTATGCCCTTAGAACATAAAGCATTACCAAACCGCCCGCAATCAATGAAAATTCAAGAGCGATAAGCCCTTTGATATCCTTCATTATATTGCCTATTATTCCGTAGAGCAAACCGACTATGGACATTAGAATAATGATATTTATAATTTCATATCTGCTTTTTAGGTCCAGATTGGAATCATCAAAAACATATCCGCTTGTAAAAAAATTATTTATTTTAAATTTCATTCCAAATCTTTATCATGGCAGATACACTTTATCCAAAAGCTCATTATATTCACTTTGCGCATCACTGTCCAAGGTTATCCCGCCGCCGCTTTTATATATATATCCGTTCGCGCTCTTTTGTATAAACCGTATCATCACCCCGCTGTCAAGTTTCTCACCGTCATATACGCCAAATACTCCGCTGAAATATCCCCTCTCATACTCTTCTACCGAATCTATGATTTGTAAAGTGCTTTTTTTCGGTGTTCCGCTTATACTGCCCGCAGGAAGTAACGAGCTCAAAATATCGCCGATTTTCTCATGCCAGTCACGGCCGATGTGTCCGCTTATGTGTGAGCTCACCTGCAAAAGTCTTTTCTCTCCGGCTCTTATCTCCTGAATGTATCTAAATTTTTCAACTTTGACATCCCTAGCTACGATAGACAAATCATTTCTAAGCAGGTCTACCACCATAATATGCTCAGCCATCTCTTTTTGGTTCTTTAGGATTTTACTCTTGGCATGTGGAATCGAGGCATCAATAGTACCTTTCATTGGATAGGTATGAATTTTTTCTTTATCTATCTGTATAAATTTTTCAGGGGAGAAGCATACAAATTCGTCTTTATAACGTAGTTTATAATGGGCATTGGCATGTGAAAATATCTCTTTTAGACTAAGACGGGTCTCTATTTTTGTAGGCTGCGTCAGATTTAGCAGATATGTGTCTCCTGCTTTTATCTTTTCTATTACGTAATTAAACTTTTGCTCGTATCTGCTAAATGAAAGAGGATTTTTTTTTAATACCTCGGTATGCTCTTTAAAGGGATAGTTTTCATCTATAGAGTATTCGATATCTTCTTTTAAAAGTTCATCCAGGAGTACAACTTTTAAATTTTCTGCCTTAAAATCGCAAATAAATAAAAAAGGCTTTCTCTGCTTGCCTAAGATATTTAGATCATTAAATGTCATAAATGAGTTTTTTAAGAACTGCCATTCTGATAGATACGCCGTTTGAGACCTGTTCCAAGACTTTGCAGCGCTTATCTGCCAAAAGAGCGTCACAGATATCTATGTTTCTGTGAACAGGCCCGGGATGCAGCAATATAATATCCCTCTCACCCACAAGTTCGCTCGTGATACAAAAGTCGCTTGCATAATCTTTTAATGAAGCATAGCTTTGTGATGAATGCCTCTCCGTCTGGGTTCTAAGACTCATGATTGCATCTACTTCATCTATTACATCTCTCAGGTAATGGCTTGTCCTAAGCGATGTTTTTGGCAAAAACTGAGGAGGAGCCACGAGAATAACTTCCATTTCAAACCGGCTGAGAAGTTCTATATTTGAGTTGGCTACCCTTGAATTTTTAATGTCCCCTACTATGGCTATTTTTTTTCCTCTTACCTCGCCAAAATGTTCTTTTAAGGTATAAAGGTCCAAAAGTGCCTGAGTGGGATGGGCATGAGCACCGTCGCCTGCATTTATGATAGCTGCTTGCGTATGGTTTGAAAGTATCTTTGGAACGCCGGCATTCTGATGCCTGACGATTATGGCATGTGGACCCATCGCATCAAGGTTCATCGCAGTATCTACGAGAGTTTCACCCTTTGCCGTAGAGCTTTTTGCAACATCAAGATGTACGATATCCGCTCCAAGCCTTTTAGCCGCTATTTCAAATGAGCTTCGGGTTCTTGTAGAATTTTCAAAAAACAAAGTTATGATTATTCTGTCTTGCAGAATTCTCTCAAATCTGCCGTCACTGAACTTTTTGGCATCTGCCAAAATTTGATTTATTTCATCTATAGTAAAGTCATCTGTGCGAATTAAATGTTGCATATTATTATACTTCTTGAAAAATTTTACAGATTATACAAGACATCACATATAATATCAATATCACTGCCGACTTTTAGCACTTTTTGATTCGTTTTTAAAAAATAGGGTTCACTTACGGTTGCAAAACTTTCATCATTATCTCTACAGTTAAAAGCTACGGCATGTGGAATATTTCGCTCTTGCAAAGCCTTTTGGCTCAGCAAAGTGTCATTGATACAACCAAGCGAACAATGCGTCACCAAGAGTGCAACGGCATTGAGAGAAGGAATCAAATCAATCATCATAGTATCTTCATCGATTGGCACGTACAGTCCGCCGGCACCTTCAATGATTACGACATCACACAAGGCCTCCATCTCTGAAATCTTCATCTGTATTTTTTTTAAATCTAGCTGCGTGTTATGCGATGCGACAAAGGGAGCAGCGGCGAGAGGATAGGTTATGGGAACGATGTCTTCTATATCCAAAGACCAAAGTTTATGGTTGAGCTGTTTTACACATTCCAAAAGCTCCTCCCCGTCATGGGCATATTCGCCAACCCCTGTCTCTATGGGCTTGACAACCCCCACCAAAAGTCCTCTTGAGGCAAATTCCTTTAAAAGAAGTTTCGTTGTATATGTCTTGCCTATATCCGTATTTGTCGCGGTTACAAAAATTCTTGTACTCATAAGCACCTTGGGAAATGTAGATTTTTCTTGATTTTCAAAGATTATAGCATAAGAGCCGACGATTAACTTTTAAAAATTCTTAGAGAAGCGGCAAGTAAAAAAATCATTCTTTTACAATTATCTCTTATTCGCTATAATTTATCATTATGAATAAGGTATGTGCATGAATAATTTTGAAGAATATTGTACGAAATTTGTCCAGAGTGTTGGGAGCAAAGAGGGGGCGGTTTCTCCGTCTCTTGTTAATTCTGCCTCTTTTGGCTACGCAACGCCCCAGACTGCTGAGGGAATTTTTAACGGCACCATTAAAAAGCCGCTTTACTCAAGGATGGGGAATCCTACGAGTGCTAGACTAGAAGCGATTATGGCTGATATGGACGGGGGAATCGGTGCAGTAGCGACAAGCTCCGGTATGGGAGCTACGAGTCTCGCTACCATGTCACTCCTGGCATGTGGAGATGAGATCATAAGCATAGGCGGGCTGTTTGGCGGAACGTACTCCTTTTTTAGTGAGACCCTGACTCGGTTTGGGATTAAAACACATTTCTTTGATGTAGATGCGTTTGAGAATATACAAAAAACCATAAATGAAAATACGAAGATACTCTTTTTAGAAAGTGTCGGAAACCCGAATATGAGGCTCCCTGATATAAAAAAGATTGCAAAAATTGCAAATGACGCGGGTGTCGTTTTAATAGTGGACAATACCATAACTCCGATGAGTATTTCACCTTTGGCTCTGGGTGCCGACATTGTCGTCTATTCAACTACAAAAATCATCTCAGGAAATGCCTCGGCCCTTGGGGGATGTGCCGTATTTCGTGCAATTCATGAGGGTGAAGACAAATTTAAAACCCAAAGATATGCGCATATGTCCAAGTTTATTAAAAGTGCCGCAAAGATGGCACTGATACCCAACGCAAAAAAAAGAGCACTCAGGGATTTTGGAATGAGCGCATCTCCACATGCCAGCTATCAGACCATGCTTGGACTCGAGACACTTCCTCTTAGAATGGATAGAATCGTAAAAAGCGTCGAGGCCGTAGTGGATGCACTAAACAGCAAAGGATTAGATGTCAATCACCCATGCTTAAAGACCCATCCCCACCACGAAAGATATGTAACAGATTTCAAAAAGGGTTGCGGCAGCTTATTTACACTGGATATGGGAACAAAAGAAAGAGCTTATGAGTTTCTCAGTAGAACTAAACTTGCAACGCTTACTGCAAATATCGGAGACAGCAGAACTTTGGCCCTGCATATGGCTTCAACGATTTACAGTGATTTTGATGCAGATACAAGAAAGTTTCTTGGCATCACGGACGGTCTTATTCGTATATCTGTAGGTCTTGAAAATCCGATAGATATAATTAACGATTTTTTAGAATCGGCAAAGTAGGAAAATTATGGCAACAAATACAAAATTAGAACTTTTAGATGAACTCGCACTGAAACATCCAAAAAAATATAAAGTTTTTATCCTCAATGATGATTACAGCTCTATGGATTTTGTCATTGATGTTTTGATGAGTATTTTTCATAAAACCTATGAAGAAGCAGAAGCAATTATGCTTGAAGTCCATAAAAAAGACAGAGGCATCTGTGGTGTTTACACACATGAGATAGCAGAGACCAAAGTTATGCAGGTTCATAAACGTGCCCGCGAAAATGGTTTTCCCCTCAAAGCCACAATGGAAGAGGAATAAATGATAAGCACATCCCTAAATGAAATATTCCAAAAATCGATTCTGTATGCAAAGGCCCTAAGACATGAATACCTGACTATAGAGCATGTTTTTTATAACCTGCTCAGCTCACCGGAGGGAAATCATATCATCTCACTGTGCGGCGGAGACGTGGATAAGATGAAAAGTATGCTTCAAGCCTATATCGCACAGAATATAGAAGCCTTGCCCGAAGATATAGATAAGGATCCTTATGAAAGTGTAGCCCTCTCCCGCCTTATAGACAGTATGATAAAACATATACAAAGTGCGGGTCAGCAAAGTGCCGATGTCGGTGACTTGCTTGCTGCAATTTTTGATGAAGAGAACACCTTCACCTATATGTTGCTTGAACAATCAAATATTTCCCGACTTGATATCCTGGAGATAATCTCACATACAGATATAAAAACTTCCGCTGAAGATGCGGAATCTTATCTGGACAAATACTCCATTAATCTTTTAAAAAAGGCAAAAGAGGGGAAAATAGATCCTGTTATAGGAAGAGACAACGAGATAAGAAGAGTCGTCCAGATATTATGCAGACGCAAAAAAAACAATCCAATCCTAGTCGGAGAAGCAGGTGTAGGAAAGACTGCAATAGCAGAGGGGCTGGCTCTTGATATTGTCTCGGGCAATGTACCCGATATTATTAAAGACGCTGAGCTGTATGCGCTTGATTTAAGTGCTCTGCTTGCCGGAACAAAGTATAGAGGTGACTTTGAAAAAAGATTGAAGGGTGTTATGGATGAGTTGAAAGCTCATCCTGAAGCTATACTTTTTATAGATGAAATCCACACTTTAATTGGAGCAGGAGCCACAAGCGGAACCATGGATGCAGCCAACCAGTTAAAACCTGCCCTTGCAAGCGGAGAGCTCAAGTGCATGGGAGCGACAACCTTTGCAGAGTACAGAAACGGATTTGAAAAAGACAAGGCTTTAAGCAGAAGATTCTCCAAGGTCGATATCAATGAACCTTCTGAAAAAACATCTTACCTTATTCTCAAAGGCTTACAGGAAAAATATGAAAAGCATCATCATGTAAAATATACAAACAAGGCTCTAAAAAGTGCGGTAGAGCTTTCAAAAAGGTATATAACGGATAGATTTCTGCCGGATAAAGCCATAGACCTGATAGATGAGACTGCAGCATCCTTTCACCTTTTAAAAAATAAAAAAGAAAATATCACGGCTCATGATATAGAAAAAACAATTTCACGTATAATAGGAATATCAAACGCAAAAATCAATAAAGATGAGACAGCATCTTTGATGAAACTCGAAGATACGCTTAAACAAAGGGTCATCGGACAGGACAATGCAGTCTTGGCAGTCGCAAAAGCTATCAAAATCTCAAAAGCCGGCCTTACTCCCGCACACAAACCGATAGCATCCTTTTTGTTCTCAGGTCCGACAGGTGTTGGAAAAACTGAGCTGGCCATTGCCCTTAGTGATACACTTGGAATTAACTTTGAGCGGTTTGATATGAGCGAATACATGGAAAAGCATGCCCTCAGCAGACTAGTGGGTGCTCCTCCAGGATATGTCGGATATGAGCAGGGGGGATTGCTCACAGAAGTAATAAAAAAACATCCCTATACAGTTTTACTGCTTGATGAGATAGAAAAAGCACATCCTGATCTTGTAAATATATTGTTGCAGATTATGGACAATGCGGTGCTGACTGACAACAACGGATACAAAGCAAATTTTCAGAATGTTATCCTGATCATGACATCCAATATAGGGGCAAGCGCCAGAAATGTAATGGGTTTCAATAAAGACAGCTCCCTTTCAAAAGGGGAAGAGTTAAAATCATATTTTACTCCTGAGTTTAGAAATAGATTAGATGCAATCGTAGAGTTTTCACAGTTAGACAAAGAAACCATAAAAGGAATTGTGCTTAAGTTTATTAAAGAACTTAACAAAAGTCTTAAAAAGAAAAAAATAACTGTATCTGCCACAGATGAAGCAATCAATTATATAGCAAAGAGCGGTTATAATCCGGAAATGGGTGCAAGACCCCTTAAAAGATACATACAGGACAACATTACAAATCAGCTGAGTGATGAGATGCTCTTTGGAAAGTTAAAAAATGGCGGGATTGTCAATGTAGACTTTAAAGATGCATTGGTATTGGAATTTAAAGAGTCAGATTGAATATAGCAAAATTAACACATGAACTTATATTCCCGCATCCTGATGATGCCAATGAAGATGGTATTGTGGCATGGGGAGGTGATTTAAATCATTCAAGGCTGATTCGTGCTTATCAAAATGGAATATTTCCGTGGTATTCAAAAGGTGATCCAATAATCTGGTGGTCGCCAAATCCAAGATTGATAATGGAACTGGATGATTTTAAACTAAGCCGCTCTCTCAAAAAAAGCATGAAAAAATTTCAATATAAATTTGATACTAATTTTAAAGAAGTTATGCTGCACTGTGCTTCAGTTCCAAGAGACAATCAAAATGGAACATGGATACAAAAAGAGATAATTGAGGCATATGAAGTACTTTACGGAATGGGGATAGCACACAGTGTTGAAAGCTATTATGATGGTAAACTTGTAGGAGGCCTCTATGGAGTAGTTATCGGTAAAGTCTTTTGCGGGGAATCCATGTTTGCCAATAAAAATGATGCCTCTAAATCAGCATATGCAGTT
The DNA here is from genome assembly GCA_018825665.1 of bacterium. Taxonomy (GTDB): domain Bacteria; phylum Campylobacterota; class Campylobacteria; order Campylobacterales; family Sulfurimonadaceae; genus Sulfurimonas. The sequence goes on along the minus strand of JAHJEG010000008.1, from coordinate 359 downwards.
TTAATTAAGCATCTTAAAAATTGGGGATACGACTTTATAGATTGTCAAGTTCCAACACCGCACTTAAAAAGCCTCGGTGCAAAAGAGGTGAGCAGAAAGTATTTTTTAGAAAGATTACATCAAGTCAATATGGATGAGATACAGCATATATGGCAGATTAAAACCTCTTTATTAGAAAAGTAAATCAGGAAAGAAAAAAATTAATTCTAAAAGAAAATCAAACAGATTGATTAAAAAAATGATTAAAGGGAGAAAAAAGCAATAACGACAACTAGGCAGCGACCTACTTTTCCACACCTGAAAGGTGCAGTATTATCAGCGATGAGAGGCTTAGCTTCTGGGTTCGGAATGGGGCCAGG
>JAHJEG010000049.1 GCA_018825665.1 bacterium | reverse complement strand
TCAGCTAAGTCACTATACGGATAATTCGGAACAAAAATTCAATGCAATTATAGGAAAGAGATTTAGAGAAATTATAAAACAAAGCGGTGTGAAAGAGAGACCATTGTATAATTTAAGATATACTTTTGCTTCACAGATGATAAGCCGTGGTGCTGATATTGTTTGGGTGTCTAATATGCTTGGACATAAAAATATTTCAATTACACTCAAAATTTATACGAAATTTATTCAAGAAGATGATGAAACGAGATTGAAAAAAATCGCTCAAATGGACAAGTTTATAGTCAAGTTTGATAATAATGATGACAAGAATACCTATAAATAGGGGTTTATAAGGTGCAAATACGAGTTTATTACGACTACCCATTTTTTCCTATAATTGCCCGAAATTGCGGGAAATAAAGGCTTCTATTTTAAAATTTTTCTTGTATATTAGGAAATTAAGTGAAATTTAGTGTCCGGTTTTGGTGCCGTTTTCACTTTAAAGTTGTACTACCAAAATAATGATACAAACAATTTAGCTAAAATATAAAAGATTACAACTGTTACAAGTCCTACTCCTATTAGTTCCATTTTATAAGATCCTTAATTTTAATATTTTTGCTTCTCTGGAATTACACCTCTAACTCCACCTTTTGGTTTTTCCGTATCACCTTTTCTTCTTGGTATTAAATGTATGTGTGTATGAAAAATACTTTGTCCCGCATCTTCTCCTATATTCACTCCAATATTAAAGCCAGTAATCGTTTTATCTATCTTTAACAATTGGTCTTTTTGAAGATATATAAGTTCATTAATGGCATCAATTTCAGATTTTTCAAGCTCAAAATAATTGGCAACATGTCGTTTTGGGACAATAAGTGTATGATATTTAGTAACAGGGTATAAATCATAAAATGCTAATGCTAAGTTATTACAATCAATTATGTCTATGTTAGTGTTTTTACTACAAAATACACAACTTTTATTCATGGCCCAGTCCTACATAATGATCTAACTTACCTTTTAATTCAAACTATATCAAATTTATACAAAAATATATAAACTCGTCAAATTTTGCTTAAACCGATATAATGTTAAAAATAAAGTTAAAATATGCTCGTTTTTACTATTTATGCTTTTTTGCATAAAAGATTTTATATCGGAAAATAATAATGGCTCAAAATGATTGGATAGAAGTTCTTAAAATCTTCAATAAAAAAAGTTTAAATTATATTAATGACTTTCTAAGTTCAAATGAAAAGTTTTGTCCAAGTAATAATTATAAAAATATTTTTGACGAAAATCATAATGCATTTAGTTCTAAGCAACTTAATAAACTAAAACCTGGAAATTGGATACCTCTTTACAAGAAAGAAGATTTGTCGAACTATTTTATAGAAAATAATTTAATGCCAATACGTTGTGGTCAAGGTGAATTTTTCTTTTTTAGAGGTGATATATTTTTTGATTTAAATAAAGTTTCATTTTTAGAAATAAGTCTTAAAAATTTAATCAAAATTGACACCTTTATTCCATTGACATTAAAAGATTTTCATAAAAATGAAAATGCTTACCTAAATAAGGCATTAGCAATAGGCATTATAAATGACTTTATTGATAGTGAACATGTTACAGTTTTTCAAAAACAGTTAAATTATCGAAGATTACTATATGGACAGTTTGGTAAAATAAAAACAAATTTCGATTTAGAATTTAAAACTACATTTGGAAAAAGATATATAAATAAAAATTTTCAATTTGAGATAGATTTAGTATTAGAAAATGAAGATGAAATTATCATTTTTGAGGCTAAACAAGGTCTGAAATCTAGAAAAACATTCGCACTGTTACAATTATATTATCCTTTAATTTATTTAACTAAAATAACAAATAATAAAAAGAAAATCAGAACTATTTTTATAGATATCATCTCAAGTGATATAGATAACGAAGTCTATAAACTAGTAGAGTTTAAATTTGAAGGCTTGCAATTTGACAATTATACAATTATAAAAGCTTGTAAATATTACTAACATATTTTCTACTAGATGATACGATTGTGATAAAGAAAAGAGTATCATACAAAAGAAAAATACTAAGCGATCTAAAACATATCTTTCATAAATGTTTTGTAAAGTCATTAAATTATGAATAAGAAAAGAAATTTGCTCTTTTGTTTTTGCTGAGAGAATTAGACTTAATAGGATATAGTCTTAGGTTTGGACAAATCTTTGTGAGCATTAATAATATACTTACTTTTTAACGGATTAAATAAGATTACCTGATTTGAGTACAATTACATAATTAATTACAAAAAATAGCTTTCAGTTTCAAACATTTTAGTGACCGGTTTTGTGTCCGCTAAAACTACAAAAGCCTTGAAAGTGACGTATACAAAGGGGTTCAGCATGAAGATAAGGGTCTATTACGAAGACACAGATACCGGCGGGGTTGTGTATCATTCCAACTATTTAAATTTTTGTGAAAGAGCTAGAAGTGATGCTTTTTTTCAAAAAGCTTGTACGCCTATACTTGAGAATGGGCATTTTGTGGCTAAGCGTATCGAGGCTGACTATATTTCAAGTGCAAAACTCGGTGATTTGTTAGAAGTAAAAAGTGAACTTGTATCTATGAAGGGTGCTTCGTTTGTTCTGCGACAAAGTATCTTTAAGGAAGAAAAAAAGATATTTGAGTTGCTTATAACTCTTGTGTATATAAATTTTGAATCAAAACCTCAAAAAATTGACAATACTACCAAAGAGCTTATTTTATCACTCTTTAATGGTCGGTAGGTGCTTCATAAACCTAGAGAGAGAAGGTCTTAAAAGTTCGATAGGGTATATCATCTGATTATTGTGCATTTGAATGTTGTACTCTCTGTCTTCCTGGGTGATGAGATTAAAAAAGTAGTCTATCCCAACGGTGGTAGTATAATTGATCCAGTCATATACTATATCGTTTCCAAGCAGAGCATTTGTCTCTACAAGTATATTGTTGTTGTATGTGATAGAGTTTGCCACTATCATATCTTTTCTGTCAACATATTGCGTCATTGAAAGTAGAAGCGGATCATAGTTGATTTGCGTAGATAAAACATTTGTTGAATTGGTATCATACAAAGTCAGCTGAGACATAATCATACCGCTTTTTACGATAGGTGTATTTATAAAGAATGAACCTTGTTTGATATCTTCATTTTCTTTTAACTCTTTTTCCAAATTTGTGGTTCTTCTGGGGATTTCAAATTTTATGACGGTTTTATTTTCATCCAAAACAAATTTTTGTTTTTCCGCGTAATTCTCTATTATGCCTTCATTGTCCAAGCTAAGGTTTTCGTCTATAATTTCTTTATATTTAAATTTATTTTCTTCATATTTGGTCAGATTTTTTCCTATTGCAGAGTTGTCAAAAAATATAACTAAAGGGGAAACTGCCTCTTTGAGAAGAAGGTCGCTTTGTGCCTTATAGTCAATGCCGCCGTAGTACAGATACGCAGAGGTGTGACTTACGTCTTTTTTATTTATAGTGGGGAAATATATACTCAATTCAGGGTTTATTTGTGCGACAACATCAGCTCCCTCCTGGGTAAGGGGAGCAATGACATAGTAAAATCCGTCTTCTTTGATCTGTACGATGGCTTTTTGTATATCTTCTGGACTTTGGCTTTCTATCTGATAGCTCTTGAGCTCAAAAGAGTGGTTCTTTGCAAGCAGATACGCAAAAGAAGCGTTTGTTGTGGATGCCGCATATCTGCCGATGAGTTTATACGGCAGAAGTAGAGCAATTCGTAAGGCATCCGTAGGTATATTTGAGCCGATATTTAAGATAGAGATATTCATCATTCTAATCTCATCCAGCTCAGGGTTTTGCAGTTTAGAGTTTGCATGCGAGAGAAACGAAAAAATCATGTCGTTATCAAGATAGGTCTGCAAACACTCTTCGTTACAAGGATAGGGGTCCAGGTTTTGAATATATGTTTTTGGTATCGGGATGTTTGATATCAAAAAACTTTGTGCAAAAACACCTAAAGGTAAAAACAAAAATAACAATATAAATTTTTTCATAGACAGCTCTTTATAGTTTTTAAATCATTGAACGCAATTTTTTTTGATTCAGGATTTCTTAGTAAAAATTGGGGGTGGTAGATAGGTATCAGTTTATATTTCTTAAAGTCTATAATATGCCCTCTAACATTCTCAAAGTTTTCATCTTCATTTGTAACTCTAGCATAAGCATCCTTACCGAGGGTAACAATCACTTTTGGCTTTACAAATTCTATTTGTGCAAACAGATGCGATTTACATGAATCCCATTCAGAGGATGATGGTATGTTTGAATTGAGAGGTTTGCATTTTATGGCATGTGTAAAAAAAACATCGCTGATATTCAGGCCGATAACTTTTTCAATCATGTTTTTTAAAGTCTCACCGGAGTTGCCGCAATAATAGGAGTTGTTGGCATCTTCGTTTACGGAGACACTAAAGTCTATTATCATAAGGTCGGCGTTTGTGTCTCCGTAGCCGCTCATGCTTTGTTTTCTTGATTTACTTAAGTCGCAAAGATGGCATGTGGAAATATCCTTTGCCAATTGCTCTATATTTTTTGGTTCTTCATGTGTGGTGGATTCGTTGACAGAAAACGGGTCCGTATATTCAAATCCAAGTGCTTTTAGACGATAGAGGTTTTGAAGTAATAACAGATTTTGAAAAGACTTCATCAACCAAACCTTTGCACTAAAATATTTACGTGAGTATATTGAAAGAGTGGTTAAAATATACTTTATGACTCTTTTGTGATAGAATAAAGCTTTAAATGAAAAAAGGGATTTTTGTGAGTTTAGAAGATAAAAAAGATACTTTAAAAATTAATAATTTTATACTGACTTCTTCAAGAGAAGTCAACGGTGTTGTAAGCGATATTTTAAAGATAGTGCATGACAATGTGCTTGTTCATATCGTATCGTACATGCATAATACAGTCTTGGTCCAAACTTTAAAAAATGAATTGGAGAAAAGAATTGCACATGCCAGGGTAGTGCTTTTGAAATCTGAGGACAGAACACAGACCTTTGTGACTGTTTACACCTTAGAAGATACCATTATCAGCGATACGGTCAGTGACGAAATCTTAAATGAACTCTATATAGAAAACAGTATCAAAAAACAGCATGTTGATTTATACAGAAATAAACTCCTAAGCAGATATTTTACAGATCACTTGACAAATCTTCCCAATGTATATCAACTCAGAAAAGACCTCGATGATAATGAAGGTGCCGGCCTTGTCATCTTTAATATAGATAACTTCAAGACAATAAATAATTTCTACGGATTTATTGTTGGTGATTATGTGATTGAAGAGGTGGGACTTTATCTTAAAAATAACATTGAAACCAGCAAGATATATAGACTCTCGGCGGATGAGTTCGCGATTGTCCTCAATGAGAATATGGGTTTTTATGATTTGAAAAAATATCTGAGCATACTGTATCAAAAAATCAAAAATATTGTTGTCACATACCAGGATATCGATATATTTGTAGACTTGACCTTAGCCTCATGTTCGAACAGTAAAAATGACGATATCTTCTCCAAGGTTTCAATGGCACTCAAATATGCCAAAGAGAAGGGTGTTCCTTTTTGGATTTATGAGGACAGAATGCGTTTTGAAAACGAATATGAAAGAAATCTAAAGATGTCTGCTCTGGTGAGAGATGCTGTGGAAAAGTCCAAAATAATCCCGTTCTATCAAGCCATATCGGATAATAACAGCTCTGAAATTACAAAATATGAGTGTCTGGCCAGAATGATTGATGAGAATGAAAAAATAATCTCACCCTTGTTGTTTATACCGATTGCAAAAAAAATCAAAGTGTATAACACGGTTACAAAAAATATAATAGATGCATCGTTTAAGACCTTTGAAAATAATGAATTTGAGTTTAGTATCAATCTTTCCATAGAAGATATCATGAGCAGTCAAATTTTTAAATATATTATAGAAAAACTAAAAAACAGCAAGGCGTCAAAAAGAGTGACATTTGAACTCTTGGAATCAGAGGCAATTCAGGATTTTAAAATAGTTGAGAGGTTTATTACGGAAGTTAAAAGACATGGAGCGAAAATAGCCATAGACGACTTTGGAAGCGGATATTCCAATTTTTCGTATCTTACAAAAATGAGTATAGATTTCATTAAAATTGACGGTTCTCTTATAAAAGATATAGACGTAGACAAAAATGCGTTTTTGGTTGTGGAAACTATAGTGAAGTTTGCTAAAAAACTGGGTGTGCAGACAGTAGCAGAGTACGTTCATTCAAGCACGGTACTCAATAAGGTCAAAGACCTTGGAATTGATTATTCCCAAGGCTTCTATATAGATGAACCATCTATAAAAAATTTGTAGGAAGAGCCTTTTACGCTTCTACAGCTACTTCTACCGGAGTACCTTCCCAGATACCGTGTTTTGTACAATACCCGTGAGCAACAAGAGTAAGTTTTTTACCGGTCGGAATGATTGTGAATGTAGTCGTGTTGTGCGCTTTAACATTTCCCAGAGTTCCCGGAACATAAGAAGCCTGCGCTAATTTTGTTTCACCGTTGAATAATGTTACGGATTCGATGTAGTGATCAAAATCATCCGGGTGAGTGTATTCCTGACCCATTTTAACAGTTACTTCAAACGGCTCACCTGCTTTAGCAGTATCAGCACAGTGAATAAACGGTGAATGACGGTCTATCAGGTCTTTTTTAGCTTCACGCTCTACAGTATCTATGTCTACATATTTATTAATCTTTGGCATGTGGAATCCTTATGTTGTTTTTATTTATGACATTGTAACTATTAAAACTTTTAGATAAACATAAATCAGAGTATATTTGTCTTGTTTAAGAAAAAATTAATTAATCTTCATTTTTTAACAATAAAATGGAATGATTAACAGATTTTGAAAAGTTTTTAAACATATTTTCTTCCCCTATCAGGGAGACTATATTGTTTTTCTTTAAATCTTCATAGACAGTATTGTTTACACCTGATGTCACTATGATAACACCTGCATCTTTGAGCGCTTTTATAGTCTCTTGCAGATTGTGAATGGCGGTAGAATCGACAAACGGAACATGGCGCATCCTGATAATGAGAATTTTACTGGAAAACCCGATGTTCTTAATCGTCTGGGCATACTGTTTTGCCGAAGCAAAGAACAGCGGTCCGCCTATCTCATATACGGAGATTCCTTGGGGAATATTGGAATAGTTCTCAAGCGAATCATCATCTATCTCCTCCGGTAGGACAGTATTGATATCAGCCATTCTTTTCATAAATAATAAGGAGGATAAAACGATTCCAACTTCGATTGCAACGGTGAGATCTACCAAAACGGTTAGAAAAAAAGTGGATAGTAATACTAGGGCATCAAACGGCGAGCCTTTGAGTATAGAGACAAAAGAACGCCATTCGCTCATATTGTATGCGACTACTATTAAAATTCCTGCCAAAACAGACATGGGAATGAGTTTTGCAAAATCTGCAAAAAACAACATAATCAAAAAGAGGGTAAGAGCATGAACGATTCCTGCAATAGGCGTTCGTCCTCCGTTTTTCACATTTGTCGCTGTTCTTGCAATGGCTCCCGTAGCCGGTATACCACCAAAAAACGGGGTGAATATATTTGCTATTCCCTGTGCTATGAGTTCGGTATTAGAACGGTGATTGGAGCCTATCATACCATCTGCCACGACAGCCGAGAGAAGAGATTCAATTCCGCCAAGAAGTGCGATTATCAAAGCTGGAGCCAAATAGATATGCAGTTCGCTCCACACTATATTTGGTGTAGTAAAAGTTATTTCGCTGGAGATTGTTCCAAAAAAAGTCTCTATCGTTGTCACCGGGATATCGGCAAAAGTCACTAGAAAAGTTATAAGGATAATGGCTACGAAAGAGCCCGGTATTTTAGTCGTAATTTTTTTAAAATATATTGTGATGAGCATTGTCGCCAGAGTAACCAGAAGTGCATAGTGGTTTATGTTGTGAAGCTGTGCAAAATACATTTCCCACTTTTGTAAAAATTCTGAGGGAAGTTTTTGTATATCCAGTCCCAGCGCATCTTTGATCTGTGTAGAAAATATCACCAAGGCTATTGCACTTGTAAAACCGACAATCAAAGGATGGGGAAAATACTTGAGCAGGGCACCAAGCTGCAAGAGACCAAAAAGTACCAGTATCATTCCGGCCATGATGGTGGAGATGATGAGGCCGTCTATCCCGTACTGCTCGATTATGCCATAAATGATGATGATAAAAGCCCCCGTAGGACCACCTATCTGAACGCGGCTGCCACCCAAAAAGGAGATGATAAAACCTGCAATTACAGCTGTGATTATGCCCTTTTCCGGAGAAACCCCCGAAGCTACCGCAAAGGCTATAGCAAGCGGAAGAGCGACTATGCCGACTATGATGCCTGCAAATATATCGGATGCCAGATGCTCTTTTAAAATCCCCTCTTTTATAAGTGTAAACAGTTTTGGCTGGAAGATATTTCTCATAATATTTACCTATATTTGATTATTGAAATTCTAACTAATTTTTTATATTTTACATCAACAAAACAGCACTGTTTAACCAAAATATAGATAAAATCGCGATCAATAAAATAAGATAAAGAGTACAAACCATGTTAAAACCATTATTAATAGAAATCGGTGTAGAAGAATTACCGGCTGTTCCACTTTTAAAAGAGCTTAAAAATATCGAGAAAAAATATGCTGATATTTTGGAAAAAAATCTGCTTTTAGGTGAGTTTGAGTTTTACTATACTCCTCGTCGTTTGGTTATTTACCACAGAGAGTTTAAAATACAGCAAGATGACAGTTGGGAAGAGTTCTTTGGCGCGCCCGTACAAGTGGCATTTAAAGAGGGTGAACCTACTCCTGCTGCTATAGGTTTTGCCAAAAAATGCGGAGTGGGCATCGATGAGATAGGACGTTGCGAAAAAGGTGGCAAAGAAGTACTCTATTATAAAAAAGATTTAACCGGCAAAGCCTCATCCGAGCTTTTGCCAGAGATACTTGATACATGGATCAAGTCACTTGATTTTGGAAAGTCTATGCGATGGGGAAGCTTAAGTGAGAGCTTTATTAGACCGGTCAGATGGGTCAATGTACTTTTGGGCGATACTCTTGTCGAGATGGAACTTTTTGGCAAAAAGTCGTCCAAAGAGACTTATGTACACCGTATCAGCAACTTTGATGCTATGAGTATCATCGGTGTCAAAGAGTATTTTGAAGTCTTGGCCAATGGCGGCGTGACACTTTTTCCGGAAGTAAGACGTGAAAATATCTTATCGGGTTTCGCATCGTTGGAAAAAGCAAACGGCATAACGATAGAGATAGATGAGGATCTGCTTGATGAAGTCGTAGCCATCACGGAGCATCCAACAGCACTTTTGGGCTCATTTGATGAGGAGTTTTTAAGACTTCCTCCGGAAGTTATCATCACATCCATGAAAGAGCATCAGAGATATTTCCCTGTTTTTAAAGAGGACAGACTCATCAATAAGTTTGTTGTTGTCTCAAACGCTTTGACTGATGATTTTTCCAAGGTTGTGGAGGGGAACGAAAGAGTGCTCAGACCTCGTTTGGCTGATGGGCTTTTCTTTTACGATAACGACATCAAAAACGGGTTAAGCACAGCAGGTCTGGAAAAAGTTGCATTTTTCAAAGGGCTTGGAAGTGTTGCCGACAAGATAGAACGTGAGAGAAAAATAGCAAATGTCCTTTTTGATATCTACACTCCACAAGATGCAGACAGAGATACCCTCAACCGTGCCATCAGCCTTGCAAAAGCTGACCTGACAAGTGAAATGGTTTATGAGTTTACGGAGCTGCAGGGACTTATGGGCTCCTACTACGCAATAGAGCAGGGGGAGAGCGCAGAGGTAGCGACAGCTATAAAAGAGCAGTATCTTCCAGATGGCGAGGACAGCGATCTTCCCTCTACAAAAGTGAGCGCAATCGTTGCCATGAGTATTAAACTCGATACACTCCTGGCTCTTTTTAGCGTAAACCAGATTCCTACAGGTTCAAGAGATCCTTTTGCTCTTCGTCGTGCGGTAAACGGATTGATCAGGATTACAAAAGAGCATAATTTGGAGTTTGATATCGTTGAGACGATGAAAAGACTCTCAGACGGATATGCAAAAATCGATATGCAAAAACTCGAAGCTTTTTTCCTGGAGCGTGTAAAACAGTATTTCAAGGTGAACCCTTCGATAATCGAAGCAGTTTTAGCTTCGGGAGAGAGAGAACTTCTGGCCCTTGCCAAAAAAATAGAAGCACTTGAGACGATGGTAAACAGTGAAGGTTTCAGTGAGGCATTCTCTACTTTCAAACGTGTTGCGAATATTACCAAAGATATTGATCTCTCAGGAGATATGCAGGTAGATACAAAGCTTTTTGAAGAAAAAGCGGAAGAGGCTTTATACGCCAAATACACAAAAGTCTCGGCATGTGGATATAGCTCTTACGAAGAGGAACTTGATGCACTTTTGGGATTAAAACCCGAGCTTGATACATTCTTTGAGGATGTGATGGTCAATGCCGAAGATGAGGCTGTAAAAAATAACAGAAAGTCTTTGGTGGCATCTATCTACAAAAGTATCTTAAAAATCGCGGATATCAAAGAGGTAAGTATTTAGTCTTATCGGTTGATATATATTGATACAGTGATAGGAAGTTTTTTAAGCCTTTCCTGTCATCTGCAGATATAAGTCCTCGACCTTTTTTCTTGCCCACGGTGTTTTTCGTAAAAATTTCAGACTTGAGTTTATCGTGGGATCAAACAAAAAGCATCGTATCTCTATGCGTTTTGCAAGCTCTTTAAAGCCGTAGTGCTGTACCAAACTCTCTAAAATATCTTTTAGTTTTATCCCGTGAAGCGGATTGTTGTTGTGTTCTTCGCTCATCTATTTCCTTTTGTAAATCCTGAATTTTAGCAGAATCTTATTTAAGTGCATATACAGCACCCTTTAACCATCTTGTAGGTAAAATCTTTCATATTTTAAAAGTGGATATTTGATTTGTATGATCTAGCAATTATTGGTGCGGGTATTAACGGGTGCAGCGTGGCTTATGAAATGAGTAATGCCAAAAAAAGTGTGATACTCTTTGATATGGAAGGCGTAGCAAGTGGCGGAAGCGGAGCGGCTGGGGCATTTATCTCCCCGAAGTTTTCAAAATCCGGAGAATTAAAAGAGCTGATACATGATGCGTTTTTGTACAGTATGGATTTTTATGATACACATTTTTCGCATCTGCTTACAAAGACACCGCTTTTGCATATCGCCAAAGACGAAGAAGATGGCAAAATACTCAAGCACTATAAAGAGCATACATCAATACAATTAAAAACCCCCTCCGATACACTTCTGGACAAACTGACCCCGTTGGCAAAAAAGCAGGAGAGTATCTCTATGGATGCAGGTGTAGTAGATGCTCAAGCGATGTGCAGGGCAATGTGTGCCGGCACAAAATTTGTAAAAGAGAAAATCCAAAGCTTGGTGTATGATGATGGCATGTGGATTATAAATGATGCGTATGCGGCCAAAGAGGTGGTGCTCGCAACAGGAGCATACGAACAGCTTATAAAAGAGCCGTATATGCAGCTTCGGGGTGTTTGGGGGCACCGTATTGATGTCAGGACTACCACAGACAATCCAAGTTCCATACATCAGTTTGTATCTATCTCTCCAAGCAAAGACGGTGTCTTGGCAATAGGAGCAACGCATAATGTCCATTATCATCCCCAAACCGCTGCGCAGGCTTATGATATAGACGAGGGCAGAGCGGAGCTTTTGGAAAAAGCGGGTAGAACTCTGGATTTGCAAAATATCGAAGTGCTGCGGGACTATACAGGTCTTAGATCAGGCTCTTTTGATTATATGCCGCTTCTTGGTCCTTTGGTTCTTTCAAAAGAGACTCTGGCATGTGGAAATATCAGATTCAAAGTCAAAAATCCTGATTATGATGCGTATACCTACTATCCAAATCTTTATATGATAAACGGGAATGGAGGCTACGGATTTGTTCTTGCACCGTATTTGGCGAAGATTTTAAGAGAATATATCGTAAGCGGTCAAAAAATAAATGAAAGACTCAGCCCCGCAAGGTTTTTTGCGAGGTGGGCTAAAAAACTTTAGCCTATTTTTTGGATAGTAGGGGGGTTCGTTCTAAAGGCATTTTTAAATGCATTTGCCCGTACGAGTTTTTGTTTTCCCGTAGCAATCGGAGCCAAGAAATAAGCCACTTCCGCACTTTCAGCGGCATCATAATTGTTGTCATGCGTAAACACTATCTCTTTTCCAAGTTTTGCTGCCTGTGCGGAGATGTTTCTGGCATATTTTATAATCTCTTTATGATGTCTGTCGTGCTTGTGTCCGCTTCCAAAATAAACAAATTTTCCGTTTAGACGTATGTTGAGATAGTCCTGATAATTAAGCTGTTTGTCATATCGTGTAAGCTGATTGCTCGTGTATCTGTCCAAGTCAGCTTCAAATTCTTCAAGTATCGGAGTAGGCTCAATGTTTGCTCTGTTTAGATTAAACAGATATTTAATCTCTATAAGTTTGCCTCTGTATCCCTCTTTTATTGATGAGGAGAACAGGTTGCAGTTTGCATCAAAGTTCAACTCACAAAACTTGCCGTCAAATTCATAACCCTGATCTGCGAGCTTTGAGTTGGTATTATATCCGATGGGACTTATAGTGGGGTTGTATAAAAATATGGTTCCCGCTACAGTTTTGCGTCTGTTTTTGAGGAGGGCTTCAAGCTGTTTTACATCTATCTTGTCCTCTTCCTCGTTACTCTCGTTGATATAGATGTACTGTTCTGTTAAATATTCTATATCGATATTGCTTGAAAATTTTCCGAATGTCTGCATGTATTGTTACCTGATTGTTTGGATGTGAAATTATATCTAAATTCAATATGCTATAATTCATAACAATCGGAATACTTATTTTAATTGACGGGTAATTTTTATGATATATATGTTTTTTTTGTTTTTTACTCTTTTGGTCTTATATATAGCCTTGTATCAATGGCAGTTTTTTATGATTTTTTCGCCTACGTACCATCGTGAGGAGGAACTCAACGAGAACTTCGAAATGCTGAGCGTGATTACTGATGATGGAGTTGAGCTTGAGGGGGTGGTATATGAACCAAAAGACCTGTATAGAAAGTTGCCCACAATCCATTCCACACTGCTTTTTTTTGGCGGACGTTCACACGACAGTGTCGGTCTTATTAAAAAACTCTCTCTTGCTTTTCCACATGTCAGAATAATCACCTTTAATTACCGTTCCTACGGAAAGAGCGGCGGTTCGGTCAATGAAAAAAATATAATGGACGACGGTCTGAAAATCGCCGAACTTATCAAAAAGAATTACGGAGATTTTTATATCCTCGGCTTCTCCATCGGCTCAAGCGTGGCATCTTACGTCGCAAGCAAGACAAATGTGTTGGGAGTCTTTTTGGTAGGTCCTTTTGATTCCATAGCGCTCCTGGCAAAAGAAAAGTACGGGGTGTGTTTATCATGGGTTTTAAGATATAAGTTTGACAACACGGAATTTGTAAAGAACCTCGACGCAAGAACCTATGTCCTTGTCAGTAAAAGTGACACGACAACCTACATAGAAAACGCCAGAAACCTTAAAAGCCACGTCAAAAATCTTGCCCTCTACAAAGAGATGGAGAACCTGACGCATAAAGAGCTTTTATGGGACAAAGAGGTGTTACATGAAATATATAAGGTCTTGAAATAGTTTTTTTTGATAATAGCATTTGGACTCATACCCGCAAGAAAGGCGGCAAATATGAATCCTATAGATGCTTTGCGCTACGAATAGGGATTAGAGCAGTTTTTTCATCAGCTCTATATGGTAGCTTTCCTGATAGTTGATAAAGTCAAAAAACTTGGATAACTCTTCATCTTTTATAGCATCGCTGAGTTCTTTACACATAACTTTGGCAGCTTCTTCTTCAGCTATACCGTCTGTCACGAATTTTTCCAAATCTTTTATGACGTAGGTCATCTCATGCAGCTCTCTTGGAAGTGCCAGGATTCCCAGTTTCGCCATCATGTTCCCAAATGACTTCAAATGAAAGTGCGATTCGTCTATAAGGTCTTGAAAAACATTAAACTGGGTTACATCTTTTGTTCTGGCCTGCATAAAAGCATACACAAGGATGAGCTCATACTCTTTATACGATTCTTCAAACAAAAACATAGTCAAGGCATCTATCTGCTCTTGTGCCAGATTTTTATCAAGCCACTTTCTTTGCATGTCAAAAGCCGTGACCGGCTGATTTTTTGAAGAGTCTTTCAAGATTTGTGCGAGATATTCCAAGAGATAGGTATCATCTGTTTTGAGCCTTTCTCCCAAAACGGTGTTTGGATATTTGGGCTGCATCTCTATGACCGTCTCAGCGAGATCCTCAACCACCTCAAAAACACTCTCTTTTTTATACAGCACCATCTTTCTGTCGTAGTTATAATTATCCCCCTCAGCCAGGATGTCCGAGCCGAGCCACTTCATATGACGAAATGCTATAAGAGAAAACTCATAAAGACGGGACTTGATATCTTCGTCATTAATCGCAAAGGACGCGAACGTAATACTGAGCCACAGCTCATGTTTTGCCTGATATACCTTATTCATTTTCATTCTCCTCTGTTTCGCAGCTTTCTTTCATCTTGAGTACGTGCATCTCTTCTTTTATTCCGTTTTGCAGGTTCTCGCAGTTCATCAGGGATGCTACAAAAGAACTCAGTACCATATCGGCACATATCTGCTGCTGCGGGGAAGCACCGCCGAGCTTTTCATTGATCTTTTTTATAGCGCCTTTGGCAAACTCTAAATCCTTATCGGTGATCATTTCCGTAAACATTGAACCGACTACAACAGTGTCCTGACAGCCGTTTGTGGCAAATTTGGTACCCTTGACTATCTCACCGTCTAAAAGTATGTAAAAGATAACATACTCTCCCGTCTTTTCATCCACCGCTACACCCACTCCGCTTGGTTCTTCAAGTTTTCCGTAGTTTTTTGGATTCATCAAATGTTCTAAAGTCTCGGGGTTCATCCCCTCTGGAAGTTCAATATTTTGCATTATTTTTACTTTTGATTAAGATAAGAATGTATTTTATAGTTATTAACATAAGAGTAACTAAAAAACTGTACAATTTCAGGATTATTTTACAAAAAGAGAATTTATGAATATACTCCTCAAGTTACCACGACTACTAAGATTTTTACTTATTTTTATTGTTTCACTTACATTTTTATTCGTCTTTATGCGTATTGCTTTTTATCTTGTATACAACGATCCCTCTTCGCCTTTGGTGCTCTCTGATTTTATGAAGGCTATGTGGCTTGGTATGAGATTTGACCTTCGCATGGTTGTGCTTATGATACTTCCTATGTTCGTTTTAGGCGGTATCAAATGGCTGAGTCCGTTTAGATATGACCTGGCGCGTTATGGCTGGCTTGCGTATTTAAGTGCAGTTTTTGCTTTTTATGTAATGTTTTATGTCTTTGATTTTGGGCATTATGCCTATCTCAATACCAGACTTGATTTTACGGCTATGAGATTTTTGGAAAATGCGGCTATCTCTGCTGAGATGGTTTGGGAGAGTTATCCCGTGCTTTGGATACTTGCAGGGATACTTCTTGTAAACGGACTTTTTATCTATCTGACAAACAAGCTTTTTTTAAAGGTTCTGCACCAGAGCAGACCTGAATTAACTCTCTTAAGAGGCGTGGCGTTTGGTTTTGGAGCATTTCTTGTGCTGTTGGTAGCGGGTTACAGCAAGTTTTCGCAGTATCCTCTTCGTTGGAGTGAAGCTGCTTTTTCAAAACATCCCTTTGCAACGCAGCTGACATACAACCCTATCCACTACTTTTTCGATACGTGGAAAAACGGACGTGTGTCTTATGATGAAAAAACAGTAAAAGAGTATTATCCCCTCATAGCCGATTATATAGGTGTACAAGATAAGAATGCAAGCACTCTAAACTATAAAAGAGAGGTGCGTCCTTTGCACCCTGTAGGTGATACACCCAATGTTGTCATAGTTATTCTGGAATCTTTCGCATCGTATAAGTCAAGCGTGTCGGGTAATCCTGTAGACCCCTCTCCGCATTTTAACGAACTGGCAAAAAACGGGATTTATTTTAAAAACTATTTTACTCCTGCAACGGGAACAGCGCGTTCTATCTACTGTACTGTTACATCACTACCTGATGTGGAACTGACGGGAACCTCGAGCCGTAATCCTCTTATCGTAAACCAGCACTCCATAGCACAGGATTTCAAAGGGTATGAAAAAGCTTATTTTATAGGCGGAAGCGCTTCTTGGGGGAATATCAGAGGGATGCTCAACCAGTCCATGGATAATCTCCAGCTCTTTGAAGAGGATGCCTATGAGTCTCCTAGGACCGATGTTTGGGGTATCTCGGATATTGATCTTTTCCGTGAAGCGAATACGGCGCTTCAGACTATGAAAGAGCCGTTTTTCAGTATCATCCAAACTTCAGGAAACCATAGACCCTATACTATTCCTGATAACAGTTACGGCTTTAAAGTCAGAACGGACGTAAGTGATTCTGAGGTTCAAAAATACGGATTTCACTCAGTGGATGAGTACAACTCTTTTAGATTTATGGATTACTCTGTAGGACATTTCATGGAGCTGGCAAGACAAAGCGATTACTACAAAAATACGATTTTCGTATTTTGGGGCGATCACGGGATCTCTGCAAGCACGGGAGAGCATGTAACACCGGGTGAGGGCAGAAGCAAGCTTGATTTGGGTGCGCTAAGAGTGCCTTTTGTTATTTACTCTCCTCTTATAAAAGAACCTAAAGTGTATGACAAGGTAGTCTCAGAAATGGATGCTCTGCCGACTATAGCTTCGCTTGCCAACATAAAATATACTGCGACGACTCTGGGCAGAGATATGTTTGATGAGAGTTATGATGACAGAAGATTTGCATTTAGTATAACCCACTCCTCAAATCCTCTTATCGGGCTTATTGGTGAAAAATACTACTACAGAACAAGAGCTGATGGGACAAACGCATCTCTTTATGATATCTACAGCGATGACCCTTTAAAAGACCACTCTGCAGAGAATAAAGAACTTACCAAAAAGATGAGAGACCTGACATACGGTATTTTTGAGACAAGTAAATATATCCCGCATTTCAATAAAAGAGAAGAGCTTCTGAAATAGAGGTCTTGCATAGACGAAGCATCAAGCTCCGTCTATAATTAAAAGCTTATGAGATATTCCACAAGACCCCGAGCAGTCCGCTCAATATAAAAAAGATAACACCAAAAGTAATGATCCTGATATCACGGGAAAGATTTTTTATCTTCCAGTCTCTGATATAAGATACCTGCGTAATCTCTTTGTACATCAGTCTTTTCATATTTTCTATATTTGAAGTGTACAGCCCCATATTCATAACCAGGGTATTCAAATGTTTTTTCGTCGGGCATTTATTGGACCATGAAAGGTTGGTAGAGATGAACAGAGTATTGTTTCCGTATCTGGAATCCGAGCCATGGGGGATAAAGGGTTCTGTCGGGTTCACTTTTGGCTGAAACTGCCAAAGAGAGTAGAGGATACTTGCAATACACAGCATAAACGCAACGATGATATAACTAAAAGCACCGATGGATTTTAGGAGATACCCCTCATTTATGAGATGCACAAAGGTGGTTACCAAAGCGGTGGTGAAGTATGTCTTAAAAGCCAGTACGAAAGAGACCTTTTTATCAACAGCCCGAATCGTATCAACAGCGTCCTTGTAAGAATCTCTCAATAATTCAATACGATATTTGTCCATATCGGATAGCTTGTCTGTTTCCACAATAACCTCCTATCTAAGGATTAAATAATTTTATTGTCTAATGATAATTATAATGAATAAGCAATAAATAGTTTATTAAGGAGCATTGTTTAAAACTTCTGAGAAAGCAGAGAAGTCTTACTGGTTCAAAAGATAAACCCAGGCAGTCTCTTTTGTTCCGTCTTCAAGCACTATGGATTTTTCTTCTCTTTTAAAAAGATGAGGAAGACTTTCATAGTCGTCAATCTCATTTATCTCTTCTTGTGAGACTTCAAACAAAATTCCGCTGATGGTGTTTTTACCCTTATTCATCTCTTTTAATAAAGGATAGTCACTCTTCATCATCTCATAAGGCCCGCTAAGCGTGGCTTTTTTTTGTTCTCTATTTCTTGAGAACTTACTTTTTTGCAAGGTTCCGTAACTAAATATTTTGAATGTACCCATTTTCTCAACCTTAATATAAAAATCATTCAGGCAGTTTATAAAAGGATATTTTAAAATGCCTGATTCTAAAGTATAGTGGATAAATATAGCACCAAAATAGCAAAATAATTTTTATTTGACACTTTTGCCGATATCTTCGTCCCTGTACATGCTGTGCGTGCCATCACAAAAAGGAAAGTTCTCACTGCTTTTGCATAAACATATAAGATAAGGCTTGCTTTTTGGCACACTCACTTTTTTAGGGGTGCACGAAGTGCCCTCGTGGCTTCCATCGCAAAAAACTCCCTCTTTGCTTCTTCCGCAGGCACAGATAAAATACTCGACTCCTGCTTCCAATGTCACACCCTTTGGCTTGTTACGAAACACAATAGCGTCTTTACACATGGTCTTCCTCCTGATTGTTTTGAAGCATTATAATACTATGATTAGGAATATAGCATTAAACTTTTAGGTATCCTATATAAAATTTATAACTCCACAAGCCGCTCAAACATCTCTTTTATCTCTATTTCGTGGCTTATGAGAAATATCTGCCTATACTGCTCTTTTATAGTGTGGAAGGCTTCGAGTATCTCCGTCCGCCTTGCCTCGTCCTGACTCCCGAACACTTCGTCAAAGGCTAGAAATCCTACGCTCGCGGCACCGCTGAGTTCTGTAAGAGTTTTTGAGATGGCTATCCTGAGAACCAGGTTCGCAAGGTCTACCTCTCCGCCTGAGAATCTCTCTATGGGATATTTTTTGCCCTCGTCATAGATAAAAAAGTCGAAGTCGTTGCTTACTTCTATGTGCTGGTATCTGCCTTTGGTTATTTGGGCATACATCTCTGAGGCCAGAGCGGAAATTCTCGGTGCCACTTTTGCGTTGAGCTTGGTTTTGAACTCTGAGAGGCTCAGTTTTATCTTCTCATAGTCTCGTAAGTCGTCTTTTTTGGTTTGCACTTTTTTGAGCTGTATCTCGTTGTTCTCAATACGGCTCTGGATTGTTTTTATTTCCCCTTCAATGGTGGCTGTTTGTACTTTGAGCTCGTGAATCAGCGTACTTTGGAGCTCTTTTTCCTTGGCTGTTTCGTTTGCTTCAAGCTCTTTGGCCTTGTGTTTGGTCTCATCGTAGTTTATACCTTTTAACTCTGCTTCTTTGGTCTGGCATGTGGAATGCAGTTCTGCGATTTTTTTGGCTGTGCTGTCGAGTTCTGTTTTGAGATTGGGCACTCTTCTTAGCTCGGTCTCAAGGCTTAGGACCTGTTTGTATTTTGGTTCCAGGGTATTGAAACTGTCCTGGAGTTGTCTGTGTGTTTTCTCATCGTAGCCGTATTGCTCAAGAGTTTGGAGCTCCTGCTTGTTTCTCACACCTTTTTGTTCTACGGTTTTGAAATATTCCCGTGCTTTTTGCAGGTCCTTTATCTTGCTCTGGACGATGTTGATGTTTTTTGTAAGCTCCACGAATTCTTTGTCTTTGAGCTTTTTTTGTGCTTCGTACGCGCTCTTTTGCGTCACTACATTTGCAAGCTGTTTTTTGTACTCCTCTATTTTAAGCCGGTGGGTGTTGTTTACCGCCTGGACCAGGGAGTTTATCACATTGTCATACTCTTCTAAAAGCGGTCGGGTGCATGTGGGGCAGGCTGATTCTTTGCCCATGTTCTGGATACTTTGGATTTTTGCGTTTGTGAGCTCTATCTGCTTTTGCTCACCTGCTATCTCTGCTAAAAGTTCCTGCTCGATAGTATGTCTGTTTTTGATGTTCTCCTCATATCCCGCGATGCTAAATTCGAGGTTTTTGTGGTCAAAGACAAGTTCGTCATACATCTCGCACTCTTTTTCAAGTATCGCGATATCGGTTTTGCTTTTTGTATACTGTTCTCTGAGATTGAGCTGCTCTTTTAGGATCCCCTCTTTTTTAAGGAAATACTCTTTTAGTTTTTCCTGCTCTTTTAGAGCTGAGCGGAGGTGCGTGTACTGCTCTTTTACATCACCCAAAGCTTTGAGCTCATTTTCTTTTTGCTCCAGTTCTTTGAGCTCATTTGAGAGTTTGGTTTGGTTTATAGAGTGTGAGGTGATGGAATGTCTCATCAGCTCTGTTTGGCTTTGGAGTTTTTGTTTTGCCTCTTTGGTCTTTGCAAACACTTCAAGCTCTGTTTTTATATCAAGCTCTTTTACCCTTGTTTTTCCCAGCTGAATGTTTTTTGTATCCGTCTCTTTTTTTAGAGCACTGTTCTTGTCACTCTTGTCTTTGAGTGCTGTCTGATAGTTTTTGAGTTCCTCTTTCCCGAGCAAAACCTCTGCAAAAGCGTTTATCTCACGGTTGAGTTCTCTGCTTTTTTCGATTAAGGTTTTTTCTATGAAATCTATCTTTTCCAAGCCCAAGAGCTTGCGTATCATCTTTTTTCTCTCTTCGTTTTTGAGAGTGCTCAGGCTTGTCAGCTCTTTTTGTGAGGCGAAGAGCGTGTGCATAAAAGCCTCTTTGCTCATCTTTGTGAGTCTGACTATGGCATGTGTCACCTCTTTGGCTCCAGTGGTCGTCAGCTCGCCGTTTTTGTAGAGTTTTGCATTGGCGCTGAGGGCTTTTCCGCGAAATTCACGCACCACTTTGTACTCTGTGCCTTCAAACTCAAACTCAAGTTCTACTGCAACCGCGTCTTTAGTTGTTGCGTTTGCATTTCGGATCAACTCTTTGTTTCCTCTGCTTTTTGCTTCGCCGTAGAGTGCAAAAAGTATCGCTTCGAAGATAGTGGACTTGCCGCTTCCGTTTTTTCCGATGATGCCGATGAGCCCCTCGCCAAACCCAATCTCGTACTCTGTGTATTTTTTGAAGTTCTCAAGGCGAAGTTTAGAGAGTATCATCTTGCACCTCCTCATAAGAGCTGAAAAGTTCCTGCACCTTGTTTTTGAGCCGCTCAAACTCTTTTTCATCCGAGTCCTCTTTGATGTGTTCGAGGAAATAGTTCTCAAGCGAGAGCGGTTCGACATCCTCTACATCGAGGGAGTTTGCGTCTTTGATAAACTCTCTTTTGATGCTCACGCTCATGGCATGTGGAAATAAGTCCTTAATCTCGGAGTTTTGGATATCTATGGATTGCAGGGCTGTAAGATTTGTGAGTTTTACTTCTACGATGGCATCTTTTGTATCGCTTCTATCCACTTTAGAGATTGAGTTTTCATACTCCAGACAGTCTATCTCTTTTTGGATGATAGGACGGATTTTTATTTCCCTGAATTCCACTTGCAAAGCCTCAAACAGGCTTGGAGCAGAGGAGCCGTCAAGTATGACCTCTATAAACCCTTTTGAGTTTCGTTTGTCGTTGAGGCTTGTCCTCTCGGTCGAACCGCTGTAGTAGACATTCTCATGCTTGCCCACACTTCCAAAACCGTGCCAGTGCCCGAGTGCGACATAATCCATCATCTTGAATATATACTCTTTGTCCCTCGGATAAACCCACTCCCCAAACTCCTGCATAAGATAGTGCGCACCCACAGAACAGTGCAGCATCATGATGTTTTTTTTGCTCTTGTGGATGTTTTGCTCGCAAAGTTCTATTTGTGAGAGAGCGGATGTCTCGTCATTCATATGGGGGAGGGTATGAAAAATCACATCCTTGAACTCTATCATCTTGTACTTCTGTTCGTAAGAGAGACGGATGTTTTTTAAGCCTTCAAATATCTTCAAAATCGGGGAACTCAGATTTGTCCTCGGCGTAGAGTGGTTTCCCGCTATAAGGATAAAAGGGATATTGAACCCGTCTATGATCTTAAACTGTTCAAGTGCAAAGGTTATGGCGCGGTTTGAGGGGCTTGCACGGTGAAAAAGGTCACCCGTATGGATGATGTAGTCCGGTTTAAGCTTTTTGATCTGTTGTACTACCTGCGTAAAGGCATCGTAAAAATCCGCTTCTCTCTGGTTGATGTTGTGCTCGTTTAAAATATCTAAGTCGTTATAGCCCAGATGGGTATCGCTAAAGTGCAGTATTTTCAAAATTTTCCCCTTAGTATTTTATTTTTGCCAGGTAGAGTCCGTTGGATGGTGCAGGTTTTATTCTGTGTTTTTTTTGGCAAGAGAGCTGCTCTTGGATCTGTGCGGCATCGAGCTTTAAGAGTGCTCCGACCATTAGACGGATTTGTGAGCGTAAAAAACCGTTTGCCTCGAAGTTTAGCACTATAAAACCTTTATATTTGTAGGCGAATGCCTTATAGATTACTCGTGTCGTAGAGTTTACGTCACTGCCTGTTTTCATAAAATATTTGAAATCATGCTCCCCTTCAAAGAGTTTGATATCGGCTTGTATCTTCTCAAATTCCACATGCTGGAGGAAGGTTGCAAAGTCGTTTTCAAAAGGGTTTGAATCTG
Source organism: bacterium (assembly GCA_018825665.1). Lineage (GTDB taxonomy): Bacteria > Campylobacterota > Campylobacteria > Campylobacterales > Sulfurimonadaceae > Sulfurimonas. Next base: position 75,849 of record JAHJEG010000049.1, on the reverse strand, counting down.
CATTTTTTATGATGTAGCGGTAGACTCTTTTTTTTGCGCTGTATCTTGCGTGAAAGGTATCTTCTACGGCTTTTATATTTTTGACCTGTATGGCATGTGGAAGCATCTCGTTGAGAACTCTTTTAAACTTCTCCAAGTCACTCCAAAACGGGGGCAGTTCCACATGGCAGACCTGTCCCGTGGCATGAACCCCTTTGTCCGTTCTCCCGCTTGCTACGACCCTGAAATCGATACCGAGTTTATGCAGGACTTTTTCAAATTCTCCAAAGACGGTATTGGGTGATTCGCTTTGAACCTGAGAGCCTAAAAAATGTGTGCCGTTGTAGGCCAAGGTCAGGGCGCAGCGCACTTAGAATCTCGCTACGATGGTTTTTTTGTATATGTAGTAGCTTCCAATCAGCCAGGTGATCGCCACTATGGGAATGGTGTAAAAGACCAGGAATTTCTGAAGTCCCAAAGTCGCTCCGTAAAAAGCGATAATACTTAAAAACAGATACAGATAGATCCTTCCCTTTTGGTGTCTGACATGGACGATGCCGATACTCGCTGCCAAAAACAGACTTAGAAGAGGAAATAAACTCAAAAGCGTATCCGTAATAAACATATGTGTCTTGCTCTCTTTTCGCTCGTTGGACAGCCAGTACTGTAAAGGTGTCTTATATGTGGTCAGACTCGTCGTCATGGTGTCATTGATATACATTGTCTCAAAGTTTATCTGGGAGAATTTTTCTTTTGAATAGCTGTAGCCCTCTCCGTCTGTGAGTTTGAGTCTGAGTATCCCGCTGTCATTTATGACCTCGGCTCTTTTTGCACCTATGAGTATCTCCTCTTTTTTATTTTTGTTAAACAGGAATACATCGGCGTAACTCCCGTCTGCATTGTTCTTTCCTACATAGAGCAGCCAGTCTCCAAAACTGTGCCCAAATTCGGAGGCCGAAAGATTGAATTTGGCTTCGCTCTTTTTATAGGAGACAAAGTTGCTTGAGAGAACCGTGGCATGTGGAAATAAAATAAAAAAATTAAAGGCCAGCAGGGTGGATAAAAGCAGGGCGGGCTTGAGCATGGTCTTTATAATAAATTTCGGATGGATACCCAGCGAGAAGAGCACGATTATCTCATTGTCCGTGGAGAGCCTGAAAAGGGTAAGCGTGGCTGCTATGAAAAATGTGACGGGCAGAGTATAAAAAAGGATCTCGGGTAAAATAAAAAAATATAATTTTGTCATCTCCCAGATCGTTAGTTGGATGACGGCCGTGTACGTTGCAAGCTTGATTAAAAATATGACGGAGGCTATCGCAAAAAGCGGCAAAAAAATCGATAAAAACAAGAGAGACAGATTGTCTATGATGTACTTCTGAAGTCTGTTCATTGTTAGTAGTTTGCCTCTATATAGGCTAAAATCGGGCTGTCAAACAGATACACTATAAATGTGGCCATCGCCAGGAACGGTACAAACGGGACTCTCTGCTCTTCTGCACTTCTTCCGCGTAAGGCCAGCATAACAGGCAGTGCAAGCAGGGCTGAGAAAAAGATGGCCACAAGTGTGAGTTTTACTCCCAGGAGCGCTCCCATCGTTGCGGCTACCATGATATCCCCTTCGCCCATAGCTTCTATAAAAGGGTAGGTGTGATAGTTTTTCGTCCAGGAGGTCTGTGTTTTTTTTGCATGTCTATGGGCTGATGAAGTCAGAAGATAAGACAGGGCAAATCTCAAAAGTGTAAAGCCGCCCGCAAAAAGCAGAGCGTTTTGAAAGTTTACAAGCAAGCCCTCAAGACTCCATGCGCCGAGTATCGCAAAAACTATAGCCAGCAGGTTCAGGCTGTCCGGAATCATCTTGTATTTGAAATCTATCATCGACAAGGCCAAAAGCATCAAAAAGCTCAAAGCAATCAAAAATACTGGAAAGCTTATGCCGAATTTTTCTGCCAAAATCAAAAATATAAGACCTGAGACAAATTCTACAAGAGGATATTGAACAGAGATCTTACTGCCGCAAAAAGAGCATTTTCCTCTCAAAAACAGCCAGGATAGCAGGGGTATGTTGTGCCATGCCTTTAAGCTTGTTTTGCATGAATAGCAGTGTGACGAAGGAAAGACTACGCTCTCGTCTTTTGGAATACGCAGGATGAGAACATTCAAAAAGGAACCGATAAGCGTTCCAAAAACAAAGGCGATGAAAAGCTCCATTATTTGAGACCTCCAAAACGGCGTTCTATTGTTGTGAAGTCTTTTATGATTTTTTCCAAATCAGCCGTTGTAAAGTCAGGCCAGAGCGTATCGCAGAAAAAGAGCTCTGCATAAGCAGACTGCCACAGCAAAAAGTTTGAGAGTCTGTGGTCTCCGCCTGTGCGGATGAGGATATCCACATCATGTTTGCAGTCCAGAGCATTGCTGAGCATCTCTTGCGTGATGGCATCCTCAGAATTCTTTATTTTATTCACGGCACGCAGTATCTCGTTTTGTGCCCCGTAGTTGAGAGCCAGAGACTGGACAAGGCCGTCACAATGTGCGGTTTTGTCTTGTACATCTTTTATGGTTTTTTGAAGAGACTTTGAAAATGCCCTGATATCGCCGATAGGCTCAAATCGCACATTGAGTTCCAGATATGTGGCAAGCTCGTTTTTGAGGTATCTGTCTAAAAGTTTCATCAAAAATTCCACTTCAAGGCGGGGTCTTTTCCAGTTTTCTGTTGAAAAGGCATACAGGGTGAGTCTCTCTATGTCTTTGTTGTGAGAGCAGTAGGTGGTGATGTTCTTTACAACCGTGGCGCCCGCTTCATGCCCTTTGACTCTTTTTTCACCTTTTAGCTCTGCCCAGCGGCCATTTCCGTCCATAATAATTGCAATGTGTTTGACCTGGTTCATATGCTTACGTCCAGCAAAGAGTTTAGATTCGCTTCATAAAGAGGTTCGATATTTTGAGCGAGACTGAGAGTAACGGTATAAGAAAAGTTTTTCATATCATCTTCCAATATTTGTTTCGTTTTTTCATATGCGACGCTTAGATCTATAAGTATGTCATTCTCTTCGAAGGTGATGACACCTGAGACAGGACCTAAAAATTCCAGAGCCGCATAAAAATCAATTTGAGTTTTTTTTAATTTCTTATTGTACCTTTTTTTAAATTGCAAAATGGAAAAATAGTTATGGTAATAAAGCGGAATTGTAAAAGTTTGGTTTTGAAGTGAAAGCAAAAGATTCGAAGTATTTGAGAACTCATCTTTTGTCATTGCATTGGAGAGCTGTTCAAAAAGGGTCTGTTTAAGGCTTGCAGCCGGATTTTTGGAGTGTAAAAGAGTCTGCAGGTCCTTCAGGGTATATGCCAGGTTCTCATTCGCGAAGCTTTTTAGAAGCTGGGGCATTTTTATGAGGTTTGAGAGTTGGGGCAGGGTGTTTTTGTCCTGTGTCAGTTGTGCCCAGTATCTCGCACCCTCATTGAGACGCATTTGGCTCTGGGCAGTGAGTGTTTTATTCTCAAGCAAAACAGTATATTTTCCATCACCCAGGGATTTCAAAACATCGACAGAGCCAAGCTTTATAAGCGTTTTTGCCTCATTGGGATTTGTGCTTATGAGCTTGGCCAGAGCGCTTAAGTGCGATATGTTCATAAGCTCTTTGCATAGTCTAAGATAGCAAAAGCCACGCTCAGTTTGTCGGCATGTGGAATGGACTCTACTTTTTCACGTGTGATAAAATCAACCGTGTTCGTATCCGTGCCAAAGCTTGAAGAGTCTTTAAGAAGATTGAGACATACTGCATCGATATTTTTGTTTGCGAGCATGTTCGAGGCATTGGATATAGCATTGAGCGCATCCATCTCAGCCTTGAAGCCGACGGTTGTAATCCCCTCTTTGTCTATGGAGGACAAAACATCCGTGTTCTGCTTGAGCGATAAGTCCCATTTTTCTCCCAGCACCTCTTTTTTGAGTTTTCCGTCCTGGGCAAAGGCTGGTATATAGTCGCTTACGGCCGCTGCCATAAAAAGGTAGGGTCTTTTTTGGATAAGATGGATATGCTCGTCACGCACAAGTGTCGGTTTGGAGAGTTTCCCTTTTTTGGCGATACGGATTGAATCGATTAAGTATTCCATCATCTCACTGCTGCTTTGTACATCAAGCGTATGCATGTTTTTTGGCAGATCGTCTTCAAACCTTGTCGCGATAAGGTTTACGTCCGCACCTTTGCAGTAAAGTGCCGCGGCCATAGCCGAAGCCATCTTGCCGCTTGAAAAGTTGGAGAGATAACGCACATCGTCTATCTTTTCTATCGTTCCGCCGCCTGTGACGATGATGCGTCTGTCTGCCCAAAACTCTTCTTTTAAAAGTGCTCTTGCCGATTGCCAGAAAATATCCATAGGCTCTGCCATAGCACCGTCGCCTTTTGTCTTGCATGCGAGTTCTTTTGTCTGCGTGTCAACCATCTCGTAGTTTGCAATCGCAAGCATTTTCAGGTTTGCCTGCGTTATAGGGTGGTTGAGCATATTGGTATTTGCAGAGGGTGCCAAAATCTTCAAAGAAGGGTATGCAAGCGCGCACTGAAGAAGCATGGTATCTGCTACGGCATTTGCAAGTTTTGCTATGGTGTTTGCGGTTGCCGGAGCGATTACCATCAAGTCAGCCCATTCACCGGCTTTTATATGGTTATGGTCTGTGACCCAGGACTCGTTTGTATCATCAAGAACCTGTTTGGATGTAAGGGTCTCAAAAGTAAGGGGAGTGACGAACTTTTTGGCGGATTCGCTCATGACCACTTTCACCTCGGCCCCGGCTTTTATAAAAAGTCTGACAAGTTCAAGTGATTTGTAGACCGCGATAGAGCCCGTGACTCCAAGAAGTATTTTTTTGTCTTGTAATAAGTTTGAAGGAATAAGCATTTTTAGCCTTATGTATTTATCTGCTGGTTTATATACTAAACTATCTTATATAATAATTTGGGCTGTATTTTAGCATTAAAATATTTAAAAGGATTAATCCGCTTTTTTGGTGAAGCCGCTAAGAAATTGATAATAATTATTTGTTATAATAGCCTTATACTATAAAAAGGGGTTTATATGCGTTTATTAATGCTAGAAGATGATCCTATACTCGCCCGACTTGTGGGCAGTTACCTTCGTGCCCATTTTAGGCTGGACATTGTAAACAACATAGATGAGGCCAGGGAATGTATAGCGCAGTATAATTATGATGTTGTGCTCTTAGACAGAAATCTTCATGGAGATGATATCGGTCTTGAGGTCATAGGCGATATAAAAAGTAAAAACCCCGCAACGGGGATAATCGTTATAAGTGCCTATGACAGCATTACGGACAAGATAGAGGGGCTGAATCTGGGTGCTGATGATTATCTTGACAAACCTTTTGACAATGATGAACTCTTGGCGCGCATCTATGTGCAGGGAAGAAGAAATCAGGCACTGCCGCAACTGAATGTCATGGGACTTGTATGCGATACGAATGCAAAAACAATAGAATACGAAAATGAGGCAATAGCCTTAAGTAAAAAAGAAAGCAACCTTTTATTCTATCTTTTGCAAAAAAAAGGCCAGATCGTCTCAAAAGATGAACTTTTGGATGCCCTGTATATCAATCCCCAAAACATCTCTTCCAACACCATTGATGTCACAATCGGGCATATAAGAAAAAAATTGCCTGTTTCTATCATAAAAACAATAAAGACAAGAGGATATACAATTGAATAAGTACTCCATACAAACCACAATTTTGGTATACATCAGCATCAGTGTTACGCTTCTTGTTATTATGCTTGGGGCTTTTGTGGTACTCGATCATAAAAAATCACTTCAAAACGAGCTGCTAAACACAATGCATATCGTTGCTGATGACATCATCGAGCACGGACTTTACAATCAGTCGCCCGAGAGTCTAAAAGAGATGCTCAATTTGAGCGAGAGTTATCACGAAGCGAGCTTTTTGGAAAAGATAAGAGAGTTTGAATTCAGTTTTCTCGACTCCCCGGAGCAGGATGCCGCATTCTTGAGCGTCTCTCAAAAATTGCCCGATGGGCGTTATTTGGTGATCGATTCATCATCTAAAAATATTGACGAGAAAGTATACTCCCTTGTTTTGAATATAAGCATACTTCTTCTGATCGGTTTGGGCTTGATTATAGGGATCTTTTATCTTCTTATACAGAAGATGTTCCTGCCTCTGAAGTGTTTGGTGGACTACTGTCATAATGCGTCCCAAAGTGCTCTGCTGCCAAAATGCAATGGGAGCTATGAGGTGAACGCTCTCAAAGAGGCAATACTTGAACTTCAGCAAAACAACAAGCTCTTATGCAAAGAAAAACAAGATATCTTCAAAGAAGCCGCGCATGAGATAAAAGCGCCGATTGCAATCTTAAAGGCGAGACTGGCTCTGTATGATAAAAGCAATATGCCAAAAGGCGAGTTTGTAAAAGAGAGCACCAGGGATATCTCTACAATCAGCAATAAACTGCGCGAGCTGATATTTTTAAAAGCGATAGAGTGGGATATCAAACAATCAAAAGAGTATGTGCAGATGCAAAACCAGTGTGATATGATGCAAAGACTCTTCAGACCTATTTTGGAAAAGAAAAAGCTTAAAATGGTTTCAAATCTGGAAGACGATTTTAGTATCTATATACACAAAGAAGCGATGGGACGTGTTATGCAGGCCATATTTGAGAATATTTTCATGCATACTAAAAACGGCACTACTATCAGCACCTATGTAGATTCCCAAAAGTACCAGCTAAAAATTGTAAATGAGATCGGATTTGAGAGCGATGAGATTCTCTTTAGTTCCCATATAGGTCTTAAACTTATAGAACGACTTGCAGAACAGCTTGATTATGAGTACAGTGTGGAGGAAAAAGAGGGGATGTTCTATACTATCGTCACATTTAAAGACCAGATTCACGACAATTGTAAACTCTAGCCTTTGCTTCTATCTTTTTAAGATGAAAAAATCATGAAAAATAAAAATAACTTATATCATGATTTTTTCATCTTAGATATGTAAACTGCTCAAAACATTTAAAAAAAGAGGAAGTAGTTTATGAAAGTACACAAAAAAATATTGGGCTCAATAGCGTTGAGCAGTTTGCTCTTAATCGGATTTTCTGGATGCGGCAGTGATGATACCGCAGCGGCTCCTGCGGCAGCCGAATCGACTATATCCCCTTATCAGAGGATAGCCGTACTCTCAGGAACGTGGGCAGAGGTGCCTGCAGTAGCGGATACGATAGCAAGCTATGTGGTAACGACGGATGAGAGTAACGTGTCGGGACTTGGATATCCGACCAACTGGGTTGTAGCAGGTGCAAATCCGGCTTCGGGCGAAACCTATGAGACGACGGATCTCTTGCCTATTCCGGGCATGGGTTCGGCCATCACAGGGACAAGCCGCGTAATAGAGTTATGTAACGGCGCGTATGCAACCCAGGCTACAAATACGGGCAGATTTCATGGTTCGGCACTTCCGTGTGAGGTTTCCGTGCACAGTGACGGTACGAATATTTATGTAGATATGCTGGATGCGGATGCTATTTTCTCAGTTTTCTTCAGTGATCTTAATGATACTCAAAAAACAGGGCTCAAGAGCGTCGCAAGCCAGGTTAAGAGCGAGATAAGAGGTATGGTTGTCGCTGCTTTGGATGATAACAATGAAACATATACGGAATCAACACTTGCCATGGGACCTAAATGGGATACGGCAGACATTGAGAGACTCTCGTACAAAAGTCCTTATACAGTGTACTCCTATAAACTCCAAAGCGGAGCTGCTTTTGTAAAAGGCACGGATGACAAAGCCCTTGCAGCCAAGATTATAGAAATTTTAGGGGATGATACTTCAACAGCCGAAAACAGAGTTCCGGGCTTATCCAATGCTTCGGCCTGGAGAAGCGGAAGACCGGAACCATTGGCGATACCGGGTGTGTTTGTAGCAGAGGCATGTTCTCCAAAATATGCAAAAATGGCGACAAAACTCGGAAACGAATATATAACTGCACTTCCTTGTGAAATAACCGTATATGTAGATGAGAATGACCCAACGGGAGAGACTTTGAGTATCAGTTTTTTAAATCCGAATTTTATGTTTGGCACAATGTTTGAAGGTGCGGTTGAAAAAGCACTGGCGGATGAAGTGCTTACAAAAGCCGATGCCGTCTTGTACAGTACACTTGCAGACAAAGTATTTGCAGATTTGAGAATGATTGTGGATGAAGCCGTTCAGACGAGTTCTCTTGGAACATTGGTAACAACACCGGTTATTGTGGCACCATAATGACTTTTATATACTCCAGATATCTGGAGTATAGTTCCGGCATGTGGAAGTTTACTTCTTTGCAAAAAACTTATAATAAAAATCTTTGATTGTCTTCATCTTTGTTCTGCTTATGGCAAGGGAACCTTTTTCCACTTTTCCGCTTGTAACCGTGCTTCCGGCCGCTATCATTACATCATCTTCTATCGTGAGCGGGGCAATAAGCTGCGTGTCGCTTCCTACAAAAACATTCTTGCCTATGATGGTCTGATATTTTTTAATGCCGTCATAATTGCATGTTATCGTGCCTGCCCCTATGTTTGTTCCCTCATCTATGATGGAATCGCCGAGATAGCTTAGATGACCCGCTTTTACCCCTTTTAGCGTACTCTTTTTTACCTCTACGAAGTTTCCTATATGTGTGTCTTCTATGTGCGAAGCAGGGCGTAGATGCGCTAGAGGACCCACATCCGAATTTTTTACGATGCTCTCTTCAATAACGCTTCCCGACTTGATGATGGAGTTTTGGATCAGGGTGTTGCCCGTAATCCTGCAGCCGTTTTCTACGATACATTCCCCTTCAAATAGCACACCCTCTTCGATATAGACGGTAGCGGGAAGCTGCATGATGACACCGGCATTCATCCAAAAGGATTTAATCTTGTCCTGCATAATCTCTTCTGCAACAGCCAGGTCGAGTTTTGAGTTTATACCCTTGAAATGCTCCTCATCAACCAAAAGCGGGGCGATATTAAGCCCATCGGCTCTTGCCATTGAGATAACATCTGTGAGGTAAAACTCCTTCTGAGCGTTGTTGTTTTCAAGCAAAGGGATATATTTTTCGATGACATCTTTGGAGAATGCGTAAATCCCCGCATTTACACTCGTAACTTCAAGCTCATCTTCGGATGCGTCTTTTTGTTCGACTATTCTTTGTACCTGAGCATCTTCAATAATAACGCGGCCGTATCCGTCAGGATTTTGCAAATCAAATATAGACATGATTATGTCGGCTTGCGTCTCCAAAAAACCTTGGAGCGCATCGGCAGTGATAAGTGGCATATCTCCATTTAAAACCAGGACTTTTTCATTTTTAGGCGCGATGTTTTTCATAGCTCCGCCGGTTCCCGGGAAGTTGTCCGCATCTTGTACGACAAAGTTTATATCATCAAAAAAGCTCTCCATCTGCTTTTGCACTTCCTCTTTTTGGTGGGCAATAACCACGCTGATATCATTGGATATCTCACGTGAAGCTTTTATGATATGGTAAAGCATCGGCTTTCCGGATATGGAGTGCAAGACCTTTGCTTTTGGAGATTTCATACGGCTGCCTTTTCCTGCAGCTAAGATTATTATACTTATTTTGTCTTTCATTTTGTTCCTTTCTGGCATGTGGAAGTGTCTTTTCTAATTGTAAATTCGTCTGCGATTGTACCATCAATCGTGAGAAATTTTGAATGGAGCGTGGTCGGTGTCACATCAAGGACAAGCGAACCCATCTTCTCAAAACTAAAGGCAAGTGCAGGGTGTTTTAGATCTGCATGGTCGAGTTTGGAGGAAGAGCCGCATACCTGATAGACTGTACCGCTGTTTTGGCCTGCCTTGTAGGGCTTGGTGTAACATGAGCCCTTGTCTTGGACGATGTGTTTTTTCGGGTCGAATGTTTTGCTCGTCCCTGTATGGTTTATCAAAAGTTTTGAGCGTTCATAATCATGGGAATGACCGCTGAGAACCAAATCGACTCCATATGCATCAAAAATAGGTACGAAATTTTCTCTCATATCTTTAAGCCGCCCTCCGCTGTCATAGGCGCTGTCGGACTTATGCCCTCCATCGGAGTAAGGAGGTGTATGAAAAAGCACTATAGTCCAGGGTTTTTTATTTGCCTGCAAATCTTTTTTTAGCCACTGAGCCATGGCTCCATCAGCGGACCTGTCCGTATCTTCACTGTCAAGTACTACAAAATGGATGTTGCCGTTGTCTATCGCATAGTAGTTTTGGGAGTCGCTTCTTAGTCCTCCGCTTTGTCCTTCTGCTGGAAAATCAAATATCTCAAAAAAAGCCCAGCGTCTGGCATCGTGGTTGCCGTATACGACTACAGGGGCAAAACGTTTTACCAGCTCTTTATAGGGTTCAAACATCGCCTTGTTATATTGTTTTTGTGTACCGCTTCTATAGGCATTGTCTCCAAGCAAAATCCACATGTCAAGCTGATTGAAGTCATTGTCTATAGATTTTAGCATCTGCTCATAGACCTGTGTTTGAGCCTTGCCTTTTTTCCCGCTGTCACCGATTACCCATATTTTCTGTGCGTCTGCATTCTTGCACAAGGTGGTAAAGCTTCTGTTTGTATTGTCAATATCCATGGATTCGGAGCTTACGGAGTAAAAATACTTGGTACACTCTTTTAGACCCTGAATCTGTATCTGGTGTTTGTCTGTAGCTTTTTCTTCGCTTAAGGAATTATTTAAAGTATCCTGAAAAAAGCCGTATTGAACCTTGCCTATCTCTTTTTTTGGAGTTTGCCACTTTATCGTGAGAGAGTCCTGTGTCTGCAAAACCATATAGGGCTGACGCTCAACAAAACGGTAACTGTCATAAGTCACTACGCCCAGTCTCCCCACGCCGTAGAGTACAACTACTGCGACTATGAAGAGAAGAACCCTTTTTAGATACTTCATCATAATTTTTCTCTCATTTTGGAATATAAAAACATGGTAGAAACCGTACCGATAAGAACACCGGCAAAGATATCACTTAAAAAATGGTCGTTTGCAAGCAGTCTGCTTGATGCCAGGATGATTGCCAAACTCAGCCAAAGCCATAAATATTTTGGAAAAAAAAGGCTCAGATACGTAAAAACAGCAAAAACTGTCGTGGTATGCCCCGAGGGAAAGGATGTGTAGGTGGTTGGCGCATCCGCAAGCGTGATAAACTGATATTTTATTTTTTCTATAAAACCCAGGTCGAAATTTTGAAATACCAAAAATCCAAATGAATCTCCGCCGTCTCTAAGCCCCCAAGGTCTTATTCTTCCAAAAAGCCATTTAAGAGCTAGGCTTATGATTCCGGAAAAAAGATTTATATAGAGTAAAAACAAAAACCTGTTCGCATAAAGCAGATTCTTTTTATATTTTTTAAATACCGCGAACCCTATAATCGCAGCACCGATGTACCAGTGGGATTCTCCCCATATGCTTATAAAATCACCTATACGCTCATACGTTTGTATATTTGCCAGAAAGTATTTCGCAAGCTCCTTGTCAATAAAAAAATAGGAGATAAGAAGAAGCGAGAGTAAAGATGTAATATAGAAAAAATACTGTTTTTTTGAAAATATCATCGAAGCCCTTGAAAGTTTTTGCATCTGCTTAAAGTTATGGTATTGACCTTATGCTGATTCAAGATTATATCAAAGCTGCTGTTTGTAATCACCGCATCGCACTGCATATATTTTGCTATGTCTTTTTGAAAAAAATGGGTGTTTATAATCAGCAGGTCTTTGCCTATGGCACTGTCATGCTCCCAAATATCAAACTGGTCGCTCCTGTCATCGATAAGATACACAGAGGAGTTATATCCGCGGTTATAGTAAATAGCTCTTGATGCAAGCGTCCAGTTTGTCACGGCTATAGCCTGTGTCTTTGTATCTGTGAGTTGGGCATTTGCTTTTTTCATGATCGTATCCCAGCCGTAAATATCACGGTGAAGTGATTGATAGTCCGGCAGCGGCAAAAATTTGAATCCGAGTTCCGCATAGGCAAGGGTGCTTAGAATCAGTCCAAAACCTATGGAAAATTTAAGATACTTCAGAGCCGGTTTAAAACTCTGCAGCAGATAATAAGAGCCAATGGGTATAAAGAGCATATAAAACAATGCGCTCCAATGGGGAAGAGCTGTTTTATACAAGGAGGCATAGGTGAAAAAGGCAATCAGAACAAGCCCAAAGAGTGAACTTAAAAAGAGTGTGTCGTTTTTGCTTCGAAACGCTTTATAGAGTCCATAAAAGGCAAGAGGGAACAAAAATGGATTATAAGCCCCGATTTGAGCCGCAATGGAGCTGAAAAAACCACTCCATCCTATACCGCTTTTACCGACTACATGCTCACTCTGGTACGCAAAACTCGACCAGTCGTTTTGTATATTCCAAATAATCACGGGAGATATGATAGCCAGAGAGATTACAATTGTGATAAGAATATTGAGTGAATAAAAAAACTGATATCTTTTTTTGAGGATGAAATATAAAATAATAGGGACAACAAATAAAACGGCAGTATATTTGGAGAGACCGGCGAGTCCAAGAAGTATCGCCAATAGAATCCACATGCTGCGCTGATTGTATTTTTCAATCGCGACGGTCGTAAATATAATTGGAAGCAGAAGTAAAAAAAGCAATGTGTCGGGCATAAGCATAATAAAAAGGGCATTGAATAAAAAGGAGGCATGCAGCGCCAAAACAGCAATAAAGGCATGGGAAGCGTTTTTACCGATATCATAGACAAGTCTGTAGATAAATACAGAAGTCATAAAACCTATGATAATAGCGGCCACGCGGGATCCAAACTCACCTGAGCCGAAGACAGAGGTAAAAAGATACTGAATCCATCCAACCAAAGGGGGATGATCAAAATAGCTTAAATCAAGATTTAGGGCATAAAGAACATAGTGGGCTTCATCAACGCCCAAACCGACAAACGCAGAGAGCAGCAGCCTTAAAAAGGCTACAAAAGAGATGAAGATTAAAAAGTTTTGATGCTCTTTAGCTGTTAAGTTCATCAAGTTTAAATTTAAGTGTATTAAATACCCAGTCAGGCGTGATAACTTGGATACATTGATTGTCGGAACAAGGTGTTTTTCTATGGTTCGAAGCACTTACACACGGGCTGCAGGACATACCTGCATAAATCGGTGTAGTAGGCCCGAGCGAACTGTAAAGAGCAGGCGTTTCAGGTCCAAAGATAACAAAGGTATGCATATCTGTAATCGAAGCAAAATGCGCAGGTCCGGAATCGTTTGTAAGCATAAACTTGCTTACGCTGTACAGGGCAGGCAACTGTAAGAATTTAACCGCACCGGCAAAATTTATACATCGTGTATCATTCACATAATCAGTTAAAAGCTGGGCACCTTCCTTCTCGGCAGGCGCACCAGTGAGAAGCACTATGGCATGTGGATTGTAGGCTAGAATCTTTGTAATAACATCACCGTAGTTTTCTTTATCCCAGCGACGTTGGGGAAGAAGATCCGAGGCATTTGAATTAACAAGGATAACGGGATTCTTTTCTTTCTCAAAACCTTCATATTTTTCGGTAATCACAGCTATAACGTTTTCTTTTTCCTCATCGCTGATTGTGGCTTTTGCTATAACTATCTCTTCATCAGAGATGATTCTTTTCGTAAATGGAAGTTCCTGTTTTTCGCTAAAGAGCGCATCTACAAGCGCGATAAAGTTTTTTGCTATATGCTGATGGGAATTATAAGCGACTTTTTTGCTTAAAAAATCTCCTCTGTAAAGTCCTTCGTTATGAAAGGCATGAAAACCGACGGTATTGACAGCTCCACATGCCGCAGTAAGAAGGGCGGTAAATCTTGAGAAAAGTTCCAGGTCTATAACAGAATCAATCTCTTTTTCTCTACACCATTTTAAGAATGCCAATGAACTCGTGGCCAAAGGGATAAGTCCGCTCTCATCTATTGTGAAGATATTTTCCTCTTTTACAGTCTCAAGAAGCTGAAGACTTACCTTGTTCTTTGAAAAAATAACGAAAAACAATTCACCATCGATATTTTCTTTTATTTTTCTCATAGCAGGATCAACAATGATTGCACTGCCCATTTCTGAGAGTTCAATTAAAAGAACATTTTTTGGTTTTATTTTTTTAGGCGGAACGAAAAAGTGAACAGATTTTTTTATGAGTGTACCGATAAAAGTAAGCGGAACACCTGCATAATGGTCAATATGTCTCATTGTATCTACATTCATTTGATTAAATCCTTTGAAATTTTAAGTTGCTTTTTTACTTTTTACCCAGAAGTAAGAGCCGGGAAGTGAACTGATTATCAGGAGTAAACCATAAAGGATACTCATTGCCAAAACTTTTTCATTACTTGCGCCTACAAGCATAAATATACCAACCATAGCACCCTCTCGAATGCCCCATCCTGCAAGTGAAATAGGGATTATAGTAAGAAGGAATACCGGAGGTACCGCTATTAAAAAGGTCTGAAAACTCATATGAAAATCTATGCTTAGAGCAAGTGCATATATAGTCAGTATGGAGAGCATATGCACACCTACGGATATCGCTATATGCTTGTAGAGTAAAGTTTTGTCTTTATAAAGATTGTTGAGTCTTCTTGCGAGCCTGTGAAAAAGGTTTAAAAATTTATAGTTGGCCAAAAAAGTGATTTTTTCCAAATGAAACAGGAGGATAAATCCGCTTATCCCTCCAACCGTCAAGAGTATGATCAAAAATGAAAAATCTTTGTCAAAGGTACCGTAAAAAATTATCGTGGCAATAAGGTTTAAGACAAGTAAACCGACCAATCCGACAATCCTGTCTACAAAAACACCGTAAAACGTGTCTTTTTTATCATACCCTTTTCTTGTCAGGTCTATGATTCTGACTGCATCTCCGCCTATACTGCTTGGAAGGACCTGGTTAAAAAAAGTTCCTTTGAAGTAACTTTGGACATAGTAGGAAACGCTCTCTTTAAAGACTAAAAGCTGCATGATGAGACGCCATCTGTATGCAGCTATAAATGTGCTTCCGAGTTGAAAAAGAAGAGCAATAAGTATTGTCCCGCCGTGAGATTTGGCAAGTATGTTAATCAGATTTTCAAAATCAATATATTGAAACAGAAAATAAAACATAACAATAGTGATTAAAAGTTTTAAAAAGTTTTTCATATTCTACCGTATTTGAAATTGACGTGATTTTATCAAAATAATGATTAATTTTCTATTTGACATCGCCAACTCTGTAGATATAAAGGGTTTTTTCTCCATGGAGCCCTTTTTTTACAGTCAAAGTCTCCAGAAGTTTTACCTCTTTATAAAGCTCAGAGAGTCTGATATGCTCAGGATCTCTTGTGAGGACAAGTCCGTCTTGCAGATAATCGTCTTTTCTCCACATGTCATATTGGGAAAACCTGCTTTGGGGCACGACATCTGTGTCAGGATGACCTTTGAGATAGTATTTCAGGTATGCGGCCATTGTCAGATGGTCACCATAGAGTCTGTCCTCTTCTTTGACATATTTCTGAAGCAGTTTTACGGCTTCTTTATTCCCATACATCCTGTCTTGAACGACTTCCAGATAGAACATAAAACCTATTCTGCCCATAAGAGTAAAAGTTATTGCAATCATCAAGGCGATTTTAAAAGTTTTCACAAGTCTGTAGTGTGTAAAAATATATGCGCTGAGTATCGCCCCTCCCACATATGCCGGAGCGGTGTAGTTTAAAGCCATCCTTGTATATAAACCCTTGTATAAAAAGAACAACAAAATTACGGCAACACTAAGAGAGAGAAAAAACAGTTTGTCATCCCTGACAAATAATTTCTCTTTGACTAAATAATAAAACAAAACTGCCGTAAATACGGGTGAAAATATCCCAAACTGGCCGGCAAAGAATTCCAGCATCATGCCGGGATAGATCTCAAAGCTCTTTGTAGAGCCGTGCTCCAACTGAAAAGTAAAGCTTATCCAGTCATGCTGATAGTTCCAGAACAACATAGGTGAAATGATAAGTATCGTAAGTAAGGATGCCAGATAAAAATTGGGATTTAAAAGTATATCTCTTCTTTTAACCAGGATAAACAGGAGGATAATGGGTACAAAAAGTATGGCAGTGTACTTGCTGAGCATCATCAAGCCAAGCATAATACCCGTTAGAAGGTAGTCTTTTCTTCTTCCGTGAAAGAGAGCTTTATAAGAGTAATACAAGGCAAGGGTAAAAAACAATATTAAAGGGGAATCCGGAGTGGTTATGATATAGCCCGCATGAACAAGGATAACACTTGTAAAAATTATAATGGAATTAAGTGCAATCTCTTCATCAAACATCTCGGATGCAAGCTTGAAAATATAGAGGGCAGCTATACTCATACTTATCACATTCGTGAGTCTTACGCCCCATTCTGACTGGGAAATAAAATTTGTAAGGTATAGCATATAAGCAATCATCGGCGGATGGTCGTAGTAGCCGGTCTGAAGATGGTGACTCCACATCCAGTAATACGCTTCATCCCCGTGAAGAGGCAGATACGAGTTGTAAATGGTGCTAAAGACGGCTAAGAATACAATAATCGCATAGGCACTTTTTTTTGGTGTTTTGTGTAGGAGTTCAAGCATAGCGGGGCAATCCATATATTTTAATACCTGTATTGTACACTTTTAGAACCCATTAATGAAGTAAAATAGAGAAAAAAATCTTTTTTAGTGTTAGAGCTAATATTTTTTGTGGTATTATAAGCCAATTATAAATTTGTAAGGTTTTTGGATGGATTTAGGTACGGTCATTGGTATAGTTTTGATTATGGCGCTTCTTCTGGGCGCTATGACGATGGGTGTTGGTGTTGGTGCGTATATAGATATTCCGTCTGTTTTAATTGTTGTGGGCGGTAGTATCGGTGCTTTGATGATATCGTTCAAACCGTCTCAGATGAAAGCATTTACAAAAGTCTTTATGATAGCGATTAAGCCTCCTGAAGAGGATGTGGCTGAGCTGATAAAAAAACTTGTGGAATTCGCGACAAAGGCGAGAAAAGATGGAATACTGGCTTTGGAAGGTGAAGTCAACGCGGAGCCTAACGCCTTTTTGAAAAAAGGCTTGTCCATGGCAATTGACGGAAGCGAACCCGATACCATTCGTGAGCTTTTAGAGATTGAGATGGAGCAGACGAGCACCAGACACAAGATACACGGTTCCATATTTAACCAGTGGGCAGGGCTTGCAGGGGCTATGGGTATGGTCGGTACGCTTATCGGGCTTGTTGCGATGCTCCTTAATATGGCAGACCCTTCTGCGATTGGTCCGTCTATGGCGGTTGCCTTGCTTACAACGATGTACGGTGCGATGATCGGTAATATCTTTGGAACACCTATATACAATATCTTGTCTATTAGAAATGATGAGGAGACACTTGTAAAAGAGATGATCCTCTCAGGAATCATGTCGATTCAGTCCGGTGATGCACCGAGGGTTCTCGAAGCTAAACTTCTGAGTTATTTAGCTCCAAATGATCGTGTAAGCCAGTTTGACTAATGGAACCAAGTAATGGGTAAAAAAAAATGTCCTGAATGTGAAGAGTGTCTTCCTGCCTGGCTGGCGGCCTTTGGAGACTTGATGTCTCTTCTTCTGTGCTTTTTCGTTTTACTTCTTTCCATGTCGAGTATGGATGCAAAAAAAATCTCTGAAGCCATAGGATCACTTTCCGGTGCGATGAGCGTGCTGGAGGGCGGTACAAAAACTGAAATTTCAAAAAGACGTATTCAGGAATCAACGCCTATAGAATCCCAGGATGAGACATCTGAGATGGTCAATAGAATCACTCAGGCAGCAATCGATGCAAATGAGATGATGGAAAAAGGGCACGGGCCTACAATTTCGCTAGAAGAAGCACAGGAAGGCTTTGTTATAGAGCTTCCGGCTTCACTTTTGTTTAAATCCGGCAGTGCGGTTATAGAAAATGATGATGCACTTCTTTTTCTTAAAAGAGTTGCTTTGATAATTGAGGAGTTGCCCAATAATATGGAAGTAACCGTAAAGGGGCATACCGATAACCAAGGCCCTGGAAAGACCAGCCCGTTTAAAGACAACTGGGAACTTTCTTCAGCAAGAGCTATTTCTGTTTTGCAGGAGCTTTTGCTTGATGGAGTGGACCCTGCTAGAATAAGTGCTGCAGGATATGCCGAATATTCACCGCTGGCAACCAATGCTACAAAAAGCGGACGGGAAAAAAATCGCAGGGTGGAACTACATTTCTTCGGTAAAAAATCTGCCGATGAAGCTAAAATGAAACGCTCTATTTTAGACAAGGCACCGGCGAAGTAATGACAAAAACAGTTATTGTATTGCTCGCTTTTGCTTCGATGCTTGGAGCAGAAGCCGTTTCTATCCCGACGATGAATTTTGCTCTTTCCGCTCCTGATACACCGGGTCAGCTTGTAAGCTCATTAAATGTTCTCGTAGTCCTAACCCTTCTTTTTTTAGCACCAAGCATGGTGCTTGTGATGACAACTTTCACGCGTTTTGTCATAGTGTTTGGTTTTTTGAGACAAGCGCTTGGTACACAGCAGGTTCCACCTACCCAGCTTTTGGTAATGCTGGCGATGATACTGACTTTTTTTGTAATGGAACCGGTTGGAACCAAGGCTTATGAAGACGGGATTAAGCCATATATAGAAGAAAAAATAGGATATGAAGAAGCATTTGACAAAACTGCACTGCCGTTTAAAAATTTCATGATCAGAAATACAAGGGAGAAAGATTTAGCCTTGTTTTTCAGAATCAGAAAGATGCAAAATCCGCAAACTGTCGCTGATGTACCACTCTCTGTAGTAATCCCAGCATTTGTCATCAGCGAATTAAAGACTGCTTTTGAGATAGGCTTTTTACTCTTTTTGCCGTTTTTGGTCATTGATATGGTTGTCGCATCTATCCTGATGTCTATGGGGATGATGATGCTTCCTCCTGTTATGATCTCTTTGCCGTTTAAGATACTTATCTTTGTGCTTATCGATGGATGGAACCTTCTTATAGGAAACTTGATAGCTTCCATAAAATAAATATATATTGTTAGGAATTGAAATTGGACTGTAAATACTTTGGAGAATGTGGAGCCTGTAAACTTTATGACCTGGGCTATGAAGCGCAACTGCTGCAAAAACTAGAAATAAATAAAAAAAGATTCTCACCCTTTTATACTGGTGAGATATCTGTTTTTAGATCACCGGATTCGCATTATCGTTCCCGAAGTGAATTTAAAATATGGCATTTGGACGGTGATATCCATTATGGCATGAATTCTCTGCATCATAAGGGTGTCGTCCTTATCGATGAATGCCCGCAGGTGAATGAACATATATCAGCCCTTATGCCCAAACTTTTACAAGAGATAAAAAAAGAGAATATTGAGTTTAAGCTTTTTGGAGCGGACTTTTTAAGCACGAGCGGCGGCGAAACGGTTGTTTCACTTTTATATCACAGAAGACTCGATGAGTCCTGGCACGAACTTGCTAAGAAAATAGCAGCGAATCTGGGGATATATATCATCGGGAGAAGTCGCAAGCAAAAAATCGTGGTCGGGCAGGATTATGTAACAGAGACTTTGAATATAGACTCCCAGGTATATAAGTTCAAGCATATTGAAAACAGCTTTACACAGCCGAATCCAAGGGTAAATGAGCAGATGATATCATGGTCTTTGAAAAATCTTTCGGATATAGGCGGAGATTTACTGGAGCTCTATTGCGGTGCAGGAAATTTCACTATCCCCTTTGCGAGCAGGTTTGATAAGGTGCTCGCAACTGAGATTTCCAAATCTTCAATAAATGCGGCAAAAACCAATATGCTTTTAAACAAAGTAGGAAACATTGAATTCGTCCGTATGAGCGTAGAGGAATTTGTTCAGGCCTTAGACGGGTTCAGAGAGTTTCGCAGAATGAAAGATACGGATATAAACGCATATAATATCAATACAATTTTTGTAGATCCGCCTAGAAGCGGAATGGACGAAGCTTCCTGCGCCTTTGCTTCAAGATATGAGCATATACTGTATATCTCGTGCAATCCAGAGACCCTGGTGCGTGATTTGGAGATGCTGACAAAAAGCCATGATGTCCTGGATATGGCTGTTTTTGATCAGTTTCCTTACACGCATCACGTCGAGATGGGTGTTAAACTTGTAAAAAAAGGTCTGTTATGAAGTTACTACTTGTCGCTTTACTGTTTATGTCATTGTTACATGCAGATGAGATACAAAGAATAGAGTCTATTGTCAAAGATATAAAAGAGTTGAGAAATGACTATGAAGAGTGTCAGTTACAATTAAAAGCGAAGTTTCCACATGCCAAAACTTCAGAAGCGTCAACAGATGAAAATAAGCATTTGTCTGAATGCGCACAAAAAAATGAAGAACTGCTTTTAAGAATTCAAAAGCAAGAAGATATGATCAATGAGAACAGAAGAATCCTTAAAGACGAAAAGGAAAAAAATATAATATTGAAGTCTGAAATTGATAATTACAGTGTTTCAAATGAAGATGAAACTAATTTAGGCAATAAACTCAATAAACTTGAAAAAGAACTAAAAACAAAGAATAATCTTTTAAAAGCAAAAGAAAATGATATTTTAACTTTGATAAATAATAATATTGAAAAAATAAAAGCCAAAGATAAAGAGATAGAATATTTGAAAAATAAAATCAATGCGCAGGCTCTTAAAAAAGATGCAGAGTGTGAGGAAAAAAATGTTTTTCCTAAGCTAATGATGAAAGAAGAGTATTCGGACGAGAATGCATCTGTGGAGATCGTGCTTGAAAGCTTTGAAGCAGCAACCTTCTATTTAAATACGCAGAGTAATATATATGATGCGATCAACGGCAATGCGATAGAGGAATGGGAAGAAAAAAGATCCTTTACCTCCAATCAAAAAGCCTCCGGATGGATGAAGATAACCGGATATTTTGTGGATAAGAAATGGCAAAGGTCTGAAAAAGAGATGTGGATAAAAGAATCAAATATAAATAAAAAGATTTTGGATTAAAAACTGGATTTATTTTACAATAAGTTTTATGGATGTATCATATAGGGATAATAAACGTAAGGAGTTCTTATGTGTCTATCCCACAATGCTATGGCGAAGAAGGACAGCGGTTACGTAGATGACAGTCCAAAAAAACATATCAAGAGGGTCTCTCAGAACGAGTTTGAACGAGGGGATCCCGACTTTGTAGATGAAAGAACGACCCCCTATAAAAAGCCAAAAGAGAAGAAGGGCTTTTTAGAGAGTCTTTTGGATGATGAATAGTTTTAGGACTATTCTCCGCCCCAGGGCATTTTTTCTTCTTTCCAGCCGAAGATAAACCCGTCTTCAAGATTATAGGCTGTTATCCCTTCTTTTGAGAGCATGTTTGCTGCGAATTTTGAGCGCGGTCCGCTGCGGCAAACAAGAATGACACTGTCGGCTCCTCTGATTTTCATAGCCTTCATCACTTCGCTGACAAAGTTTTTGTTTATTACTTCTTTTGCGTTGTAGAGTTTCATAGAGGATGGATGATCCTTTACTTTTGAGTTTTGAATTTCGTACTCAGCGCTTTTTACGCGGGTTTCTATAGATTTTGGATCGTATGTCCAAAAATGTGAAGGTATATTAATAAAACCTTCGCCGTGGCCTGTGTATAAAAACTCCAATGTAGTTCTCACGTCTACTATAATCGCTTTTCCCTCTTTTTGCATCTCATAAGCTTCTTCAGCCGTTAGGTCAGCCTCGTAAGAATCTGCATACGATAAAGAAAACAGCATCATTATTGTGAAAAGTAATTTCATATTTTGTCCTTTGGTTAATTAACTTTCAATTATAGTTAATATAAGTTAATAGCTTTTTAAAAATGATATAATGGCAAAAAATATATTAGAGACAGATATGAAAAAAATTTTAATTATTAGTGACGGTACTACGGGCGAGCATTTTATTAAAAGAGTTATTTCTACATATACAAGTGAAAATATTTATTATATAGTCCAATTAAAAGAGAACGTATACGAAGATGCGAATCCTGCCCGTTTTAAATTCTATCAGTTTGATCCTACAAGTTTATACAAGTTGTCAAACCTGCTTAAGATGGAGTTCGTACAGGTCTTTATTGCTATGGACAATGTTATTGACGTAGAAAATACGATAAAAAATATTAGAACTATAAAAAAACAGCTTCGTGTCATCGTTTTGAATAAATGGAATTTAAAAAATGAAGATTCCAATGTCGTCTTGGTCAATTCAAATGAAATCTTGGCCTCAAGGCTTATCGACTACCTTCCAAATGTTCCTGTAATAGCACAGAATGTGGGTATAGGCGAGGGTGAGATCATGGAGGTTTTGGTTCCTTTTGGAAGTTCTTTCGTATACAGACACATAGGCGTAATAGAACAGAAAAATTGGCGAATTGTGGCTTTGTACAGGAACAGAAAACTCCTGATGCCATCACGGCGCCGAATGATTCAGCCAAATGACCTACTCATATTAGTCGGTGATCCTGCAGTTTTAAGGTCTGTGTACCGTGCCATCAAGAGAGAACTTGGACAATTCCCCGAGCCTTTTGGATCAAACCTGTATCTTTATATAGATATGAATCTTGCAAATAACAATACGATAGAACAGTTGGTAGAGCGTGCTGTATTTGCACATAAAAAGTTTAAGCATGACCTGATTATTAAAATTGTCAATCCGGGTAATATATCGGTTCTTCAATATATTAAAGAGTTTAGCAGTGAGAATGTAAAAATTGATATTGAGTATGAGCGAAAAGAGCCTGATGCATCTTTTCACAATGATATTAAATCATACCATATCGGACTTGTAATCGTTTCAAAAGAAACATTTGCAGACTGTCATATGAGACGTGTCCTTTATGAATCCCATGTCCCTGTCCTTAAGATTTCCGATAGATCCTTCTCCTCAGTCAAAGATGCCGCCCTGATATTGTCGGACAACAGAGATCTGGAAAAAGTATCTACGACAATCTTCGATATCTCACAGCAGATGGGCTTTAATATAGAGCTGTACAACTATCTGAATGAACATCAAGAAGAGAATGAACAGGTTATAGAACATTACAACAATCTCTCAACAATCTTTTCCAAGTCAATCAAGGTCATTAAAGAGAGTAGCAACCCAATTAGAACCTTAAAGAAAAAAGACAACTTTATCCATATTCTGCCTTTTACAAAAAAATTGACCCAAAGACGTATCTACTCATTGTTTACTACCGACAGTGAAAGACTTTATTATAAACTTGATGAGTATCATCAGATTTTTATTCCGGTTCAACTGTAAAAATCGAATGTTTTAGTCATTTTTTATCCTTTTTTAAGTATTATATATCCCTTATAAATTAAATATTTTGGATATAGAATGCAAGTAAATATAGCACTGAAAAAAGTTGTTGATAACTCATACGATATAACAATAGACACTCTCCCAAAGATTCATTTTGATACAAAAGTAGCCATTGTGACAAACCCGAAAGTAGCAGGACTCCACCTTGCTTATCTGTTATCAAAGATAAGTGCTAAAGAACTCTATATTATCACCGTACCGGACGGTGAAGAATATAAAAACCAGAAAAGTATCGACACTGTCTTGGAATCGCTTTTTAATCACCGTTTTAACAGAAAATCCATGCTTATAGCTTTTGGCGGGGGCGTAATCGGCGATATGACAGGATATGTATCGAGCATATACCAACGAGGGATAGACTTTATTCAGATACCGACTACTCTCTTGTCGCAGGTCGATGCCAGTGTAGGCGGTAAAACAGGAATGAACAATGAATTTGGAAAAAACCTCATAGGTGCATTTCATCAGCCAAAATCAGTGTATATCGATCCCTATTTTTTAAATACTCTTCCCCCAAGAGAGTTTGGTGCGGGAGTAGCAGAGATAGTTAAGATGGCGGTTACCTTCAATAAAGAGTTTTTTGAATTTCTTGAAACTGAGGACCTGAAGGATACTGCTGTTTTGCAAAATGCGATCAGGCAGGCTGTTCAAACAAAAGCGGATGTTGTGGCCCAGGATGAAAAAGAGCACGGCTTAAGAGCTGCACTCAATTACGGGCATACGTTCGGACATGTCATCGAAAACGAGACAGGATACAAAAAGTTTCTACATGGAGAAGCTGTAGCAATCGGCATGGTCATGGCAAATGAGACAGCCCGTAAAATGAATCTCATGAGTGAAGATGAGGCCTTGAGAATTAAAAATTTACTGCAAAAATATAATCTTCCGACAGAGTATAAGATTAAAAACGTCGATACGTTTTATGAAACGTTTTATCTGGATAAAAAAAGTTCCGATTCGGCTATCACATTTATCATACCTGCAGGAATAGGCGGTGTCGAGATAACAGACAGTATAGATAAAAGCACTATTATTGAGGTATTGAATGCGTTTGGTGAGCTTTGATGACTAGGATACTCCTTTTATTATTTTTTATCTCCTCATTGCTCTTTTCTCAAAATGAAACAGCTGTTGTGCAGGTATCCAAGACTGAGGCAGTGCCGCAAAAAATCAGTAAAGCGGACTTGGAAAATCTTGAGCTGAAAAAAGAAGAAGAGAGAAAAGAAAGAATCTTAGAATATGTAAGCAAGCTAAAAGAGATAGACAGAGAGGTGTCCAAGGAAAAAGTTTGGATGAAAAGCTATGCTTCTTATCTCACCTCGCTTGATGTCAGAGAAGGTCTGAAAAAGATTACAAAAAGGATTAAGTATCTAAGAGAGAATGGAAAATCCGTGAGTGACATGGATGAACTGAATGCTCTTGTCTCTAAAGAAAAAATACTGACCTCTCAAATAGAACAGTTAAAAGAAAAAGACAGCGCTCCTTTTTCAAAACTTTTAACTCCTCCTGATATTGATGAGGCGATTACAATCTCTAATCCGTTTGATATTTTCACGGGAATGTCCTTTGTTAAAACCATCAATGCTGATTTTGACGAATATGTAAAACGAAAAGAGGAGC
The DNA here is from genome assembly GCA_018825665.1 of bacterium. Lineage (GTDB taxonomy): Bacteria > Campylobacterota > Campylobacteria > Campylobacterales > Sulfurimonadaceae > Sulfurimonas. The sequence continues at coordinate 50,858 of JAHJEG010000049.1, read as the reverse complement.
TTACGGAGTTAATAGCGCTGCTTAGAAAAGAGCGTGAGATATATAATGAAATTAAAAATTTGGACACAGAAAATAAATACACCCTGCAAGCCGAAGCAAAAGAAAAACAGCTTGAGAGATTTGAGACGGCTCTTGATACTATAGAAGTAACTGCAGAGGTGTATCAAAAAAGACTCGAAGTAATCGAGATAAATATCAATAAAAATATTGAAACCCAGGTGTACAGACTTGTAAATATAGGCATTATCATCCTAGTCGTATTTCTCGTGTTCTTATTGCTGAAACTGGTCATTAAAAAATATATTACAGATAATGAACGATTTTATATGGCAAACAAGATAATAAACTTTACGAATGTAACTCTGATAATCCTCATTATATTTTTCAACTATATTGAAAATGTCAGTTATCTTGTGACTATCCTTGGGTTTGCATCTGCGGGTATAGCAATCGCCATGAAAGACTGGTTTATGAGCATTTTAGGGTGGCTTGTCATTGTTTTTGGCGGAAGTATTCATGTCGGTGACCGAATCAGAGTCGAGATGGACGGCGCCGTTTATGTGGGTGATGTCATGGATATATCACTTCTTCGTATGACCCTGTTTGAGGATGTGACACTTACCACCTATATGACAAACAGACGTGCAGGAAGAATAGTGTTTATACCGAATAATTACGTGTTTACAAGAATGATATCAAATTATTCGCACAGCTCATTAAAAACTGTCTGGGACGGGATAGATATAGTGATCACCTTTGAATCCAACCATAAAAAAGCGATTCATCTTTGTAAAAACATAACGAAAAAATACTCCAAGGGGTATACGGATATCACAAGAAAACAGTTAAATAAAATAAGAAACCATTACAGTCTGAAAAACACAAATGTGGAGCCTAGAATTTTTTCTTTTATTGAGCCAAACGGAATAAATATAAGTTCGTGGTATTTGACGAATGCCTATGCAACGCTTACTTTGAGAAGTATAATCTCTACGGAAATAATCGATGCATTCAATAATGAAGACGATATTAACATAGCATATCCTACTCAAAAGTTACATATTGAAAGCTCAAAAAAAGCTCCCCCATTTGATACCCAAGCACATGAGATAGTATAAATGAAACAAAAAGTATATTTTAAAACATTCGGATGCAGAACAAATCTTTATGACTCCCAGGTTATGATGAGTTCACTACAGGAGTATGAAGTCACACAAAACGAGGCAGAAGCGGATGTTATCGTGGTCAACTCCTGTACAGTCACAAACGGTGCAGATTCTCATGTCCGTTCTTATATCGGGCATGTGGAAAAAAACGGCGGTGCCAAGATTTTCTTGACTGGCTGCGGAGCACACACAAAAGGGGAAAAACTTCTGCAGGAAAAGAGAGTGCATGGAGTCTTTGGACAAAGTGAAAAACAAAAAATAGATTTTATGCTCGCAAAAGAGAACCCTTTTTATGAACCCGGCGATTTAAATCATATAGATGAAGTGATTGTTGATGATTTTATTGGAAAGAGCAGGGCTTTTATCAAAGTCCAAGAGGGGTGTAACTTTCGCTGCTCATACTGCATAATCCCCTTTGTCCGCGGTGACGCAAGAAGCATGGACGAGTCCAGAATACTGGAACAGATTTCAAGATTGGCCATAAACGGCTTCGGCGAGTTTATTCTTACGGGAACAAATGTCGGAAGTTACGGTCAGGGAGTCAATACGTCTTTGGCAAAGCTAATGAAAAAAATCTCTCAAATCCGTGGAGTAAGACGTATCAGACTCGGAAGTGTTGAACCTATTCAGATTACTGATGAATTTAGAGAAATACTTGATGAGCCATGGCTTGAAAAACATCTCCATATCGCACTTCAGCATACCTCACCGCAAATGCTGAAACTCATGAATAGACGAAATGTCTACAAGCAGGATAAAGAGCTCTTTGAATTTTTACGCGAAAAGGGCTTTGCCATAGGTACCGATTTTATCACAGGTCATCCGGGGGAGAGTGATGCGCTCTGGAAGGAAGCTATGATAAACGCGAGAGAACTTCCCCTGACGCATATACATGCATTTACCTATTCCAAAAGAGACGGCACGCCATCGGCGGTTATGAAGCCTGAGGTAAGCGGAAAAGTCGCAAAAGAGAGACTCCATGAACTGGAAGCTTTGATAAAAGAGAAGAATTTTGAATTTAGAAAAGCATATCGCGGAAATTTGGACGTATTGATTGAGACGCACAAAGATGGCTTGTATCACGGCTTGGACCAGCATTTTAACAAAATTATAGTCGAATCGGATGAGGACCTTGAGGGGAACTGGATCCATGTAGAAAACTATGAAGTACGGGAGGATTACAATTATGCTAAATTCTAAAACAAACAGAATAGCTCTCTTTGCCTCGGCATTTTTTATAATAGCTTTGGTCTTGTTTGCCATACTGAGGGATAATGCGGAGGAGATAACCTTACGTGATGCTATGAAAATACTTGAAAACCATACGGTTGAGAATGTAATAGTCTCAAAAGAAAATGTATATTTAAAAACAAAAAACGATTTTTATAAAATTGCTTCTTCCCAGGTCACTCCCAAGATGTTTATCGATTACAAGGTGGAAGTGGATAGCGGGTCCAATATCTTGATCTATTTTCTTTTTATCGTTTTGTTTTTGGGACTCGGGACTTTGGCTCTTAGATGGTGGCAGAAGCACTCCGGTGAGATGCAGGGAAGCGGAATCATAAACAGAAGCGCATCATCAGGCATAGGGATAGATACTCCGGTAGAAGCTATAAAAAGTGATGTTACCTTTAATGACATCGGCGGGATTTCTGATGTTAAAATAGAGCTTGAAGAGATAATAGACTTTATGAAAAATCCAAAAAGATACAAGAGTTTTGGAGCCAGAATGCCAAGGGGGGTACTGCTTGTAGGTCCTCCGGGCGTTGGTAAGACTATGATAGCCAAGGCTGTGGCGCATGAGGCGGGAGTCCCGTTTTATTATCAAAGCGGTGCATCTTTTGTGCAGATCTATGTGGGAATGGGTGCAAAAAGGGTGCATGAACTTTTTGCTGCTGCAAAAAACAATTCTCCCTCTATTATATTTATAGATGAGATAGATGCTGTAGGCAAAAAAAGAGACGGACAGAGAAATGATGAACGTGAGGCAACTTTAAATCAGCTTTTGACTGAAATGGACGGCTTTGAAGGCTCAAGCGGCGTGATAGTTATAGCCGCAACCAATAAGATAGATGTACTTGACTCCGCTCTCCTTCGTGCAGGGAGATTTGACAGAAGGGTATTTGTAGAGCTTCCTACAAAAAGGGAGAGAGAATCTATTTTAACCAAATATTTGCAGCATGTTCCGCATGAACTTGATGTAAAAGCTGTTGCAAATATGACTGTAGGATTTAACGGAGCGTCTTTGGCAGCACTTGTCAATGAGGCGGCGCTGCTCTCATTGAGACAAAATGATTTTCATGTAACTATAGAACATTTTCATCAGGTCAAAGACAAGGTGATGTTTGGAAAAAGAAAACTTCAAATGCTCAATGATGAACAAAAAAAATACCGCATAACCTATCAGGCCGGAAAAGCCCTGTGTGCGACTTATTTTGACCTTCCGTTTGAAAAGCTTATGCTCTCAAATGAAAAGTTGACACCTTCAACCGGTGAGCCGCTTATCAAACATGAGATTGAATCAAGAATAAAAATGCTTTTAGCCGGAATGGCGGCATGTTCGATTAAGTTTGGCGAACATGCAAGCAGTGCAAAAGATGATTTGGATGAAGCCAAAGAGCTTGTCAAAAGTATGGTAGAAGAGTATGGGATGGGCAGAGCGCTGATTGCATCTTCGAATGAAGAGGAAGTGATTATAAAAAGACAGTACGATGAGACAAAAATGCTTCTTGAGTCTATGTCAAAGACAATAAAAAATATTGAAGCTGTTTTATATGAAAGAGAAAGTATCACAAAGACAGAGGTCAAAAAGTATATAGATGAAGTTTTATAGCGGTTTTTCTCTCAAGAATGAAGATTCTTTCTTTGAAGAATATATAAATACTTCAAAATATTCGGCATGTGGATTTAGCTATGGTGCTATCAAAGCCTATGAATATGTCAAAGAAAGTTTGGCATGTGGAAAAAGAATCGATACGCTGCAGCTTTTTTCTCCGGCATTTTTTCAGACAAAATCATCCAAATTTAAACGTCTTCAAACTATTTCGTACTCAAAGAATGAAGAGTTGTATCTGAGAACCTTTATCGCATCATGCTTTTCTCCATATGCAAAGAAAAAAGTACAATACAGCACCACTTGTGTGGATGAACTGCATGAATTACTGCATTATGAATGGAATCCTTTGTCACTCAAAGAATTAAGTGATAAGGGTGTAAAGATAGAAGTATATTTAGGCAGCGAAGATAAGGTGATAGATGTTTTTGGGGCAAAAGAATTTTTTCTTGACACGGCAACTGTTACTTTCATCAAAAATGCAAACCATTTTTTACAAACCAATTAGGAGAAACAAATGAACGAAATTAAAATAGGGGTCATAACTGCGAGCGACAGAGCCAGCAAAGGGATATATGAAGATATCTCAGGAGTGGCAATACAAGACACGATGAAAGAGTATCTAAAGAGCAGCTTTGAAATAGAGTACAGATGTATCCCTGATGAGCAGGATGTATTGGAAGCTACTATGAAAGAATTGTGTGATGAAGCCGGCTGCTGTTTGGTTGTAACGACGGGAGGAACAGGACCTGCACTAAGAGACGTTACTCCCGAAGCGACTGAAAATGTTTGTCAAAAGATGATGCCGGGCTTTGGTGAACTTATGCGTCAGGTAAGCCTGCAGTACGTTCCAACGGCCATTTTATCCCGTCAAACTGCAGGTATAAGAGGCAAATCTCTGATTATCAATTTACCTGGAAAACCAAAGTCCATTCGTGAATGTCTCGATGCAGTTTTTCCCGCTGTACCATACTGTATCGACCTGATCGAAGGTCCGTTTATTGAGACAAACGAGAATATTATCAAAGCCTTTAGACCAAAAGCAAAGTGAAATTAACAAACTTTTAATATTTTAAGTTATATGATTTAACATTATTAATTAAGGATGTTATATGAAAAAAATCACACTTTCTTTGTTGGCAGTTTCTACTCTTGTTTTTGGCTCTCCGTTTCACAATGCTGATACGACTGACGGTGATACGTTGATTATCAATCAGACGGTCGTAAATGATGTTGTCAGTGATGCGCCCAAGGTCGATTTTGTGAGCAGCGACAAGACAGTAGGCGTGACTGCCCAATATATTTATTCAAATGATATTAGTTTGCTTAACGTTCCTGTTGGCCTGAATATCGGTTCAAACTTTGGTTTGGAGGTCAATATACCTTTGGTAAGCGTAAAAGTGGCTTCCACTACAGAAAGCGGACTGGGTGATATTTCTGTGGGCGGTAATTTTCATTTTGGCAAGCCTTGGGATCCTAGCGGTACAAATATCACCACTTTGCTCTACAAGACAACAACCGGTGATAAGGATAAAGTTCTTGGTTCGGGTTATGAAGCTTTTACATTATCCCATAGAATTACAAAGGATATTGACACCAGGTATCAAGTAAACGGACTTCTGTCTTATACCGTCAATGACGAGATGATATCCGGAAATTCGTATATGGTGATGGCCGGCGGTTCCATGCCTTGCCTTTTTTGGGACAAGGTAAAAACGAGCGCAAAAGTTACTTATTTTGGGGTGGATGCCGTGAACGGTTTTGGGGAACTCAAAAGCGGAAATCTTTGGTTAAGCTGGAACAGTAGCAAAATAGTAAACGGCGTGCCTCTTGGACTTGGTGTGAAGATTCCCTTATTGGAAGAGATAGACGGTGTGGAAAAAGATAAAACGGTACTGTTTTATCTGAGCGCTTCAAGTTTCTTCTAGTCGTTTGATACGCCTCAGGCTCTCTTATAAAGAGAGTCTGATACCCACAGGACAATGGTCGGAGCCTTCTATATAGTCTAAAATAAAAGCGTCTTCCAAATTTTCAGCCAAATCATCGGAGATAAAAAAATAATCGATTCTCCAGCCTACGTTCTTTAGTCTTGCACCTGAACGGTAAGACCACCAACTGTATCTGTCTGCCTCGTCACCGTTTACATATCTAAAAGTGTCAATATATCCGTGGTTTAAAAGCTTGTCTATCCACTCTCTTTCAATGGGTAAAAAACCTGAGGTCTTAGAGTTTGCTTTTGGGTTTTTCAGGTCTATCTCCTTATGGGCCGTGTTTACATCACCGCATATTATAATTGATTTTCCGTCCTCTCTTAAAGCTTCGCAGTGTTCTAAAAAATCATCATAGAACTTCATTTTATGGGCAAGTCTTTCTTCATCTTTTTGACCGTTTGGAAAATATACATTAAAAAGCACTATATCATCATAATGTGTTTCCACGATTCTGCCTTCGCTTGTTGTGTCTACGTGTTGGCATGTGGAACTGTAATCACTCTGGAGCACACTCCAGGTCATCGTCCCGCTGTAGCCTTTTTTTGCAGCAGAATTTACTAAAACATCCTGATACTCTTTTTCAAACATTTGCGTAGGTATCTGCTCCTCAAGGGCTTTTATCTCCTGCAGACATAATATGTCGGTTTCTCTTTCATCAATCCATTTAAGAGCTTCTTTGTTCGCTACAGCACGAATTCCATTAACGTTCCATGATATTATTTCTATTGAGTTTGACATAGTATTTCCATTTTGATAATTTTTTAGAATGTAATTGAATGACAATTAAAATATAAGGCAGCAGATTCTCGGGGCAGACCCGAGAATGACGAAGTGTTTATGATGCAGTGATTTAAACGAAGTCTACTTTTGTCAAGTGATGTTTTAAACCCAACTGCTCTTGGCTGCAGCCAAGAGCAAGTCCCAACATTTGTTGCATATGTAATACAGGAAGTGCAACTTCACGCCCGATAGCTTCAGAAGCGTGGCCTGTTTGCGTGTCTAGTTTAAGATGACAAAGAGGACATGGAGTTACCATCCAGTCAGCATTTCCATCCATAGCGCCCGCGATAGCAGTACCTGTTAAAACGGCAGCAGTGTGCGGAGCCTGAAGCTCAACATGGAAACCACAGCATTTGTTTTTTTCTTTGTAGTCTACCGTTGCACCGCCGCAAGCGATAATCAGGTCATCAAGCGAAGTAGGGTTATACGGATTTTCAGGAGTCTTATGCGATTCGTTTTGAAGCTCAGAAGGACGAATGTTATGACATCCGTAAAACGGTGCTATATTAAACTGGCTAAGCGGTGTTACAACCATCTCTTTAATTTTGTCAAGACCGAAGTCATCAATGATTGCATATAAAAAGTGAGTTACATTTGAAGTACCTTTGTACTCCAGACCAACTTCTTTAAGCTTCTCGTTGACTTTTGCTTTTAATTCGGCGTTGTTATCTAAACGATGTTTTGTCATAGCAGTATTTAACTGGCATGTATTACAGATAGTAACCATGGTCAAACTGTGCTTTTCGGCATAAGCTATATTTCTGGCATTTAATACCAAAGACAAGAAATCATCATAGTCCTGTAAGTGGGAAGCTCCACAACACGAAGCCTCCGTAAGCTCAACCAACTCAATTCCGAGTTTATCTGCAACAGCCATAGTTGACATCATCTGTTCAGGCGTACTTTGTTTTGCCGTACATCCCGTAAATAGTGCGTATCTTAATTTTTCCATTTGGCTACTCCTAGAACTTTGCTGTAGATGATGATTTTACTAGTTTTTGAATCTCATCAAGGTTATCAGATTTTGGCATATTCCAAGGCATAACAATTTTGCCTTTTGTAAACATTTTTAATGCAACCGGAACATGTTTTACGATGCCTGGACCCTCTGAATACAGAACAAGTCCCCCCTCATCAAGCACACCATGTTTTTTGATTGAATGTAAGAAACCAACAGCGTGTCTTGTCGCAACATTGGAAGTCGCAACTCCCTCTTTGAATAGCATCTGGTGCAGTTTTGTAATCTTGTCAATCGGATTAACATCTTTTGGACAAACTTCAGCACACTCGTAACATTTAACACAATCCCAAAGGCCTTGCTTCTCTTCGTGCAGCTCTTGAAGTCTTTCTGTGTGTGCGTCATCGCGCACATCCGCTTCAAAACGATACGCTTTTGCAAATGCAGCCGGACCGAAGAAGTCATCATTTATTTCAACAACAGGACAAGCATAATGACATGCGCCACATTGTATACATAGATCTGCTTCAAGAAGCTCTTCTGCTTCATGCGGTGTAACCAGGTGCTCATGCTCAGGGTGCTCATCAACATCAGAGATAAGATATGGATGGATAGCATCATGCTTCTCCCAAAAATCGCCTTTGTCGATAATCATATCTTTTACTGCTCTTTTAATGCTTAGAGGTTCTAAGGTCAACTCTGCACCAAAAAGCTCAGTCATATCATGCATACGCTCTTTACAGGCTAATGTTGAACGGCCGTTTACTTTAATAGCACAAGCCCCGCAAATACCGTGACGGCAGCTGCGACGGTAAGAAAAACTACCGTCATGGTCCCATTTGATTCTGTTTAAAACATCCAAAACAACTTCTTCAGAAGTTACTTCCATGTTATAATCTTCGTAATACGGAAGATAATCTTCATCAGCATTGAAACGAAATACTTTGAAGTTTACTTTTTGTGTAGTAATTTTATGTGTACTCATAAGTCTTTCTTCCTTATTCTAGTAGTTTCTAGCTTTAAGCTCATGTTTGCCGAGAACAACATCCATGTAATCAAGTGAAATATCACCATTTTCGTCCATATAAGCCATCGTGTGTTTTAAGAAATTTTCATCATCACGAGTATCAAAATCTTCTCTGAAGTGTGCTCCGCGGCTCTCATTTCTCGCTACTGCACTTTCTACGATAAATAATGAATAGTCAAGCATGTGACCGAATTCTATCGCTTCTTGCAATTCCGTATTAAAGACTTTTGATTTATCTTTTATGCGTATGTTCTTATATCTGCTGCGAAGTTCTTTTATATCTTTTATCGCTGTTTCCAAGGTTTCCTTTGTTCTAAAGGCTCCTGCATTTGCCGTCATAGACTGCTGCAGCTCTTCACGAAGTCCAGGTACGGTTTCATCACCGTTATTGCTAAGAATCCAGCTTATCTCATCCAAGGCAGTTTGTGCATCTTCCTGCGTTGCAGGACGAAGCTCAATAGCTTCTATCTCATTTACCATAGTCTTACCGACGAAACGGCCAAAAAGCAGGGCTTCTAAAACTGAGTTCGCACCCAGGCGGTTGGCTCCGTGAACTGAAACACATGAGCATTCTCCCGCAGCATAAAAACCTTCTATAAACTCATCATTGTTCTTACGAACATTTCCGGCAATATTCACGGGAATACCACCCATAGAGTAGTGTGCCGTAGCAGAGATAAGGATAGGTTCCTTGATCATGTCGAGTCCCAAGAAAGTGATAGCCAAATCACGAAGCTCAGGAAGTCTTTCCATGATTAGATCTTTTCCTAAGTGTGTTACATCAATATATACGGCATCTTTTCTCGGACCTACACCGCGACCCTCTCTGATCTCATTGATAATTGCGCGGGATACAACGTCACGAGATGCAAGTTCCATAGCGTTTGGAGCGTATTTTTCCATAAATCTCTCACCAAGAGAGTTAAAAAGACGACCGCCTTCACCGCGTGCCGCTTCGGAAATAAGAACACCGTTTCCGGAAAGACCCGATGGATGGAACTGTACAAATTCCATATCTTCCAAAGGAAGACCATGGCGGGCTACTATAGAAAGACCGTCACCCGTATTGGCATGAGCATTTGAGTTTATCTTATACGAACGTGCATATCCGCCCGTTGCAAACATTACCGATTTGGCATTGAATATAACTGTTTGCATATCACGGATGTTAAAGGCTACGATTCCGGATACTTTTCCGTCTTTATAGATAAGGTCGGCAGCGTACCATTCATCCCAAAACTTCACACCTGCGCGATGTGCCTGTTCATAGATGGTCTGAAGTAATGTTAAGCCTGTTCTGTCCTTTGCATAACATGCACGAGGAGACGATTGGCCTCCAAAAGGTCTTTGAGCGATTTTACCATCCGGCGTACGACTAAACGCTGCACCCATTCTTTCTATCCAACGAATAGTTTCAGGTGCTTTTTGACACATAAATTCAACTGCATCCTGATCTGCTAAATAATCAGAACCTTTTACTGTATCAAACTCATGGAGTTCTACACTGTCTGCGTCACTGAATGCTGCATTAACACCACCTTGAGCTGCACCGGAGTGACTTCTAAGTGGATGAAGTTTTGTGATAACAGCAACTTTTTTTCCTGCGTTTTGCAACTCTCTAGCTGCAGCACAGCCGGCTAGGCCTGCTCCAACAATAATTGCATCGTAAGTATAAATAGGAATACTCATTAACTTTCCTTCGTAAAGAAATTAAAATAATGCAGATTATATCGTTAGAAGACTTTGTAAAGGTTAAATATTGGCTTTGTTTATATGAAGTTTGAGTTTGTTACTATTTCAGACACTTTACAAACTCTTATATTATTGGATGTAACTTTCTCCAACATCTTAAAGATCAAGTTCGGTCAAGTCTCTTTGTTGCAGAATCTTATTTCTGCCATGTGTTTTTGCATATTCTAAAATTTCTTTGGCATGTTTGATGGATTCGTCAAGGCTGATATTGCTCGGTTTTATGACAAAACCTCCGCTGACTGTAATCTGAACAGATTCTTTGTCTGGAGTTTTGAATTTTAGTTCAGAAATACTTTGGCGGATGATATCAATATCTTTAAAAGATTGTTCTTTGCTGGCTCTTGAGAGAATTATGGTAAATTGGTTGTAGTCGGTTCTGGCGATAACATCCGTTGCCTGTTCATATAAAGATATGGTAAAGGCGAGCTTTTTGAGAACCGACTGTGTAAATTCTTGTGAAAAAGCCCTGTTTGACTTTGAAAAGTTGTTTATCTCCAAAACACTCAGGGATGTAAAGTTGCTGTCTTTCATCCCTTTCTTTTCACTGTAGGACCTGAGCATACCTTTGACATTGTTTATTCCCGTAAGCGAGTCTATCATCGCAGGATTGTCGGTTATGACCGGCTTTCTTCTCATACGGAGATATATGGCATCTATCTCCTCGGAAAAAATGGTGTAATCTTTTTTGTTCTTATCGACAGAATAGAGGAATAAGATATCTTGATATATGGCGTTTAATCTCTTGCGATACCATATAGTAAATATGAATATAAGGGCAAAGGAGGCCAGTGACATCTTCTCAAGCAGAGCAAATTTTTGTTTGTCGTACTCTATGTTTTTAAAAATGATCTTGTTGATATGCGTGTTGATGGCATCAAAGGCATTTTTCAAGGCTTCTTTTTTGAGAGCTTCCTTGTCTGTATCTTTTGTATAATAGTGACCTGCTTGCATATTAAACTGAGTAGTCAAGTCACTTAGTGTGTCCAAATCCGATAAATATTCCTGAGAATTATTCAGTATATATCTTCCCGTGTAGTCATATTTATACAAATTTTTTAGTTTTTCAATCTCATGATGGAGTTGTATGCTTTTGCCGTTAAACTGAATTATGGCAAGCTCGATGTCTTTTTTTTCCAAAGTGGTCAAAGAAGATATTATCTCTTTTTGCTTGTTCAGATTATCTATTTTTGAGTGGGATGCATTGCTCTCAAAGATGAGAAGCGTAGCTATAGAAGCTACTGTCAACATTGTTAGTAAGAATAAGGATAAATTGTTAAAGATTTTATTTATTGAATGTTTCATTATAATTTCCTAAACTAATGTTATAATATTGTGTTATTTTATATCGATAGTGATTAATTCACACTTAATCGAAATATAAGGTTTTAGACCGTTTTTTTGGAAGTTTTTTTGAATTTAGAAAATTATTTTATATCACAGTTTAGTAATAAATATATTGGTGATGATGGTGCTTTGATAAATGGGTTTGTGTATTCCAAAGATGCTTTCTTTGAAAATATCCATTTTAAAACGAAATGGATGACGCATCATCAGATAGCAAAAAAAGCTATGATTGTGAATATTTCAGATGCAATAGCTATGAATGCCAGACCCAAATATGCGTTGTTGAGCGTCGCTATGCCAAAGGGTATCTCAAAACAAGAGATGAGAGAGCTGGCATGTGGATTTCAGGATGCTGCCCGAATGTACGGTATTGAGATAATCGGCGGAGATACCATAAGTAACACTAAGCTCGATATCACGGTCACAATAATTTCAAAAACTAATAGTCCCTTACTTAGAAGCGGCATGAAAAAGGGAGATTTGTTGGCTTATACCGGAGAACTCGGCAGATCAAAAAAAGATTTACATAAACTTTTGAATCTGGGTAGTATCCACACAAACTCCAAATTTGTAAATATTAAGCTAAAAGACAGGTTTATTCAAAAATCAACAAGATTTTTAAGTGCAGGTATGGATATTTCAGACGGTCTTTTCAGTGATTTGGATAAACTTGCATCAGTAAACAGACTTGGGTTCAAATTTGACAAGAAAATGCCCAGGCGAATAGGCTGTAGCGGCGAAGAATATGAAATGCTCGTAGCTTTTGATAAGAGAAAAAGAAAAACACTCCTGAGATTGGCTAAAGCAAGCAGAACAAAACTTAATATTTTTGCGACTTCAAGAAGAGCAAAATATACAAATCGATGCAAGTCGAATCATTTTTAAAGGTAGAAAATGGATAGATTTTATTCATTGGGGCATTCCAGTATAGATTTTCATTTTAAGCAGAGTCCAAGAGACTTCGTAGTTGAAGAGATCCCTCTTTATGAGTTGTCTGGAGAGGGTGAGCATCTGGTCTTATTTGTAAGAAAGAAAAACCTCTCAACGCTTGAGCTTATCGGCATATTGGCAAAATATCTGGGTATTCAAAATAAAGAGATTGGCTATGCAGGACTAAAAGACAAGCACGCAATGACGAAACAGTATATCTCTTTACATAAAAAACATGAAGAAGCGCTTGAAAAGTTCGAACATGAAAATATAAAGATAGTATCAAAAAATTATCATAACAACAAGATACGAATAGGGCATTTAAAAGGCAACAGATTTTATATTAAAGTAAAAAAAGTGAATCCTACTTCCGCTCAGAAGATAGATGAAGCATTGAAAAACATATCGGACCTGGGTATGCCAAACTTTTTTGGATACCAGAGATTCGGAAATGACGGAGATAATCATGTTCTTGGCGAACAGGTTGCCAAGGGTCAGAAAAAAGAGCGTAATCCAAAGATAAAAAAACTCCTTATCAGTGCCTATCAAAGCCATTTGTTTAATCTTTGGCTCAGCAGAAGACTTGAGATAAACACCCTGATCGAGAGCTTTGAGATTTCAGAACTTGAATCCTTGTTGAATATGCCAAATAATGAGCTTGAAAAACTTAAAAAACAGAAGCATCCGTTTAAGCTTATATCCGGAGATATCATGGAACATTATCCACATGGCAGACTTTTTGATTTTGAAGGCACTGAGCATGACTTTGAAAGATTCAATGAACGCGGGATTACGGTCACAGGTCTTTTATGCGGGAAAAAAGTAAGGACATCTTCGGATATTGCGGGAACTATAGAAAAAGATTTCGATGATCAGATAAACGCCGATGGGGCAAGAAGATACGCCTGGGTATATCCTACAGAGGTGGAAGGGCGATTTAAGCCTGTAGAAGCCCAGTACGAGATGAACTTCACACTTCCTAAAGGTTCTTATGCAACGGTCTTAGTCGAAGAGATAGCAAAGCGCAAGCTTATTTAAAAATACTACATTGGGGATAAAATGAAAAAACATATTACATCGGCGATTTCACAAAATTTCGGAAAGTTTGCATCAAAAGAGTTTCCGAAATGGTTTCAAAAAATTGTAAACAGCAGCTATGTCAATTTAATGGGCTTGGATATGAGTGAATTCCATTCACCAAGTACCTATGCCAGTTTGAATGCCCTGTTTACAAGAAGATTAAAAGAGGACAGAAAATATTCGCTTGATGCAGATGATTTTATCTCTCCGTGTGATTCTTTGATTTCTGAATGCGGAGAACTAAAAGATGAGTATGCACTTCAGATAAAAGGGATGCGATACAAATGTGATGAGCTTCTTGGCGAGAACTTTACGGATGATGAGAAAAAAAGTATCCATAACGGCGATTTTGTCAACTTTTATCTTTCGCCAAAAGATTATCATCGTTACCACATCCCCTTAAACCTGAAAGTATTAAAGGCTGTTCATATTCCTGGAAAACTTTATCCTGTAAACTTCCCCTCTCTAAAAAAGAGGCTAAACCTTTTTATAGAGAATGAAAGAGTTGTCTTGATGTGTGAAACAACAGAGAAGAAAAGATTTTTTATGGTTCTTGTCGGCGCTCTGAATGTAGGAGTTATGCAGGTTTCTTTTGAGCCGAAAATCAAAACAAATGCCGATGCGCAAAACTGCAGTATCTATGAATATGACAATTTGCATCTAAACAAAGGTGATGACTTCGGATGTTTTGAGATGGGTTCAACGATTGTTATCTTGGCTGAAAAAGATATGCTGGATTTGGATGTCAAAGCCGGTGAAAATGTAAAATATGGGCAGACCATAGCAAAAATAAAATAATCTTAAAATACAGAACGCAAGTGCGTTCATGTTGAAGCAGATAAAAAATTTACTGCTTCAATATCTCTAAGTATGGATGATTTGCAGTCTTACGAGGAGCTGCCCGTTTTTTTTGTAGATGTCCAGTTTTGTGTCAATTGGGGTCTTCAGCAGTTTTAGGCACCCCTCGATTGAATGAAAAACATGAATAAATCTTTGAAGCATCGGTGCGATTATATGGTCTATATGATCTTTTTTCAGTAATTCGGCCAAAGCATTTATAGCACAGTAATATATACTTTTATTGATTGACCTTTGAATGAGGTAATCGTGCATCATTTCTATATTGTTTTCGAGAACCTCTTTTTCTATGCTTGTAAGCACCAAGCTCTCTCTTGCTCTTTGTATTTCATGGTGTATCTCATCTTCGATGACGTGATTCTCTCTCTTCATCAAAGAATCTATATTTGGGCAGTATTTTCTTAGTTCATGAAGCAGTTCCTCAGAGGAGAGCTTGTATATCTCAGTCTCGTAGGTATAGGTTCTGTCTTCAATGTAGTCATGACTTAATGCTTTTAAAAGATCAACGGCAACTTCGAGGTAAGCAAATTTATCATCCTTGTTATTATCAAACTCCACACCCGTATGAGAAATAATAGGTTTTGGACCGACATATTTTAATTCCATAAAAACTCCTTACAAAAAACTACGTATCACTCTTTATATGTTTTTAAACATTAAACCTGAAGTGCATAACATCTCCGTCTTGCACTATGTATTCTTTACCTTCTAGTCTCATCTTTCCGGCTTCTTTTGCCTTTGCTTCACCGCCAAGCTCAACAAAATCTTTGTACGCGATAACCTCTGCACGTATGAAACCTTTTTCAAAATCATTATGGATTACTGCAGCCGCTTTTGGAGCCGTAGTGTTTTTTCTGATAGTCCATGCACGCACCTCCTTTACGCCTGCCGTAAAATAACTCATAAGACCAAGTTTATCAAAACCTTTATGGATAATCTGATCAAGACCCGATTCACTCACTCCAAGTTCACTTAAAAATTCGCTTGCTTCTTCCTCGTCAAGTCCTATCAGTTCTTCTTCCACTTTTGCACACAGTTTAATAATTTCACAGTTATTTTTGGCCGCATGCTCTTTGAGTGCCAAAACATAATCATTGTCTTCGAGCAAACCGTCTTCGTCCACGTTGGCACCGTACATGATCTCTTTGTTGGTTAAAAACCTGACTTCGTTATTTAATTGTCTGTATGCATCACTCTGTGTATCGGAAAAATTTCTGGCTAAATTTCCATCAGCCAAAAACTCCAACAACTCTTCAGCCACAGCCAGCACTCCTGCAGCACCTTTGTCTGATTTGGCCTGCTTTTTAAGTCTGTCGATTCTATTTTGTAAAACTTCGATATCTGCAAGAACAAGTTCCCCTTCAATAATTTCAACATCTCTTAAAGGGTCTATGCTTCCCTCATTGTGTACGATGTTCTCATCATCAAAACAGCGTACAATTTGAAGAATAACTTCTGTTTCACGTATATTGGATAAAAACTTGTTTCCAAGGCCTTCACCTTTGCTCGCACCCTTTACAAGCCCTGCGATATCCACGAAGTCTAAAGTGGAATACTGCAAACGCTCGGGATTTACGATTTTGGCAAGTTCTGAGAGTCTTTTGTCCGGAACAGGAACCACAGCCTTGTTTGGTTCGATGGTACAAAACGGATAATTTGCAGCTTCTGCATTTTGTGCTTTTGTCAGTGCGTTGAAAGTTGTTGATTTACCTACGTTTGGAAGTCCTACTAGACCTATACTTAAACCCATTTTAGCCCTTTGTTTAGCGTATTGAAATAATAATGCAATAATAGCCAAAGTTTACTTGTAGTTTTTATAAATCCTGCTATTGCCTATCGTATATCGGCAGAGATATTATATTTACTTATTTGCTTTCATGCTCAAACAGCATTGATTTTATAATATAAAGTGTTATAATAAAAGTCATTTTGAGCAGGGGACGGCCTTGAATTTATTTAAAATATTTTTTATTGTTTTTAGTGTATCTATTTCTTTGTTTGCTTCAGAAAAAACAAAGATTTTTGTACTTCATTCCTATTCTCAGGAATACAAGTGGACGAAAAGTCAGCACAACTCTTTTGTTTCCACGCTTGAGGCAAGAGATAAAAAATTTGAATACTACAGTGAATATCTGGATACAAAAAGATTAAGCATGACTGAAGAATATCAGAACAGGTTTCTTGCATATCTCAAACACAAATACTCTGCTCTTGAGCCTGACCTTATCTATGTGACAGATGATAATGCTCTTGCTTTTATGTATAAAAATCATGAAAGTCTGTTTAAAAACAAAAAAAAGATACCGCTCTTTTTTTCAGGAATAAATAACCTGCGTATGCACAGTATTCTGCCCAAAGATACTTTTGCAGGTGTGTATGAGGTCAAGGAGATAAAACAAAATATCGAACTGATCAAACAATTCTCTCCACAAACCAGAGATATTTATTTTGTCGGTGACGATTCAGACACATATGCTTCAATTCAGCAGGAGATTCAACTCCAGCATGATACTTTTAAAAATTTAAACTTTTATTATCTCAGTGATATGCATATATCAAAAATAAAAGATGCATTGCCAAACAAGCCAAGAAGTTTTGTGCTGCTAACGACTATAGGAAACTTCAAAGACGATAACAACAATACGCTTTTGCCAAAAGAGTCCATAGAGGAGATGAAAAAAAATCCAAACCTGATTATTTTAAGTATGGAAGATGCGTATATGCATAAAGGTGTTGTCGGCGGATATGTGACAAGCGGAATAAAGCAGGGAGAGGAAGCGGCAAAGCTGGTCATAAAATTTTTAGAAGACAACTCTATGCAGAATCTTTCTTCTTTGACGCATAGTCCGAACCTCTACCTGTTTGACTCAAAAGAACTTACCGAGTCAAGGATTATCCTTTCGGAATACATCTCAAGAAACGCTACGATTATAGGCAAAGATAAAGGTTTTATAGAAAAAAACACATCTGTATTGTTAAATATCCTGGTAACACTCTTGTTTATATTGGCGGTCGGGATGATTTTAATGTATGCGATACAGAGAAAAAAATGTTCCCAACGCTCAAACAGTGTGCAGGAGATAGAAAATCTAAAATCAAAACTAAGCTCAAAAGATCAATTTATAAATAATATATTTTCAATTGTAGCTATAGGATATTGGAAGCTCAATACCCAAACGGAGGAATTGTTTGTTTCCCAGAGTTTACTGGAGCGTTTGGTAATTGATAATGCTATATACAAAGATGATGTGAATCTGCTCTCTTATTTCATACATGAAAATGACAAAAAGCTTTTTTTGGAAAATGTGAATCAAGCCAAAGAAACGAAAAAAACCTTAACATTTAAACATAAAATAGTGAGTTCAAAAAAAGAGGTATTTAATGTGACGCATATTATGTATACCGAATATATCAATCATGCACCCTCTTTGCTCATAGGAATAATAAAATTTGAAAACTAAGAAAAACAAGTACTATATGGCTGCATTGCTGCTATCGTTTTTTTTGATGGTTCCTTTGCTGCAATCCCTGCTTTTTAGCGGTAAGTCAGGCGGTGTTATTGAGATTGACAAAGAGATAAGAGCTGATTTTATAAAGAGTGACAAGCAGATTTTACTAATCTATTTTGGCTATGTCGGGTGTGCGGACGTATGTACGCCTGCATTGCAAAAAATCAGCACTCTGTATAATTCAGATGAATTAAAAGAACTGAAAAAAGATGTGGACGTCTTGTTTATCAATCTTACTCCGGATACAGAGAGTTTCGGTCCTGCGCTGTTTGCAAAATTCTTTCATGAAGATTTTAAGGGAGTCTATCTGTCCAACAAAGAGATTCTCAGCCTGGACAGAACTTTTGGCGTGTTTTTTTCCAAAGACCTGAATGATAAGACGGAGTTGAACCATACGGACTACTTGTATTTGATTGAAAATAGGTTTCATTCAATAATATTAAAGAAAATATATTTCACGCATCCATTAAGTGCACAAAAGCTCATTCGTGATATTATGGACCTAAAATATTCGGACAATTTAAAATGATAAGAGTGTTTAATCGTATATTTGTGTATCCGCAAATTCCAAATTTTGCTAAAAACAGTTTTAGACTTTTTCATATACAGTCAGACAAGGTGATGATTTCACTGCTGATTCTGCAGTGGATAATCTCTACCTTTATCACTTCGATTTATTACAATACCTATCTCTACGGATTTTTTGGCGGGGCACTTATAGTTGTGCCGATTATTATCCTGTTTCCCTACCTAAAAGGGGAAAGATACTACAGGTATTTTATCGCTATTGCAATGATGCTGTTTTCGGTGATATACATTCAACAGTATCTGGGTCGCATAGAGATGCACTTTCATGTTTTTATAGCTATGGCGATTTTGACTTTATACAAAGACATCCTTCCCATTGTCATAGCAGCAGCAACGACGATTACACATCATATCGTGTTTAATTATCTTCAGCTCTATGAGATATCACTTTTTGATATGCCGGTCATGGTCTTTAATTACGGATGCGGTTTTGATATTGTTATTTTGCATGCGATTTTTGTTATAAGTGAACTTCTTGTTTTGGGGTATATTATTAGAATGCAGATTGAGCACAGTGTTCATCTCAATATTACGCAGGACCAGGTCAGCAAATTAAACAAAGAACTTGAACACACCTCTTTGCATGACAGTCTCACAGGTCTTCCAAACAGACTTTATCTCAACCAGCAGATACAAAAAGTGATGAAAAATGCTATTAAGAATGATGAAAAGTTCGCGATAATTTTTTTGGACTTGGACCATTTCAAAAATATCAATGATACTTTGGGGCATGATATAGGGGATGCTCTTTTGCAGACTGTGGCAAATATATTGACAAACAATATTGACGAGAAGAGTCTTATTACAAGAATCGGAGGAGATGAGTTTATAATCGTCATTCCCGGCTTCAAAAATGAAAATGACTTGCTGCCCGTTATTAACAATCTGCTAAAAGAATTCAGAAAAGAGTTTTTTGTCAAGGGCTATTCACTGAGACTCTCCGCAAGTATAGGGGTTGCCCTTTTTCCGGATGATTCGACAAATATAAATGAACTTATGAAATACGCCGACATAGCTATGTATCAGGCCAAGTCCGACGGAAGGGACAATTTCGGCTTTTTTACTCAAAAATTAAATAAGAAGATACACAATGAAGTGGATATCATCAATGATATGCAAAGGGCATTCTATGATAATGAGTTCAAGCTGTACTATCAGCCAAAAATTGATGTAAAAAGTGAAAAAATTATCGGTGCAGAGGTCTTGCTTAGATGGCATCATTATGAAAAAGGTATGATTGCTCCAAATATATTTATCCCTATTTCCGAGAGTACAGGTTTTATATTGACTCTGGGAAAATTTGTCATTGAAGAGAGCGCCAAGGCTATTAAAAGATTCGAGATGATGGGCTACGATAATCTTCTTATTTCCATAAACGTCTCAACAAGACAGTTCCAAAATACGGACTTGTTTCAGGATTTGCAAGATGTGATAATTGAAAATGATATCAATCCAAAACAACTGGGTATCGAGATAACAGAGAGTGTTATGATGCAGTATATAGAAAAGACACTCCTGGCTCTTAAGAAGATAAAAGACTTGGGTATCTCTATCTATATCGATGATTTTGGAACAGGCTATTCCTCCTTGTCCTATCTTAAGAAGTTCCCGATTGATACTTTGAAAATAGACAAAACTTTTGTCGATGATATAAACGGCACTTCCAATAACAAAGAGCTGTTGATCAATACAATCCTGGCTATGGGTAAAACTCTCGGACTAAAAGTCGTGGCTGAGGGTGTTGAGAACAAAGAGCAATACGAATTCCTCAAACAAAGGGAGTGCGACATCATCCAAGGGTATTATTTTGCAAAACCTATGTGTGAAGAAGATTTTCTCCGGCTCTTAGCTAAAGAAAGTAAAGAATAAACTAGAGTAATTCAGCTACTGCCACCATATAGTTTTTGCCGTAATATTTGGCACATTTCGGGCATGTCGTATAAAAAAAGTATATCTTTTTTACTTCTCTTGATTTGCTCCGGACAAACTCTTTCATCTGTTTTTCCCAAAGAGGTGCGTTTTTGTATGGACCTTCAAAGACTTTCGTAAGAAAATCTCCGCTCATGCGTACCATCTCCTGATTCAAAACCTCTTTTGTCACGGAAAAATAGTGTTCCGAGCGCCACGGGGAGGAATCGTAAGACAAGACGATGAAATCATCCTCGCTGTATGCTCCCGCATTTTGTATCGCTTCAAAAGTTTTTGGATACACAGAACCCATATTTAAGGGAATGTGAAAAAAACTTATTGTTTTTGCTTTTACGAAGGGCTTATCCCGGAAATGCAGTTCCTGTTCATCCCAGCCTTGGGGATTGAATCTCGGACAACACTGGGTAGGATTATCACTCATATCATATTTTGGCAAGGCATTCGTTTTCATCTTAAATCCTTTTGCAAATAGTGTCGGATAGACAAAGTATCGAGAATAAATTATATATCTAACAGGCTTAATGTATCTGGGTTATTTATAATTTTTATCCAATAAGTGCTAAAATAAAAGCAACTATCTTTCCCAAAGGTGCTGTTATGAAAAAAAGTATAGATACAATCGATGCAAACGAAGCTGTTGCCAGAGTTGCTTATAAACTCAATGAGATCATTGCGATATACCCCATAACACCGGCCTCTGTCATGGGAGAGCTCTGCGATATCTACGCTTCTTTGGAAGAAAAGAACATATACTCCACGGTGCCCAGCGTTGTGGAGATGCAAAGCGAAGGCGGTGCGAGCGGCGCAATTCACGGCTCGCTTCAAAGCGGCTCATTGACCACTACGTTTACCGCCTCACAGGGTCTTTTACTGATGATTCCAAATATGTATAAAATTGCAGGGGAACTGACTCCGAGTGTCTTTCATGTGGCATCCCGTTCCATCGCTACACAGGCGCTCTCCATCTTCGGTGACCATTCGGATACTATGGCTGTGCGTCAAACCGGATTCGCATTGATGCCCTCAAATTCAGTTCAAGAAGCCCACGATATGGCTTTGATAGCGCAGGCTTCATCTTTAAAAACGCGGATACCCTTCTTACATTTTTTTGACGGATTCAGAACGTCGCACGAGGTAAATAAGATAGAGCTTATAGATGAAGAGATTATGAAGGAGATGATAGATAAAGATCTCGTACATGCACATAGAAGCAGGGCTCTAAGCCCCGACCATCCTTTTATCCGAGGAACTTCACAAAATCCCGATGTCTATTTTCAGGGCAGGGAGAGTGTAAACAGCTATTATAATCAAACTCCGAATATCGTCGAAGGTGTGATGCAGCAGTTTTATAAACTCACAGGCAGAGAGTACAGGCTTTTTGACTATGCGGGTGCTCCTGATGCAGAGAAACTCATCATCATTATGGGCTCGGGAGCTGAGACGGTGCATGAGTGTGTTGAATATTTAAATACACTCAATGAAAAAACAGGCGTCTTAAAAGTGAGACTCTATAGACCTTTTTCTCTAAAGCACTTTATAGCTTCCCTGCCAAAAACACTCAAATCCATAGCTGTTTTAGACAGGACAAAAGAACCCGGTTCCCTTGGAGAACCGCTTTATCTCGATGTAGTGGGTGCCTTAAGTGAAGCCAGTCAAAACAATGAAGCGGATTTCCACATGCCAAGAGTTATAGGGGGACGATACGGCTTGTCCTCAAAAGAGTTTACTCCTGCCATGGTAAAAGCCGTATTTGATGAGCTGGATAAGGATAAGCCGAAAAACCATTTCACAATAGGGATCAATGATGATGTGACACACACTTCTCTTTCTTGGGACAGGGAGTTTGTACTAAAAGACAAAGACACGGTTGAGGCTATATTCTTTGGGCTTGGTTCGGATGGAACGGTGGGCGCAAACAAGAACTCTATTAAGATAATAGGCACGCAAACAGATAATTATGCGCAGGGCTATTTTGTATATGATTCAAAAAAATCAGGTTCTATGACCACTTCACACCTTAGATTCGGTCCAAGACCCATACGCTCAGCATACCTTATAGACAAGGCTGATTTTGTCGCATGCCACCAAAGCGTATTTATGGAAAAATTTGACATATTGTGGCACGCAAAAAAAGGTGCAAGCTTTCTTTTAAACTCACCTTTTGATGAAAAACATATATGGAAGCATCTTCCTAGGAATATTCAAGAGGAGCTTATTGAAAAAGAGATTGAGTTTTATGTGGTGGATGCGTATAAAATCGCAAAAGATGTGGGCATGGGAAGAAAGATAAACACAATCATGCAGACATGTTTTTTTGAGATTTCCGGCATTTTGGAACATGATGAAGCGATAAAACAGATAAAAAAATATGTACAAAAAAGCTATGCGGACAAAAGCAAAGAGATCGTGGAACTAAACTACAAAGCCATAGAGAGCTCGCTCTCTCATATGTATAAAGTAAGTCTTCCAAAAGAAGCAAGCAGTACGCATTCCATGGAGCCTCCGCTCAAAGGCAGGTTTGGAGAGTTCGTTGCCAATGTTACTGCGCATATAGTCGAGGGCAGGGGCGATGAGATAGCGGTGAGCATGATGCCTCCGGATGGCACATGGCCGAGTGATACTACTCAATATGAAAAAAGAAATATAGCTCTAGAGGTACCTCTTTGGGAGAGTGCTGTATGTATAGAATGCAACAAGTGTGTTTTCGTATGTCCACATGCCGTCATACGCTCAAAAGTCGTAAACGAAAGTGAACTCAAAAATGCTCCGGAGGGTTTTCAAAGCATACCCTCCAAAGGAAAAAGCTTTGCAGATGATGAGAGATTTAGCATAGCCGTGAGCGTTGAGGATTGCACAGGCTGTGCTTTGTGTGTAGAAATTTGTCCTGCCACAAGTAAAGAAGATCCGCAAACCAAAGCTATAAACATGACTCCAAAGATTTCAATCCGGGAAAAAGGGATACGGGAGTGGGAATATTTTTTAAACCTGCCCGAATATGACAGAGCCAAACTTGACCATTCAAAGCTCAAAGAGAGCCAGCTTCTAGAACCCCTTTTTGAATTTTCCGGAGCCTGCCCGGGTTGCGGAGAGACGCCTTACATCAAGCTTGCCACACAGCTTTTTGGAGACAGGATGCTGGTTGCAAATGCGACAGGCTGCTCTTCTATATACGGAGGAAATCTCCCAACCACTCCATGGAGCAAAAACAAAGAGGGGTACGGTCCGGCATGGTCTAACTCACTTTTTGAAGACAATGCAGAGTTTGGGCTTGGATTCAGGCTGAGTGTGGATAAGCACGAAGTGCAGGCAAAAGAGCTGCTTGGCAAGCTGTCTTGTGAATTTGAGAGCGGCTTTGTTCATGATATTTTAAATGCTCCGCAAAAAGAGGAGAGTGAGATACATACGCAAAGAAAAAGAGTCCAGGAGCTGAAAAAGAAACTAGAAACAATGAAAAGTCCACATGCAGGAGAACTTCTGGATTTGGCCGATTATCTTGTAAAAAAATCTGTCTGGATAATCGGCGGAGACGGCTGGGCCTATGATATCGGCTACGGCGGTCTTGACCATGTGCTAGCGAGTGGAAAAAATGTAAATATACTTGTTTTGGATACCCAGGTGTACTCAAATACGGGCGGACAACAGTCAAAGGCGACACCAACGGGAGCAGTTGCCAAATTTGCAGCCGCCGGAAAGGCCCAGCTTCCAAAAGATATAGCAATGATGGCTATCTCTTATGGCAATGTCTATGTAGCCAGAGTAGCCATGGGAGCAAGCGATACACAGACCCTTAAAGCGTTTATGGAGGCTGAACAGTATGACGGTCCATCCCTTATCATCGCATATTCGCACTGTATCGCGCACGGATACGATCTAAAACAGGGACTACATCAACAAAAGCTTGCGGTGGACTGCGGCCTGTGGCCAATTTTCAGATACGATCCCAGACGTGAGGCCAGGGGTGAGAATCCGATGAAACTTGATTACAAGGGACCAGAAATACCTGTAAAAGAGTATATGTATAATGAGGCAAGGTTTAAAATGGTTGAGGCAATGGATGCGAAACATGCACAGGAGTTTTTGGATACGGCATCTTTTCACGCTAAAGAGATGTATAAAAGATATGAGAATCTGGCACAGCTTAATTACAGGGATATCTTAGAAAAAGAGTGAGATTTGCACATGCCGGGGTTTGGCATGTGCAAATGAGGTTATTTTATACTCTTGAGGTATTGGCTTATAAGACGCACGCCTGCTCCGGTCGCACCGTAACCGTTACAGTCCCAGGGAGTCTCCGTATATGCAGAGCCTGCTATATCGAAGTGCAGCCATCTCTTTTTGTTCTCTTCTTTGATAAACTTATCCAAAAATAAGCCCGCTGTTATCGCTCCGCCATAAGGTTTGGATGAAGTGTTGCTGATATCTGCAATCTCGCTTTTTAAAAGTTTTGCAAGATGTCTGTTGAAGGGAAGTGAACCCGTAAGCTCTCCCGAGTTGCTTGCAGCCTTGGAGATGTCATGTTTGAGTTTATGCGAATGTCCCATAATACCCGTAGTATATTGACCAAGAGCGACCATGCAGGCACCCGTAAGTGTCGCAAAATCAAAAATATAGTCAGCTTTTACAGTGTCTTGTGCATAGTCCAGAACGTCCGCCAGTACCAAACGCCCCTCGGCATCCGTGTTTCTTACCTCTATGGTCGTCTTGCTTCTTGATACAAGCACGTCATCGGGTTTGTAGGCATTTCCTCCTATCATATTCTCAACCGCACCGATAAAAGCATGGATCTCTACATCCAGTTTTAGTTCGCTTGCTGCTTTTATCATCCCCAAAACTCCACATGCCCCGGCCTTATCCATTTTCATAGTTACCATGGACGCGGCAGGTTTCAGGCTGAGACCGCCACTGTCATATGTAAGCCCCTTGCCTATAAGAGAGATTACTTTTTTCGGATTTGTGGGCTTGTAGCTTAGATGAATCAAAGCACTGCCGTGTATCGATGCCCGACCCACTGCGAGCATCGCTCCCATCTTTTCTTTTGCCAAATCATCTTCTTGAAGAATATTGCACTCCAAAGAGTTCTCAGATGCAAGTTTTTGAGCCAAAGCGACCATGGATTGAGGATGCATCTCCTGAGGAGCCGTATTTACTATATCACGTGTAAAACATGTGGCATTAGCAATTATTACGGCATCGTTGAAAGTTTTTTCAAGTACATCAAAATCCAAAGCATCCGAGGATAATAGAATTTCTTTCAAAGCGCTTTTTTTCGGTTCAGATTTATAATCATTAAACTCATAACCGCCCAATACGACACCTTCTACTATAGCGGGCAGGGTGTCATTGCAAATCACCTCTATCTTCGCACTTTCGTAGTTGGTGGACTTGAGTGTTTTAATCATACATGCACAGGCGCTTCTGACATCATCTGCATCTTTGCTCGCAATTCCACATGCCAAGATCCCTTTTTCATGTAAAAAACATATTGAATCCTGTTCTGCTTTGAAGCCAGCCTGATTTAAAACTCTGATTTGCACATGCCCGGCCAGGTCATCGGGCGTTAAAAATTGCACTAAAACATCTGCCTTAACATCTGAAGTATTTTTGTTTAAAAGTTGTATATTCATCTGTAATCCATAATCTAAAATATGTGAGATAATAGCCTAAAGAAGATAAATTAGAGTTTACTTTAAGTCCCGTTTAGGATTCTTAAGAGTAGAATAATTGGAGTCTATATTATTTTTTCAAAGGTAAATGAATGTTGAAAGGTTCGGTGTATCCGTTATTTTTACTTGCAATAGCTTATATACTATTTTCAAGCAATGATGCCAAGATTATCATAGCGGGCATAGCAATATTTTTAATCGGCATGACTTTTATGGAGGATGGTTTTAAACTTTTTAGCGGAGGGATGCTTGAGCGTGTTTTGGAAAAAAGCACCCAAACTCTTCCTCGTGCAATAGCTACCGGTTTTTTATCTACATCCATTGCCCAGAGTTCTTCACTGATTTCAATAGTAATTATTTCATTTTTAAGTGCAGAGCTTATAACCTTAAGCGGAGCCATAGGTGTGATATTCGGCTCAAATATAGGAACGACTACAACGGCATGGATCGTGTCTTCATTCGGAGTTAAGATCGATATAGCCTATTATGCTATGCCTATGATTATCTTTGGTTCCATCTTTAGTTTTCATGAAAATAAAAGCTACAGGGGGCTTGGAGGCGTACTGATTGGTCTTGGTTTTGTCTTTTTGGGTATCGGATATATGAAAGACGGCTTTGAAGCATTAAAAAGCGGTTTGGACCTTGCCCAGTATGCCATGGAAGGCTACCTTGGAGTGTTGGTATATGTTCTGCTCGGAGGAATAGCAACGGTAATCATTCAGTCAAGCAGTGCGACAATGGCTCTGATAATAACAGCGCTTGCCACAAATCAGATAGAATATTTCAATGCCCTTGAGTTGGCAATAGGTGCAAATATAGGGACGACGGTTACTGCAATCATTGGCTCGCTCACCTCAAATGCAAACGGAAAAAGACTGGCTGTCGCCCATTTTATCTTCAATATTGTAACAGGTGCTTTTGCTATCGTGTTCTTGTTTTATTTAGCAGACCTTGTGGAGTTTATAGCCTTGAAAATATCCATAGCAGATGATGATTACGCGATGAAACTCGCACTGTTTCATACAATTTTTAATATTATCGGGGTCCTTTTGGTCTCCCCTTTTACGGGCAGACTTGTAATTTATCTTCAGGGCTTGTTCAATAAAGAGCCAAAAGATATAAACAGAGCAAAATATCTTGACAAAGTTGTCGTGGAGGTTCCAGAAGCAGCTATTATGGCTCTGAAAAAAGAGATAGAAAACCTATACGAAAATGCTATTGAGGTGCTCTCGCATGCCCTGTCTTTGCACAGACATACCTTTATGGGTCTGGATGAAGACAAAATTGTCACGGTTGTGGAAAAATCGGTTCAAAAAATAGATACCAATATAGACGAGTTTTATGAAAAAAAGATTAAATCCCTTTATGGGGATATTATTCACTATGCAACAGTCTCTCAGGAAAATATGACACCCTTGGATAAAAATAAAATCTATTCATTAAAACTTGCAAGCAGGGATATTGTCGAAGCAATCAAAGACGCAAAAGAACTCCAAAAAAATATAAACAGATATATGAAAGGTAAAAATAAATTTATTAAAGATGAGTATAACTATCTTAGAGTTGAAATAGCCAAGACATTGGACTCAATATACCAGATTCAAAAAAACGGAGACGATTTTGAAGTTTTGGCTAAAATTAAAGTTCTCGAATCAAATATAGATAAACTTGATATAATTAAAAACGGCAGAATTGATAAGCTGATAAGAAACGGGGATATTGACTCCAAAATGGCTACCTCACTTATCAATGACAGCTTTTTTGCCTTGGAAATATCCAAAAACATTGTCCATGTTGCAAAACTCTTGTGGATTAAAGATACAGAAATACAGGCTTTGGGGGAAGTAAGATGAAGATAGGCAGGTTATATAAAAAACTCGAAAAGTTTTTTAGCAAAGGCAAAAAAGATGAAGAAAAAAGGGAAGATTTACTGAACGCTTTGGACGAAAAGATAGCATCAATGAAAGAAAAGATGAAAAAATCTGAAGACAGTAATAAAAAAGAGGAGCTAAAAAAAGAGATAGAAGCTTTGATAGAAATAAAAGATAAAATTGTTAAAGAATGATTGCATACACTCCAAGAGTATTCTTGGGGTGTACAGTGTGTTTATTTGTCGAAATCGAGCAGTTCTTTCGCCTGAATCATATCTTTGTCCCCGCGGCCTGAAAGGTTTACGATTATGAGTTTGTTTTTGATATCCGGCAGTTTTTTTAAATAAGCTACGGCATGCGAACTCTCAAAAGCAGGAATAATTCCCTCTTTGCGGGAGAGCCACACAAAGGCGTTGAGTGCTTCTTCATCTGTTATGTAGTCATACGAAACAGATTTGTTGTCATTGTGAAATGCATGTTCGGGGCCGATACCCGGGTAGTCAAGACCTGCACTTATAGAGTGTGCTTCGAGTATCTGACCGTCTTCGTCTTGAAGAAGGTAGCTCATTTGGCCGTGAAGTACCCCGGGTCTGCCCTGGTTTAATGAACATCCGTGTTGGCCCGAGCCTATACCCTTGCCTCCGGCTTCAATGCCGATACATTCCACCTCCTCATCTTCGAGGAAATGCTGAAACATCCCTATCGCATTGCTCCCGCCTCCGATACAGGCGATAACATGATCGGGAAGACGGTTTTCTTTTTCGATTATCTGTGCTCGTGCTTCATAGCCTATGATAGCCTGAAAGTCTCTGACCATCATCGGATACGGATGGGGACCGGCAACTGTTCCTATAATATAAAAAGTATCTCTGGCATTTGTTACCCAATGGCGGATGGCATCATTCATCGCATCTTTGAGCGTGCGTGAACCACTCTCGACCGAGTTTACTTTTGCTCCGAGAAGTTTCATACGAAATACGTTGAGTTCCTGACGTGCAACATCTTTTGCACCCATAAATATCTCACACTCCAAATCAAGCAAAGCACATATAGTAGCCGTAGCTACTCCGTGCTGTCCGGCACCTGTTTCTGCGATGATTTTTTTATAGCCAAGTCTTTTGGCCATGAGTCCCTGGGCAATTACATTATTGACCTTATGTGCACCTGTATGGTTTAGGTCTTCTCTTTTAAAATAAACTTTCGCACCGAGTTCATCTGAAATATTTTTTGCAAAATACAAAGGGGAAGGGCGGCCTACGTAGTCTTTGAGGTAGTAGTCAACCTCGCTCCAAAAATTTTTGTCAAAGCGAATACTCTCATATTCCTGACGAAGTTTTAGGAGTGCTGGCATCAATGTTTCTGGAACATACCTGCCGCCGAAGATACCGAAATGTCCATTTTCATCTGGATCGAATTTTGAAGCACTTGGAATATACATTAATTAACCTCTATTAAAGTGTAAACATTTGTGATCTCTTGGAGATCTTTTTTGCCGTTTAAAAAGTTAAGCGCTATTATGAAACAAGCCTCAACACATTCGGCACCAGCCTGATTGATAAGTTTGGCAGCCGCATTTGCAGTTCCCCCGGTTGCAATCAGATCATCGATTAAAAGCACCTTGGCATGTGGAATCTTGCTAAAAGCATCTATATGAACTTCTATTTCATCTATCCCGTATTCAAGTGAATATTTTTCACTTATTGTCGTATAGGGAAGTTTGCCTTTTTTTCTTATCGGTACAAAACCTATGCCCAGCATTTGAGCCAGCGCCGCACCGAAAATAAAACCTCTTGCATCTATACCGGCTACATAGTCCAAATTGTATTCTTTATATTTTTGATAAAGGTGATTCATTAAAACACCATAGGCTTTTGCATCATTGAGCAAGGTGCTGATGTCTTTAAAAACTATCCCTGGTTTTGGAAAATCTTTTATATCTCTGATAGAGTTTTCTAAAATTTTTCTCTCGGTTGCGCTTAGTTTCATTGTAAGGTTCTCCCTGTTATAAAAGAGCGTCTATACGACCCTCAAGTGCTTTTATTTTTCCGTTTAGACGATCTGTTTCCTGTCTGTGTTTGGAATTTCTCTGTTTTAGAACTTTTAGTTCATTCCTGAGTTTAGTCAATTCTTCACTTAAAATATCAACATTGCCCAGGGCACGTTGCAGCTGTATCTGATACTTTCTTATCAGTATCTCAGCCTCCTGCAGAGTCATCTTCATCAGGTCGTTACTTCTTTGTTCTTTGTTTGTTATGCTTTTGAAGTAAAACATTTTTACAAATAAGAAGATGGATAAAATCGATAAAAGTGTTAAAAGTGACCATTCCCAAAACATGTTCTTTCCTTGTGTATTACTAAGAGTTTATAGCTTCGATCTTCTCAACACGGCCTGTGTGGCGACCACCGTCAAAACTTCCGGCAATCCACGCATCTAAAATAGATTCAGCAACGCCTCGTCCGACGATACGCTCGCCAAAACAAAGGATGTTCGCGTCATTATGTCCGCGTGCAACCATCGCCGTATAGGCATCATGGCAAAGTGCTGCACGTATTCCATGATGGCGGTTTGCAGCCATACTCATCCCTATTCCCGAACCGCAAATAAGAATTCCCTGGGCTTCTTTGTCTTCCAGTACGCTCTTGGATACCTTTACGGCATAATCCGGATAATCCACTCTGTCTTTTGAAAAAGGGCCCAGGTCTATTACCTCGTGTCCTTTTTCGTTTAACAATTCAACGGTATAGTCCTTAAGATCGATACCGGCGTGGTCAGTAGCAATATAAAATTTCATTTTTTTCCTTTTATGATAATAATAAACTAAGTATGGTTTGAACAGGCATAAGCAGCAGATAATCTTTTAACGGAGTCATTAAGATAATCAAAACAACTATGATGCCGTAACGCTCATTTTTGTAGAAAAATTCTGCAACGGCATTGATCTTGTGCTTCAATGCAAGATGCATCACAAAATGTGCACCGTCAAACTGCGGAATAGGAAGGAGGTTGAACACTCCTAAAACAACATTGATGATGAGCAGCTGAAACACAAATATATATAAGAATATATAGACCAGACTATCCGCAGATGTCGGTTGGCTCATAGAGACTACGGCTATGGAAGCAAATGCCGCCAGAGTGAAATTATAAACAATTCCTGCCAAATCCACTTGCATCGCCGCATTGTATCCGCCTCTGCCTATTACGGTAGCCATATTGATCGGGACGGGCTTTGCCCAGCCAAATAAAAATCCGCTCTCTCCGCCTAAGAGTATAGGCAAAAAGTACATGGTGGCCGGAACAATAATAGTACCAACCAAATCAACATGTATGAGCGGGTTTACAGAGAGTCTGCCTGCATTTTTTGCAGTGCTGTCTCCGTAGAGATAAGCAATAAGACCGTGCATAATCTCATGCCCGATAATGGCAACTGCAAGGGCAAGTACCGCTGCAGATATTTTTAGTATATCAATAGATTCCATGATCTTCTTTATCTTCTTTGAGTCTCTCTTCTTTTGCAAGATCAAGATAGTGCTGAGATTCCAAATCTGCCGGAGTCTTGCCGACTCTGTCCCATCTGATTTCCCATTTGTCAGTTACGCTAAAATACACAAACCATGGTGTTCCTTCGATATTGTCATAAGGAACAGCTCCCCAAAAACGGCTGTCATTTGAATGGTCACGGTTGTCACCCATCATAAAATAATTGTCCTGCTCAACTTTTATAGGAGCAAAATTAAAAAGCTGCTGAGGATAGCGTCCGTCATTGATGATTTTGTCATCATGATGTATCCCCGGATGTTTTTTCATATAAGGGTTCTTAACCCAGAGTTTTCCTGAGAACTCAACTATCTCGTAGTCCTGAAACTCTTTTTGAATCCACTCATCCCCTTCTTTGTGGTGGATATACAGATTTTTCTCCAAAACAAAGAGCTCATCACCCGGAAGAGCTACACATCTTTTTACAAAATGCTGTTTGATATTATGAGGATATCTGAAAATAACGATATCTCCTCTTGAAGGAGTGTCGCCGTCAATAAGGCGAAGTTTGTCACTCCATGGCATGATAGACATCTCCAAAAAAGGTATATGGGGCATAGCGATACCGTAAGCGAATTTTTTTGCAAAAAGATGGTCACCTACCAAAAGAGTGTCTTTCATCGATCCGGAGGGAATTCTAAAGGCCTGAGCTATAAAAAATATAACAAATAAAACTATGATAATCGTTCCGGTCCAAGAGTTTGAAAATTTATATGTCTTGTGTAAAAATTTTTTCATCTATCCTCTTTGTTTTGCGTTTATTTGCGCGGCTTTAAGTGTATTGCTTAGAAGCATAGCAATTGTCATTGGTCCGACTCCGCCTGGAACAGGAGTGATGTAGGAGCATTTTTTGCTTACATTGTCATAGTCAACGTCACCCACGAGTTTGCCGTTGTCTGCTCTGTTGATCCCTATATCAACGATAATCGCGTCTTCTTTGACCATATCTTCTTTGATAAGGTTTATAACACCCACACCGACCAAAAGTACATCTGCATTGAGGGTGTGTTTTTTCAGGTCATCCGTAAATATATGACAAATCTCAACAGTTGCATTTGCATTTAAAAGCAGAGCGGCCATAGGCTTGCCGACGATATTTGAAGCCCCTACGACTACACAGTTTTTCCCTTTTACGTCTATATCGTATTCAGACAAAAGCTCCATAACGCCAAGAGGCGTACACGGAACAAAACCGTCAAGCCCAGTTGTGAGTCTTCCAACATTGTATGGGTGAAAACCGTCTACGTCTTTGCTCGGGTCTACGAGTTCTAAAATCTTCGTAGTATCTATCTGTGAAGGAAGAGGAAGCTGGATGAGGATACCGTCAATATTGGGATTGTTATTCATCATAGTGATGGTGTTTTCTATAGCCTGCTGAGAGATATCTTCTGGCATCTCATGTGTAACCGAGTAAAAACCCACTCTGTCACAGGCTTTTTTCTTCATATTTACATAAGCTGCGCTAGCCGGGTCGTGACCAACGAGTATAACCGCTAAACCAGGCACCGAACCGGTGTCTGTTTTAAACTCTTTTACTCCAACAGCTACATTTTTTTCTATTTTTTGTGAGAGTGCTTTACCATCAAGAAGTTGCATTTAAACCCCATAAATTATTTTTTTATTATAATATCGTTTTAATGATAAAAGGTCGCTTTACATGAAAACCATGCTTATTTTAATGTTACCGCTCCTGTTGTTCTCAAAAAGCAGCTTTATTACGCCGGCGGAATATGCATCACAACTCTATAAGAATCCAAGAGGCATAGGGTGCCAGAATTGCCATGGCGAGCACGGAGAGGGCAGAATCGTTGCCCGATATATGCACAAAAAAGAAAAGATGATATTTGAAGGGCCTGCAATCAATACGCTTGAATTCAAGGAGTTTTATAAGGCTCTGAATGAAAGAAAAAGTGCAATGCCAAGATATTTTTTGACAGATAAAGAGATAAAGGCACTTTATTTTTATCTGCATAAAGATGATAAGAAAAAAGATGAAAAGAAAAAACCAAACAAAGATGTAAAAAAATGAGAAATAATCTTTTAGATGAAATTCAAAAAGCATATGACACCAGAGACTTAAGTGCTCTTGATAAACTTGCAAAACCCACGTTCAGGGTTATAAACAAAAAGAAAAATTTTCGCTCCGCATTGATGCTCTCATGTAACAATATAAAGCATTTGTCAAAAATAGCTTCTTTGCAGGCCGACTGTATCATGCTGAATCTTGAGGACGGGGTAAGCAAAGAGGAAAAACCCTTTGCCCTGGTCTTATGTGCTCTTTTTTTATCTGAGCTAAAAGAGTGCGATAAAAAACTGGTAGTCCGTGTGAATGCATTGGATGAGGGCGGTTATGAAGAGATAACATACTTGAACCAGTTCATGCCCGATGCCATCAGGGTTCCAAAAATAAGAGACAAAAGCGAGGTGAAAAGCGTGCTGGCGCTTTTGAATGAAACAACCGAACTCCATCTTTCAATAGAAACCGCTTCGGCATGGCATAATCTTTCATCGCTTAAGGTTGACAAGAGAGTCACAACCTTTTATCTCGGTATTTTGGACCTGTTTGCAGATATGAAACTCCCGCAAAGTCTTATACAGAGTTCCAATCCGACTATGCTGTATATGCTGTCACATTTTCTCATCACATGCAAATCAGTTTTTGTAAAGCCTGTTTCATTCGTGTATCAGGACTTTAAAAATCTTGAAGAGTTTGGCATGTGGATATCTCTGGAAAAAAGTATGGGATTTGATGCAAAAGGGTGCATCTCTCCAAAACAGGTAGAAATGGTAAATGAGATATTTATCAATAAAAAAGAAGAACTGAAAAAAGCCCGGGTGATAATCAAGCTTTTTGAGATGCATGCGGAGATGGGGATAACAGGTTTTGTAGATGAGGAGTACGGTTTTATAGATGAGCCCGTTTACAAAGGGGCCTTGGCTTTGCTGGATAATAACTGATTTTTTACCGCCATTTAATATCTGGCTAAATTATAAAAAACATTATATCTTATAAGGGTTTTTTCACTTGGTCTTGGATACCTGCTGTAGGCATATTCTATAGTCTCTTTGGTTGTGTCATCTAAGACGTAGTAGCCGCTTTTTTTGAGGAACCTGAAATCTGTCATATCTCCGTTTGGATGAAGATAAAACTCAATCACATTGCTTCTGTTAACATTCAGCTCACGTGAGAGGTTTACTCTTGCAACCCGGTTGAGGACCTGCTGTGTAATACGTCTCATAATTTCCTGATTATCCAGTATATACTGCTGTTGTCCATGTGTGAGCTTGCCGAATTCGTCACCGTAAAGCTCTTTAATATTTTGATTAATACTGCTCCCTGATGCGGTTTTTTTACTTTGTTTATTCTCTTCGTGTTCGGATTTGTCTTGAGAAAGCAAGGCATACAAAGGATCTACTTTTTCTTTTTCGGGCTTAGTCTTGAGCGGGACTTCGGGCTCTTGTTTTTCATCAAGCAACTCAATATAAGGCTTTTTGGGAGGTAAAGGGTGTACTTTTGGCTCAGGCGGAGTTTGTTGTTGCGGAGCATCTGCGGGTTTATTGATGGCAGGCTGTTTTTTTACTTCTTTTGGCTCAAATTTTATATTTGGTTTTTTGACAAGTTTTTCAAGCTGGGAACCTTTGGGCATCGGTGGAGCGATGGGTGTTTTTTCAATTTTTTCTTTTGTAATTCCGGATATTTTATCTTTTGGAGGCATCTCTTTTAGGGATATCCTGATTTTCTTCTCTGTATCTTGTTCAGATTTTATTTCAGGTGCCAAAGTCCCAAGCAGCCAAAATAACAATATGAATACGAAGTGGATTAACAATGCAACAAAGAAAGCAAAAGAAGAACGGTTCATATTTTCCAATTTTAAAAAGATTTGAATGATTATAACAAATATAGATTAATACAACTTCGCTATAATTACGAAAAAATACTAAGGCATATAAATGAGCACAGAAGCATCGATAAAAGCATTTGAAGAGGCACAAAGTTTAATTCCGGGCGGGGTAAACTCTCCCGTTAGAGCATTTAAAAGCGTTGGCGGCACACCTTTATTCATTACAGAAGGTGAGGGTGCGTATTTGACAGATGTTGATGGCAACAAATATATTGACTTTGTACAAAGCTGGGGTCCTCTTCTTTTTGGACACAGAGATGAGAGTATAGAAGCGGCCGTAATCGAAGCGGTAAAACACGGATTAAGCTTTGGTGCGCCTACGCAGGCTGAAACAGAACTTGCAAAACTTGTTATCTCCTTTTTTGACTCGATTGAGAAGGTGAGATTTGTGAGCAGCGGAACAGAAGCTGTGATGAGTGCTATACGTTTGGCGCGCGGTTTTACAGGTCGTGATGATATTGTCAAGTTTACGGGCTGCTATCATGGACACAGTGACTCTCTTTTGGTTCAAGCCGGAAGCGGAGCTGCCACTTTTGGAAACCCGAGTTCACCGGGTGTTCCTGCAGATTTTACAAAACATACGCTCTTGGCTGAATACAACAATATAGAAAGTGTCAAAAAATGTTTCAAAGATTCCAAAGATATTGCCTGTGTTATTATCGAGCCAATAGCCGGAAATATGGGGCTGGTTCCGGCAGATAAAGAGTTTTTGGCAGAATTAAGAAAGCTTTGTGATGAAAACGGAACTCTTTTGATTTTTGATGAAGTTATGAGCGGTTTTAGAGCAAGCGTAAACGGTGCTGAGTCTATCACAGGCACGAAACCGGATATCGTGACGCTTGGAAAGGTTATAGGCGGCGGTATGCCAGTCGGTGCTTTTGGAGCATCCCGCAAAATTATGTCTATGCTTTCGCCTGAAGGACCGGTGTATCAGGCAGGCACCTTAAGCGGCAATCCTGTAGCAATGGCGGCCGGATATGCAGCACTGAGCAAACTCAAGCAAAACGCGAGAGTGATATCAGTTCTTGAAGGGCGTGCAAAAAGATTGGTAGAGGGGATGAGGGACGCTGCCTTGGCATGTGGAATTACGATGCAGATTGACGTCAGGGGAAGCATGTTCGGATTCTTTTTCAATGAGAAGCCTGTTAAGAACTTCGCAGACGCCTGTGACTCAGATGCAGAACTTTTTGCAAAATTTCATGCGGGCATGCTTAAAGAAGGGTATTATTTTGCCTGCTCACTCTATGAAACAGGCTTTATCTCCACGGCAGTAACTGATGAGATGATAGAAAACACAATCAAAGCAAGCGAAAAAGTATTGAAGGTAATCACAAATGGCTAAGAATGAAAATGAAACAGAAGAAGAAAAACCAAGAATAAAACCTATAATAGAAGCCGCAGACAGTCTTTCTTTGGGAATATCTATGGTCGTAGCGGTTGCTATGGGTGTGGGTATCGGTTATTTGTTGCGTAGTTTAACAGATATAGGATGGTTGTTCTGGGTAGGTGTATTTATCGGTATTGCTGCCGCTGTCTTAAATGTGTACAAGGCGTATTCAAAACAGTACAAGGATTATGAAGAACTCGCAAAACAACCGAGATACGCTGTTAAAAAGAAACTAGAAGAAGATGATGATGAGGACTATGGTGAAAAGAGCTATTAAGTTTTTCGGTATTTCAGAGTTTCTGATCCTGGCTTCTTATTTTATTTCATTTGAATTTTTCATAAATCTTCAAGTTGCCTTTTTAAGCAGTTTTTTTATTATTATGGGTTCTATGTTTGCTTATAAAAAAATGATACGCCAGCAGCTTGCATCTGAAAATATAGAAGAAAAAAGAGATCTGCTCGATACCATTGAAGACCCTTATGAGCTTTATGAAGAAGATACTGTAAATGAGACTCCTGCCGAAGAGTTGGATTTAAAAACTATCGTCAAAGAGGAAAAAGCAAAAATCAAAACCTTGAGCCTTAAGAGTATAAAGCACGGTTCAAGAGGCAGCGTATCGTTTTTTAGACTGGTTCCGTATGTTTTTCTTATTTTGGGTTTTATAGCTTTGAAGAACAATGAAGTGCTAAATATATCTGTCTATCTTCCATCGTTGCTGGCCGGAATCGTAGCGGGCTATATGAGTGCCAAAGAGATTTTTGCCTAAGCAAACACTTAGGAAAAAATCATAGGGATGTTCACCGTGATATTTTTTTGGATATCTATATAAAAATTACTGTTCTCGGTTAAATATCGAAGCTCGTTCACTTTAGCGCTATCGATTGTATCTGCGCTGATTTGAATCGAAAATATGGAATATTTTTTACCTTCAAATTTTATATGCTCTCCCACCCTTATAAATACCTTTGTATCTATTTCCGTATTATCCATAAAGCAGGAGTATATTTTATTCAAAAGCTTTATTATGTTGTTTGAATTTATGATTATAGAGGGTATCGTCGGGTCGAAATTTTTGGTGAAGTTTATTTTTGAGCTTATAGAGTTTGTAGATATACAAAGATCAATAAGAGTATAGATATTGGTAAGTTGTCCGTCAGGTCTTGGATTGTTTACTTTAAAAGAGGGTGCCTGATAAAGTTTGATACCTATCTCTTCCTCATTTTCATACCCGATTGTAAGACCAAAAAACTTATATCTTCCGAATTCCAATTCAATAAATGTAGTTTTAAATCCGTATGTCACATTCGCATAAGCAGTTGCAAGTTCGAATATTTCCTGATTCGTCGTTGCGCTAAGAAGGAATTGTGCTTCAGAGTTTAGTGAGAGCACCTTTCCGCTGGAGCTAAAGAGTATAAACGGATTGTAATCATACTCTAGCCATTGTTGTTCAAAAGTCATTTTCATTGAATACTATTCTTCTATGTAATTTTTAAGTTTTCTTCCAACTTTAGGATGCTTCAGTTTTTTAATTGCACTGGATTCGATTTGACGGACTCTTTCACGTGTTACACTAAGCTCTTTTCCAATCTCTTCGAGCGTTCTGTCACTCTCGTCGTCCATAATACCAAAGCGGAGTTTTATTACCGCTTTTTCTCTCTCATTGAGCTGCTCCAGTACATGCTCTATCTGTACTCTTAAATCATCTTTGAGTATGGCGTCAGACGGTGATATCGATGATTTGTCTTCTATGAAATCTCCAAAACGTCCATCATCTTCGTTCCCGATAGGTGCTTCAAGAGATATCGGTTCTTTAGTTATCTTGATAACATTTTTAACTTTCTCTACAGACAAGCCGACCTCTTCTGCAATCGTATCCACATCCGGCTCTTTACCATGCTCTTGAAGGTGTTTACGCATGATTTTGTTGATACGGTTGATTGTTTCTATCATATGAATCGGAATACGTATAGTTCTTGCCTGATCCGCAATAGCACGAGAAATAGCTTGACGAATCCACCATGTGGCATAGGTTGAAAACTTGTACCCTTTTTGGTATTCAAACTTGTCAACCGCTTTCATTAGACCGATATTGCCCTCTTGGATAAGATCAAGGAAAGGAAGACCTCTATTTGTATATCTCTTGGCAATAGACACAACCAGTCTGAGGTTTGATTTTGCCATTTTTGTTTTGGAGATTTCAGATATATTCTTACCGCGTTTAATCTGTTCTAGAATATCTGCCAGTTTTTCAGGTTCCATATCAAAGCTGTTTTTTGAAGCTTCTTTTGTCTGTACAAGTTTTTTGATTTCCATATATGTACTGACCATGGTAGCCTCAGGGACCATTCCCGCTATATCTTCTTTGTTAAGGTCGCAGATCTTTCCTATAAGAACTTTGTGATTTGCTTTTAGGGTTGCATTGAAAAGAGGAAGCTTGTATTCAAGTCTTTTTAACTCTTTATCGTAGCCTTCATCACTCTTAAGTGCAGTCTCCATCGCTTTTACAAGTTCATTGATAAGTTTTGAGGTTGGACCGAGTTCCAAAAGTTTTTCTTTGAGCACATCTTTTTTAAATGTAATTCCGAGGAAATAATTTACTATCTCTTCCGTTAATTCGCCCTCGAGATTGTCAGGCATCTTTTCTGCCAGTTTTATCCACTCTTTTTTTGCTTTTTCTAAGGCTTTAAAGCTTGTTGTTACTTTTTCAACTCTGCTTTTGTCTTTGGCAGTCAGTGTTGTCTTGTCATCATCGGCATCATCATCATTGTCGTCATTGTCGTTGTCGCTGTCATCATCTTTTTCATCTTCAAAGCTTTTAAATAACTCTTTTACTCTTCTTTCACGATTGATAAGAGGCTCTCTGTAGTCTAAAATAAATTCAATAAGATAAGGAACGGAACATATTGCGTCAATTATGATTCCTTCACCGCTTTCAATTTTTTTAGATATCTCTATCTCCTCTTCTTTTGTTAAAAGAGGTATTTGCCCCATTTCCCTAAGGTACATACGTACCGGTGAATCAGAACGTGACCATTCAAGTAACTCATGCTCCTTTAGAATATCAAAGCTGTCTAATTCATTACTTTCAAGCATTTTTCTCTGTGCAGCTTTTCTTGCATCGGCTTCTCTGTCGTTAAGTCTTTTTGCATGTTCTGAAGCAGTATAGATACAAGCCTTGTTTTTAACTATAAGCTTATAAATATTTTTTGCCTGTGCGGCTGTAGGTTGTTTATCAAAAAGTTGAATGAGTGATTCATATGTGGAACAGTCTTTTGATTTTTTGTCATTGAAAAAAGATTCTATGGCTTTATTGAGTTCTTTAGCAGTCATATTTGAGTATGCCTTTTGAAGTTTAAGATTTTTTAAAGAGTGGATTATACCCAAATCAACTTAACTATAACTTTTTTATATAGCATTTATTTTTGGAACATTATTTGCTGTTTAGCTGAAAACAGATCTAATAAAGGGATTTTATGCAGACAGGTTACTATAGTTCCGCAGCGGGCATGGTTACTCAGTTTAACAGACTTGATACGATTGCCAATAATCTTGCAAATGTTAATACAGTCGGATTTAAAGAAGATAATCTTGTTGTCGGTGATTTTATGCGTCTTTATAAAGAAGCAAGGGACGAGCTTCCAAATGAAAACAATACGAAAGAATCGGCTCAGTTTTTAAATAGAGCCATGACAAAAGCTCCGCAGGTCGTGGATGCATACACGGACCACTCTGTCGGCGTAATGCAAAAAAGCGGAAATACTCTTGATTTTGCACTTTCTCGTGAGAATCTTTTCTTTATGGTTAAGACTCCCCAAGGGATAAGACTTACAAGAGACGGTTCGTTTACAACTGATGATGATGGAAAAATCATAACAAAACAGGGGTATGAAGTTTTGCCAAATGACTATTTTATGAGTAAAAACGGAATTTCGATAAATCAGCAGGATACAATTATAGAAGCCGATAAAAACGGTCAGCTTTTTACAAACCTGCCGAATTCCGTGAAACTTACACAATCTTCAAAGTTTTTTATAGCGCAACCTGACAATATTGCCCTGCTTGAGAAAGAGGGTGACAATCTTTACAAATATGAAAACATATCACAACTTTACAGTATGGATGAAAGCGGTGCCGTCCTGCAGGGTTTTGTAGAAAAAAGTAATGTGAATGCCGTAAAGATGATGACACAGATGATAGAGACAAATCGCTTGGTCGGGATGTATCAAAAAGCTATGGATACCCAGATGAACGATATGAATAGAGATGCAATTGAAAAAATTGCCAGAAAAGCATAATTTAAGGAAAAAGCCATGATGCAATCACTTTATACAGCCTCGACAGGAATGTTGGGAATGCAGACGCAGATAGATACAACAGCCAATAATATCGCCAATGTCAACACTATAGGCTTTAAGAAATCTCGCGCGGAATTTGCTGACCTTATGTATCAAGTAATGGAATATGCAGGAACATCCACAAGTGACGTGACCAAAAGTCCCACGGGAATAGAAGTTGGACTCGGTGTAAGACCTACAGCCATCAATAAGATTTTTTCGGAAGGAAGTCTTAAGCAGACGGATAACGAACTGGACCTTGCGATAACAGGCAAAGGTTTTTTCAAGCTTGAACTTCCGGATGGAACTGAAGTGTATTCAAGAAACGGCGCTTTTAAAATCGATGATAACGGAACGGTTGTCAACAGCGACGGCTATAAACTTGTGCCAGAAGTCGTTATTCCGCCTGATGCAACAAATATAAGCATTGGTACTGACGGTACCGTTACGGTTGTTCAGCCCGGTCAAACACAGGCCACGCAAATAGGTCAGGTTACGACCACAAATTTTATCAATCCTGCAGGACTTCACTCTATGGGGGATAACTTGTATATAGAGACTGACAGTTCGGGACAACCTGTAGAGGGTACACCCGGTCTTGACGGGCTCGGTGTGCTTAGACAAGGCTTTGTTGAGCTTAGTAATGTTGAGCTTGTCGTTGAGTTGACAGATCTGATTACAGGGCAAAGAGCTTATGACTCTAATTCAAAAGTAATCACCACAAGTGATGAAATGTTGCAGACTACAAACAACCTTAAAAGATAAATAAGCCCCGATAAATCTTGATATTCTTTAATATTAAGATTTATTCTATGAAAAACAAACTTTCCACATGCCGCCCTGCATCATGAAAGATTAAGCATCTTAAACTGTATCACAGGCACTGAAATGTGCTAAACTTTACTTCATTCTTGTATACAGAGGTTCTCTTTATAAAACTACAATCTCATTTTAGATATAATCGCAAAATTAATTAGAAATTACACTTAGGATTTTTATATGCAAAAAGCAAATATTGATGGTAAAGTTTGGACTTTTGGAAAAGATATAGATACGGATTTGATTATAGCTGCGCGCTATTTGAATACATCGGTTCCAGAAGAACTTGCGAAACATGTTATGGAAGATTCTGATCCAGAGTTTGTAAGCAAAATGAGCAGAGGCGACATTATAGTTGCCGGTGAAAATTTTGGTTGCGGAAGTTCTCGCGATCACGCTCCTATAGCACTCAAAGCTGCCGGTGTAGCAGCAGTTATTGCTCCAACTTTTGCAAGAATTTTTTATCGTAACGCATTTAATATGGGACTGCCTATCTTTGAGCTCAAAGAGAGCAGTGAAATAAGCGAAGGTGATGAAGTTACTGTAAACATGAATACAGGAACTATTACGAACAAAACTACAAACAAAACGTACAACTTTACGCCAATTCCAGAATTTATGCAAGAACTGATTGATGCAGGCGGATTGATGAATTTTGCAGAAAATGAAATAAAAGCCCAGGAGAATAAATAATGAAATCATATAAAATAGCATTGATTAAAGGTGACGGAATCGGTCCGGAAATCATTGATGAAGCGGTAAAAGTACTTGATGCGGTAGCCTCATGCTTTGATTTTCATTTTACTTATGAAGAAGTGCTGATGGGCGGATGTGCCTATGATATTACAGGGGACCCCCTTCCTCAGGAGACCATTACGACTGCATTAAACAGTGATGCGGTTTTATTCGGTGCAATCGGTGGAGAAAAATGGGATAACCTGCCTCGTGAAAAAAGACCGGAAAGCGGACTTTTAAGATTCAGAAAAGAGCTTGGCGTTTATGCTAACTTACGTCCTGCGGTAGTGTATGATGAACTTATAAATGCTTCATCTTTAAAGCCGGAGGTTGTAAAAGGCGTTGACTTGATGGTTGTTCGTGAGCTTATCGGCGGTATCTATTTTGGCGAGCCTAAAGGCCGTGATGAGAATAAGGGTTGGAACACTATGGTGTATACGCGTGAAGAAATCGTACGTATTGCCCATCAGGCCTTTAAGATTGCTATGGAAAGAAGCAAAAGAGTCTGCTCGATCGACAAAGCAAACGTATTGGATGTTTCTCAGCTTTGGCGAGAGGTTGTTGAAGAAGTTGCAAAAGAGTATCCTGAAGTTGAACTCTCTCATATGTACGTAGACAATGCAGCAATGCAGCTTATCCGAGATCCTAAACAGTTCGACGTAATGCTTACGGGAAATATTTTTGGTGATATATTAAGTGATGAGGCGAGCATGCTCTCAGGCTCTATAGGTCTTTTACCCTCAGCTTCAGTCGGTGCGAAAATAGGTGTTTATGAGCCTATCCACGGTTCGGCTCCGGATATAGCAGGTCAAGGTATAGCAAATCCTATTGCCACCATATCCTCTGCTTCAATGATGTTGAGATATGCACTTGGTGAGATTGCCGCGGCCGATAAAATCGATGCAGCTATCAAAAGAGCACTCAGTGAAGGGTACAGAACAAAAGATTTGGCACAGTACGATGCTAAAGAGGTGTGTTCAACAAGCGAGATGGGTTCTATCATCGCTAATTACTCTGCAAAATGCAAACACTAACATTAGCAAATATTTATGAACTTCAAGGTCTCAAAGAGGAGGCCTTGGATATATACAAAGAGGTTCTAAAAAAAGATCCCTCAAACAGTGATGCAAAAATCGCTATAAGAAGACTATCAGGCATGAGAAAGAAGTTTTTAAGTGTGAATACCCAGATGAAGGATTTCTTTTTAAAAATGGATACGGATGTAGAGTTCAATGAATTTGAAAGGTGGTTACTGAAATCATGGAATTAAAAGACGTAATATTATCGACTTTGGCAGAAATGGAAGAGAACATCAGCGATAAAGTTCCGCCATCAAGCAAAGATTATGAAGTCAAAGAGATATCTTCTGTTCAGACAAAAACTCAAAATGAAGATTTTTTTCCATCCGATGACTCGGAAGCAAAAAACATTTTACAAGAGCTGCAAAGC
This sequence comes from bacterium, assembly GCA_018825665.1. Lineage (GTDB taxonomy): Bacteria > Campylobacterota > Campylobacteria > Campylobacterales > Sulfurimonadaceae > Sulfurimonas. The sequence goes on along the minus strand of JAHJEG010000049.1, from coordinate 6,414 downwards.
TCAAATACAGACAATGAGATGATGTTTTTAAATTCTATCAGAGAAAGGCTGCTTGTCTTATTTGAAGGATTTCAGGCACCAAACAATGCAAATATAGAAGCCAAAGTAGATTTGACTCTAAATTTTTTAGAATATGTTTTGGCTACTATAGACAGCAGAGTAGAAAAACTAGAAAAAGGAAAAAAGCAGTGAGTCAATACAGAGTACTTATAGATGCTTATGATGAGAAAGGTCTTGTTCATAAGATATCGAGTGTTTTTTACAATAATGATTTAAATATACTTTCAAATAATGAGTTTGTTGACAAAGAGAATAATAAGTTTTTTATGAGAAGTGTTGTGGATGGAGATATAGATTTAAAGAGTCTAAAAAAATCTCTTGAAGAAGTTTTACCGAAAAAATCCGGCATAGAAGTCATAGCGCCCAAGAAAAAAAACATTATTATAATGGCAACAAAAGAGATGCACGCCCTTGGTGATATACTTGTTCGTCACGAAGCCGGAGAGCTCGAAGCGAATATACTGGCTGTCGTTTCCAATTACAGTGATCTGGAATCTTTTGTCACTAAGTTCAACATCCCTTATATAGCCATATCCCATGTGGGGCTGGATAGATCGGAACATGAAGCAAAAATATTAGAGTGTCTTGCCGGCTTCAAAGATATAGACTATGTCGTACTGGCAAAGTACATGAGGATTCTAACTCCCAGATTTGTTGAGGCTTATGAAAATAAAATCATAAATATCCATCACTCGTTTTTACCGGCTTTTATCGGTGCAAATCCTTATAAGCAAGCTTACGACAGGGGTGTGAAGATAATCGGTGCTACATCGCATTTTGTAAACAACAATCTTGATGAGGGACCGATTATATCTCAGGAAGTTATACATGTTGACCATGCCTATGGCTGGAGAGATATGCAGCGCTCAGGAAAAGATGTAGAAAAAGTTGTCCTCTCACGTGCATTAAAGCTTGCTCTTGAAGATAGAATTTTTGTTTATGCAAACAAAACAGTTATATTTTAATACATAGGAGCCCATTTGTTTAATTTAGTCCTAGTACATCCACAAATCCCGAACAATACAGGTGCCATAGGCAGGCTTTGTGTGAATGCCGGAGCTTCTTTGCATCTTATAAAACCTATAGGCTTTGATATAGATGAAAAAGCTGTCAGACGGGCAGGGCTTGATTATTGGAATAAGCTGGATCTTTATGTTTGGGAAAATATAGAGGAGTTTTTTGCGCAAAACAACATAACCGAAAATGCTTATTTTGCGACTACCAAAACAGACAGACCTTATTTTGAAGCAAACTTCAAGGCAGGTGACTATATCTTTTTTGGAAGTGAAACAGCCGGCATACCGGAGAATGTTTTAAATAAATATAAAGAACAAAATATTACCATTCCGATGACAAAAGAGGGCAGAAGTCTAAACCTGGCTATTAGCACCGGCATAGTTTTATATGAAGCCATAAGACAAAATTACCCTGCATTTAAGGAGATAGAATGAATCCGATTGTTGACAATATAATGGTGGTATTATTCATTCTTTTTTTGATATTTATACTCTCGGGATATCATAAAAACAAGATGAAACAAAGAGAAGATGAAGAAAATGAAAAGTGACGACATCTCCTTAGCGATAAAGCATCTGCATATAAAAGATATAAAAAACACCGAGCATTCTTCATATTATTTCTCAACAAGTGAATACAAACTGCTCATTACACGCTTTTTCAGCATAGAAGGTGACGGTTTAGTTGGGATTTCCAGTCCCTACCTGATTCAAAAAAATGGTGTCTATTCTTACAACAGGGAAGAAGAAAAATTAGAATTAATGGCAGATTCCCACAAGTCTATTTATGATTCTGTAAATTTTCATCTGTCAAACAGTGAAAAGCTTGTGATGAAATACATAGAAGAGATTGACAAACTTGAAGACGAACTGTATATGCGTAAGCTGTCACCTATCTTTTTGGATATCTGGTTTGATTTAAAAAAGGACATAACCAGAATCGAGAGAATGCTTGAAAGAGTATATGAAGCGCTAAAAGACTATATAGGCGACAATAAAAAATCAGATTTTTTTCCACAAGATGGTTTTGAAGATATCATGGAACATATACAAAGGTATCAAAGATTGGCAGCTCTTAATTCAAACAAACTTGATACTCTATATAATTACTACAACTCTTTAAAAAGCGATAAGATGAATAATAATGTTTATGCGCTTACTATACTGTCTGGGATATTTTTACCATTGAACCTGATAGTCGGTTTTTTTGGAATGAATACAGAAAATCTATTTTTCAGCGGTAATTCTGCAGGAACAATGAATGTAGTGCTTATATTAATATCATTGTTTATCATCTTTATCGCTACTATTCCTGTTATCGGTATAATTGAAAAATTTATACTCAGAAGACTTCTTGGCAGATTTAACATCTACAATAATCTTGTGAGCAATATTAAAAAGATTTCAATATTTACAAATAAATAAATATTGTGTTTATAGCTGGGCAAATCAAAAGATTTTATTTGCCCACTTTTCAACATTGTTCTCAAATCTTTTAAACAAGCTCTCTGCATTTTTAATAACAATCGACATTTTTTATCCTTTTTGCAAGATTAATTGTATAAATATTACATATAAAATTAATATACTTGAAAAAATATTGCAATTTGTCATTAAAGTTTTGACTTTATTGCAAAATAGTATTATAATTTTCAAAAAGAGGAGTTTGAGATGAACAGTTTTGCAGAAATTGTAGAAGAGATTAAAAGTATAGTATCTTCTGATTATGCCGGTAGAAAGATTTTTGATAAAGACATAGCGGATATATTGGGAATAAGCCAAATGAATTTTGCCACTATGAAAAAAAGAGATAAGATCCCATTCGGAGAGCTTTTGGATTTTTGTGCAAAAAAATCAATCTCTATAAACTGGATACTCTACGGTCAGTCTCCGGAGAGTTTGGTTGAAGCCACAAACAAATTTTATATGGTAAAGTATTTTGGCGGGGTCAATGCATCTGCAGGAGGTGGCTCTGACACTGCATGTGAAGCGATAGAACAGCTTGAGATTCCAGAACAGTTTGTAAATATGCTCGGTGGTGAAAAAGAGCTTAAGAATATTGAAGCAATCAACGTCTCCGGTGATTCCATGGAGCCTACTTTTAGTTATAACGATATTGTTTTTATCAACAGAGCCAAAACTGACTTGCAAAGAGGCGGGATATTTACTATAAGAACTGATGCCGGCCTTTTTATAAAAAGGGTTCAAAAAAGAATAGATGGAAAAATCGATATAATATCCGATAACAAAGTATATTCGACACAGACACTCAATCCCAATGAGATAGAAGTAATCGGCAGGGTTGTCAGCAGATTTGGTGATGTAGATTAATAAGAGGATAAAATTTGAGATATGTATTTATAGTTTTGCTGGCTTTCGTATTTGTTTCCTGCTCTTCCAAGAGAACTCAACTGCAAAAAGGGGAAATATACGATTTGGTAACTATCCCTCAGGATGTTCACCACTTCAGCCGTTATATTGATGATAACTCAAGCGGACATCAGATACAAGATACATATGATAAGCTTTATTTTTCTGTCTGGAACATAGAAGAACCGCTTGAAACCGTAGATGAAATCAAGTGGCCTTTCACTTCTTACAGGGCCGATAATGCCTATGGAGAAAATTTACAGCCGCTCAAACAGGATTTTTTTGATGCAATGTATGAAAATTCAAACTTTGACGCTTTTGCAACAATAAACAAAAAAGCTATAAGCATTAAGTATACAAATATCAGGGCATTCCCTGCCAACAGACCATTATTAAGAGATCCGTCTTTAGCCGGGGAAGGCTTCCCGTTTGATTATTTGCAAAACAGCTCTATTGCTGCAAACAAACCGCTTTTTGTATCGCATTACTCCAGGGATAAAGAGTGGGTATATGTGTTTAGCAGTTTTGCAAACGGATGGGTTAAGCATGATGAAGTTGTATATCTGGAAAAAAAGCACACAGACACCATACAAAAAGCGCACCAAGTGGTTTTTACAAAAGAGGATATCCCTCTTTATGATATGCAAGGCAATTTTCTGTTCAAATCCAGAATAGGGATGAGAATGCCTTTGATAGATGAAAGCGACGCACATTATACGGTCTTGGCTATTTCAATATACAAAAACGGCAGTCCTTTATTTTTGAATTCAAAGATATCTAAGGATATTGCACATAAAGGGATTTTGCGTCTAGACAAGAAAAACCTGCCACAAATAGTCAATGAAGTCTCCAAGACAAATTATGGATGGGGCGGAATGTATGACCAAAGAGACTGTTCCTCCATGCTTCGTGATTTATTTACACCTTTTGGTATCTGGCTGCCTAGAAATTCGTATCAGCAAAGTAAAATCGGCCAAGTAATTTCTCTGAAAGATTTGAGTGATGAAGAAAAGATAGCCCGCATCAAAAAACAAGCAGTCGCATTTCAAACATTACTGTATAAAAAAGGACATATAGTATTGTATGTCGGCACATACAATGATACGATAGTGGTATTTCACAACACCTGGGGCATAAAAACAAAAAAAGGTGAAACAGACGGAAGAATTATCATCGGTGCTCCAATCTTTAGCAGTTTGAAACTTGGAAAAGATCAAGAAGATTATGATGAAGAAGCAGAAATACTGAAAAATTTGGAAAGTATGAATATTCTAACGAAAGAAAATTAAGCTTTTATGTCCAGCAGTGAGCCAAGCATCTCATCTTGTGCTCTTACTGCGGCAACATTCAGGGCTGTTGCTTTTTCTGCAATAATTTGATTAGGAATTTCTTTGGCTATGTCTGTTTGACTCTTGGAAGAATTGTTATTATTTGTCAACACACTTCTTGCACCAGGAGTATTACCGGGAACAAAACCATCCGTATTTAGATTGGCGACATTGTTCGCACTGGTATCTAGCATCTTTTGATGCGTTTGTATGGATGAGATATTGCCTGAAATATTCATAAGAGACTCCTTGATATTTGTAAATTGTATTACGAAATAGATAAAGGGAAGTTTATGAAGTCCAAATAGCTCTTTTTATAAAAAAACAATTCTTATCCTGTGGAGTTCCACATGCCGGAATCGTACTTCCGAATGTGGCTGGAAAATTAGTGAAGATCAGCGTTAAGCTTAATCTCTCTGGTTGAGCGAGAAGCAGTAATTTCACCTGTTTGTGAGTTTTGTCTGAAGTGGATGCCGTTAAGTCCTGCCAATTCTTTAGCTTTGAAAACTTCACCGCTAATTGCCAAGTCTTTGTTCACTTCTTTGATTTTAGCAAGTTCTTGAGCTTTTACAGCTACTTTTGTACCCTCAAGAATCGGGAGTCCTGCGTCAATAATACATCCGTCGCCTAAAGGTATTCCACAGGTAGAATTAGCACCCAAAAGTGTATTCTTGCCGATTGAAATAGGATTTCCGTCTGTACCGCTTAATACACCGAGGATAGAAGCTCCTCCGCCGACATCAGATCCCGCACCAACTATCGCAGAACTTGAAATACGGCCTTCAACCATAACGGAACCTGTGGTACCCGCATTGAAGTTAATATAAGAAGCCCCCGGCATTACAGTTGTTCCTGCCGCAAGCTGTGCACCAAATCTTACTTTTGAGGTATCAAGGATTCTCGTATTGTCTGCAGGGATTATATGCTGAAGGAATCTAGGGAACTTATCTACAAAGTCAATATGCGGGTATTCATTTGCTAGTTTGAGTTCAATCTCAAATTCTCTTAGATAATCAAGTTCGATTGGTGTACCGTTTGACCATGCAACATTTGGCAACGCCCCAAAAGCACCGTTTAGGTTAATACTTCTGAGTTGCACCTTTGCTTGTGACATCGCATAGAGTTTTAGGTAAGTCGCTTCTACGCTTTGGCACGCTGCATCATTAAATATAAAAGTTACTTTGAATTCACCCTCTAAGCTTCCGCTTTCTACGATCTTGTTGTAAAGTGCGGATACGACTTGAATATTTTTGTGCGCATCACCGTACGCTTCGTCAGAGTAAGGCGTAAACGCATTGAGACAATTTTTTAAAAATGCAAGATTTATAGTGCATACAACTTCGTCCTGAGTGAAATCAACTTCAATACCTTGTTCTGATAATGCTTTTATAAAAATAGCAGCGCTTCCAAAATTTTCATTCCAGTTTATAACAGGGTATGTCGCCTGAAGAGTTTTATCTAAATTCAACTGTCCCAAATCAACTCTACATATACCAAACGCCAAAGGATCTTTGTAATTAGGTGTAGATGATTTTATATTCTGTATCAAGGCCTTAAAAGCTTCTGTTGTTTCTATTATTTGCATGAATTCTCACTTAAGTTTTTTGTTGTTAGAATTGTACTTAAATATTATTAATAAC
>JAHJEG010000048.1 GCA_018825665.1 bacterium | reverse complement strand
ATAATTTATTAAAATAATCAATAAATAATGTAAATATACGACATATTCTAATAAATTATTGACTAATTGATTTTATTAGTGTATTATTTTTTTATAAATTATTGTAATCGGAATATATTATTGAGATATGCAGAATTAGAAAAATCTTTAAACGAAATAGGATTGGATTTAGAATCTTTTGCTAATGCCATAGGTTTGAAAGAACGAAGTATTAGTACTAATTACAAAAATAAACCTATAGATTTACCAAAATATTATATCAAGCTTTTAAATTTGTATATTCAATTCCAAAATGAAAAAACAAAAAATACTTTATTGGAAGAAAAACAATCATCAGATATTGTTTTGATTGACTGTAATGAAGTGCTTAATAAAAAAGCAAAAGAAATAGTTCATAAAAAGTGTTTAGAAAATAATATAACTATAAGCGAATATTTATCTTCTTTAGTAATTTCTAATTTGTAGGTCTAAATTAAAGTTTAATTAGCAATTAGCTTTTTCAAAACACTCTCACACCAGCGTTCAATACTATCATCATCAACATCACCATTTTTATGCTCTTTTCGTGCAAACGAAAGGGAGTAGTTATCTGAAACATATTCACTAAGACTTTTATATGATAAATCATCTTCAATATAGTGCTCAATTATATCTCGCATATCATCTTCGGTGTACGGTTCTGTATCTTCAGATGTAAAAAATATCCAGGTAGAAGGTCCCCAGCTGCTGTCTTGTTCTATCTCAACTATGTACGCAGCTTTCTGGTTATAAGCAAACTCTCCAAACAAAAATCTTCTTTGCTTCTTTTTATCACCCTGTAGTATTGACTTTGATTTAATAGATTTTCGTTTTTTATTTTTAACCTTATTTATTGTTAATGGTCCTACCAATTCAGAACCTTCTACAAATGCGAAAGTAAGTAAAGCTTCATAAAACTGGTGAAAGTTTTCCAAGTTAAACAGCTTCTTTTCAGAATCCATTTCTTCTGGGTCATTAGATGCTGTAACTTCTCCAAGATTTTTATCTCCATCAGCTGCCGGAGTTTCAAAACTGTTTCCTACCGTTTTTGGAATATTATCAACAACTAGTTCAGATTCATTCTCTAAATGGATAGTGCTTCCATACATAGGTACTTTGTTTTTATAGTATTCATCTTCATTTGTACGTATTATATATGTTAAATATTCACTAGTTGGTGTACCCGCATAAATTTTGTTATTTCTTTTAGGCTTTTTTCTTTTAAATTTTTTCTTCGGAGGTTTGGGAATATTATATTGTTCTGGGTCAATATCTTTAGGGTCTGCTTTAGCACTAAACTGCTTATAATAAAGCTCCTCAAATCCAAACGCTGAGTTGTCAGAATGTATGTTTAGGACTAAGTACTTAGGTTTACCTCTTTCATCGTCTCCTAAGTATATATATGAAGCGTATATATCAAAGGCTTCTCTTATTGGAAACTGTGCCTTTATAGGTTGATACTCAAATTTTTCATTTAAAGATTTTTGATTAGAAATATATTCAAGTCTTTTTCTTGCAAATTTACTTCCAATAAACCTACATAAAAAAGGCAGGTCTTTTTTTCCTGCTTTCTTTTTGATATGCAGTTTTACAACTGTTCCGCCATTTGCATTTTTTTCACTATGAAAACTACCTTCATAATATAGCTCTCCAAGCGTCTCAGTCATGATGGCATGTTTCATAGATGAAGATAAAAAGTAGAATCTATTTGCTATTGTATAGCACGGTATTATGAGTGTACAGTCTTCTTGTTTTTCGACATGGGCATATTGTCTTAGTAGATATTTACTTACGTCTTTGTAGTCTATAATATTTTTAGCTTCATCTTCACTGACAACTGTAGATAATCGTACTAGGTTTAAATCATTTTTTTCATTAACAGTGAATTCACTTTTTAGTAAGGTATTATTTTGACCTACATGTTCACCATCAGTATATATATGACCGACTTTATATTTGTATCTCATCATCTCGGGAGCTATCAGTTGTGAATGAAACCTATTTGTTCTTATATGTCTAAAGATTGCTTTGTAGTAGTTTGGATGCTCTTTTATATTTATGTCAGTTACGGTAACAAATTCAAATGGTTGATTGGGAAATTTTGTAAAGAACTCGAGGATTTTTGAATTGTTTGTTGACAAATTTTAAACCCTCCATTAACATTAGTTCTTATCGAATAACATTTGTTCTTAGAAATGACAACTAGGTCCTGTAGTCTGCGTTTATCTTTACGTACTCATATCCCAAATCGCAGCCATACGAGGTAAAACTGCCCTCTGCTATGCCCAAATCACAATTGATGCTAAAAGAAGGCAGCTTCATTATCTCCGCGGCTTCTATTTCCATTTCTGCATTAAACAACAAATCGCCCTGATTATATACACAAAGCTCATTAAAAGAGATGCTCAGTTTTTCTTCGTAAGCTTCCACTCCGCTTGCACCTACCGTTGAAGCTATTCTGCCCCAGTTTGGGTCTTCTCCAAAAAGAGCGGTCTTGACTAAAAGCGAATCTGAAAGAGCCTTTGCCACAACCTGTGCCTGCGTATCATCTTTTGCTCCGGTAACATTGTATGTCACGAGCTTTGTCGCTCCTTCTCCGTCTCTTACCATCTCAAGTGCGAGAAAATGCATCACTTTGAAAAGTGCTTCTTGAAACGCTTCTGCATGAAAGGCCCCGCTTTTTGCATTTGCCAGAACCATCACCGTATCATTTGTGGACGTGTCCCCGTCTACGCTGATCGCATTAAATGTTTTTACCGTTACCTCATCCAAAATATTTTGCATCACTTCTTTTGAGACATTCGCATCTGTGGTAACAAAACAAAGCATAGTGGCCATAGCGGGATTAATCATCCCGGCACCTTTGGCCATTGCTCCGATACTAAAACTGCTTCCGTCTTCAAGCTCTACCTTAAAAGCGATTTGCTTTGAGAATGTATCCGTCGTCATTATCGCACTTGCCGCCGCATTTGCCTCTTTTGCAGTCAAATCAAAAAGCTTGGTGCCCTTGATGATCTTTTCTTTTGGAAGTCTTACGCCGATAACACCCGTCGAACTCATTACAGGATTGATTACATTTTTATATTCAGCCGACAAACTTGCCAAGACTTCATCTATGTCCTCAACACCTGCCTGCCCTGTCATCGCATTTGCGTTTTTTGAATTTATCAGTACAAAATTAGTCTTGAACTCGCCTTTGGCACGGAAGTGTTTGATTGGTGCGGCATACATCTTGTTTGTTGTAAAGGTTGAAGCGATCTCGCACTCCTCTTCACTGTAGATGAAGGCCATATCTTTTGCATTGTTTGCTTTTAAGCCGGCACTCACGCCATCAGCAAAAAAACCTTCAGCTGCACACACCCCACCATCAATTTGAACTATTTTATACATATCTTAGCTCCTTTGGCTTATCTCTTCTTTTTAATAATTCTTTTGTTATATTTATACCCTTTTGCGTTCCAATAACAAGCAGTTTGCATTCGCTCGTAACCAGTACGTCGCCCTTAGGCATAGTGACGAATTTTCCGTCTTTTTTTGTAATTCCTATCACAGAGGTATTGGTTATTTCCCTGATATGCGTTTCTTTTAATTTTTTTAGAACCGCCCAGCTGTATCTTGGGATCTCTATCTCTTCCATATCCAGAGGATTGTCAGTTTTATACAAAAACTCTTCGAGTAGATTTTCCATGTCGGGTCTTGCCGCCATCGCACTTACTCTTTGAGCCGTAAGTTTTGTCGGAGAGACAACCGTATCCGCTCCAAGTTTTTTCAGCTTTTCGACATCGCTCATACTCTCGGCTGCAGAGATGATATAGTACGGTCTTGGCAAAAAATGCTCTTTTTCAAAAAGCCTTACAGAAGCGATAAGTGCAATATTGTCAGAGATGGAATCCGAAAGCGTTATCAATCCTTTTGCTGATGCCAAATGCGCTTTGAGCATACTAAGCTCGGCATGCGGCTCTGCTTCTAGATATGTGGGATATTTATGTTCAACAGCCCATTCATGTATCTCTTTTCTTGGGTCTATCACAACAAAAGGGATATGGTTTTTTCGTAACTCTTTTGTCACTTCAAGAGTGTAGTCATTATGATAACAGACAACGAAATGCTTTTTTAACCTTGCTATCTTATACAACATTTTTCGCTCCTTTAAAATGGAAATGATATTCCCACGGCTTATCTCTCTCACCAAAATACCCACAGCACTGGAAAAAACTGCAAAACCTGCAATAATCAATGTAATTGTAAATATTCTGCCGGCTTTTGATATAGGTGCTATTTCTCCGAATCCGACTGTCGTAAACGTAACCCCTGTTTGATATATGGCATCCATTAATGAAAAATCATCAATGATTACATAACCAACGGTTCCAATCATCATTGTTATAACAGTTAAAATAAGCGGTAAGCGGAAAGGTTTAAGGTGAGGATATATCTCTGGAAGAAGTTTTACATCTGGTTTGGGAGAAGACTCCCAATGTAGGAATTTTCGAATCCTTTGTAAAAGATTCAAGCTTGTTTCCTGTACTTTTAAGAATTTTTCTTAAGTGTGCGTAATTCTCTCGCAGAAATTTTTATTTTCTTTGTAGTACCATCGTCTAAAGTAATACGCACAGCTCTTAGGTTAAGTAAAAAACGACGCTTTGTTCTGTTTTTAGCATGAGAAACATTGTTCCCACTCATTGGGCCTTTGCCACTGATAGCACATTTTCTTGCCATGACTGCTTCCTTTTGTAGGTTTTAAAGTTGCGAATTATATCAATTCAAAACAAAACTTCAACTTAAGTCAATAAGTTTTCTCTTCTCTTGCTGATTTGTTCATAAAAAGTTTGGGACAATCTCATCCCCCTTTATATTCATTTTATAATTATACAGCTAAAATGTGTGCAACTAACTCAAATAAAAGCAGTAAACAAGCCGTGATTGCAAAAGACAAGATAGATAACTATATAGATAAGATACCGCCATCCTCAAGCATATTGAAAGAAACGCTTATGCTCTTAAATATGGGGGAGTTAACAAAAGCGGCAAAAGTGGCTGAGGGCGACCTGGCTCTCAAGTCATATCTCAAAGGTATCGTCAACAAGCCTTTGTACGGTTTTAAAAAAGAGGTCAGCGATATTTCACAGATCTTTGGAATACTCGGAGTGGCCGCTTCTGAGCAAACGGTATACAACTATATGATAAGTTTGCTCTCTCCCGATAAATGGAAACTCTTTCATCTAAACGCCTCCTCTTTTAATGAGCTCCAGGCGAGGCTTTCAAGAAGATGGAAAGAGATCCTTGAACATCTGCAGATCAAAGACAAAGATATAGAAAGCTCCATCGCCTTGCTTCCTGCCAGCATTATAGTAGCCGAGGCTCTTTTTTGTGAGAAAATCGAGGATGTAAAACTGCTAAGAAGCGTCAAGGAGATCGATCTAAACACGATTCTCTCCCGTCTTTGCGGCATAGACTTGTTTGATATTTGTGAGCAGATCGCGATTAAATGGGAAATGCCGACTAAAATAGCCCAGATAGTCCAAGCTTCTTCGGGCGTTAAACCATCCGAGGATGAAACAAACAACACCCTTGCAAAATGGATGCACCTTTTACTTTTTTATGAACTCTCCCAGGCGATGTTTGTAGAAGCCGGTTTGAATGATTTTATAGATTTTCAGATTGATTATGTTTATGATATTTATGACGATTTCACTCAGGTAATGGATATAACATGAGAGCCACAGTCCGAGACAGCATAGCAGTTTTTTCACCCCAGGGGTTTTTAGACGGAAACAATTCAGAATCGCTTTTGACCATAGAGGATATAAAAGCGACTTCAAATCTCAAAGTAGACATGGTTCTGGTTTCCTTAAAAAAGGTAATTTTCTTTAACCGAAACGGTCTGGACGCTTTTGTCAAGATGTTTGCAAAAGTTCGTGCATCCAACAATGTGACCGTAGGATTTTGTGATTACGAGAAGAAAAAATTTGATGCCATTATTAAGTTTTACGAAAACAATCTTCATTTTTCACTTTTTAAAAGTCTTGAGGTGGCAAGCCTCTTCGCATCAAGCTTTAAAAATCAAAACAAATCTGTTTTGCTCTTCAGCGAAGACCGCTCCCAGCGCGCAGCAATGGCGATAGAACTCCATGACAACGGACATAATCCGATTATCGCACAAAGCCAAAGTGAATTTAAACAAAAAAGTGATACCGAGAATGCTTATGACATCATTGTGACAGATACCTATCTTGGACAGATGGGACAAAAAGTCGCAACAAGAGTAACGGGAAATGCAATAATATATACGGTTTCATCATTTTTGGATACCAATATTGCCAATACATTTAATATCGCCTATCACACGAATTCACTCAACGTAGGGTTCAGACTCTTCATTTTTGATGCGTACAAAGTCGTGTCTATGAATATCCACGCTCTTAACTTTTTCTCCAAACTGGCGAGTTCCGCCGCCGAGTACAATGCGACTATATGTTTTGCGGGGCTTACCTTTGAGAAGACCCCGATTGCGTTCAAAGAGACTCTTGAAGATGCCGGAATCATGTTTTTTGATCAGATGGATGACATTTTAAAAAACAAGGATCTTCTTAATGAGCTTGGAGCCAGCAGTGCCGCCGCCTCAAAGAACAAAAGAGCGCTGAATAAGGTCATAGTAACAGAACTGCCTAGATTTATAGATGCAACGGTCCTGACGATAGAGATGATGACAAACTCCAAAGCTGCAAAAGAAGCCGCGAAAATAAACAATATCACTATAAACGATAAAGAAAACAAAATAGCAAGCTCCATCGGTTTTTATGGAGACATTGACGGAATGGTGATTTTAGTTTTTCCAAAAGAGATCGCGAAAAAAGCCTGTGAACTTCTTATCGGAGAACAGACCGATGATATTGAACAGATTTTGGATTCTCTGGCCGAACTTGTAAATATTGTCGGGGGAAGAGTGAAAACACTTCTCCTGGACCAGGATATTCAGGTTGACATTACCCTGCCAAGAACATATCCGAGTGTAGACAGCCTGCTCGAAATTGCACAAGACAAAAAGGGTGTGCAGGTAGACCTCTCTTTTGATAATGATAAATTTTTATTTTTCTTGACAAGATAAAAGCAACCTCTAAATACTACAATTGTATAATTCGAAAATATTGGCCCGCCCGTCTCTCTCTTGGACGACTCAAAACGGCAGGTCTTGCTTATTTATAAAGGAATAGTATGTATGTAGCTCCGAGTGTATTATCTGCAGATTTTGGCAACCTGCAAAGAGATGTGGAAGAGATTTGTGAAGCCGGTTGTGATTTAGTCCATGTGGATGTAATGGATGGACATTTCGTTCCCAATCTTACAATCGGACCGGTGGTCGTCTCAAGTATAGCCAAGTGTGCTACCAAACCTCTGGATATCCATCTTATGGTTCAAAACAATACTTTTTTTGTAGAGCTTTTTGCACCGCTTAAACCTGAATATATCTCTTTTCATATAGAAGAGGAAAAACATCCCCACAGACTTATACAAAAAATCCGCTCTTACGGTATAAAGCCCGCCATAGTCTTAAACCCGCATACTCCGCCTGAGAGTGTGGAGTTTTTGCTTGCTGATTTGGATATGGTCTTGCTTATGAGCGTAAATCCTGGTTTTGGCGGACAGAGTTTTATTGATAGCGTTATTCCAAAAGCCAAAAGATTAAATGCGCTTAGGAACAAAATCAATCCAAACTGTCTTATTGAGGTTGACGGCGGTGTGAGCGATAAGAACATACATCTCTTAAAAGAAGCAGGCGTGGATATAGTAGTTGCCGGAAGCTATGTATTTAAACATGCAGACAAAAAAGAAGCCATACAAAGCTTACAAATCTAATGCGAACAAAGATATGCGGGATAACTTCTTTTGAAGATGCGATGATTGCAATTGAAGCCGGTGCGGATGCTCTTGGCTTCGTGTTTTATGAGAAGTCTCCAAGATTTGTTACAGTTGCACATGCCAAGAGCATTATTGAAAGACTGCCTCCCTTTGTAGAAAAAGTTGCCCTCTTTGTAAACGTCGATGCAGACACTATCAATTCCACATGCCGGGAAGTGGGCGCTACCCTTGCGCAAATACATTTTGAAGCAGATGAGGCGCTGTATGAGAAACTCCTAGTTTCGCATATCAAAGTCATAAGAGCAAAACAAGCTTCCGATATACAAAACTACAGCGATGAGTACAGACTAATCGATGCCTACTGCGAAGCCTACGGCGGAGCCGGCAAGAGAATAAATATAGAGTGGTTTAAAGGTGTAGACTGCTCAAAAATAATTTTGGCCGGAGGATTGAATCCGGATAATGTCTCCTCACTTAAAACATACTCGTTCTACGGGGTGGATGTAAGCAGCGGAGTCGAAAGTTCACACGGTATCAAAAATGCAGAAAAAGTGAAAGAATTTATCGCGAATGCTAAGTAATTATTTTCACTTAGACACAAAAAGCATCTCTAGACTTTCCTCAAAAGGTCTATGTGTAGAGACACTTAAACATCAGCTCGACGATGATATAGATTTTTATCTGGAACTTTGGCGCGCACAAGGTTTAAACATAGTAAAAAAACAGGGATATTTCTTCTTTGCTACCAAATTTATCCCTATAAATGAAGCGGAATTCTGCATTGTCGATATTGAGACAAACGGCTCGAAAATTGATAAACACCAAATCATAGAGATAGCAGCGGTAAAAATGAAAGACGGTGTCATCATTGATACATATGAATCACTGGTTCAATGCAATGAGATTAATCAGCATATTACCATGATAACGGGGATAACCGTAGAAGACACCAAGGATGCCCCGCCGCTAAAAAAGGTTCTCTCTGAATTCAAACTCTTTTTAGGCGACGCTGTATTTGTTGCGCATGACGTCAAGTTTGACTATAAATTCATCTCCGCATCTTTTCAAAAATTAGATCTGGAACCTCTATTAAACAGATCGATCTGCTCATTAGCCTTGGCGGAACGTACTCTGGTCTCCTATAGATATGCCCTGTTTTATCTCAATGACTTTTTTCATCTCAATCCACATGCCACACATCACCGCGCTATGAGTGACGTTATGACAACATATAAACTGTTTAAGTTATCACTTGAGAATATAGATGAAAATTTAAATAATGTGGAAGATCTGATAAAATTTTCAAAAGAAGCAAAAAGATTAAAAAGACCGAAATTCGATCCTCTAAAAGAGAATCTGCAAGAAAGGGAAGAGGAAGATTTAAAAGAGTAATCGAATTACTCTGAAAAAGCGCCTATCCCTGTGAGTTTGTTATATCTGGCACTCATTCTCTCCTGTGATGACATCGTACGCAATGCCTGAAGTTCTGTTAGAAAGTAATCGGCAATAGCGCTTGCACTGCCGTCTTTGTCTCTATGTGCACCGATTAACGGCTCATCTATTACATCATCGATAAGATTTAATTCTTTTAAATCATCGCTGGTAATCTTCATCGCATTTGTAGCGGCTTCCGCCTTGGCAGGGTCATTCCAAAGAATTGCAGAACATCCCTCAGGTGAGATTACGCTAAATACGGAATATCTCATCATAGCAAGCCTGTCAGCCACACCGATTGCCAGTGCGCCTCCGCTTCCCCCTTCGCCAATCACAATAGATATCGTTTGCGTATCAAGTTCTGCGAGTTCAAGCAGGTTTCTTGCAATCGCTTCACTTTGGTTACGCTCTTCTGCACCAAGACCCGGATATGCACCCGGAGTGTCTATCAGCATAAGAAGAGGTATATTGAACTTCTCAGCCATTTTCGCAGCACGAAGTGCTTTTCTATATCCTTCAGGATGAGGCATACCAAAATTTCTTTTGAGTTTATTCTTCGTGCCACGACCTTTTTGCTCACCGATAACCATTACTTTTTCTTCGCCTATATAACCCAAATAGCATATTATAGCGGCGTCATCTCTAAAATGTCTGTCTCCGTGTATCTCATATTTGTCACGCATGATAAGGTTTATGTAATCAAGAGCATACGGTCTGTCCTGATGACGGGCAAGCTGCAGCTTTTGAAACGGAGAGAGATTTTTGTAAGTTTTGGAAACCTCTTTATCCAGTGATTTTTCAAGTATCTCTACCGCATGCCCGTCGTGACGAACCTGTGCCGAGATTATATCTTCTTGAATATTTTTTATTTTTTGTTCAAAGTCTAAGTATGTGGCCAAATTATATCCTTAAGCTTTTAGATTTTTTTGAAAATCAGAACACCGTTTGTTCCACCAAATCCAAAAGAGTTACTCATAACTACATTCAGCTCTGCTTTTCTTGCAACATTAGGCACGACATCCAAATCACAGTTCTCATCAGGAGTCTCATAATTTATTGTTGGAGGGATTATTCCGTCTCTCATAGCCATCAGACATGTAACAGCTTCTATCCCGCCGGCTGCACCGAGGCAGTGACCGATTTGACCTTTGATAGAACTCATAGGAGGACAGTTTTCTTTTCCGCCAAGCAAATCTTTCACGGCTGCTGTTTCGTTTTTGTCGTTGATAGGGGTACTTGTACCGTGAGCGTTTACATAATCTATTTTTGGTTCACCCGCCATTTTGTATGCAGCTTTCATCGCGCGTGCAGGACCGTCAAGACTTGGTGTTGTTATGTGGTTGGCATCACCGCTTTCTCCAAAACCTATTACTTCACCGTAGATTCTTGCTCCGCGGGAAACAGCACTCTCATACTCTTCCAAGACCAGAGCCGCAGCGCCCTCACCCATAACAAATCCGTCACGTCCCGTATCAAAGGGACGAGAAGCTGTTTTTGGAGATTCATTTCTTGTTGAAAGTGCTTTCATAGCGGCAAATCCGCCGATACCTACACCGGTAATAGCACACTCTGCAGATACTACAAGCATTTTCTCGGCACCGCCACACATAATAGTCTTACATGCTTCGCTTATAGCGTGCGTACCTGCTGCACATGCCGTAACACTTGAAAGGTTCGGTCCTTTGGTGCCGTGCTCGATTGATACAAAACCGCCGAGCATATTTACCAAAGCTCCCGGAATAAAAAATGGAGAAATTCTACGCGGACCTCTGTTTTCTAAAATAATAGAGTTCTTTTCGATCGATGGCAGACCGCCTATCCCCGAACCTGCACTGACACCGAATCTTTCCATATCTGTATCTGCAGGAAGGTTGGCATCAAGCACAGCCTCTTGAGCAGCTTTAAGACCCAAATGGATAAATCTGTCCGCTTTTTTAACCTCTTTTGCTTCCATAACGGTAGCAGGATCAAAATCTTTTACCTCGCCGGCAATCTTCACACTATAGTTTTCTGGATCGAAAAGTGTAATAGTATCAATACCACATTCACCATCACAAATCGCTTTGAAAGAACTCTCTTTGTCATTTCCTACAGAATTTATCATTCCCATACCAGTAACTACTACTCTTCTCATTTAATATTCTCCAAAAAATATAAAATACTTTTAATAAGCAATTCTTCAATTGACTATTAAAAAAATTTGACCACCGAGGCTAACCTCGGTAAACTCGAACGATATTATTTGCTCTCTATGTAAGTAACAACATCTTTTACAGTTTGAATTTTTTCTGCTTCATCATCAGGGATTTCGATATCGAACTTCTCTTCAAGAGCCATTACTAATTCAACTACGTCAAGGCTGTCTGCACCTAGGTCTTCAACAAACTTCGCATCTTCTTTTACTTCATCTGGGTTAACGCTTAATTGTTCAACCACTACTTCTTTAATATCATCTATAAGTGCCATTATAGCTCCTGTGTTTAAGTATAAAATCTCGTAATTGTAGCATAATTAACTTAAGTAATTTGAAAAAGGGGATAAAGTACGTGGAATTTGAGGGGGCATAGGACACAAGAGTTTGAACTCTTATGCCATATTCATCCCGCCGTTTACTTTGAGTGTTTCACCGGTTATATAGCTTGCATGGTCTGACAATAAAAATGCTGCAGCTTCTGCCACTTCACTTGGATTTCCAAAGCGGTTCATAGGTATTTTGGATGTAAAACTGCTCTTGACCTCATCGCTTAAAACCTCTGTCATCTCCGTGGCAATAAACCCGGGAGTTACAGTATTGTAACGGATACCGCTTGTAGCCGCTTCTATTGCAAAACTTTTCGTCATTGCAATCACTCCGCCCTTTGAGGCGGCATAATTTGTTTGTCCGCCGTTTCCTGTTTCACCGACTATTGAAGCGATATTTACAACTGCTCCAAATTTTTTCTTTCTCATTACTTTCATAGATTCTCTACAACCTATAAAACAGGATGTAAGATTTGCGTTTATAACACTCATGAAATCTTCAGTTTTCATTCTCAGTGCCAATTTGTCATTTGTAATACCCGCATTGTTTACGAGATATGAAAGTTCGCCGTCACTGTCGACTATCGTTTTGATAGCATCTATAAAAGCTGACTCATCACTCACGTCAAAACCGATTACAGCGGCATTTCCGCCTGCAGCTTCTATCGCCTCTTTTACGGCATCAGCCTCTGCGGCACCGCTTCTGTAGTTTACCCACACCTTTAAACCAAACGAAGCCAAAGTTTTTGCGATTTCCGCACCGATACCACGACTAGAACCCGTTACTAAAACATTTTTTCCACTAAATCTCATATTGTTGTTTTTCCTTTTATTTTTGATTTAAATTAAGCTGTGATCCATCTCAGAGGGAACTTCTATTTCCATAAGCTGCAAAACCGTCGGTGCTATGTTGTTAAGCCCGCCCGTATTTACTTTGGTGACACCCTCCGCCATCACAAAACACCAGACTTTTCCCACTGTGTGGTTTGTCAAGACATTGCCCTCTTCATCTTTCATCTCTTCACAATTTCCATGGTCAGAAGTAATGATCAGTGCATAATCCTCTTCTTTTGCTTTTTGCACTATCTTGCCTAACTCGCTGTCTACTGCTGTCACCGCCTTTTTGGCTGCTTCAAAATCACCCGTATGCCCGACCATATCACCGTTTGCAAAATTCACGACTATAAAGTCATAAGCATCATCCATAGCCTTTAAAACAGCACTGCCGACTTCAGCGGCACTCATCTCAGGTTTTTCGTCATAAGTCTTGACATTGGGTGATGGGATCAAAACTCTCGTCTCATTCTCATAAGGCTCATCGATACCGCCGTTTAAAAAGAAAGTGACATGCGCATATTTTTCCGTCTCAGCAGTGTGAAGCTGTCGAAGTCCACATGCCGAGATCACCTCTGCCAAAGTATTTTTGGGTGCATCTTTTTTAAAGAGTACAGGATAGGTAAAACTTTTATCGTATTCTGTTATTGTCGCGAGATGGACTTGTATCGGCTTTTTAGAAAATCCCGTAAAATTTTCATCGGCAATAGCACTAACCATCTCTCTCATTCTATCGCTTCTGAAGTTGATTGTTAAGACGCTGTCGCCGTTTTCAAATCCTTCATAACCCTCAAATGCTGCAGGCTCTACAAATTCGTCTGTCTCCCCTTTTGCATAGGATGCGCCTATATATCCTGCCGGGTCATAGTCGGTCTTTGGAGTTGCGTTGACGATGGCATCATATCCGCGCTGAACTCTCTCCCAGCGGTTATCTCTGTCCATAGAATAAAAACGTCCGGAAATTGAAGCTATCTTTATGTTTTCATTGAGATGCTTACTTATCTGCTCCAAATATTTCTGTGCTGAAGTCGGAGAAACATCCCGCCCGTCTGTTATAAGATGCAAAAAGACCTCTTTGCCGTTTTTGGCAGCTATTTCTGCCAAACCGATAAAATGCTCAATATGCGAATGAACCCCTCCATCACTCATAAGTCCTATAAGATGCAGTCTGTTTGAGAGCTTCAAAAGGTTTTGAAGCTCCTCGTTTTCTTCTAAGGTATGTTCAGAAAGAGCCAAAGAGATTTTCACAAGATCCTGATACAACACTCTGCCGCTTCCTATGCTCATATGCCCGACTTCAGAGTTACCCATCTGTCCCTCAGGAAGCCCCACGCTAAGCCCAAAAGTATCTATCAGTGAATGAGGAACCTCCTTGAAAAGTTTGTCATACGTCGGTTTGGTCGCATTATAAAACGCATTGTACTCGGTACGCGAGCAAAAACCTATCCCGTCGGTAATAACTAAAATTGCTTTTTTACTCAATTGATTTTCCTTTATAAATGAAAGATTTATGTGATTATACTATAATGTCGCTTTTATAAAATTTGAGGATAGAGAATTTTGCTTTATTGGCTACATGAACTTTTACACATCAACATACTCGGATACATCACGATAAGAGCCGGAGTTTCATTTTTTCTGGCTTTGATTTTTACACTCTTTTTGCTGCCGAAATTTATACAATGGGCGCAAAAGACTTCAAGTGTTCAGCCTATAAACACCTGGGCTCCGGACAGACATAAAGGCAAAGCCAAAACACCTACTATGGGTGGAATCGTCTTTATAGGTGCGACCATTCTCGCATCTTTATTAACCATAAAATTTACAAACGTTTATGCAATCGGTGCGCTTCTTACACTTGTACTGTTTGCACTTATCGGCTTTCAAGACGACTACGCAAAGATCAAAAAAAATGAAAACCTTGCAGGACTAAAAGCAAGAACCAAACTTATCTTGCAAATTGTATCGGCAATAGCCATCTCATGTTTTTTATGTGTATTTGCCGATTTTAACACGGATCTTTATGTACCGTTTTTAAAAACACCTCTTTTGGATATGGGTGCCTTTGCGATTGTTCTTTGGTGTTTGGTCATCATCTCAACATCCAATGCGGTCAATTTGACTGACGGGCTCGATGGTTTGGCGACGGTTCCTTCCATAGCGGCACTCGCTTCTTTTAGTATTATCATCTATATTACAGGCAACGTGACGATCGGCTCATACCTGCTTATGCCAAACTTCGATGTCGGTGAGGTCTCCATTGTTGCAACTGCGCTTATGGGCGCCCTGACCGGCTTTTTATGGCACAACTGCCACCCGGCTGAAGTCTTTATGGGAGACAGCGGGTCTTTGACCATCGGTGCTTTTTTAGGATATTTGGCGATTATAAGCAAAAGTGAAATACTGCTTCTTCTTATCGGTTCTATCTTTGTCATCGAGACACTCTCTGTGATTCTTCAGGTGGGAAGCTTCAAGCTCCGCAAAAAGCGTGTATTTTTGATGGCACCGATTCATCATCATTTTGAGATGAAAAACTGGGCGGAAAATAAGATAATCGTCAGATTTTGGATTATCTCTATTTTGTCAAATCTTATTGCGCTCATCACTTTAAAGATCAGATAATGAAAAGAGTCTCTCTGCTTGGCTACGGAAAAACGACGCAGGCAATCGCCAAGCATATTCCACATGCCGTATTTTATGATGATAAAGTGAGCAGGCCTTTTCGTGATGAAAACGGTTTTATGGTAAAGCCTTCGAGTGAATTCAATCCAAAATATTCAGATTTGGAGATTCCATCACCCGGAATCCCCCCTTCCAATCCGCTTATACAAAAAGCAAAAAACCTTATAAGCGAATACGACTATTTTGCCCATTTGGCTCCTCTTGGCATATGGATAAGCGGGACGAACGGCAAAACGACAACCACACAGATGATGCAGCATCTCTTGAGAGACAAGGGCTCGCAGGAGGGAGGAAATATCGGTACCCCGCTTGGAGAATTAAATCCACATGCCGGCATGTGGATACTTGAGACAAGTTCGTTTACGATGCACTATACAAATACGGCAAAGCCAAATATCTATGTTCTGCTCCCCCTTAGTCCGGATCATCTAAGCTGGCATGGGAATATGGACGCGTATATCCAGACGAAGCTCAAACCTCTTACGATGATGCAGGAGGGGGATATTGCGATTCTTCCACATGCCTATAAAGACACGAAGACCAAAGCGCACCTTATCAGCTATAAAGATGAAAATGATATAGCAGCGTATTTTGATATAGATATACAAAAAGTACAGTTCAAAGGTGCATTTCTGGCTGACGCTCTTTTGGCGATGGCTGTTGAGAAGATACTTTTTGACAGAGTGGATTATGCTGCCATAAACGCATTTGTGCTGGACCCGCACAGACAAGAAGAGCTTCGCGACACAAAAAACAGACTATGGGTCAACGATACCAAGGCGACAAATATTGATGCCTCTATCGCCGCACTCAAACGATACAAAGATGCACATATACATCTGATACTAGGCGGTGACGACAAGGGCGTAGAGCTCAAAGAGCTGTTTGAGTATTTAAAAAATATGGACGTGCAGATCTATACTATCGGTTCAAATAAAGAAAAATTGTCCGGGCTTGCAAAAGAGTATAGAATTATGTTTGACGAATGCAAGAATCTCTTAGATGCTATAAAAAAGATAGACAAAAACCTGCAAATAGATGAAGTTGCCCTGCTCTCACCTGCAGCTTCAAGCCTGGATGAGTTTACGTCTTATGCACAAAGGGGTGATATCTTTAAAACTGCAGTAGCAGATATAAGCTAACTTTCAGCGCATAAGAGCTATAATTGCGCTCTTTAAAAGATGGCCAATTAGCTCAGTCGGTAGAGCAAGTGACTGAAAATCACTGTGTCCTTGGTTCGATTCCGAGATTGGCCACCACCTTTTTATCAAATCATTTTTACTTACTATATACAAAACTCTGGTATACTTCCAGAACTAAATCTATTAGTAAAAACTTGGGGCTGACCTGGTTTCGACGGGATCAAGTAGCTTCTAATTGCATGTCGGACTGAGCACTTCCGTTACGCGGCTCACCTTGCTTAAATGCAAACAATACAAATTACCGCCCAGCTTTAGCAGTAGCTTAAGTTTTAACCCCTCCTCAGGAGGCGGGCTGCTTCACCTATGGACTCTAGATAAATAGGATTCGAAGTATAACCCTTATGTAGATATATTTTGCGTCCGCCTCGTGCGTAAAACGAACCCCAGAGGATCGTCTTGTGTAGCTTTGCAAATTGTGTGAAGCAAGATTAAACTTTAACAATTTTTCTAAACATGTAGACGTTAGGAGTAGCGTGGTTTCGGACTGGAGTTCGATTCTCCACAGCTCCACCATCATATAATAATTTCTCAAATCATTCTGCTCTCATCCAATCCCTGCCAATTGTGGAGAATATAAAAATTAGCAAAATACCAACAGCACTATAATTTATTTGTCAAATTACACTCTAATTGTTAAATTTTGCTATTTTCAGTATAGATAATTGAAAATTTACACTATAATGAACCTTAAATATTTTAAGGAGATAGGATGAAATTTTTCATGTTGATTACTTTGTGTGCCAGTTTTTTATTTGCTACTGTGGATATTAATACAGCGAGTAAGCAGGAATTGCTCTCACTTAAGGGGATTGGAGAGAAAAAAGCGGAGGCTATTATAGAGTATAGAAATGCCAACTGTTTTAAAAACGTAGACGAGATCAGCCATGTAAAAGGCATTGGCAGCAAATTTCTTCAAAAAAACAGAGACAATATAACTGCCGGCGAGTGTAAAGTAAAGTAGGTGTAGAAGAATTTTTACTTTTTGTGGATAATAAAAAGGTGTAGATAGCCGTAGTATTGGATGAGCCTGATATTTTTATCGACATCCATATCGGGTTGCAGTTCTAAAAAAAAATTTTTCAGTTCGCCTTCGTCTAAATCACCCAGATAAGCATAATCACTGTGCTCTTCACAATTAAGCCGAACAAGACGATGGCTAGAAGCCTGTGTATCAGATATCCATATTTTCATGAGATTCCTCTATACTTTTTTTCAAAATAAGAACTTATCACAAACCCTATCCCCAAACCAACACCATCAGCCAGAATATCGAGCAATGAAAAATATCTGTTTGGTATGAAATACTGCACGATTTCTATCTGAATCGCGAACAGGAATAAAAGTAAAAATACAGAAAAAGTTCCAAGATTGAAGTGTGAAAATTTGAGCAAGACAAATAATACAAAAAAAGCTATAAAATGGTTTAGTTTGTCCCAAATATCTTCTATAAGCTCTATTTGAACTGTGGTAGTAGCCAAGTATTCAATAGTGATCAGGCAGATAAAAAAGAAAAGCGTTATTAAATATCTATATTTCATCTAAATACAGTCTAACTAGCGCCATCACGAAACAGCACTGTTTTGATTGTTTTTAGAAGGATTACAAAATCAAGCCATAAATTCCAGTTTCTCGTATAGTACACATCCATTTCTACTCTGGAGTGAAAATCTACATCGCTTCTTCCGCTTACTTGCCAGAGTCCGGAAATACCCGGTTTTACCGCTAACACCATATCTATTTTGGAGCCTATTTTTTCTTTTTCATTGAGCATGTAAGGTCTTGGACCTATGAGAGACATCTCACCTTTTAAGACATTAATGATTTGAGGCAATTCATCCAATGATGTACGACGCATGATATCGCCTATTTTGGTTATACGCGGATCATTATCATACTTGTGGTAGATACTGTAGTTTGCCACTTCCTCAGGATGTTCTTTTAAGTATTCTTGCAGCAGTATGTCACCATCTTCGCGCATTGAACGAAACTTGTAGCACACAAATACCTTGCCGTCTTTTCCCATACGGTTTTGTTTAAAAAATATACTTCCTTTGGGTTCCTCTTTTTTCATAAAATAGATAATAATTCCAAAGACAGGAAGCAGCAAAGGCAACAACAAAATAGCCAAAAATATTTCAGCAATCTTTTTAATAAAAACATTTTTTTCTTTAAGAAGTGAGTTTTCCAAAACTATCATATTTGTTCTGGCATTAAATATCTCTATAATACCAGCGTTCGCATAGTTGAAACTATTGAGCAGGGGTATAAAAATTATCTCTTTTTTCTGATGCACAAAACTGGATAATTTTTCTTCTATATGCTCCTTGGTGCTTCCTGCCGTGTCCATAAAAATAACATCTGAATTTTTATGAGAGCCTTTTACATAACCCAAATACTTATTGCCAAATATTTCACTTACTATCTCGGAGTTTCCGGAAATTACAGAAGCTTTTTTATTCCACATGCCAAAGACGGATAGTTTTTTCTTCAGTATAAACTTAAAAATAGGAATCACAAAAGCCATAATCACAAAAGATGCCACTATGACAATGCTAGAGTAATCATCTACAGACTTGCTGAGGGCCAAAACAGACAGAAGCATAAATAAAGACAGGACCAATGACTTTATAACCAGATACGTCTCTTCCCAAAAATCGTGACGATATTTATAAATGCGAAGACCAAAAAAACTAATAATGACCAATATATATACAATAAGCTTGTCCGTATACTGGACAAACCCGCCAACAGGAGTGAACCCAAAAGAAGTCCCTATCCAAGCCGACAGAAAGTATGCCAAAACAATACTCACATAAATAGCCAAAATATCAAAACTCACTAAAACGAAACGGGATGCATTATTTTTCATGAAAATTTTCCAAATTATTTTTGAAATTTTAACACAAATTTAATTATTCACGTTTAAAGTCGTCACTTATTCTCACGATATCATCTTCGCCTGTGTATTCACCGACTTGCGCTTCGATGAGAACCACAGGTATTTTGCCTTCGTTTGACAAACGGTGAAGTTCACCCATCTTGATATATGTACTCTCATTTGGGCGTACGAGTCTTGTTTCATCTCCTACGGTGACCGTTGCCGTTCCGCTCACAACAATCCAGTGTTCATTTCTGTGGAAATGTTTTTGCAAACTCAGCCTTTTGCCCGGTTTGACTTCTATCCGTTTTATCTTATAGCCCGGGCTATCT
>JAHJEG010000047.1 GCA_018825665.1 bacterium | reverse complement strand
CCTGGCCCCATTCCGAACCCAGAAGCTAAGCCTCTCATCGCTGATAATACTGCACCTTTCAGGTGTGGAAAAGTAGGTCGCTGCCTAGTTGTCGTTATTGCTTTTTTCTCCCTTTAATCATTTTTTTAATCAATCTGTTTGCTTTTCTTTTAGAATTAATTTTTGGGTTTTTCCTGCCTGATAATTTTCAATTTAACTTTCCAATTCCATTAATCTAAATAATATATATGTTATCATCTTATACAAATTTTCCAGGAAAAATAATGAAAAAATATATCAAAGATCAAATAAAAAAATCATATGAAACGAAACAGGCCATTTATGAAAATGAAGCCTTGCTGGATATGATTGAAGATGTATCTAAAAAATGTGTAGAACTTTATAGAGGTAACAATAAGACAATATTGGCAGGAAATGGCGGAAGTGCAGCTGATGCGCAGCATATTGCTGCTGAACTAGTTGGCAGATATGGCTTTGACAGGCCTTCGATACCCTCTTTAGCGCTAACTACAGATACTTCAAATCTTACTGCAATCGGTAATGATTACGGATATGACAAAGTTTTTTCACGCCAACTAGAAGGTATGGGGCAGGAAGGGGATATTTTTATCGGTATCTCAACATCCGGCAACTCTGTTAATATTATAAATGCTTTTGAAAGTGCAAAGAAAAAAGGTATTACTACTGTTGCTTTGGTAGGAAGAGATGGGGGTAAAATGGCGAAAATGGCTGATTATGCGATTGTTGTCCCTTCGGATTCTACGCCAAGAATTCAGGAATCACATATTTTAATTGGTCATATCTTGTGTGATATTATAGAAAAAGAGATTTTTGGTGATGGTGTAGGCGAATAGTTTATGACGCATAGTTTAAGGAGAGCTCTTTTTTTAGATCGGGACGGTGTCATTAATATTGAAAAGGATTATCTGTATAGGGTTGAAGACTTTGAATTTATTGATGGGATTTTTGCGCTTTGTAAATATTATCAGGAACAGGGTTATTTGATATTTGTTGTTACAAATCAGTCAGGTATCGCACGTGAGTATTATTCACAGGAGCAATTCGAAACATTGACGGACTGGATGATAAAAAAATTTAAACATGAGAGCATAGAGATTAAAAAAGTTTATTATTGTCCCCATCATCCTGATATTTCAGGCAACTGTACCTGCAGAAAGCCACATGCCGGGATGATATTGGATGCAGCCTATGAATTTCATTTGGACTTAAAAAATTCTGTTTTGGTAGGGGATAAAGAAAGAGATATTGAAGCTGCTTTGAATGCAGGTATTTTTGAAACATATTTATTTGATGAAACTAAGAGTGTTACAAGCTCCAAAGCCACGAGAATTGTTTCGAAATTGGATGATATTTGGAAAGATAGATGTTGATTTTAAACAGCGGCGGAACATTTAACAAAAGATATAATCCGCTAAACGGTGATTTGGAAGTTCCGTATGATAACGAGGCTATTGAAAAAATTTTGTTCTCCACCAATTTCAAATACGATTTGGCAGGAGTCATTTATAAAGACAGTCTTGAAATAGATACGAACGACAGAAAAATATTAGCCAGTATTATTGCGGAGTCCAAAGAGGATACTTTTATTATTGTGCATGGAACTGATACTATGAGTCTTACTGCTGAATTTCTGCATGAAATATTTAAAGATAAAAAAATCGTTCTTACGGGTGCTATGAAGCCTTTTGAAATAGACTGTATCGAATCCGCTTTTAATTTAGGTATGGCATGTGGATTTCTTAAATCTTTGGAGAGCTTTGGGGTCTATATATGCATGAGCGGACATGTTGCATTGTGGAATAAAATAGAAAAAAATCGTCTTTTAGGGAAGTTTGAAATTGTCGGATAAAATTGCATGTTCTCATTGTCATTTGGAATTTGATGACTCTGTAATGATAAAAGAAGCAGATCATAATTTTTGCTGCAAAGGATGTCAGGGAGTTTTTCATCTTCTCAGCGATCAGGGTCTTGAGAGTTTTTATGATAAAGCAGGCAGTACAAAACTTACTCCTCCTACCAAACAGTATGAAGACTCTTCAAATTTCAATTCGCCGGCATTCTACGATAGATTTGTCAAAACCAATCAAGACGGATTTTCTGAAGTTTCTCTTATAATCCAAGGTATCCATTGTTCTGCCTGCGTGTGGCTCAATGAAAAAGCGCTTCATAAAATGGACGGAGTCATTGAAGCAAATATCAATTTTACCAACAACAAGGCCAACATTATATGGGCTGATGACGTAGTCAAGCTTTCGGGCATTATTGATATGATTAGAGCTATAGGATACGATGCCTATCCTTATGATGCTGCAATCCAGGAAGTGCATGCAAATAAAGAGAGAAAAGATTACTATCTGAGAATGGCCGTTGCAATATTTGCATCCATGAATATCATGTGGATAGCTGTTGCCCAGTATGCAGGTTATTTCTCCGGAATCACTCAGGATATCAAGACTATTTTAAATGTGGCCGAAGGTTTATTGGCCACGCCTGTCCTTTTGTACAGCGGATGGATATTCTTCAGAGGCGCATACTACGGCATGAAGAACAAAGTTGTGAACATGGACCTGCTTGTTGCAACAGGCGCAACCTTGACTTATGTTTATTCCATCTATATCACTGTTCTTGAAGAGGGTGAAGCCTATTTTGATTCTGTGAGTATGATCATAACCTTTGTGCTCATTGGAAAATTTTTAGAAATCTTAAGCAAAAAAAATGCTGCAGATACACTTGATATTATCGGTAAACATATTCCCAGCGAGGTTAAAATTGTCAGTAATGATAAAATCATCTCCTGCAAACTCTCTGATGTATGTGTAGGGGATGTGATTGTTGTCTCATCCGGAGGGAAAGTTTTACTTGACGGTGAAATCATTAAAGGATCGGGATCTTTTGACGAGTCAAATCTTACCGGTGAGAATGAGCCTATATATAAAGAAGTCGGCGAGAGCGTCATCAGCGGAACAACGAGCATAGATGCTGATATACATTTTATCGCAACGAAAGATTTTGAGCATTCAACATTATCCAATCTGGTCACTTTGCTGGAGTCTGCTATAAATAAAAAGCCAAAAATTGAACAGATGGCCAATAGACTCTCAGAACATTTCTCGACAACTATTTTGGCTTTGTCGTTTTTAACCTTTATTGTCTGGTGGCTTTGGCCTCACAGTTTTGAGACATCTTTTATGGTCGGGATCTCTGTAATAGTTATAGCATGTCCGTGTGCATTGGCGTTAGCCACACCTGTTGCTACCCTTGTCGGTCTCAGTTTGGGTGCTTCAAGAGGCATCCTTTTTAAAGAAGCGGCACAGTTGGAGACTATGGCTAAGGCTGATACTCTTGTCCTCGATAAAACCGGAACGATCACAGTGGGCAAGCCGGAAGTCGTTAAAGAACACATATATGAGAATTTTGATAAAAACTTGTTATATTCTCTGGTTAAATCTTCTAATCATCCGGTTTCACACGGAATTTTTCAATATATGAAACACAACTATGAAGATATAGATGAAATTATCTTTGATGAATTCAAGCAGATTCCGGCATGTGGAATAAAAGCCAAATATAAAGATACGGATATATACGGCGGAAACTTAAAACTTTTACAAAGATATGAGATTGATGTAAATTTTTCAAGCGATAATACAATATTTTATTTTGTAATCGACAATAAAGTTGTGGCGGCATATGAGTTGAGCGACAAAATAAAAGAGAAGGCAAAAGAAGTTGTTGAGAGTATTGCAAAGCGCGGAATTGAGATTATCATGCTTACGGGTGATAATGACTACAGTGCGCAAAAAGTAGCAGGTTTGGTGGGTATAAGCCATTATATGTCTGAACAAACACCAGAGGATAAGTCAAAATTTATCAATAATCTTCATGATGATGGAAAAACGGTTGTCATGGTCGGTGATGGTGTGAATGATATTTTGGCACTTGCCCAGGCAGATATCGGCATAGTTATGGGAAGCGGCAGTGATATAGCAATTGCCGTGGGTGATGTTGTCTTGCTAAACGATTCTCTTGATGCACTTGATGATGCATTCAAGATATCACGTACGACATATGGACTGATAAAACAAAATCTTGGTATCTCTTTGGTCTACAATGCCGTAACGATTCCTTTGGCAATGGCTGGCTATGTTATACCTTTGGTTGCTGCAATATCTATGAGTGTGAGCTCTCTTTTGGTTGTCGGAAACTCTATGAGAATTCGATTAAAATGGAACAAAATATAAAGGTGTATATAAATGGATAATTGGGTAATAGCCATGATGCTTGGAGCATCTATATTTTTGGGGGCAGTAGCACTTTTTGCTTTTTTATGGGCTATTAAAAACGGACAGTTTGACGATGAAGAAAAGTTTTTAAACGCTGCAAAATTTGACGGTGAAGATGAGCTCAACGATGCTGTAAAACAAGAAAGAAAAAAAGAAGATTTAAAAAGAAATTATAAACCCGAGTAAGTCGGATCTATAAGATGAGTTACCTCTTAGAGGCGACTCAAGAAGTGCAAGAAATTATTTAAGACCTGCAATATAAGCAGAAACTGCAGTGATATCTGCGTCACTGTAAGCAGCAACCTGACCTTTCATAAGACCTTTCATTTTACCGCCGTATGAACCGTCTTTGTAGCCTTTTAGAGACGCTTCAGTTTTAGCAGCATCCCATCCAGCGATTACTTGTGATTGGTTAAGAGCTTTTTTCTCACCGTTAGCACCATGACAACTAGCACATTTTTTAAACAGAGCCGCACCATCAGCAGCCATAAGACCAACACTAGCAATTAATAAAGTTAATGCAATTTTTTTCATATTATTTCCTCAATATAAATTTTCGGGTTAATTATAGTGCTTTGAGTCTTAAATGCTTGTTAATGAATGATAGGGTATCATTTTATTAAATAAAATTTATAATGGATAAGAATATGAAATACATAGAAGACGATTTAAAAGACAAAACAATTTTGATAACGGGCGGAGCCGGTTTTGTCGGTTCAAATCTGGCATTCTACTTTCAGGAAAACCATCCGGAGGTAAAGCTTGTAATTCTTGACAGTTTTAGAAGCGGGGAGACGCTTTCAAACGGGAATTTGAAAAGTTTTGGACATTTTAAAAATCTTATAGGCTTCAGAGGTGAAATAATTAGCGGTGATATCAATGACAAAGACTTGCTGCTGGATTTGGAAATCAATTATAAATTTGATTATATCTTTCATGAAGCCGCTATCTCTGATACCACTGCCCTTGAACAGGATTTAATGATAAAAACAAATGTAAATGCGTATAAGGATTTGCTTGATCTTGCTGTAGCGCATAATGCAAATATGGTATATGCATCATCGGCGGCTACATACGGAAATGCTGAGTCGCCGCAAAGAGTCGGCCGTGAAGCACCGAACAATGTGTATGGTTTTTCAAAGCTGAGCATGGACAATTTGAGCCGTGAATATATGAAAAACTCCGATATCTCTATTGTGGGACTTCGCTATTTTAATGTTTACGGTCCCAGAGAATATTTCAAAAATAGTACAGCTTCAATGATTTTACAGTTTGGACATCAAATATTGGCCGGCAAAAATCCTCGTCTTTTTGAAGGAAGTGACAAAATTCTGCGTGACTTCATTTACATAGAAGATATCATTCAGGCAAATATAAAAGCAATGGAACCTAAGCAAAGCGGAATCTATAATGTCGGAACAGGCAAGGCAAGAAGTTTTCAGGACATAGTGGATATTTTGCAAAATGAACTCGGTACATCTTTAAAATGCGAATATATACCGAACCCTTTTGTGGGGAGTTACCAGTTTCACACAGAAGCGGATATACAGACTACAAAAGAGCTCCTGGGTTATGAGCCGGCTTATGAGATGGAAGAGGGTATTAAGGCCTATGTGAGTGAGATAAAAAGAATGTTTGAAGAAGAAGTGAAATAGATGAATTCCCTTAAAAAATTCAAGCCAAACATCCTTGTCATAGGTGATTTGATGATCGATCATTACTTATGGGGAAGTTGTGAGAGAATCTCTCCAGAGGCTCCTGTTCAGGTGGTAGATATTGCGAAAGAGACAACGGTTCTAGGCGGAGCCGGAAATGTTATCAACAACCTTAAAGCTTTGGGAGCAAACGTAAGTGTCAGCAGTGTTATCGGAGATGATGATAACGGGCGTGAGCTGACAAAGATGCTTGAATCGATAGGGGTTGATACAAAGAATTTAATCACGCAAAACGGTAGAAGTACATCTAAAAAAAGCAGGGTAATCGCAGTAAGCCAACAGATCCTAAGATATGACAGAGAAAGTAAAAATGATATTATCAGCACATCCGTACATTCGATACTGCACTCAATAGAGGGCAAGATAAAAAACTATGATATGGTTATTTTATCCGACTACGGCAAGGGTGTTTTAACTGATGAACTCTGTCAGGGTATTATCCGTCTCGCAAATGAAAACGATGTAAAAGTTTTGGTCGATCCAAAAGGGAGTGACTATTCCAAATACAAAGGAGCCTTTCTCTTAACACCAAATAAAAAAGAGGCGATGCTTGCTACTAATGTGAATATACACAACGAAGAGACACTGCGAGAAGCCTTATTGAAGCTTAAACAGGAGTGTGACCTTGGGATCTCCCTCATCACCTTATCTGAGGATGGAATAGCCACGTATGACAATGAGCTGAAAAAATTTCCGACTGTAGCAAAAGAGGTTTTTGATGTTACGGGAGCGGGGGATACCGTGATAGCTTCTATAGCCTTTGCTTTGAGTGCAGGCAAGAACATAGAGGAGACGGCCAAGTTTGCAAATCTTGCGGCGGGCGTGGTAGTCGGCAAAATCGGTTCGGCTACGGTAAGCCTGGGTGAGATAGAAGAGTATGAGGCAAGCTTACATAAAAGTACTTCGGACGCGCATATCAAAAGTTTTGAGGATATTGATGCGATTGTGAAGCGTTGCCGTACAAGCGGAAAAAAAGTGGTCTTTACCAACGGCTGTTTTGATATCTTGCATGTCGGACATGTCAAATATCTACAAGAGGCAAAAAGTTTTGGAGATATCTTGATTGTAGGATTGAATTCGGATGCATCCGTTTCACGTTTAAAAGGTCCGACAAGACCTGTAAACGTGGCGGAAGACAGGGCATATATCCTGGCGGCGCTTGAAGCTGTTGATTTTGTCGTGCCTTTTACAGAGGATACGCCCTACGAACTTATCCAAATGATAAAGCCCGATGTACTTGTAAAGGGTGGGGATTATGAGGGCAAAGAGGTCGTTGTAACTGAATTTGCTGGTAAATTAAAACTTGTTGATTTTGTCAACGGAAAAAGTACAACAAAAACTATAGAAAGAATACAAGGAAGTTCATGTTAAAAAAATTAAGTTTAATAGCTTTATGTAGCGCATCTGCTTTTGCATTACATACTGCAGAGATCAATATAAATGACAAAGATTTAGAATTGGGCGCTCGTCTTGATATGGGACAGTTTAATGAAGCTACAGAGCCAAATACGGTTTTTGTAGGAGCAAAATTCCTCAAAGGTGATGCTGAACATAGTGATTTCAGTGAAAACAGTATCAAAGATTTTTATGAATTGAATTTTTTGATGCAAAGAGAAATAGCCGGCAATGGTCTGAGCATAGGTCTTGGGGTTAAGATAAACCATACAAAAGACTTTACCTCTATCCCTCTTGGAATCGAAGCGGCGTATAAATTGCCTGCTTCAAATACGGTTCCCTTGTATTTCGGTGCAGGAGTTTACTATGCTCCGGAAGTTTTATCCATGGAAGATGGAAACAATTTCTTGGAATATCGTGCCCACGTTGATATTGAAGTGATTGAAAACGGGCGTATTACCGTCGGCTACAGAGCTTTGGACACAAACTATGAAGACAGTGCCGGCAGCAGCATAAAGGTGAACTACAACAGATCTGCATACGCAGGATTTAAATTCGCCTTTTAGATCTCTAACTCTTTTACAGCCTCTATCACCTCTGAGGCTGTGATGCTTTTCATACACTCATGATGTCCCAGGGGACATTCTCTTTTCATACATGGACTGCAATCCATCTCATGTCTTACAATCTTACTTTTTTCATTCATCCATTGGGAGGTCTCAGTATATTTGGTAGGTCCAAAAACAGAGACTGTCGGGACTTGATATGCTGCTGCAATATGCATCGGTCCGCTGTCATTCGTGATAAACAAAGAGCATCCGCCTATATGTGCGCATAACTCTTGTATGTCGGTCTTTCCGGCGAGATTGGTATAGTTTTGCACATGCCATGAGAGAAGATTTTTTTCTATCTCTTTTGACATCTCCACCTCATTGGGACCGCCAAATATAAGGATGTCAAATCTGTCGCTGAACGCCTTTGCTACTTCTGCGAATCGCTCGGGGTACCATCTTTTGGCGCTTCCGTACGTGGCACCTGCATTTATGCCTAGGCATGGCTTTTTAAATTTTTTGGGTTCTATGTAGAGCTTGAGGTTTGGAACATCTCCATTAAAACTTTCCGTATCTGTCATGGCTAGTTTTGCATACTGTATGGACAAATGCTGATGTGTTGAGATTTTTGGAGTGTGTGAGAGTAAAAACAGTGAATGCCATGAGCGTTTTGCAATACAGACAACAGTGTTTGTAAATCTGAGTAAAAGTGAAGAGTGCAGCTGATTTCTAAACGTGAGGGCGAGATGAAATTCACCGAGACTCTTTGCCAGCTTATAGGTGGCTACAAATCTGTTTGGTGCTTTTTTTGTCTCATCCACAACAGCCTTTGTGCAGTTTGGATGGTATTTTAATGCTTCAATACTTGCATAGCTTCCTACAAAGGTAAACTCGGCATGTGGATAATAAGAGCTTAAAAGTTCTATGGCCGGAGTAGCCATAACAGCATCACCAAGCCAGTTTGGCAGGATTATCAGTATCTTAAAAGCCGGCATCATTTAACCCACTTGTTTTTTTCTAAAAGAACTGCTTCTGCCGTATCTACTGCAAAGAGCAGCTCTTTCATGTTTTTGGTCTCTGCCTCATTTGCCGAGGTCTCCACTATATCTTTAAAATTATATTTTATATAGCCCTTGTCGGTTATCAAACCGATGAGATTGCCCGCATAAAAGTAGGCGAATCTTTTGTGAATGTCCGAATCAAACAAGGAGTTGCCCAATGTGCTTATCTCCGCCTCCCAACCGAGCAGATCGACTATAGTTGCAAAGATATCGTTGTGAGAACCCAGGGTCTGTATCTCTTGGGGTTCAAATATCTTCGGTGCGTAGAGGATAAGAGGAATTCTAAAGTGCTCGATAGAGGAGAGCGGCGTATCATCCGGACGGTATTGTCTTGCTATGGGGTTCAGAGCATCTCCGCTTCCGTGGTCGGATGTGAAAATGAAGATGGTCCTCTCAAACCAGGGTTCGTGTTTTACATTTTCCATAAATCTCTCTATCGCATTATCTGCATAGATGTAAGCGTTTAAAGCTCCGTTATAATTTTGCAGGTCATGCGGGTATCTCTCAAATTTTTTGCTAGGGAGATAAAAATCAGAGTGGGTTGAATCGGTAAAAGCAAAACCCAGGAAAGGTTCCTTCATCGTATTTAGTTTCTTGTGATAAAAATCAAGCATATTGAAGTCATAGGTACCGGTTATGGGTTCTCTGCCCTCGTCACACTCTTCGATATTGGGCATATCCTGTGCCCCGTAATAATTGTCAAATCCGGCCAAAGCACTTACGGAATCCACTCTGTAGGAGCGGTTATTTGCAGCCTGCATGGAAAGGGTGGAGTATCCGTTGTCTTTTGCCGTCTGTCCCAGATAGCTTAATTTTGAGAGCTCCAGCCCTTTTCCGAGATACTGAAACCCATAAGGGATTGTAAGCCCCGTAAATATAGAGGTGATGCCAAATATGGAACGGTAGCCGTTGGAGTAAAAGTTTGTAAACTTTAAACCCTCATTGGAGAGTTTTTTGAAATAGGGAGTGACATTCAGCTCTTTGTATCGGGTAAAACCGTCGATATGCTCCGCTCCGAAGGACTCAAGCAAGACTATGACTACGTTATATTTGGGAGTGTCTTTTTTTGTGTATCTTTTTTGAAGCGGATATTCCGGGTCTATAAAGGATGCATTGGGAGAGTACATCGTATCTTGAGTAATCCGTACCGCTTTGTCCAGCTGCATCAGATTGTGTTTTTGTGCTTTTTTTGCAGTTCTGTAGATTGTAAAAAAACCGTTTAAGGCCAGATTTCCGCTGCTTACCTTATTCACGGCATAGGCGTCACTGCTCCCAAAGCTTTTGCCGCCAAAGTTGTTTCTGATCCCTATAAAAAGTATTAAGAGTGTGACAAGCGCGGTGATAAGAAGTTTTTTGCCTGAGAGGAAGTTCTCAAGCTCGTTTGAAAATATTTTATATATGCCGTAGAGAAAAAGAGCGCTTAAAATAAAAGCTCCGAGGGTGTAAAAAAACATAGAACCAAGCGCCATACCGAAAATAATGTCCCAGTCTTCACCTAGATTGAATATCTCATTGGAGATGTGTCTGTGAATATAATCAAAATATAAGACATCACTAAAATTGAGTATAAAGATAATATTCAAAACAAGTGCCCAAGCCAGAGCCACTATCGCTCTGGTTTGCACTTTTCTTATAAATAATAAAAGCAATACAAAGATGGATGAAAAGGTGAAAATCGTAATCATATCCACCCTTAAGCCCATCACTAAAGAGGAAAATATCTCAGCTTTGCTTAAATCGCTGAAATCATCGGGATATAGATTAAAAAGTACCACTCTCTGGAGCATTAAGACAATAAAGCTAAAAAGAATGAGAGGCAGGATTTGGGTCAGTTGATTCTTATGCATCACTTTTTTCTTTTATAAGCAAGCCGTAAAATATATAGGTAAATATATAGACTATAAAAAATGAGGTCACGACGTCACTAAAGAAATGTCCCCCCGCAGAGACTCTGGCAATGCTGACAAATACTCCGTACGCCAGAGCCAAAGTCATCCAGAATTTTCTTCTGTTTTTGGCCAAAAGGGCAAAACCTATAAGTGAAAATGCAGCCGCGGCATGCCCTGAACTAAAAGAGTAGCCCCCCTGCGTACTTGGGATAAAAGCAGGAGTAAATTCTTTTGTGCCTCCAAAATTGAGTGTCTCTGCCGGTCTGGCTCTTCCCCAATTATCTTTAAGCGTTGCATTTACGATAAGTCCGGGTGCCAGACCCAGGACCAAAAGCAGATAGAGAACAACTTTTGCATTGATGTTTAAGACGGCTTTTTTTGTAAAAAAGTTGTAGGCAAAGAGCGCAAGACTTGCGAGTGACAAGGCGATGATTATAGGCTGCACCGAATGGTAGAAAAATTCTTCAAGCCATGTTTTATTCGCAGGAAAAGTTCCATCTTCATAAAAAAGCGAGGTGACAAATATATCGATTTGCGGGAAAAAGATAAAGACCAGAGAGGATACGAGAAAGAGTCCCCAGATATAATAGGGCACATTTAAGTATTTTTTATTCATAAGTGAAATTATACCTTGTCTTTTATATGTATATATAAAGGGGAAGAACCTATGTTGAGAATTTCATCTTCTATAAGTTTTCCATCACGGGAGAGTACATCAAAATAATCTTCATTTTTAAGCGTGGTCGGCTTGAGTGACCAATGTATCTGCAGCAGTTTTTCATCAACGAGACACTGGAGTATATAGTAGTCCCGTTTTATATCCATGCGTAGGAACTGTGCATATTTGAGGTGTTGCAGCATGTTTTTATACGCTTCAAAGGCACTTCGTTTTCTTATACCCTCTCTGTTGTCTATAAGCCCGTATCCGGGAGCTATGAGCTGATGCCAGGCAACAGCATCAACCTGCTGAGAAGCAAAGGCTAAAAGATAATAGCGAATCATGAAATCAGCATACTGCTCCTCATCGATACACTCGTGTTCGCTTGTGGGCGCATAGGGGGCGGTTCCGGTTATAGGCCAGTTTGTCTCCGTGATATAGAGCTTTTGAGGGGTTTTGGGACTCAGCCAGACCATAGTGCTCAACCATGCTATCTTATCTGAGAGGTCAAATCCCATCTGTGTATTTTCGGGAGCTCCTCTTCTGTCTACATAGAGCAATGCGGAGATTCCGTCGTAGCGGTATTTAAAAAAGTTAAAAAAAGTATGTGCCGTGAAATGGTACTCAAAATCTATGACACCGCTTCCTATGAGTTTTGGATTTCGAGAATCTTTGCCGTTTTGCCCAAGCAGATGTGAAAACTCCTGGGTCATCAAATCATAAGCCGTTTGAAAAAAACGGTTATACTCGTCTACACTGAAAAATCCCCACTTTGCGCGATTGATCGTTGTGCCTATCTCATAAATATCCACATGCCCGTTGAGCGTGCCAAAGAGTGTTCTGAGGTCTTTTTGTAGCAGTTGCAAATCTTCCACATGCTCTTGGTCTTGCATAATCTTAAGGGTGATCTTTTTATCTTGGCATGTGGAAACAAACTCCTGCAAAAGAGGAAGCGAATCCATCTCCCAAAGTTTGAATCGCAGTAGAATGTGCTCTACCCCAAGTTCATTAAGCAGTTTCAGGCTCTCTTTTGGCTCTCTTTGAAAATCAACGCCCATACAAAAAAATGTATTTGAATCGACATGTTTTCTTCTCACAAAGGGCATCATGATAAGCGAAAAGGGAAGGATAAACAGTGATATAAAAAATGTTTTTACCAAAGAAACGAGTTCTTTTTTTCTCATCTTTTTTTTATACTCTTTGTCTTTTAGTTGATACGGCTGGTCGGAATAGTTATCCCATTGATACGGTTTTTTCATAAGGCGAATTATATCGTTTTTAATGTAAAATCATAAATCAAAAAAATCAGGAATGCATGATTATGAAAATATCAGTTATCGGTAGTGCTTACGCAGATTTTGGTACACATTAGTCTTGCTTAGACTTTTTGTTCTCCTCTGGCTTGTTTTGACTTGTGCAGATGCGCTGGCTCTGCAAAAGGCAAACAGATATACGGACCAGAATATCTCAGGCTGGGTGATGTCGGAAAAGCTTGATGGGATTCGGGCGTATTGGGATGGAAAAAATCTTTTTACAAGACAAAACAAAAAGATAAATGCGCCTGAGTATTTTACGCGGGGCTTGCCGCAGTTCGCTCTTGATGGGGAGTTGTGGAGCAAAAGAGGGGACTTTGAAAACATCCAGGCCGCTGTTATGGATGCAAACCCCGGCGGCATGTGGAAAGAGATAAAATATATGCTGTTTGAAGCGCCCGGAGCCGAGGGAAACTTTACAGACAGACTGCAAAAAGTGAGAGACTCTATAGAAAAAAAGAAGCTGCGGCATGTGGAGATCATTGAGCAAAAAATATGTATGAACCAAAAAGAGCTGGATGCTTTTTTGGAACATGTCATAGCAAAGGGCGGCGAAGGCGTGATGATAAAAGATGCATCAAAGAGCTATTTTGATGGCAGAAGCGATTCTATACTCAAGGTAAAAAAGGCGGATGACTCCGAGGCTGAAGTAGTTGGATACAAAGAGGGAAGTGGCAAGTTTTTTGGGATGATGGGGAGCCTGCAGCTTGAACTTGCAAATGGGATACGGTTTTATCTTGGAAGCGGTTTTAGCGAGGAACAACGAAAAAATCCGCCTAAAACGGGAACCATTGTCACGTTTAGACATTACGGCTTCACAAAGTACGGCAAGCCCAAATTTGCTTCATTCATGAGGCTAAGGAGAGATTAGTGAATATTTTAGTCGTCCGTACAGACAAGCTCGGTGATTTTATTACCGCACTTCCCGCCATATATGTGCTCAAAAAGCATAATCCGCACAACAGGATCATCGCCTGTGTGGCACCTTTGAATAAAGAACTGGCCCTGGCATGTGGATTTATTGATGAGGTGATTGTGGATGATGAAAAAAGCGGCGTATGGGAACTGACGAAGAAGCTCAAAAAGGCGAATGCAGATGTCTCTATTACACTTTTTTCAAATACCCGCGTGGCGTTTGCCCAGTTTGCGGCAGGGATTTCAAAGCGAATCGCACCGGCTACAAAGATAGCGCAGATATTTTACACACACAGAGTCAGGCAAAGACGAAGCGAGGTTGCAATGGCTGAGTTTGAGTATAACCTTGAACTTACAAAAACACTTTTTCCTGACATAGACCTGGGCTATACAAAGCCGCTTGTAGTATTTGGGGATGCAAAAGATGTGTATATGGAGTTTTGCAAAGAGTATAAAGTCACAAAAGAGGTGGTGGCATTCCATGTGGGCTTTGGCGGCTCGTCGGATGCAAACTGGAATCTCGACGAGTATGGGATCCTTATCCGTGAGGTTCTAAAGCAGGGAAGATATCAGCTTGTGCTTACCTTCGGACCGGATGAGGTTTCCTTATGCAAGGAGATGCAGGAAAAGCTCAAAGGGGAAGATATTCTTTTTTACATCTCAAAAAGCGGAATTGTACACTTCGCAAAACTCATAAGCAGTTTTAAACTTTTTGTAAGCACTTCAACGGGAACCTATCATTTGGCTTCGCTTGTGGGATGTGCGACGATGACATTTTTTGCGGATACTCTCTTTGCCAGTTCTAAAAGATGGAAGGGGGTGGGGGATGAAAACCTTCAGCAGCATTTTATGATTCCGCAGCTGCCGCACAGAGGCGACAAATCTTTTTTGAGCGCCAAAAACCAAAGGGATGCCGTCTTTGCCGATGTGTTAAAAAAGCTCTCGCAGATAAAAGCTCTCAAAGAAGAGTGAGG
The DNA here is from genome assembly GCA_018825665.1 of bacterium. Classification (GTDB taxonomy): domain Bacteria; phylum Campylobacterota; class Campylobacteria; order Campylobacterales; family Sulfurimonadaceae; genus Sulfurimonas. The sequence continues at coordinate 39,964 of JAHJEG010000047.1, read as the reverse complement.
TTTGAGGCGAAGATATTACTTTTGAGCGTTTTCTTTTAAATAAGCGCTTATATGAAAAGTGTAAAAACTTGCAAATATAATATTGTGGGCGAAAACACCGAGCATCCTGCTGTTGAATGTTTCAAAATTATTGATGATCAGCCAGTATGTCACGAAACATATGCCTGCAAGCAGGTGGTATTTTTTTTCATCTTCTGACAGAGAAGAGGTTTGCGTACCTCTAAGAATAAAATAGTAAAGAGCGAGAATCAACAAAAGCCCTACAAATCCATATGCGACGAGGGTCTCTATAAAAAAATTATGCAAATGTCCAAACTGTTTTTTTAGCGCAGCGTCAAATTTTTCAGACTGATGAATCACTTCTGCTATCGCTTCGGAATCGAGCCCAAGGATAGGATGGCGTTGAATCCACTCTGCGGCATCAAGCCAGGAGTTCACTCTGATACCAATACTGGACATCTCTATAGTCTCATTATTTTCAAAAATGGAATGCACAACATTTTGTTCTTCTAAAAATCTTTTTTGCACGATGGTTGAGGTGCTGAATAAAAACAGCACCCCTATCACGGCCAAATAGCTAAGTGCCAAAAATTTCAGGTTTTTACTTTTATATATCACGGCAAAAGAGACCGGTCCGACAATGGCTATACTTATCAATCCAAGCCATACCTGTCTTGATTGGGTGATTAAGACAAGATAGGTAAACAGTACTATCAACAGGGAAATACCAAAGAGCAAGAGAATCTTTATCTCTTTGGAAAATCTGGATGATTGCAGTGTGATGTAAAAAAGAGAGAGGGACATCAATAAGCTGCTCCCTGCAAGCATAGAATCAAACTGGGCGTTTTTTATTGAAAAATCGGCTCTTTGCTGCTCCTGAGCAAACTCAAAGAGAAGATGAAGGTCAACATTCATCACAATCGCAAAAAGAAATCCGAAAATGAAAAACAGCCACAGAAAAGCTATGTTTTTAAGCCGGCCCTTGAGCCAGTAGGCAATAAAGAAAAAGACAAACAGCTTCCCGAGTCTATCCAGTTTTGGAACCTCTGCAGCAAATTCAGGTGCGAATATCAGGCTGTTTATCCAGCTTAGTATCTGTGCTGTCAAAGTAAGCATCAGGACTATGATAACAGGGTCTTTGAAAATCTTATTTTTATGAAGAACAAGCAGAGGAATACTTCCAATCAGGATGAATCCTAAAAACAGATCCCCCAGATGGTGATATTTGATATTGAAAAATGCATAACAGAAAATAAATAAAAGCATAGCAGAAGAATAGTATTTATTTTCCAGTGTATCTCTGAGTGTCATTTTTATCTTTATATGAAATTAATTTTTTACGTCTGTTTTAAGTGTTTAAGTCTACTATCAATTGCCTTCAACATTTATAAACCCAAAAGAGCCCAAACACCCGACAAAGCCTAAGCTTCGTTGTCTGAAGCACGGGGATTTCTGTCTTTAGGCAAAATTTGAAATATACTGCTCTACTATGGTCTTTGGCTGAAACTCCATAAGATGTTTTTCAAAGTCTATCTTTCTTTTTTCTTCTAAGGCAGAAACTATTTTTGAGCCCAGATCTTCTGTATTTTGCTCAGCCAGATAATCGCTGAGTTCATCTTTCATGATATCTATGACTCCGCCCCTGCTTTTTGTGGAGACGACCTTGGTTCCACATGCCATAGCTTCGAGCAGTACCATACCCAGGCCTTCAAATTTGGAACTAAGCACAAACAAATCGGCATGCAGCATCCAGGGAAAGGGGTTTGTCAATTGTCCCGTGAAGTGGACATCCTGTTCAAGAGAGAGTTTTTTGATCTTTTCCTGAACAAGACTCATATCCGAACCGCTTCCTACGATGACAAGTTTGTGTTTTATGTTCAGTTTTTTGGCATAGGCATAGGCGTCGATGAGCAAGGGTATGTTTTTTGCCGGCACAACTCTCCCCACACTTAAAATATAAGGGGCATTAAGGTCAGGAATATATTCTTGAGCCAGTTTTTTTGTATAGTTTACATCTATGGGGTTGGTGATTTTACATATTTTCTTACACTTGAAATTCTCATCTGTCTCAAGCTCTTGAAAATTTTGCACTACACCGTTTGAGACGCAGGCCAGATTTATATTTTCATAAAGCATTCTGATCTGAAAGTTTTTAATATAGCTGTTCATTGTTCCGTAAGAAAAAATATTCTCTGAAACGGCGACTATCCTGGGGTCTTTTATAGTATAGATCATCTCCAGAGTGCCTTGGCCTCTGATAATCAGCAGATCAAACTTTCCGTATTTTTTTTCAAGCAGCAAAAGCTTGATTTTAAATATCTGTGAGCTGAAGATCCCCTTGAAGATAAAATAGCTTTTTCTCAAAAAAATATTGCTTATTCTTGAGAATAGTTCCCAGAATATTCCTATGAAGGTGAGGTACATAAGTTTATCGAGATTAAAATGGTGCATGATGACATTTTTATCGGGGGAGAGGGTCTTTTTTTTCTTTTTAAAATAGATAAGGTGGGATTCATGTCCGTTGGATGCAAATGCCTCAGCCAAAGATATCGCGACTCTCTCCATCCCGCCTATCTTGAGCGTTCTTACCACCACAGCCACTCTCATCAGCTTTTGCCTTTTAATCTTCTCTTTAAATTCACCTTGCTTTGGAGGTATTTTGCTTCGTTGACAAGAATCTCCACAGATTTTTTTTCCTCAATGTTTGCCAGTCTGGAATATTCGAGTGCCAGGATAACAAGGTCGTTATCATCTTTCGCCCAGAATTTATTGAAGTTTTTCAGGCCTTCATAGGGTGCTATGGCCCTAAACTCCATTCTGTTTATATCTACCAGAGAAAACCTGTACGCATCATCCTGGTGTGTCACCAAAATATTTCCAAGCGAATAGTCCACATGCCAAACATTTTTTTGGTGAATCTCGTAGGTGAAGGCTGCAAACTGTCTGAGAATCTCCGGATAGTTTTGAATTTTATGGTGAAATACTTCGCGGATGGTAAAATCATAAGGCTCATACACCGATATAAAATAACTCTCTGCCAAAAGACCCCCGCTGAAAAATTCTATAACACCTATCGGTTCGGGGGTGTTTACTCCAAGCTCGGTAAGTCTCAGGGCATTCGTATACGATTTTTTCGCCTTTCCCTCGCGAAAAAAAGTGTAAGCGATCCTGTTGATGAGATGGGGAACCTTAAAGGATTTTACAACACATCGAACTCCGTGGAGTTCAACGATCTTGAGTTCATTTCTGGCTTTGTGGATACTTTCGTTTGAGGTGTTGAAAATATTTTTTATATTTAAAAGCTCATTTTTAAAATTTTCATATTTTGGATTTAGTGTGTATTTGTGCGACAAAGAAAACCTTTAGTTGTGTATAATTGATATTTAGATAAAATTCTGCTAATAATTTTAGGATTTTTATGAAAAAAAATATAACTGCCAATATTATAACACTTAATGAAGAAAAACACATTGAAGCCGTTATCAAATCTGTCCAAGAGGTTTGTGACGAGGTTCTTGTGATTGATTCCCTAAGCAGTGACAGGACCTGTGAGATAGCCGAGTCTTTGGGAGCAAAAGTTATAAAACAGGAGTATCTCGGTGATGGTCCGCAAAAAGCTTTTGGTGTTCCACATGCCGGGAATGAGTGGATACTAAGCATAGATGCGGATGAGAGACTCGACGCCAATGCGATAGAGGCGATCAAAAATATAGACTTGGACACCACGGATTATGATGCGTTTTCATTTGCAAGAAAAACTTTTGTGGGAAAAGCCTTTATAAAGCTCTGGTATCCGGACAGAGTGACAAGACTTTATAGAAAATCGGCATGTGGATTTTCCACTGCAAGCGGACATGCAAAGATAGATGCCAAAAATGTAAAAGCGCTTGATGCGGACATGCTGCACTATTCATATGCGGACTATGCAGAGATGATCAAGACAAGCCATAAGTTTATTACACGCGGTGCCAAGATTGCACACGAGGAGGGCAAAAGGGCTTCAAGTCTGGACCCTTTTGTACACGGGATGGGAGCTTTGTTTAAGGCGCTTGTTTTAAAAGGGGGCGCTTTTCACGGCGTCAACGGCTGGAACGTTGCCGTTATATCCGCTTTTAGTTCTTATATGAAATATGCTTTGATGTTGGAGATGCAGGAAAATGAATAAAAAAACAATAATAGAACTTTGTATGTCCCCTGATCTGGGAGGACTTGAGCTTTATATGGTGAGGGCTGCCAAGTTCTTAAAAGATGAGTTTGACGTTATCAGCATACTCAATGAAGATTCAAAGCTTGAACCCTATTATGAGGGGGATGACAGATATATAAAAATCAAAAAATCCGGCAATATCTTCATGTACGGCGCTGCCAAAAAGCTGGCGAAGATCATCGACAGCGAAAATGTACAGATTATCCACCTGCATTGGACAAAGGATATCCCTTTTGTGGTCTTGGCAAAGCTGCTCTGTAGCTCCAAACCCAAAATAGTGCAGACCAGAAACATGACGATGACAAGGTTTAAGGATGATTTTTATCACAGGTTCTTGTATAAGAATATTGACTTGATGCTGCCCGTGACCTATCAGGTAAAAGAGCAGCTGGAGAAGTTTATCCCATCCGATATAAGACCCAGTGTAGAGGTTTTATACATGGGCTCCGACAAGCCTGAGATGCTGGATGAAAATGAGGTGAGGGAGTTAAAAAAACAGCTGCAGTTTAGTGAGAAGAGTTTCAATATCGGAATGGTCGGCCGTATCAATGAAGCAAAAGGGCAGCACCTGCTTATAAAAGCCGTGGATATCCTGGTGAAAAAAGGGCTTGAGGTAAACGCATATTTTGTAGGGCATGCCATGGAAGAATCGTATCTGAACATGCTCCAAGAGGATGTCAAAGAAAGAGGTCTGCAAAACAATATCCATTTTCTTGGATTTATGAAGAATCCGCACCATTTTTACCAAATATGCGACGCTGTAGTATTAGCTTCAAAAAGGGAGACTTTCGGGCTTGTCCTTATAGAAGCGATGCAGGTGGGGACTACGGTCATAGGCTCAAACAGCGGCGGAGTGGTCGAGATAATAGACGATGAAAGAACAGGGCTCCTGTTTGAGAACCAAAACTTTGAGAGCCTGGCATGTGCAATTGAAAAACTTATCCAGAACCCCTCTTTGAATACAGCTATCGCAAAAGCGGGACAGGGCAAATGTGAAGAGAAGTTTTCCAACGAGAAGCAGTTTTTGCAGCTTGCTGAGATTTTTAAAAGCGAACTCTAGTGTTTGTCTCTCTCATCATTCCAACATACAAGGATGTAGAGGCTCTGGAGTTGATTCTCGATGCCCTAAAACTTCAGAGCTGCAAAGACTTTGAAGTAGTGATAGCCGAAGACGACGATTCGGAGGAAGTCAAAAATTTCCTGGCCGAGTATAAGGCTGAATATACAATAAAACATTTTTCTCACGAAGATAAAGGGTGGAGAAAGGCAAAGGCCCTAAACGGGGCGATAGAGCTTGCCAAAGGGGAGTATCTTATATTTTTCGACGGTGACTGTCTCCCTTACAGCACATTTGTGCAAGCCCATGTGCTCTTGAGCGAAAAGAATAGAGTTCTTTGCGGAAGACGGGTGAATACGGGTGATGCACTCAGCAAACAACTCAGAGACAAAGAGATAAGGGTTCAGGATATTGAAAATAACTTCTTTGGATTCTGGGGCAGGTTCAAAAAAGATGGAGCCAGACACATAGAGCAGGGCTTATATCTGTTTCCCCAAAGTTTTTTTTACAGAGGGCTTATTAGAGTGTTGGATAAGAAAAAGAGATTGGTCGGATGTAATTTTTCAGCCTTTAAAGAGGATATGATAAAAATAAACGGCTTTGATACGTCCTATCCCAGCGGTGATGTCGCAGATGATGTAGATGTAGAATGGCGCTTAAACGCTATAGGTGTAGAGAACAAGTCCTGCAAATATGCAGCAAATCTTATACATCTGAATCACTCAAGAAAAGACAGAAGAGAAGCGCATAGAAAAAACTTTGAGCTAATGTTGAAAAAACAAAAAAAGAACGAATATTTTTGTAAAGAGGGGATGACAAAAATAAACGATGCATCTTAAGCGTTTATATTATTGTCCTAAAATACTCAATAGTGCTTTTTAAGCCATCCTCAAGATCCACATGAGGTTCCCAGCCCAGCTCTTTTTTTGCCATGGTGATGTCGGGTTGTCTTTGAAGCGGGTCATCCTGAGGGAGAGGAAAAAATCTGATCTCACTTTTGCTCCCGGTGAGTTCTATCACTTTTTGGGCAAGTTCAAGCATTGTAAATTCCCCCGGATTCCCGACATTGACGGGACCTGTAAATCCGTCTCTGGAATTCATAAGTCTTATCATCCCGTCTATGAGATCATCGATATACTGAAAACTTCTTGTCTGTTTTCCATCGCCATACATGGTGATATCCTCACCCTTGAGCGCCTGGACGATAAAGTTGCTTACAACTCTGCCGTCATGGGGGTTCATATACGGACCGTAGGTGTTAAAGATCCTGATAACTTTTATCTCTACGCCGTATTGTCTCTGGTAATCGAAAAAGAGTGTCTCAGCACATCTTTTGCCCTCATCATAACAGGCGCGTATACCGGTTGTGCTTACACTTCCTCTATAGCTTTCGGGCTGCGGATGCACTTCCGGATCCCCGTATACTTCGCTCGTACTTGCCTGAAGTATCTTCGCCTTGCATTTTCTGGCGATATCAAGCATATGGATAGCACCCAAGACGGAGGTTCTCGTTGTTGCTACGGGGTCAAATTGGTAGTATGGAGGAGAAGCGGGGCAGGCAAGATTGTAAATCTCGTCCACTTCAAGTAAAATCGGCTGTTGTACGTCATGGCGAACCAGTTCAAAATAAGGATGAGACATCATATCGATGATATTTTCTTTTGCACCTGTAAAAAAACTGTCCAGACATATCACTTCATTGCCTTCGTTTAAAAGTCTTCTGCACAGATGACTCCCAACAAAACCAGCTCCACCCGTTACCAATATGCGTTTTTTCATTATATTCCATTTTAATTAAGTCAGTCATTCTACAAAAAAAATGATTAAAAAGAGTATAATTGTGTATGCATAAATATCAACATTTTACCTTTTTGGTCCGTTTACTTGTTTCGTTTTTAAGATTGTTTCTGGTCGTTTTGACGATTATGTCCGCCTTTAGGGTGTACCTGTTTTTGAACTACGGCTCTTCATCCGTGTACACGATGATGGAGCTTATAAACACGTTTTGGCTTGGAATGAGGCTTGATGCCAGTGTATTGGCCTATGTTTTCTCTCTGGCGGTACTTATCGTTTTTCTGGTCTGGGTCTTAAATCTGAGATTTATCCAGAAATATCTTTACCCGTTTTTCAGAATCTATTTTGTTTTCTTCTTTACTGTTTTATTCTTCCTGACCTTTGCGGATCTGACTTATTTTTCCTATTTTGCGGAACACTCTACCCTTATGATATTCGGTGTCTTTGATGATGATACGGAGGCTTTGATACACACAGCCTTGGCGAACTACAATGTAGCATTGCTGTTTTTTATGGTCGCCGCATTTTTTACATTTTTATATACGCTTATCTTTAAAATACTCAAACAAAGAGAAACTTCTTTGGCCACCTATAACCTTGCAAAACAGGCCTTGTTCTTTTTGGCGGTTATCGCTCTTGTAGGACTTGTAGGGCGCGGTTCTGTAGGTCTTTTCCCGCTTGCAAAAGATATCCCCGATGTGAGTGCCGACCCGTTTATAAACAAACTGCCCCAAACAGCGGGATACGCCATGCTCAACTCGTACGAGCAGTATGCAAAGAGTAAATCGGGAAAGTATGACTTGATTAAACAATCGGGCTTCGCCTCAAAGATTGATAAAGCCTTTGAGATACATACCGCAAACAAAGATATAGACAGAGTCAATCTGCTCAACAATCTCAGATATAAAACCTCTAAAAATGAAATGCTCTACAAAAGAAATCCCCATGTTGTCCTTGTGATGGTTGAGAGTTTTGGCATGCCTGTGCTTGCGTATCAAAGTGAGAGTTTCAATATTATGGGCAGGCTTGAAAAACATTTTAAAGAGGATACGCTTTTTACAAATTTTATCTCAAGCTCCAACGGTACCATCGTTTCTTTGGAACCGGTTCTCTTAAATATTACGGCCCGCCCGAATTCAACCTCTTTTGCTCAGAGCGAATATCTTAATACCTCCTTTAAGCAAGCCTCGGCAAAGGTGTATCAGGATGCAGGATATGAGACGAGTTTTGTCTATGGCGGTGACCTTTCATGGAGGAATATCGGCAGTTTTGTCTCAAGACAGGGCTTTGAGAAAGTTGAGGGCAAGGCAAGCATTGCGAGCGCTTTAGGCAGGGATGCCAAGTCGATTTCCCATGATTGGGGCATATTTGACGGGTATGTGTATAATTACGTTTATGAAAAGCTCAAAAATGCCACAAAGCCCCAGTTTATATTTATTCTGACAACAAACAATCATCCCCCATACACCGTCCCAGGCGACTATCAATCCAACTCTCTGAAAATGTCACAAGATTTAAAAGAACATATCACAGGCGATTTGGATTTGGCCTCACAAAGATTTAAAGATTACGCCTATGCCCTTGATATGGCAGGAAAATTTTTGGACGAGGTGAAGGGTTCCAAACTTTCAAAAGATACATTTGTGGCAATAACTGCAGACAATAACACGGTTGAGGGAATTATGCGCTACGACGACCATTATACGCAAACGAAAAAGGTTCCCTTTTACATCTACATGCCCGAAGATTTAAAACCAAAAGAAGCAATAGACACGAGCCTGGCCTCCTCTCATAAAGATATCTTTCCTACGCTTTACAATCTGAGCCTCTATGACCAAGATTATACAGCCATCGGCACTTCTTTGCTGGATAAATCGGCTCTACATTGCGGCTTTAATGATGCAGGTGTTATAATGGCAAAAGACGGCGGATTTAAAGATACCAAAGCTGTGAGTGACGAGCAAAAAAAATGTCAGGAATATTACAAGGCGACGCTCGCAGTTACAGAGTATTTGGTACAATCTCATAAATAGACATCGAAGCAGGAAGATATTTGAATAAAATTTTTAAACGTTATTGGCCCTATATAAAAGAGTATAAAGTACAATATTTTTTAGTGCTTATCGGAATACTATTGACTGTAAGTGCTACGGCAGCAACTGCACATATCATGAAACCTTTGATGGATGAGATGTTTATCGCCCGCAAAGAGGAGATGCTTTATCTTATCCCCTTCGGGCTTATCGGCATCTATTTTTTTAAGGCCATCGGGCGTTATGTTCAGTCGGTCTATATGAACTATATCGGTCAGCATATTGTCAGCAGGTTTCGTGAGATGCTGCTGGATAAGATCATAAACCTGGATATGACATTTTTGTATCTTAACCGCAGCGGAGAGCTTATCTCCCGTGTTACGAACGATATAAACAGGATCCAGTATTTTGTCTCAAATATGCTCCCCGAACTGTTTCGTGAGAGCTTGACCGTGGCGGCGCTTATAGGCTATGTCGTGTATTTAAATGCTACTTTGGCTTTTTACTCACTGATTGTTGTGCCTCTTGTGATTTATCCCCTTATCTTTATCGCCAAAAAACTTAAAAAATATTCGCACCGTTCACAGGCAAAGAATGCCGATGTTGTGACCCGACTCACGGAGGTGTTCAACAATTCCGAGATTATCAAGGCAAATGCCACGGAAAAATATGAACTAGAGCGTTTCAGCGTACAGAATTGGCAGTTTTTCAAGATCAATATGAAGTCGGTCTATGTCGGAGAGATCGTATCTCCTATGATGGAGATTATCGGGGCGGCAGGTCTTGCTGCAGTTATCTTTGTCGGCGGACGGGAAGTGTATGACGGTAAAATGAGTGTGGGGGAGTTTACGGCATTTTTGACGGCTGTCGGACTTGTGTTTCAGCCGATCCGCCGCATAGGATCGATTTATTCGAAGATTCAGGACGCAGTTGCCGCGAGCGAGAGAGTATTTGAGATTTTAGATACAAGAAGCCGCATAAAGGATGGCACAAAACTTTTGGAAGAAAATATCCGGCATGTGGAATTTAAAGACGTCACTCTCAGATATTTGGATTCGTATGCCCTAAAAGATGTGAATATTGAGATAAACCAGGGAGAGAATATAGCTTTGGTCGGGGATAGCGGAGGGGGAAAATCTACATTTATAAATATGCTTCTTCGATTTTATGATCCCGACAAGGGGCAGGTCCTGATCAATAAAACAGATATCAAAGAATTTAATCAGGTATCTCTAAAGCATCATATATCCCTGGTCTCGCAAAGAATTTATATCTTTCAGGATACTCTTGCCGCGAATGTGGCTTATGGACAGGAGATTGATGAAGAAAAAGTGTATGAAGCTTTAAGATTGGCGGATGCAAGCTCTTTTGTCTCTTCGCTTGATGATGGCATCTACACGAATATGGATGAATTCGGAACAAATCTCTCCGGCGGTCAGCGCCAGCGTATAGCGATTGCCAGAGCGATTTACAAGCACTCGTCCCTTCTGCTTTTTGACGAGGCGACATCTGCCCTGGATAATGAAAGTGAAAAAAGGATACAAAAAGCTCTCGATGAATATACAAAAGATAAGATTACCATAACGATTGCCCACAGACTCAGTACGATTGAACATGCGGACAAAATACTCGTCATGCAAAAAGGGATGATTGTGGCATGTGGAAATCATGCGCAATTATTGGCAAGCTCGGATGTCTATAAAAGATTGGCAGGAAAATTTGACAAATAAAAAGAGCGGAAGATAAATGAAAAAAATAACACAGGTCGCGATTACGGATTCATATAAACCGATAAATGTATCGTATATAAAAGTCGGTGACACTCTGGAATTTGACTGTTATGTGCAAAGATTCAAAGATTTTGTGATTATCATCTCCGCAGGGACATTGATAAGCGAGCAGGATGTCAAACTGCTTAAAAATACGGATAGTCATTACGTAAAATCCACTGAGCATGAGAAGTACCTCAAGTTGGTTGCGCGTGATGAGGATGAACTCATTGTTGAAAATGTTGTCATAGACTGCGATGAAATCGCATCGGGTTATTTTGAGCAGAAGGATAATGTCGAGGAAAATGCAAAGGTGATTTATTTCAGTATTGCAGAAGTGATGAAGAAATTTTTTGATGCCGGAGCTGATATCAATCAGGAGTGTATCGACGAATTGATTAGGGCATATATTTTATCTCTTAAAAAAGATGCTTCTGTCTTTCATGCAACGCTTGATATTCTCTGTCGTAAAAACAGGCATGAATTCCATTGTACGAATGTGATGGTTTTGTCGCTGGGGCTTGCAAATCATCTTCAATATTCCATACTGCAGATGAAGCTGCTCGGCAAAGCCGCACTTTTGCATGATATAGGAAAAAGGGATATAGACAGTACTCTTTATGAAAAAAGGGGCAAGCTCAGAAGCAGTGAGTATGAGTATATCAAAACGCACTCATTTTCAAGCTATTCAATGGCACAGGAGATGAAAATAAACGATACAAGCATTTTGGATGCTATCTTGCATCATCATGAATATTTGGATGGAACAGGGTATCCCGATGGACTAAAAGGGCAGCGGATCTCCAATTTTACCCAGATAATAACCGTATGCGATATCTTTGACGCTATGACGAGTGAAAGAAGTTTTCATGACAAAAAGAATGCATTTGAGACACTTAAAGTAATGAAAAAAGAGTATAAAGAGAAGCTCAGCAGCAAGTATATTGAGCATTTGATAAAACTATTCTCTAAAACATATTCCTAATAAAAAAAATTAATCGCTTCTTCAACACTTTTTGGAGATAATCGTAACAATTTTTTCGCTATTTGAAAACTTAAAACATTCAGCCCTTTCCGCTCAAGTTCAGGATGGTTGAACTATATGATAAAATGGATTAAAATGTTAGATTTTGCAAAATTTACAAAGTACTCAAAACCGGGTCCCCGATATACAAGTTATCCTACCGCATTAGAATTTAGTGACACTTACGAGTACGATACTTATCTTAAAAAACTCGAAGGGCAGGATGCTTCGCGTCCCTTAAGCCTTTATTTTCATTTGCCGTTTTGCAGAAATGCCTGTTATTTCTGCGGCTGTAATGTTGTCTTTACGTCCAAAGAGGACAAGATGCTCCGCTATATGGAGTATTTAAAAAGAGAACTGAAAATTCTCTCAAAACACCTTGACTGCAATCGCAAAGTGATTCAGATGCACTTTGGCGGAGGGACACCTACGTTTTTCAGTGCTCCCCAGCTCAAAGAAATTATTGAGGAGATACAATCCTTTTTTCCAAACTTTATAGAGGGTGCCGAGGTCAGCTGTGAGATTGACCCAAGACACATAGACGAAGCGCAGATGAAGGTGATGAGCGAGGCAGGATTCAACCGCGTGAGCTTCGGTATTCAAGACTTCAATGAAAAAGTTCAAGTGGCCGTCCACCGTGTGCAGCCTTATGAGATGACCAAGAATGCAATGGACCTGGCAAGAAAGTACAATATGGTCTCCGTCAACGTCGACCTTATCTACGGCTTGCCGTTTCAGACTCTGGAGACTTTTAAAGAGACACTTGCCCTTGCCCTTACACTTAATCCGGACAGATTTGCCGTCTTTAATTATGCGCATGTTCCATGGCTGAAAAAGACTATGCGCAAGATAGATGAAACAACTCTTCCTCTTCCTGACGAAAAGCTTCACATCATGCAGTACACTATAGATTTTCTGACCTCACACGGCTACAGGATGATAGGGATGGACCATTTTGCAAAACCTGAAGATGAACTCTTCAAGGCGATAGAAAAAGGTGAGCTGCATAGAAATTTCCAAGGCTATACAACAAAGGGCGGAGCTGATCTCATCGGTGTCGGACTTACATCTATAGGCGAGGGTGTGGACTACTATGCCCAAAACTTCAAGGATATGAGTGAGTATGAAGCTGCCATAGATGCGGGCAAGCTTCCGTTTGAGCGGGGAGTTGTCCTCAATGAGGATGACCAGATACGCCAGTATGTCATTATGGAGCTTATGAGCAATTTCAAGCTTGATATAAAAAGATTTGAAAAACTCTTCAACATAGAGTTCAAAAGCTATTTTGCAGACGCGATTGAAGCGCTTAAACCTTTTGCGCAAGAAGAACTCCTGCACATGGATGAGGAGCACATAGAGTGCAGCGAAACGGGAACCTTGCTTATACGCAACATAGCAATGCCCTTTGATGCATATATGAAGCGCCATGCCGCAAGTTCAAAAACATTTTCTAAAACGGTGTAGATATGTCAGTAAAACCAGAAGATATTTTCAATTTTAGTGAAATTTCGGATGCCTGTGTCAAGTGCGGAAAGTGTATTCCCGTGTGTACTATACACAATGTCAACCCGGATGAGGTAACCTCTCCTCGTGGTTTTATAGATCTGCTTGGCGCGTATCATAAGGGAAAACTGGAGCTGGATAAAAATGCAAAAGATATTTTTGAGAGCTGTTTTTTATGTACAAATTGTGTAGACGTATGTCCAAAAGCACTGCCTACGGATATGATAATAGAGCAGGTGCGCTCAGACATAGCCAAAAAATTCGGTATCGCCTGGTATAAAAAAGCCTTCTTCTTACTTCTTCGTCACAGATGGCTGAATGATTTGGCTTTTAAACTAGGCTGGACATTTCAGACCTGCGGATTTAAAATAAAAGCAGAGATCGACTCCATGAACTCACGCCTGAATCTGCCGATGATAAAAACAGACAGATTGTTGCCAAGTCTTAGAAAAACATCATTTTTAAATTCACATGAGGAAAATATAAATAATGGCGGGAAAAGAAAAGTAGCTATTTTTATAGGTTGTCTGGGGAATTATAACTATGTGGATATCGGGAATGGACTTTTGGAGATACTTAAGGCTTTGGAAATTGATGCGTTTTTGGCAAAAGACCAAAAATGCTGTTCCGCACCTGCATATTTTACGGGTGATTTTGATACGGTGGATGCAAACGCCAAGCACAATATCAAATACTTTGAGAGTTTCGGCGATGATATAGAGGCGATAATAGTTCCAGAAGCTACCTGCAGCGCCATGCTTAAAATCGACTACGAACATTATTTTCATGACCAGCCGGAGTGGTATGAGCGAGCCAAAAAGATAAAAAGCAAAATATTTATGGCTACAGAGTGGCTCCAGCACCATACGCACCTGGAGCACCTTTTAGCTTCCAAAAAGAAAGATGTGAAAATTGTGACCTACCATGACCCTTGTCATGCAAGAAAGATGCAGGGGATTTATCAGGAACCAAGAAATCTGGTTCGTCAAAACTATAAAATAGTTGAGATGAGTGACCCGAATGCCTGTTGCGGTTTTGGCGGTATTACCATGCAGACGGAAAAATATCATTTTGCAAAAGCAGCCGGTGTTCCAAAGGCGGCTATGATAGAAAATACGGGAGCGGATATCGTTACAGCCGAGTGCAGCGCCTGTCGCATGCAGATAAACAACTCCATGAGCAATGCAGGTGTTCAAACCGTATTTAAAAACCCTATTGAGCTTATAGCAGAAGCTCTAAGGAAATAGTGTTTATGCCAAACAACAGCTGGAATCACATATATGAGACCTTCAACCCCGTAGCTTTTCATATATTTTCATTTCCGGTTCACTGGTACGGGATGATGTACGTCTTAGCCCTTGTAAGCGCTCTGTATATAGGCAAGTATTTTATTAAAAGAGACAAGCTGGATTTCAAAAATTCACAGTTGGATATATATTTTATTTATGTTGAAATAGGGGTGATTCTCGGTGCAAGACTGGGATACATCCTTTTTTACGATACGCAGACACTGTACTATCTCTCCCACCCCTGGCAGATATTCAACCCTTTTATAAACGGAGAGTTTGTCGGTATAAGGGGGATGAGCTACCATGGTGCGGTTCTTGGGTTTATAATAGGGACCTATCTTTACTCAAACAGACACAAGGTCTCTTTTGGAAAACTGATGGACCTGGTGGCAATCAGTGTTCCTCTTGCCTTTGTATTTGGACGCATCGGAAATTTTTTAAATCAGGAACTTATAGGGCGTGAGACGGATGTGGCCTGGGGAATCTATGTAGAGGGTATCCTTCGTCATCCCTCACAGCTCTATGAAGCTGTTCTGGAAGGTTTTGGTGTTTTTGGAGTTGTCTACCTTTACAGAAAATACCAGAGATTCAGCGGAGAGCTTATTTTGGTATACGCTATAAGTTACGGCATCTTTAGATTTTTGGCAGAGATCTACCGTGCGCCTGATGTGCAGATAGGCTATATCTGCTGTAATGCGATAACCTTCGGTCAGGTACTGAGCCTGGGGATGAGCCTCTCTTGTCTTATCGCCTGGTTCTATTTTGACGCAAAAAGTAAAAAAACGAACAGATAATGCAAAAATTTATACTCATCTATTTTATAGGTATCAATGTGGCGAGTTTTGTGCTTATGACCTTTGATAAGTTCAAAGCCAGAATAGGGGGAAAAAGAGTTCCCGAAAACACACTTCATCTCTTGTCCCTTCTTGGCGGTTTTGTGGGGATGAGTCTCAGTATGTCACTCTTCAGGCATAAAACAGGAAAACTCTCTTTTTTACTTAAACATAGTGCTATCATACTTGTCTGGATAGTTTTGATTTTTGTTTATTTTACCCAGTTCAATGAACTGAATTTTTTAGGCTAGGATTAGAGTCTGTCGTCGCGGTGGAGTTTTTTGTCTCTGTGAACGGAAGATTTCCAAAAATGGTTGACGGCCCAGTACGCCAGGAGTGATCCAAAGACGGAATAGACAAGCGTCCCGAAATACAGGGGTATGAAAATATTATCAATATTTTTGCTAAACCACTCCATCGTCATCTCAACAGGTTCTATCTCCATTCTAAGAATAAAACTCCCGGTCAGATACTCTATATAGTACATCGGCGGCATTGTAAAAGGGTTGCTCAGCCAGCACATCGCAAGCCCTATAGGTACATTAAAGCGAAAAAACGGAATAAATGCGAGCACTGCTAGCATCTGAAAGGGCATAGGGATGAAGGCTATGAACACTCCCAAAAGAACGGCTCTGGAAACCATTCTTCTATTTGCGGCTAAATATTCTCTGGGGATATTGTATTTTTCTAAAAATGTTTTTAATCTTTCGCTTTTGCTTGTCTTTTTAAGAGTTTTTCTAATCATTATGAGACTCATTTTTAAATATAAGAGGATTATATCGACATACAACTTATATCTTTAATAATATGCTAAAATTGCATAACTATTTTAAAAGGTTATGCCATTATGTCATTTGAAAAATTAGGGGTTATGAAACCGCTGCTTGGTGCTATTAGGGATTTGGGTTATACGGATCCTACAAGTATTCAAAAAAGGGCTATACCTTTAGTCTTGGCAAAAGAAGATATCTTTGCTACAGCACAAACAGGAACGGGAAAGACGGCTGCTTTTGCACTGCCGCTTTTGCAGAGACTAAGAAACACAAGCTCCGATGAGAACAAAGCCATCCGGGGCGTCATCCTGTCTCCGACACGCGAACTTTCTATACAGATCTTTGATGATGTGAAAAATTATGCAAAATATATGGATGTCAGCTGTACGATTCTCGTGGGCGGAAAAGATTTGGATTCCCAGCAGAAGTCACTTAAAAAAGGGGTAGATATCGTTATCGCTACTCCCGGAAGATTTCTTGAGCATGTGGAAAAAGGGCTGGATGTCTCCAAGGTGGAAATATTTGTTCTGGACGAAGCGGACAGAATGCTGGATATGGGATTTGCAAAAGAGATAAGAAAAATCCATCCGCTTTTGCCAAAACGCCATCAGACCCTGCTTTTTTCAGCCACATACAGCGACAAGGTAAGAAAGATATCCAAACTTTTACTCACCAAGCCGGCCTTTATAGAAGCTTCGAAGAAAAACTCCACTGTGGATACCATCAATCAAATCGCGTATCTTGTGGATACGGACAGAAAAGCGGCTCTCCTGGCTTATATCATTGGTTCACGCAACTTTAGACAGGTGCTGGTCTTTACAAGAACAAAAGTCAGTGCGGATGCTTTGGCAATAGAGCTCAAAAAAGACGGTTTAAAATGCGGGGTAATCCATGGTGATAAAACGCAGGCGGCGCGTTTAAAAACACTCAGCCAGTTCAAAGACGGGACTATAAAAGTCCTCGTAGCCACGGATATCGCTTCAAGAGGTCTGGATATAGAAGAATTACCGTATGTGATCAACTATGAACTCCCCTCGGTTCCAGAAGACTACGTCCACAGAGTGGGGCGAACGGGTCGTGCTGGGCGTGAGGGTGAGGCGATATCGCTGATAGATATTTATGAAAAATATGATATCAAAGAGATTGAAAGGGTTATCGGTCTTAAAATTCCAAAAGAGACAGTTGAGGGGTTTGAACCAGATCCTACAATACGAAGAGCAGACAGAGAAGATATCAAGTTAAAAGCCGAACATAAAGCGGCAAATAAAAATCCTCATAAAAAAGAGAGAAAGTTCTCTTCAAACAAAAGGGCAGCGACACCTGCAAAAGCCTCGCCTGTAAAAAAGAGTACGACCAAAAAGAGAAAAACTACTAAAAGAGACCCTAAGTAATCTATCGAGGCTGGTAATGAATCGCCAGCCATACGGTTTTGCATTCAGGTTTTGTCCATGAGACCTTGTGCTTTGTATGTGCAGGGATATTGAGATAATCTCCCGCTTTGAGTCTGAGCTCTTTTTCGTCTTCAAAGCAAAGCACCGCTTCCCCCTCCAAAACCATAACCCATTCATCTCTCTCCTGGTTGTACCAGCCCGATTTTGGCGAGGTGTGTCCGTAGGAAACAATCCTCTCTATCACAATATGCTCATTTGAGAGAATCTCTTCAAAAAGTTCCTCTTGTATCTTTGGGGGTATGGATTCAAATATATTTGTTTTTTTCATAAAAAATTATACTCTAAATATGATACTATTTCGGCATGTACAAAGATTATGAATTAGAAATAATATATCAGGACGAATATCTCGTAATTGTAAATAAGCCGAGCGGCTTGCTGGTGCATAAGTCTATGATAGACAGGCATGAGATATATTTTGCCATGAAGATTATCCGCGACCAGATAGGCAAATATGTCTACCCGGTGCACCGCCTGGACAAACCTACTTCCGGCGTGCTGTTGTTTGCGCTTGATAAAGAGAGCGCGAGACTGATGTCGGAGCAGTTTCAAGAGCACACTATAGAAAAAAAATATCTTGCCGTAGTGCGTGGCTACACACAGGAATCTGGGATAATAGAGCACCCCTTAAGCGTGAAACTTGACAAGATAGCCGATAAAAATGCAAAAGAGGACAAAGAGCCCCAAGAAGCGCTCACGGAATATACCAGACTTGCAAAAGTTGAACTTCCACATGCCACAGGCCGTTATGAGAAGACCAGATACTCACTGCTTGAGGTCTTGCCACGCAGCGGGCGAAAACATCAGATACGAAGACATATGAAACATATATCGCATCATCTTTTGGGAGATACCAAATACGGCCGCGGAGAACATAACAAGTTTATAAGACAGCAATACGACTGCCACAGAATGCTTCTGCACGCATCTTCATTAAAATTCAGGCATCCCCACAGCGGTGCGGATATCACGGTGATTGCAGCTCTGGATGAGACATTTCAAGATATTTTTAAAAGTTTTGCCTGGCAGGAATGGATTGTCTGAGTTTTAATAAAAACAGGCACTCACATAACCAACCACTTTTTGCGAATCATGGCTTGCATCTGCGCTTGTTCTGTAATCAAGTATCTGAGTCTGCAGATTGAGTGTTTTTGCACTCAGGAGCATAGCCTCTATACCGATTTCTCCACATGCCTCACAGCCGTTATGAAGTAAGGCAGGATTGAGTGTATCTATCGCATTTAAACAGATGCGGTCGAGTTTGTTCGCGTCTTGAAGATCGTAGAAGTGGCTCAGGTCTGTACTGATGATGACCCCCGTATCTTCTTTGCCTAAGACAAAATCTATTATCTCAGATATAAAACCGGGATCTTCTTTGCCGTAAATAAGCTCAAGGATATTGACATCAGGCATATAGTATTTCAAAAAAGGGAATTGAACTTCTGTCGAATGTTCGGCATGTGGAATCAGGCTGTTGAGTTTGAATGTATCATGGAGCTCTTGTCTGAGTGCGGATGCTGCAGGGATGTCTCCAAATGGAGTGCTGTAGCTGCTTGCCTGACACATGCTTACTCCGTTGAATCCGATTCTATGCGAGGGCCCTATGACCACAAATTCTTTAATCTTCGTGTTTTGTAAAAGGCGGTAAGCGATGTTGGCGGTATATCCCGAATAGATATATCCGGCATGTGGAACTATCACGGCCTTGCATCTGATATTTGGCAGTTTATGGCTTTCATCATAAATTGTGTTGAAATGCTCAAAATATCTCTCAAGTTCGGTATCTCTCGCCGGATAAAAAGCACCGGCTACGCTCATCTCTCTTTTCATGACCAGACTCCTTTGATCGTACTTCCACATGCCATACATTTTCCGTCCTCCATGTTTGGCATGCCGGAACTGAATCCGTTTCTATCTATAAGTTTCATACCGCAATTGGAACAATAGGTACTGCTGTCGTTTTGAATATTGCCAAGATATACATATTTTATACCGTGACTTTTTGCAATTTTTTTGGCTCTTTCCATGCTTTGGAGGGAGGTGCTTGGAGTATCGAGCATTTTATAGTCCGGATGAAAAGCGCTGAAATGCCAAGGTATGTCGACTCCGAGTTTTGTAGAGATAAACTCTGCCATCTTATGTATCTCTTCTTCGCCGTCGTTGATATCCGGAATCAGCAAAGTGGTG
Source organism: bacterium (assembly GCA_018825665.1). GTDB lineage: Bacteria > Campylobacterota > Campylobacteria > Campylobacterales > Sulfurimonadaceae > Sulfurimonas. The sequence goes on along the minus strand of JAHJEG010000047.1, from coordinate 20,044 downwards.
ATTTCAAGCCATATATCGCTTTTGGCAAATTCGATGAGTGATTCCAACACTCCGTCCAGGTCTGTTTTTAGCACCTTTTTGTAATAATCGTGCGAAAAACTCTTAAGGTCGATATTTGCGGCATCCACCCAGGACTTCATATCCTCTAAAACTTCATGCGACTCGTATCCGCTGGAAACAAATACATTTTTTATCCCGTATTCTTTGGCCAGGATGCCGATATCTTTTGCATAAGGGTACCAGATGGTCGGCTCATTGTAGGTGTAGCTGATGCTTTTGGTATTGTATTTGAGGGCAAGGTCCACGATGTCTCTTGGAGTATAGACGATACTCTCATCAACGTTTGAAGTCTGTGAAATTGAATAGTTTTGACAAAACGGGCATCTAAAGTTACACCCCACGGTTCCAATCGAGAGGGAAGTAGATGAGGGGAGGAAATGATAGAGGGGTTTTTTCTCGATTGGATCTATATGAACGGCACTCGGATGGGAATAGGTCTTGTTCACGAGCTTGGAGTCTATGTTGAAATTCACACCGCAAATCCCGTGTGAATCCTTTTTGAGCGTGCAGTAATGCTTGCACAAAAGACAAACAATGGCATTTTCATTCTTATAGCGGTAGTATTGCATCAAAATCCTCCTCTATGGCATCAACCGTATATCTGTAAATACTCGGATTTCTGGCGTATATAGAGGGATCGGCACCCGCTTTTACACTCAGATGCTCCAAAAAATCCTCGGCATGTGGAAGCTGCTCCCAGACCTGAGGCAAAAACGTCCCCTGATATCCGCCATACTTTAAGATCAGGCCATCTACAGAAGGTCTGACTTTTTTCAGGAGCTCATCAAAATCAGCGTATTCCAAAAGTTCAGGTTTGCTCAAAACAGATACTTCAATTCTGAGACTTGAGAGTTCACTGCTCTCAAGTGGAGCAAATCTCGGATCATTAAAAGCGGCAGAAACAGAATTTTGTATAAGGTCCTCAAGCAAAGAGGTATGGGCAACTATAGAACCTATGCAGCCGCGAAGGTCATGGTTTGTATGAAGTGTGACGAAGCACGCACCCATCGTATTTAAAAAGGGGTACTCACCAAAAAGTTTACCCCTGTTTATGATACTGCTCTTATAAAATCTGCTAAGAATCGCATTCTTGGCTATACGAAGTAAAATAGGATCTAACATATAAACCCCTTTAAAAATCAAGTATAACTATTATATAACTTTAATTCTAAGGTGTCAAGAAGGGATATATCTGTTCTCATCGCTCTTTAGAGAACGGAAAAACTCCATTTCACGCTGACGAAGCAAGCGTATCATATTGGTAGTGCCGGAGATGCCGATAGGGTCTCCTGCGGTCAATATATAGCTTTTGTCAAGTTTAAGAACCTTGCGTTTGAGCCCTTGGTCCATCACCTTGCTCATCATTTGCCCCAAAGAGTCCTCTTCAACCAAAAAAGCAGGTACAACACCCCAGCAAATCGTGAGAAACCTTGCAATTTTTAAGCTGTGCGTCACCGCGTAAATATCGCGGCGGGGTCTGTATCTGGCGATTTTTCTAACAGAGGCACCGGAGGCTGTAAGCCCTATGATGCCCCAGGCTTCTACGTCTTCACACAGTTTTACGGCTGATTCGTTTATACTGTCCGTGACATCCTGTCTCTTAAACTTGTTGAATTTATTAAACGGATAAATCTTTTCCGCTCCCTGAATAGCCTGCACCATTGTTTTGACCGCCAAAACAGGGTACTGTCCGACGGCGCTCTCTTCTGAGAGCATCACAACATCTGTCCCGTCTAAAACGGCATTAGCGATATCGCTGATCTCGGCACGGGTGGCACGCTCTTTATCTGTCATAGAAAGAAGCATCTGCGTCGCGGTTATGACGGGCTTGGACGCTTCGTTGGCTTTTTTTATCAGCATCTTTTGCAGGGTAGGAACCTCATAAAAGGGTACTTCTATCCCCAAATCACCGCGTGCGACCATTATCCCGTCACTGGCTTTGAGAATAGCGTCAATATTTTCAACAGCGTCAAACTTCTCAATCTTCGCATAAAGCTGAACCGAACCCTTGTTGTCCGTGATGATTTTTCTAGCCTCAATCATATCCTCCGCATCCTGCACAAAAGATATGGCCATAAAATCAATATCGTTTTTTATCCCCCAAAGCATATCTTCTTTGTCTTTTGCGGTAAGGACATCTATGCCTAAACGGGTGTTTGGAAAATTCACGCCCTTTTTAGAGGATAGGATTCCGCTGTTTTCAACCCTTACGCTGATAGCTTCAGAAGAAACTTCTATCACACGTGTACGGATCATCCCGTCATAGAGGTAGATATAATCATTTACTTGCAACTGCCCTAAAATACTCGGCTGGTTTATACATGTTCTGTAGCTGTGCTGGGTCACCTGATGTCCAATGATATCGTCTTTTACAAATTCGATGATGTCGTTTTCTTCAAGATGAAAAGATGATTCAAGAGCTCCGACACGGATTTTCGGGCCGCTGATATCCTGCAATACTCCTGTAAGAAGTCCCGTATTCTTTTCTGCCTGACGGATTTTTTGTAAGACCCCGTAATGGTAGTCGTGTGTGCCGTGAGAAAAATTAAGACGAAAGACATTAACGCCCGCATGGATAAGAGCTTCGAGCATCTCAAGCGAATCAGAAGCAGGACCAACTGTAGCCAAAATTTTTGTTCGTTTTTTCATGTGCCGCCAATTAGGTTAAATTTAGCGCGATAATAACATAAAAAGGATACGGGAGCAGAAAAACAGCGTATAAGTTTTAATCAAAGAAAGGGTTTGAAGAAAGTACAATGGCACAATGAAAAAAGTTGTACGGGGAGGAGAGTGTATGTTATTATCGGAGCAGCTTTATGAGATAGCGCTTGAGTGCAGGGATCTTTTTTTGGAAGGGTTCTATTCCAATCAGGATGTGAAATATAAGGGTACGGTCGATTTGGTCACCGAGTATGATGTGGCCATTGAAAAGCACTTGAGTCTAAAACTCAAAGAAAAATTCCCTGAGTATGTGCTGGTGGGCGAAGAAAACACAAAAGAGATGCATTATCCCTCCAGAGCGATTTATATAGACCCTATTGACGGAACGACGAATTTCGTGCACGGCATAGAACACTGTGCCATTTCTATAGGCATGTGGAAAGAGGGCGTACCTGTTGCGGCACTTGTCTATAACCCCGTGCTAGAGGAGTGTTTTCGCGCAGATGCAGGCAAGGGTGCGTACCTCAATGGCAAGGCTCTTCATGTCTCAACCCAAACCTCCCTTCAGCAATCCCTCGTAGCAACCGGCTTTCCTTACACAAAAGTTCAACGCGGCAAAGACTATGAATGGGTGCTAAAAAATATCTCAAACCTTCTGCCCATTACCCGTGATATCAGAAGACTTGGTTCAGCCTCACTTGACATGTGTTATTTAGCCCAAGGAAAATTCGATGTGTATTATGAGTGCAACCTCAAACCGTGGGATGTCGCCGCGGGAATCCTGATTGTGCAAGAAGCGGGAGGAAAAATCACAAACGGATATGCAAAGCCCTACATGTTCAGTGACAATGTCCTCGTCGCAACCAACACCCTCGTCCACAATGAACTGCTTGAAAATTTTGTGCAATACTAGGGGGGGGAGCAGGGAAAATAAATTTGCGATATGTGATATGAACTGAATCTGAATAATATTTTATAATTTTATTTAATACTTAAAGCATAAGAATATGGCTCAAAACTTTCTTTCACAATCTTATATGTAAGTTCCAAAAATGGTTTATAATTATCGGTTGTATATGCTAGGTCAAGAGCTTTATAATACTAAAGAAGGAAGTATCGTAGATGCATCCTTTGTAAATGTTCCAAGACAGCGTAATACCAGAGAAGAGAATAATGCTATCAAGCAAGACAATATCCCTGAGAGCTTTGAAAATAATCCAGCAAAGTTCTCTCAAAAAGATACAGAGGCAAGATGGACAACAAAAAATAAAGAACGTCACTTCGGATATAAAAACCATGTGAATGCAGATGCGTGCACAAAGATTATTACAAAGTTTGCAACTTCAAGCGCATCACTTCATGATTCTCAAAAACTTGAAGAACTTGTCAATCAACATGACAATAGACTGTTTGCCGACAGTGCTTATCGTAGTGATAAAATAGAGCGCTATCTCTGGCTGAAAAAATGTAAAAGCTTCGTACATGAAAAAGCGTACAGATCAAGACCACTCACATATGCTCAAGAAAGAGATAATGCGGTTAAATCAAAAGTTCGTGTCAAAGTAGAACATGTATTTGGATATATGACCAACTCCACTTTTAGGTGTATTAGAACAATAAATATATAATAAAACGTTGTAGCCAATAAATTACCTAGCGGCAATTTATTGGCTAATTCAACCGTTATACACAAAGGAAATTTTATGAAATACACACAAAAAGAAATTTTTAGCCTTTCAAGGCTGATGGCTGGAGATGTTTAAATGAAAATAATTTACTTTATTTTATTATTGACTTCTGTATCTTTTACTGCATGTGAAAGTCAACCTTTAGCAAATAAATTCGCACAAAACTATCTAAAAGGAGCATATGCATATAATGATAGAAACTATCAGAATTCTATTGAATACCTTAAAAAAAATTCAGATAATAATAAAAAGCTTGATGAAATATCTGAGTATTATAAAATAGAATCACAGTTTTTTATAGGAAGTGTTTATTTTAATAAACTACATGATTCAGTAAATGGTTTAAGGTATTTGGAATTAGCTGCGGATAATGGTAATCCACGAGCATTAGAAAGTTTAACTGCTTTATATAGAGATGGATTATTTGGGATTCCAAAAAACACAACTTTAGCAATGGAATATTTTATTAAGATTGAGAATGCAAAGAAAATTTGGGCTGAAAAAGAACAACATTTAATTGAATGGTCAAAGAAACAAAAGCAATAAAATAAGTTTTAGGTATTGAAAATTGGAAGAGAAAATCTAGAAAATGAGATTACTGCAACTAGGGAACAATTGAGTAATAAAAGTATATGGCTTTTTATTCTTGCTATTTCTATAAATAGCCTGGACACTTGTTCTTTTTTAAAGCCATTGGCATTTGCTATCGGGTTGAGTATATATTTTTATTATTTTAAATTGGTTATTGGAGAGCGTGGAAACTTTGCATTATACTTAACCATAGACCTAGAAAAGTGCTTGGATATAAAACTCCATATGAAGTATTTTTCAGTGAAATGAGCAGAAAGTTAGCTAGTTGATTTAGGTGAAAATTGCACTTGATTTTAGAATTGGCGTTTATATAAAGTTGATGTAAGTACGGTGATTGTGATATTTATGGATGGTGTCAGAGGGGGGACTTGAACCCCCGACCCCCGGCTTATGAGACCAGTGCTCTAACCAGCTGAGCTACCCTGACATCTAATTTGTAGGTCGGAATTATATCTACGTAAAGCTTTTATTTTCCTTTTGTCATTAAATAATTTATGAAGTTGATTGGATTTACCAAAAATTTACTTAACATCAGGTAGAATCCCATCTATTAAAATATATTAAAATTCAATAAGGAAATGTATGAACTTTCAACCATTGGGAAATAGAGTTTTAGTTAAAAGAGTAGAGGAAACAAACACTACCATGTCAGGTATCATTATCCCTGATAATGCGAAGGAAAAACCGTCTCGCGGTGAGGTAGTGGCAGTAAGTTCCGAAGTAACAGTTCTGGCATGTGGAAATCAGGTTTTATTCGGCAAATATGCAGGTAATGAGGTTTCTCTGGGTACTGAAAAATACTTAGTTTTAGATGTTGATGATATTTTTGGAATCATTGGTTAATAATTTAGAAAAATAAAATTAAGGAATTTAAAGATATGGCAAAAGAAATTATATTTTCAGACAATGCGCGTAATGCATTGGCTCGCGGTGTTGCAAAACTTACAGATGCGGTAAAAGTGACAATGGGGCCTCGCGGTCGCAATGTCCTCATCCAAAAAAGCTACGGTGCTCCGGTAATCACAAAAGACGGTGTTTCTGTTGCTAGAGAGATCGAGCTAAAAGACAAACTAGAAGATATGGGCGCGCAGCTTGTAAAACAAGTGGCTTCCAATACTGCTGATGAAGCGGGTGACGGGACGACTACGGCTACTGTTTTGGCAAATGCTATCTTTTCGGAGGGTCTTAGAAATATCACCGCCGGAGCAAATCCGGTTGAAGTAAAACGCGGTATGGACAAAGCTTGTGAAGCGATTTTGGCCAACCTAAAAGCAGCGAGTAAAACAGTCAACGGCAAGCAGGATATAGCCCAGGTTGCAACTATCTCGGCAAACTCTGACAGTGCAATCGGTGATATGATTGCCGAAGCTATGGACAAGGTAGGACAAGACGGTGTTATTACCGTTGAAGAAGCCAAGGGTATCTCTGATGAGCTTGAGGTTGTTGAGGGTATGCAGTTTGACCGTGGTTATTTAAGCCCGTATTTTATTACAAATGCCGAAAAGATGATAGCTGAGATTGAAAATCCTTGGATATTGTTGGCTGATAGCAAAATCTCCTCTTTAAAAGATCTGCTGCCGGTGCTGGAGCAGGTTCAAAAGACGAATCGTCCTCTTCTTATCATCGCTGAAGATGTTGAGGGTGAAGCACTTTCAACTTTGGTTGTAAATAAACTTCGCGGCATCTTGAACATCTCTGCGGTAAAAGCTCCAGGTTTTGGCGACAGAAGAAAAGCTATGCTGCAGGATATCGCAATCTTGACCGCTGCAACTGTGATTGCCGAAGAAACAGGACATACGCTTGAGGGTGCAAATATTCAGATGCTCGGTCAGGCTACACGTGTAGTTATCGACAAGGACAACACGGTAATCGTAAACGGTGCAGGTTCCCAAGAGGCTGTAAAAGCCAGAATCTCTGAAATCAAAGTTCAGATAGATGCGACAAGTTCTGAGTACGACAAAGAGAAGCTTCAAGAGCGTTTGGCAAAACTCAGCGGCGGTGTAGCGGTTATCAAAGTGGGTGCTGCGACCGAGACTGAGATGAAAGAGAAGAAAGACCGTGTGGACGATGCTCTGAGCGCAACAAAAGCTGCGGTGGAAGAGGGTATTATCATCGGTGGCGGCGCTGCGCTTGTACGTGCTGCTGCAAAGGTGAAGCTTGAACTCTCAGGCGACCAGAAAATCGGTTGTGAGATTATTCTTCGCGCTGTAAAAGCACCTATGAAACAGATTGCCCAAAATGCCGGTTATGATACGGGTGTCGTTGTAAACGCGGTTGAATCTGCTGAAAATCAGAACGTAGGTTTTAACGCTGCAACAGGCGAATATGTGGATATGTTCGAAGCAGGGATCATCGATCCTCTTAAAGTTGCCCGTGTCGCACTTATCAATGCTACATCGGTTTCAAGTCTGCTTCTAACAACAGAAGCGGCAATTTATGAGATACCGGAAGAACAACCTTCAAACAACGAGATGAATGCAGCGATGCAGGGCATGCCTGGGATGATGTAAATCCCCTTTTATACCTCTTAAAGTCACCTTTACGGGTGACTTTGTTTCCCCTTTAAAATACTCTTTTTTACCCTGCCAAATAATTAACCACAGAATGATTGTTTCTAAGATACAATTGCTCATATGAAAACAATACTTTTACTTTTATTCTTATCGGTTTCTTTATTCGCATCCCAAAAAGTCGTATTGCAGCTGAGCTGGCTGCATCAGTTTCAGTTTGGCGGTTATTATATTGCCAAAGAGCGGGGCTACTATAAAGAGCGTGCGATAGATGTCGAGTTCAAAGAGTTTACGTATGGCACGGACTTGTCTGGTGTTATTGAGAAAAAAGAAGCGGATTTTGCAATAGGCCGCTCCTCTTTGCTCATTGACAGGATTGAGGGCAAAGATATTGTAGCTCTTGGTGCCATCTTTCAAGTATCTCCGCTGATGCTCTTAGTCAGAGACGATAGCAATATCAGCAGTGTCTCGGATTTAAAAGGCAAACGCATCATGCTTACCGATGATGCCCGCGGAACAGCTTCTATAATGGCGATGCTGTTTTCAAAGGGAATCACACAAAAAGATGTGCACATTCTGCCGCACAGTTTCAATTTGGACGACCTCATAAACCGCAATACCGATGCCATGGCTTCGTATGTGTCGAATGAGCCGATACGTCTGGAGGATATGGGGGTAGGGTACAAGATATTTGATCCCAAAGACTACGGATTCCAGTTTTACGGCGATATACTTTTTGGTTCATCAGAATTTATAAAGCACAATCCAAAACTTACAAAAGATTTTTATGAAGCCACTCTCAGGGGATGGGAATATGCGTTTGAGCATATCTCAGAAACAGCAGAACTCATCTACCGTAAATACAATACCCAAAATAAAACGCTGCTGCAGCTTATAAAAGAGGGTGAGAGCTTGAAACGGCTGGCGTATCATGCGAATGGAACTATAGGTTATTTGGATTGCGAGCAGCTTGATGATATAGTGAATGTGTATAAATTATTGGGAATTGTGAGCGAAGATCTTGATGTCGAGAGTTTCATCTATGAAAAGAACCATCCTGCAGAGCTGGCATTTACCCTTAATTATGATGAGCTCTTTCATCTGGCAATGATCTCTGTGTTGGTGATTGTCAGTATCGGTTTTGGAGTATTGTTGCTCAGTTTCAGAAAGCAGTGGCTTCTTACCAAAAACGATATGAATAAAAAAATATCAGACCAAAAGAATGAGATAGACAAGCAAAACAGGGTGATCATGGCACAGTCAAAAATGGCGGCAGTGGGCTCCATGCTCAGCAATATTGCGCATCAGTGGAGACAGCCTTTGAATATAATCTCTCTCAATATAGCGAAAATGGAAACTTCTTTACTGTTGGGAAAAGATGTAAACGTAGCAGATATCAGCGCTATGAGCCGGGAGATTAACAGACAGTCCCAGTACCTATCGCAGACAATCGATGATTTTAAAAACTATTTCAATTCAAATATTAAGAATATGACAGAATTTACAATTGAAGATTCTATCGTTAAAGTGAATGAGCTGACCAAAGAGCTCTATAAAAACAACTCCATTGAGCTTGTCATGAGCTCTATGGAGTGCAGTATCGTACAAAATGAAAGCCTTTTAATCCAGGCTCTTTTAAATATATATAACAATGCAAAAGATGCGATGGTTGAGACAAACACCAAGTACAGATGTTTCTTTGTCGAGATTTTCTGTGATGATGAAAAAATAGTACTCTCTCTTAGAGACAGCGGCGGCGGTATAAACGAAGATATCATCGGCAGGATTTTTGAGCCCTATTACAGCACCAAAGGGCAGGCAGCGGGAACGGGGCTGGGTCTATATATCTCCTATGAGATTGTCACCAAGCACTTTCACGGAAGTATAGAGGTCAGGAATAAAGAGTATGTGTATAAGGGTCATAAACTAAGAGGTGCAGAGTTTGAGATCACAATTCCGATAATACAAAAAGGTAAAGTCTATGAAAGTTGAGAAGATGAAACAAAAAAGAGTCTCTTTGGTCCTTGGAAGCGGGGGAGCAAGAGGGCTGACCCATGTGGGTGTTATCAAATGGCTTGAGGAACACGGATATGTGATAGAATCGATTTCGGGCTGTTCCATGGGTGCTTTGGTCGGAGGGTTTTATGCTGCGGGCAAACTGGATATCTATGTCAAATGGCTTGAGGGCGTAGATGTTCTTGATATGCTTAAGCTTTTGGATTTCAAGGGAACAGGCGGTCTTGTGTCGGGAGACACCCTTATGAAAAAGATGCATGAGCTGGTCGGTGATTGTAAAATAGAAGAGATGCCTATTAAGTTTACGGCTGTTGCTACGGATGTGGACGCGGAAAAAGAGGTGTGGATAAATAAAGGCTCTCTTTTAAATGCCGTTCGCGCGTCCATCTCATTACCCCTTTTTTTTACTCCCTATCTGCACAATGAAAAATTTCTCTTAGACGGGGGGATATTGAATCCCGTGCCTATCGCACCCACTTTTCATGATAACACCGATTTGACCATTGCTGTGAATCTCGGCGGTGAACCAAGAGATGAGCATTTTAAAACAGATATGAAAACAGATATGCAAGAGGAATCTATTATCCCATCAAAAATAAGAAAATACTTTAATAAAATATCCATTCCTAGTACTATAGTTACAGAAATAGGGATGTATCAAGTAGCGTATAAATCCTTTGAAAGCATGCAGAGTACGATAGCCAGAATGAAGCTCTCCGCCTATCCGCCGGATATAGAGATAGATATCCCAAGGAATCTGTGCAGTATCTTTGAGTTTAACAGATCAAAAGAGCTTATTGAATACGGCTATAATGCCTGTGAAAAAACTTTTGCCAAGGAGTGAAGATGTATGAAGTTGTCAGCATCTTTTTACTATAATCCTTTTAAATTATTACAAAGAGTACCAATGCAAAATCCCTTTGAGACAGGCCATATTAAAAACTATTTGCTTTTATATGCAAGCGTTGTGGTTATTATGGTTTTATTTTTTATAGCCAGTACGCTTTTTCATGATATAGAAGAAATTGATAAGATGAATTTTGATTCGAACGTAAGCGTGGTCTCCGGAAAAACCGGAGAGTTTCCACATGCCCGGGAAATAACGGAGGATGAGAACAGCAGCAGGAAATTTAAACTTCTGGACAAAGCCTACTAGCTACTCTTTTGTAACGATATAAAGCTGTTCATGGTTGAGACGTTTTAGGATATCCATAACACTGACGAAATCCTGAAATCTTGATTCCTTGTCACTTCTTAAAACGACGGTTTGCTCTTTTGAGATTGTTGAGAGTTTCTCTTCAAGCTCCTTGAGCGTGACTTTTTCTTTTTCAAAAAAGAGCTCACCCTTGGCATTTACATATACTGTTATCTCTTTTTCTATATCTTCTTTTGCCGAGGTCTGGGCATGTGGAAGTTCGACAGGGATCACGCCCTGTTTGATAAAGGTAGCCGTAGTCAATACCATCACGAGAAGAACAAGCATGATATCTATAAACGGGATAACATTTATCTCATCAAATCTCTTTCTTTGTTTTTTGCATTTTCCCATGGTAGCTGCTTACTTTTTGTCTCTGGCTACATCGTATCTGGTAAGTATCTTTTCAACCTTACGAAGCAGCATCGTGTAGGTAACAATGGCAGGCATTGCTACTATAAGTCCCATGGCGGTAGCTTTAAGCGCAAGGGCAAGTCCTACCATGATCTTTTTGGCATCAACGGCTCCCGCATCTCCCATCGTATAAAATGTAAGCATAATCCCTATAACGGTTCCAAGGAGTCCTACATAGGGAGCATTTGAGCCGATGGCACTGATAACACCGATATTATCGGTCAGGTCCATCTCAAGAGTGTCTCTGTGCTCATAATCATCAATTCTGACGCTTTTGTAAAACATCATTCTCTCAATAAAAAGCCAAAGCGTTACAATACTCATAAGTATTAAGACCCCCATCACTCCGTAATCAAGTGTTTTTTCTGCATATACCAACAGGTTTTGTGTTTCCATTAATTATCCTTAAATTTCAGTGTCAGCGTTGTTCCGACATTTGGTTTTGATTTTATGTTTAGAAGTATTCCGTGCGTGTCGCAAAATCTTTTTACCATGCTCAGACCTATTCCGAATCCCTGCATGTTTTCATTCGCCTGATAGTAGTTGTCAAATATCTGAATGAGTTCAACTTCATCCATACCGCAACCGTAGTCTTTGATACTTAGTTTAAAATCGTTTAGTTTTATCTCTATTTTGTTTGAGATCGGCGAGTATTTTACCCCATTATCGATAATATTGTCAATGACTTTTGACAGGCCTATTTTGTCATTTGTGATTTGCGTATCTTGAAGGTCAAGCTCGAATTGTATATGAGGATATATCTGCTGCAAAAAATCCACCCTGTTCTTTACAAGCGTCTTTAAATCAAAGGTTTCGTTTATCTCTTGTCTGGATTGCGTTTTTATCATATATTCAAGTTCGTTGTATCTTTGTGAGAGCATCGCACAGGCACTCTCTATCCTCAACATCCTCTTTAGATCTTTTTCGTTCGTCATATTCTTTTTAAGCATGTGGGAATTTGTCATAATAGTGCTGATTGGAAGGTTCAGCTCATGCAGTGTTTCTTTTGAGAGATTTTGCAGATTCCTGGTGTATTGCTCCAAGGGGTCGATTGCGAGTTTTGATATCATAACTCCCGATAAAACCACCAAAGACAATAAGATCACAGCGAGCAAAAAAACATTTTCAACCTGTACAACTGCCAAAAAATAGTGTAATATCCCCAAAAAAGCGCTTGCCGTTAAAAGATAGTATATAAAGATACTCAGACGAAGGTTACGAAACAAGTTTATAGCCTATGCCTCGGATATTTTCTATCCTCATATGCGGTAAAAGCTGCTTGATGCGGTTTATATACACACGAATAGCGCCATCGCTTCCCGATTCTGAAATGCTCCAAAGCTCATTGATTATCAACTCTTTTGGAACAGAGTTGTTTACGTGTCTCATAAGGAGTAAAAGGAGCTCATACTCTTTTTTGGACAGGTCCAGTTCCTCTTTGTCGTAAAAGATTCTTTTGTGAATCTCATCGTGGCATAACAGACCGACACATATGGTCGTATCCACTTTTGTCCTTCTTAGAAGTGCATTGATGCGCAGGATGAGTTCATCCGTATCAAAGGGTTTGGTTATATAGTCATCCGCTCCGTTTGAAAATCCCTGAGTAAGCATCTCTTTGTTTTTATGGGAGGTTAAGAAAATGGCAGGCGTATCGTCCTTTGCTTCTCTTAGCTCTTTGAGCACTGTTATGCCGTTGATAAGCGGAACATTGATATCCAGCAGGTAGAGATCGAATTTTTTGGCAAAAGTCGCATCCAGGGCTTCTTGACCGTTGGGGCAATGCAGCACTTCATGCCCTGCATCCTCAAGCAAATCAACAAGAGTCTCTGCAAAAAGCAGATCATCTTCGAGGAGCAGGATACTAATCAACACTCGCAATGGCCCAAGAGATAGCTTCGCCCGCGTACATAGGTACGACACCGGCGTAATTTTGCGGAACGATAAAGGTTCTTTTTTCAAGAGTCACTTCTTTAAATTCAGGACAGATACCGTAAATATTTTGTGCATTGTCACTTACAAAGGCCTGCAGATTGTCAAGCTTTCCAAACTGCTCAAAAATTTCGCATAAAAGTTGAAGCGAGATAGGTGCTGTAAAAACTCCTGCCGCACATCCGCATGACTCTTTTTTATGCTGAGGATGAGGTGCGGAATCCGAACCAAACATCACCTTGGGGTGTGCGGCAAGTGCAACACTCAAAAGTGCATCCAAATCTTCGGGTCTTTTTGCAATCGGCTTACAAAAGAGGTGAGGTTTCATCATACCGCCGATAACATCATCGAGGGTTAAAAGCAGGTGATGTACGGTGATTGTCGCATAAAGGTTTTCATATTTGTCCAGCATCTCTACGGCAGCTTTGGTTGTGATATGCTCCATGATGATTTTTAGGTTCGGAAAGTTCTTTGCCAAAAGCTCGTAGATGCTCATAAATTCGGCTTCTCTGTCCATAACAAAACCGTCAGTCTCCCCGTGTACGCATAGCGGAATGTTTAAATCACTCATAGTCTGCAGGGTGGTTCTCATCTCTTCTATGTCAAACGAAGAGACACCGCCCTCTGAGTTTGTGGTGATTCCCGCCGGATAAAGTTTTATCGCTGTTATATCGTTTGCAACGCTTTCTAAAAAGGCCTTGTCGTAATTTTTATAAAAAAGTGTCATATAAGGTTCGAAGTAATCATTCGGAACAGCGGCCATAATTCGCTGTTTATACGCTTTTAATTCTTCAAGATTGGATACGGGAGGAACAAGGTTGGGCATTACGATCGCACCGCTGTAGCTGTACGCGGTAAGGGGAGCAACGTTTTCGAGCATAACTCCGTCACGCAGATGAAGATGCATGTCCAGAGGCATTAAAATAGTATGAGTTTTCACTGTTTGTCCTTTAAATTTATTAAATGAATACGTTCGTAAAATTATAACAAAAGAAGGTTTAAAACTTTAATTTAATTGTGGTCCATATATGTTTTTAGAGCATCCAGCGACAGAGGTTTGGAATAATAATAGCCCTGAATCTCATCACATTGCTCTTCTTGTAAAAATTGCACCTGCTCATAGGTCTCGACACCTTCTGCCGTTATTTCAAGGGCAAAGGTTTTTGCGAGAACGATGATGGCTCTTACCAGTGCATTGCTTTCGTCTGAGCTTAGCAGGTCATCAATAAAGGATTTGTCTATTTTGAGTCTAGTGACAGGAAGTTTTTGAAGATAGCTCATAGAGGAATACCCTGTTCCAAAATCATCAATAGCCAAATCAATCCCCATCTCTCTGAACTGCTGCAGAGTCTTTATGGCTGCTTCTTCATTGGTCGCAATGTAGCTTTCGGTAATTTCAAGTTCTATACAATTCGAATCGATGCCTGTTTTTTGGATTATCTCTTGTATCGTCTGTATCAGGGTGCCGTTATTCAACTGCACGCTTGAGACGTTTACGCTTATATGCTCAAGCGAATACCCCTCTTCTTGAAGTACGACAAAGTCCTGGCATGCCTGTTGGAATACCCACTCCCCAATCGAAATTATGAGCTGTGTTTCTTCGGCGAGGGGGATAAAATCATTAGGCATGACAAAGCCAAGCAGAGGATTGTGCCATCTGATCAAAGCCTCAATAGAAACTATCTTCCCTGTTTTTAGTGATATCTTTGGCTGGTAAAGCAGAAAAAACTCATTTTTTGATTCAATCGCGAATTTTAAAGCATTGGTAAGTCTGGTCTGTTTTTCAAGACGTTTTGAGAGCTCCTCAGAAAAGAAGCTGTAGTTGTTTCGTCCGTCATCTTTTGCTTTGTACATGGCAATATCGGCATTTTTTGTTAATGTGACACTGTCTTGTCCGTCCTCCGGAAATATGGATATACCGATGCTGATAGTCGTTTTGATGGCATAATCCTTGCAGGCAAAGGGTGCGATAAAGTCATGGAAAAGCTTATTCACTATTGTCTCTATATCTTTTATATCTTTGATGTTTTCGAGCAGGATATTGAATTCATCACCGCCAATTCTTGCCAGGGTGTCAGAATCGCGAAGAGTTTTGAGGATTCTATCGGAAACGGCTTTAAGCAGTTCATCCCCTATAGTGTGTCCATACGTGTCATTGATATGTTTGAACTTGTCAAGATCGATAAACAAGACAGCGAGTTTGGTGTGGTTGCGTTTTGCTATTTTTATTGCATACTCAAGATTATTCAAAAAAAGTCTGCGATTTGGCAGGTTTGTAAGTGAATCATGTGTGGAAAGATACTCAAGGTCGTTTCTTGATTCTTGAAGGGCAGCTTCTCTTTCTTTGATTTTTAGAGCCAGCTGATTTATATTTTTAGATATTTTTTCAAGCTCATCTCTGGTTTGTACCTCCTCGGAATGGGAATAATCACTATGCTCCATTTTATTTATCTGTATCATCAGTGTTTTAAGAGGAGTTGACAGGAGTTTGTTAAAGAGATAGTGCAGCAAAACAGGCACGGTGATAATGATAAGGAGTAAAAAATAAAAAAGTTTTTCTCTGTTTTCGTTTAGGGTGGTATTTAGTATCTCTTTGTTTAGTCTCGCTTGTATGTAAAGCCTGCCGTCTTCTGTCATAATACTGGTATTTGCAAAATAATCGCTGTCGGTTTGTATGATTTGCATAGCATCTGTATTTTTATTGTAACTGCCCTTGAGGCTTGTGCTGATATCGATATTTAAATCATCCGAGAGAGCTTTGAAATAGTGTTCTCCTAGTTGATAGGACATCTCGATATGGGCGTTGGTATTTTTATGCTTTTTGTCAAAAATACTTTGATGTGATTTTATTATCAGTTCATCGTTTGAGAGATGGTACGTAAGCAAAGAGCCCTTTTGTAAATCTTTTTGTTTGTAGTACGAGACATGTTTGTAGGGTATGCTTATATAATCTTCCTCAGGTGCTTTGACAAACCTGTTCTTATATTCGGATTTTGAATATAAAACTTTTTTCCCGTCTTCGTAGGATATAAAGAAAAGAAAGTATTCCTTGTCTTTTTTGGTGACAAATGCAATAAGCTCTTCGTTTTTGTCATAGAGGCAGATACTATGGTTTAATGAAAATTTCACCTTGTATAAAAGTTGTTCGGCTATATATTTTTTTTCTTCATCAAGCAAAATGGCATTATAATCCTCTTTGTTTTGATAGTTGTTGATCAGATCGATGGAAGATATGAAGTTTTCATCGGTTTGAATAAAGCTGATACCCTGCAGGAGTTCGTTTGACACTTTTTTTATATCAGATTCTATACGTGTGTAAACGTGCTGCATACGCTTTTTGGTCGCATCCAGGTCGTTCTCTTTTAAAAATGTGTCAAAATACAAACCCAGCCCGATGATTGAGGCAAGCACCGCCGAAATAATTAAAAAAGAGAGTTTGTCCGTTAGGTTTATATTATTCATATTTAAAAAATCGGCTCCACATCTTCGAGATTTTCTTTTGTTACAAGTTCAACGGGTATGTATATGTGTTTTGGCACCTCTTCGTTTGCAAGTATTTTTATCGCTAGATCTACAGACTGCTTTCCCCCGAGTGGAAATTTCACAGAGGCTGTCTGTTTCATCTGCCTTATCGCTTCTCTGGCTTCACTCGTATAGTCGCAGCCCACCGTAATCATTGAAGAGTAGTCTAGGTTATGGCGTTGCATTGCAGTGCGGGCACCGCTGAGCATGCTGTCACTCTCAGCGAATATCGCATCGATGCGGATGTTTTCTTTGATGAGTCTTTCCATCTCTATGATGGAGTCTTTTCGCAAATAGTTGCCTGTTCTTTTAATGACATGAATCCCCTGATGCTTGGATATCTCATCCAAAAAGCCTTTGCTGCGGAGCTTGGTGACATCCGCCTGCTGCAGACCTTCAAAGAGCAGGACCCTGCCTTTGCCCCTGAGCTGTTTTGCTATAAACTCAGCTCCTATCTTTCCGATTTTGATATTGTCTGAGTTGATAAAAGTCGTATAGTCATCCCCCGTGATACCGCGGTCAAGGATGATTACAGGGATAGAACTCTTGTACGCCTTTGAGACCACGGGTACAATCGCATCGGCATCATTGGTCCCGATAATGAGCAGATTCACCTTGAGATCAATGAACTTCTGTATCTGGCTGATAAGCAGAGCGGTTCGTCCGTTTGCATCCGAATAGAGAAATTTCAGGTTCTTATGTTTTGCAATCGCATCGCGAACCTCATATACCTGAGCCTTGCGAAAATCATTTGCCAAAGTATCCTGGGCGAAGGCTATTGTCTTTGTCTCACTTGAAAAAAGCAGGCAAGATGAAAAAAAAACTAAAATTACAAGAGCTGTTTTTAAAGTAGACATATTTTCTCCATAGACTTTAATAATCCTTTTACCCGGCATGTGGAAACTAAAGAGATTCTTTAGCTTCTTTGATAAGATCGTTTATAGCTTTTTCATATAGTTTGACCTCTTCTTGCGAAGTAGATTCAAAACGTGTTACAAGTATGGGTGTGGTATTGGAAGCTCTTACAAGTCCCCATCCGTGCTCAAAATTTATACGGACTCCATCAACATCGATGATATCCTTGATTGCCGGAAAATAGGAGGGAGGATTTTTGAGAAGTTCTTTGACTCTGTCTATGATTTTAAACTTTTCAGATTCGCTGGTTTTTACCTTTATCTCTTCTGTAGAAAATACCTGTGGGAGTTTTGCCAGTTCCGCATCAAGGTCTATGCCGTCATGGATCAGTTCAAGCATTCTGAGTGTTGCATAGATGGCATCATCATAACCGAAGTAGCGGTTTTTGAAAAACACGTGTCCGCTTACCTCACACGCAAGGTCTGCATCTATCTCTTTCATCTTTACCTTGAGGTTTGAGTGTCCTGTTTTATACATCACTGCCTTGGCTCCGCGTTTTTCAAGCTCATCGTACATCACCTGCGAGCATTTTACTTCACCGACAACAGTGGGCTTGTCCATGTGCATCGAGTATAAAAGAGCCATCATATCGCCTTTTATATTGTTCTTGTGCGTCAAGACCGCTATTCTGTCTGCATCTCCGTCATATGCAAAAGCGATATCGCCCTCAGAGGCCAGAAGCTTTTTGACATCTTCTAGATTATGCTCTTCTGAAGGGTCGGGATGATGGTTTGGAAATGTACCGTCGGGCTCAATATACAAGCCCTTTGTCTTAAGTCCCAGAGCATCAAAAATTCTCTCGGTTACGACACCTGCAACACCGTTTCCGCAATCATAAACGATACGGGTGTCCATTCCTCTGAGATGGGAAAACTGATCGACTATATAATCGACATATCTGCTGAGTGCGTCTATCTCTCTCACGTCTCTTGGAGTTTCTGCTATAGCATCCATCGTTTGGCACTCACGGCCGAGCGCATAAATATCTTCACCAAAAAAAGGTGCTTTGTTCACCGTGATCTTAAATCCGTTGTATTCGCTTGGATTGTGCGAACCGGTTATCATGACAGATGCCGCAGGCGTGATACCGTCCCAATCCTGATAATTTGTAAAATAGTTTACAGGAGTAGGCACAAGCCCCATGCCAAGCACTTTTTTCCCGCCAGCGTTAAGACCGCGGACAAGGTATTCAAAAAGAACAGGGGAGTGACTTCTGGCATCATAACCTACCGCCACATACGCACCGTCTATTTTGTGTGCGAGTGCAAAACCTATGCGTGTAACACTCTGCTCATTCAACTCTTTTTCGTAAATTCCTCTTATGTCGTATTCTCTATAGATGCTCATTTAAATCTCCTCAAATCCCGGCAAGTTTGTTTGTTATTTAGATTAAAAATAAATTTTATATTTTGGGAAATAAAATAATACAGTTAAGAACATTAAATAAAAGAATATTATAAAGGATAAAGAAAAGGGGACGGATAAAAGAGCGCATTTCCGGCGGCAGCCTTTTTTCTTCGTTTGTACATTTAGTGGTATAATAAAAAAAACTTATAGAAAATGGAGGAATTCGTGAAATTCTTTATTATATTTTTTACTATGGCAATGACGCTTTTTGGAGCAAATATAGATACCTTTGCTGCGAATATGGGTTATTACAGAGATTATGACACAGCCTTGGTTCAGGCAAAAAAAGAGAATAAACCCCTAATGCTGGTCTTAGTCGGAGACTACTGCCCCTGGTGCAGAAAGTTTGAAAGAAAAACACTCCAAAGAGAATCGGTTGCCCTGAGCGTGAATAAAAACTTCATCCCCCTGATAGTGGATAGAAATCTGGATAAAAAAAGCTATCCGGAGGCATACTCTTCCCCTCGAATCCCTACGACATATTTTATCGATCCAAAAAAAGGTGCAAAGCTTTTTGAATCTCTGGGCTATGTAAAAAAAGATGAGTTTCTTGCAACCATAGATGAAGTCTTGCAAAAGTACAAAAAATGAAAAAGATAATCATACTTCTGGCATTCTGTGCCTCTTTGCTCGGCTCTCCTCCTTTTACTCTGGATAATCTCAAAAACCTGAGAATCTATCTAATAAACAATACCGACTATATCAGTAAGGAACAAGAGCGCTTGATTAAGACTCTCGCAAAAGAAAAACTGCAATCCGTAGGGATTGAACTGGACAGGGTAGATGCAAGTACTTTTATGATTAAAATGGAATCCATAAAGATTGACAAGACCTACGCCATAAGTGTTCAGGTCGCAGTAGGTGAAGAAGTGATGACCCATAGAAAAGATAAGATCCAGACTCTTGCCTTTACCTATTTTATGAGTGATTTTATGGACTCGGAGGAGCCTTATACAGATACTTTGGAATCTGTAAAGTTCTTACTTGAGGCTTTTGTGGAATTATATCTTGAAGATATGGAGTAAGCATAAAGCTTCTATATCTTCATAAACTGTACACTTTTTATAGTTAACTCAAGTCATTTGCTCATACCAAAAAAGAAATTTTTAACATTATATTTATTATAATGTTTTATG
>JAHJEG010000046.1 GCA_018825665.1 bacterium | reverse complement strand
TTTGCTTATTTTAAGTATTACTTAATATATATAATTTTTTTTGAGAAATAAAGTAGATGTTTATACACATCTTCCCACTTGGGCCAGTGGTCTTAAGATGTACTGTGCAGAAATAAATAGTTATCACTAATATACGAGTTTAAACTCGTACATTAGTGATTAATGAAATATATTAGTCTTTGTCGCTTTTAAAATGGATATCCTGATCTTTATAGATACCAGTTCCAACAGGAATTGTACGACCGATGATTACGTTTTCTTTTAAGTCATTCAAGTCATCAATTTTGGCAGAAACAGCAGCTTCAGTCAAGACCTTAGTCGTATCTTGGAAAGATGCTGCAGATATTATTGAATCCGCAGAAACAGCAGCACGGGTAATACCAACCAAGAATGGTTCTGCAATAGCCGGACGACCGCCAAGACGGATTATTTTTTCATTTTCTTGAGCAAATTTATTTTTAGAGATTAAATCACCCTGAATAAATTTAGTATCTCCGGATTTAACAATTTTAATCTGTCTTAACATCTGAGTAAAAATAACTTCGATATGTTTATCAGAAATATTAACCCCTTGAGAACGGTAAACTTGCTGAACCTCACTTACCAAGTAGTTATAAAGTGCCTTAACACCCATAATTCTTAATATCTCATGCGATGAAAGGATACCTGTGGTCAATCTTTCTCCGGCATGAACATAGTCACCCGGATTAACAACCGGACTATGTGATTTATCAACAAAGTACTCTTTTATGATCCCATACTCGGATGTAACGATAACTCGAACTTTTCCACGTAAGGGTTTACCAAAACTAACGACACCGTCAATCTCAGATATTAAAGCTGTAGCTTTTGGACGACGACCCTCAAATAATTCGGATACACGAGGCAGACCCCCTGTAATGTCGCTTGATTTTTGAAGCGCTTTTGGTGTTTTTGCAATGATATCCGCTATTTTTACAAGAGCGCCGTCTTTTACAAATATAGATGACTTGGAATCAATAGAGTATCTTAATATCTCTCCATCTTCACTAGCCAATACTATCGTAGGTTTGTATTCAGCCGGGATGTGGTCATTAATCATTAAACGTGTCTTACCGGTCAATTCATCCATTTGCTCAGTAGCGGTTGTTCCAACAATAATATCTTCATATTTTATTGTACCGTTTGCCTCTGAAATAACAGGATTAGAATACGGATCCCATTCAGCAATAACAACAGACTCATCATTTGCAGGTTTTGCAATAAGAGTCTTGGCATCAACACTTTCATCGTCTTGTGCGACTATTACAGATCCACGAGCGATGTAGTGTCTTACAGCTTCACGGTTGTTAGCATCCACAACAGTGGCAAAAAGACCTTTTTCAATAACTTCGTATCCTGCTTTTAGGCCTTTGAATCTTTCTAAATAATCGCCTTTTAAAATAAAGTACTTAACTGTACCCTCTTCTTTTGCAAATATTTTTTGTGTAACAGGAGCTCCGTCTTTAACCAATACTTCAGAAGCATACGGGATACGACTCGGTACATTCCAGCCGTCTTTAATTGTTTCAACTATAGATTCATGCTCTTTAACTTCAGAACCACTTTCATATGGAAAGTAGTATTTACCTTCAATCTGTCCACCTACACCGGCAAGTTCATTTGGTTTGGCTATTTCATTTTTTCGAAGCGTGTAACGTACTGTTTCATCTTTAGAAATAACACTGATTAAAACTTCATCATGAATAGTCTGAATATCCAATTTACCGCTAAACGGTGCTTTTATCTTAGGCTCTACTAAAAGCATAGCTGCATTTCTACGGTTTGCAACTATATTTTTGCCCTCTTTTGAAGAATATGTTTTAAGATTGTAATATCTGATAAAACCTTCTTTCTCTGCAACGACCTGTCTTTCTTGTGCTGTAGAACTTGCAGTTCCCCCAACGTGGAAAGTACGAAGTGTAAGCTGTGTTCCAGGCTCACCGATAGACTGAGCAGCAATAATACCCACAGCTTCACCAGCACGGACAATATGACCTGTAGCAAGGTTGACACCATAACAAAGTGCACAAATTCCTGACTGACTTTTACATGTTGTCGGAGTTCTGATATAAGCAGATTTAATTCCTGCCTCTGCTATGACTTTTGCTTTTACTTCATCAATTAAAGTTCCCTCAGCAAACAGTATCTCATTGCTTATAGGATCAATAACGTCATCTGCCAATACCCTACCGTTAAGTCTGTCTTCTAATGATTCTATTAATGTATTTTGCTCAGATATATCTGATATCTCAATACCTTCATGCGTATGGCAATCGTGTTCAACAATCTTAACATTCTGTGCAACATCGACAAGTTTACGAGTTAAATACCCGGCATTTGCTGTTTTTAGAGCCGTATCTGCAAGACCTTTTCTAGCACCGTGCGTTGAAATAAAATACTCGATTACATTCAGACCTTCTTTAAAGTTCGAAATAATCGGTGTTTCAATAATGTCACCACTTGGTTTTGCCATAAGACCACGCATACCTGCTAGCTGACGGATTTGAGCAGCAGAACCCCTTGCTCCGGAATCAGCCATCATGTGAATAGAGTTGAATCCTGATTTGTCAGTTTGAACTAAATCCATCATTTGAGTCGCAAGAGTATTATTCGTGTCAGTCCAAACATCAATAATTTTATTATATCTTTCCTGCTCAGTCAAAAGACCTGCCTCAAACTGTTTTTGAATCTCAATAACTTTATTTTTAGAATCTATGATTTTAGTTTTCTTCGTTGTCGGGATAATAATATCTGCAATAGATATAGATACGCCCGATTCCGTTGCATGTTTAAAACCTAAATCTTTTAAGTTATCCAAAAATGTTGCTGTTATTCCGATTCCACCATGTTTTTGAACATAGTCTACAAGCTCATTTATAGCTTTTTTCTTCATAACTCTATTCCACAGTTCTGAAGGAACAAAACTTGGAACAACGGCTTTAAGCAATAAACGTCCGGCAGTTGTATGGATAATTCTTCCATCTACACGAGTTCTAATTTTTGCATGCAAATCAAGAGCATCATGCTCTATGGCAATTCTAATCTCATCCACATTTGCAAAAAGTTTATTGGAACCTTTTACGCTGTTTTTCTCTAAAGTGATATAGTAAATTCCAAGTACCATATCCTGAGAAGGTGTGGCAATTGCTTTACCAGATGCCGGCAGCAAGATATTCATAGATGCCAACATAAGTACTTTTGCTTCTGCAATCGCAGCGGAAGACAAAGGTACGTGAACAGCCATCTGGTCACCATCGAAGTCGGCATTGAATGCAGCACAAACAAGCGGGTGCAGCTGAATCGCTTTACCGTCAATCAGTTTAGGGTGAAATGCCTGAATTGAAAGCTTATGAAGCGTAGGTGCACGGTTCAGCATTACTGGATATCCATCTACTATCTCAGCTAAACATTCCCATACTTCATTTGTTTTATCTTCGATCATGTTCTTAGCAGCTTTAACTGTAGTCGCATAACCTTTTTCTTCAAGCTTCGCAATCAAATGCGGCTTGAATAATTCTAATGCCATCTTTTTAGGCAATCCACATTGATCCATACGTAAAGATGGTCCAACAACGATTACGGAACGACCGGAGAAGTCAACACGTTTTCCAAGTAAGTTTTGACGGAAACGTCCTTGCTTCCCTTTAATAATCTCACTTAAAGATTTAAGAGGACGCTTGTTGGCACCTTTTACGGCGTTGGCACGACGACCATTATCAAAAAGAGCATCCACAGATTCCTGAAGCATACGCTTTTCATTTCTAACAATAATCTCAGGAGCTTCAAGCTCAACCAAACGCTTAAGTCTTTGGTTACGGTTTATTACACGACGATACAGGTCATTTACATCAGAAACGGCAAATTTACCGCCATCGAGTGATACAAGTGGTCTTAAATCAGGCGGAAGTACAGGAAGCACGGTCAACATCATCCATGCAGGATTGTTACCTGAATTTAAAAATGACTCAATAACTTTTAGTCTTTTTGCAATTGTTTTTCTTTTTGCTTCAGAATTCGTTTGTTCAATATCATCTTTTAATTGTGTGAATAATTCAACCAAGTCAATAGAATCAAGCAAATCACGAACTACCTCACCACCCATACGAGCTTTAAAGCCCAATTCACCAAATCTTTGGACTAGAGTACGGTACTGCTCTTCATTTAAAACATCATATTGTAATACAGGAGTTTTAGCTTCCGCATCATAATATGCTTCACCGCCACTCTCAACGATATATGCTTCATAATAAAGTACGCGCTCAAGATCTTTCATTTTAATACCAAGAAGGGTACCAATACGAGACGGTAGTGAACTTACATACCAAATGTGTGCTACAGGAGTAACAAGCTCGATATGACCCATACGGATACGACGAACTTTTGTCCCTGTTACTTCAACACCACATTTTTCACAAACCACACCTTTGTAACGCATCTTTTTATATTTTCCACAAAGACACTCATAATCTCTGACGGGACCAAAGATTTTTGCACAAAATAAACCATCACGTTCAGGTTTAAGTGTACGATAGTTTATAGTTTCAGGCTTTTTAACTTCACCATGACTCCAAGACATAACTTTTTCCGGAGAAGCCAAGCGAAACTGTATTTGCTTTATATCTTTTGGTCTGTTATCTTCAGTTACTTCAATAGGTACTAATTTACTCATCGTCTTCAACCTCGTCAAAAATCTCTACATCAAGAGCTAACGATTGTAGCTCTTTTGTTAATACAAACAGTGTTTCCGGTATTCCAGATGCTGGAACCAGTTCACCTTTGGTAATTGCTTTGTAAGCACGAACACGACCATCAACATCATCAGACTTGATAGTTAACATCTCTTTTAGAACTGCTGAAGCACCGTATGCTTCAAGAGCCCAAACTTCCATCTCACCAAATCTCTGTCCACCAAAAAGTGCTTTACCGCCAACAGGCTGTTGCGTAACAAGAGAGTATGGCCCAGTCGAACGAGCATGGATTTTTTCATCAACAAGGTGATGCAGTTTGAGTATATACATGTAACCTACGTTAACACGCTCTTTAATCTTTTCACCTGTAAGACCGTTATATAAAACAGTTTTACCGTCACTATCCATTTTTGCAAGCTCAAATATCTTTTCAAATTCCGCAGCATTCACACCCTCAAAAATCGGAGTTGCAAACTTTACGCCTTTGGACCAGTCACGTGCATGTTTGAGGAACTCATCGTCACTCATAGCACCTATAACATTGACTGCATTCATCATTCCGGCAATGTCGGCTATTGCAATCATTTTTGAACGAAGGTTCTCTATAAAATCTTTTTGTTTTGTTTCAAACTGCTCCAGGATCTGATTACCGAGTTCGCGACCGGCCATCCCTAAGTGCATCTCTAAGATTTGACCGATATTCATACGAGAAGGAACACCAAGAGGGTTCAAACAAACATCCACGCTTCTTCCATCTTCCATGTACGGCATATCTACTTCAGGAACGATTGTAGAAACGATACCTTTATTCCCGTGACGTCCGGCCATTTTATAACCGACTTTTAGTTGACGTTTTGTAGCAATATATACTTTTACATACTTTACGACACCATTAGGTAAAATGTCGTCTTTTTCCAAAATAGTAAGTTTTTCTTCATGCTCGTCACGGAAAACTCTTTTTTGTTTTTGGAAATAATTTTTTGTTTTTGCATATTGATTTTGTATCTCTTCACTAAAAGATTTCACAATAGCATTCATCGCAAAGCGGTTGACTTCCAATAAATCGTCACCGTTTATCGTATCACCGGCTTTATAATCGATATCGCCTACTTTTATGTCAGATACCAGAGGTTCTCTTGTTAAAAGTTTAGTAACTCTTAGCATCTCTTCTTTATCTATCATAAGCAGACGATCATAATGCTCACGCTCCAAATAGTCACGCTCTTCTTTTTCAAGTTCAAGTGCGCGAGGGTCTTTGTCGTAACCTTTTTTTGTAAAGATTTTAACATCCACAATAATACCTTCCATACTTGGAGGACAATAAAGTGATTTATTTGTAACATGGCCAGCTTTTTCACCAAAAATAGCACGTAAAAGTCTTTCTTCAGGAGTAGGTTTCACTTCACCTTTTGGAGAAACTTTACCAACCAGGATCATTCCGCCTTTTACATATGTACCTATTTTGATGATACCGCTGTCATCAAGGTGAGAGAGTTCATCATCTCTAACATTTGGAATATCGCGGGTAATCTCTTCAACGCCATGTTTTAACTCTCTGGCTTCAAGCTCTTTTTCATAAATATGCACCGAAGTGAAGGCATCTTTACGAATAAGTCTTTCTGAAATTACGATAGCATCCTCAAAGTTATAACCGTTCCAAGGCATAAATGCAACCATAGCATTCACACCTAAAGCAAGTTCTCCCTGATCCATATTTGGACCATCGGCTATAACCTGCCCTTTAGCAACTTTATCCCCAACATTTACAATCGGTTTTTGGGCGAATGAAGTATTTTGATTGGTACGTAGATTCTTTTGTAATGGATAATAATCTATATAGATTTCACCGTCTTCTTCACCCATTACATAAATATGTCTACCGTCAACTTTTTCAATCACACCAGCTCTGTTTGCTTTTACGCATTCCCATGAATCACGTGCAACAAGTTTTTCTACACCTGTTCCAACCATCGGAGCATGTGGCTTTAACAAAGGAACGGCCTGACGTTGCATATTTGAACCCATAAGTGCACGGTTGGCATCATCATGTTCCAAGAATGGAATCAGTGATGCAGCTACACCTACAACCATATGAGACGATAAATCGCAGTATTCACACTCTTTTGGTGAACGAAGCAATATCTCTCCATCTTGTCTAACGTCGATAAGTTGTTCAATGAATTGACCATTTGCATCTAGTTTATTTGATGCAGCAGCAATTTTTTTACCCTCTTCCTGAGTCGCTGTAAGATATACAACTTCAGTAGTCACTTGACCGTCTTTCATTATTCTATATGGAGCTTCAATGAAACCGTGTTCATTCACTTTAGAATATGTAGCAAGCGTATTGATAAGACCGATATTTTGACCCTCTGGAGTCTCAATAGGACAAATACGTCCATAATGCGTAGGGTGTACGTCACGCACTTCAAATCCGGCTCTCTCTTTAACAAGACCACCCTCACCAAGTGCAGATAAACGGCGTTTATGTGTCACTTCTGAAAGAGGATTCGTTTGATCCATAAACTGTGAAAGTTGTCCACCTGAAAAGAATTCCATAATTGTAGACGTAATCATTTTAGAATTGATCAGATCATGTGGCATAAGTTCTTGCATAGGTCCGCTCATCGTAGATAACTTATCACGAATTGCTTTTTGCATTTTAATCAGACCATTGTGTAACTCATTACCCAATAGTTCACCAATAGAGCGGATACGACGATTACCCAAGTGATCTCTGTCATCGATATGACCTTGGCCATTTTTAACTTTAATTACATATTTAACAGAATTGATAACATCTTCATGTGTTAAAACAGTAATATATTCAGGAATATTCATACCTAACTTATGGTTCATTTTCATACGGCCGACTTTAGTCAAGTCATATCTTTCAGGATCAAAGAAAAGCTGGTTCACAAACGCTTTTGCCGCATCTTTTGTTACAGGTTCACCCGGTCTCATTACTTTGTAGATACGTATAGCTGCCAAGTCATTTTCGTCTTCGATATCTTCTGTCTGTTTTAACAATTTAAGCGAATCGGCATCTGCGTTGAAAGCATTGATTATAGAACTGTCAACACCCTGCGCCAGGTCATTTGCGATATTAAATTCTGTTATACCGATATCAGCCATTTTCTTTAGCTTAACTTCATCGATATGTGTCATAGTGTCAAAAAGTATCTCACCTGTTTCAGGATCAATAATCGGTTCAGCCAAATATCTGTCAAGTAATATTTCCAGAGGATACTGAACTTTTTTTAATCCGTTTTCTATGAAAGATTGTGCTTTTTTACTTGAAAGTCTTTTTCCGTTTGCTACCAATACTTTACCGTCTGTATCTAAAAGCTCATATGTTAATCTTGCAGAGTAATCTTTTGGATCAAAGTCTATTGAAAAATTATTATCAGAAATAGTTATTGTTTGAATAGGGTAAAACAGTTTTAGTATGTCCTGTTTTGAGTATCCTAATGCACGGAACATAATCGTAACGGGAACTTTACGGCGCTTATTGATTCTCATGTAAAGGATATCTTTTGGATCATATTCAAAGTACAGCCATGAACCGCGGTCTGGAATAATTTGACCTGTATAGATCAACTTACTTCCTGATGTTGCTGATTCTTCTTCTTTTAAAATTACACCTGGTGATCTGTGAAGCTGATTCACGACAACTCTTTCAACACCATTGATTATAAATGAAGTTCTATCAGTCATCAATGGAATATCACGAACAAATATACTTTGTTCTTTAATATCTTTTACACCTAATTTTTCTTTAGTGTTTTCATCTCTGTCCCATAAAACAAGACGAGTTTTCATTCTTAATGAAACAGCGTAAGTAAGTCCTCTTTCCATACATTCTCTAACTGTATATTTAGGCTTTCCGACTTCACTGCCTAAATACTCAACAGTTAATCTATTTTGAGTATCATGTATTGGAAATACTGATTGAAATACATTTTCAATACCACTAGTTGCTCTATCCTTATCTTCTAACATTAAAAAGTTGTTATATGAACTTTGCTGAAGTTGCAGTAAATTTGGCACTTCGATCTGTTGAGGAGTTTTAGAGAAGTCTACACGAAGACGATTTCCGGAGTATAAAGTGTTTAACATAGGCTACCTCGATGAGTTGTTAATTAGGACTTAATCATAGGGATTAAGTATATCGTATCCAGGCGTCCCTAGATAGATTTGTTAATAGTGCTTATAAACGACATAAGGGCACTTTTAGAATATGACTCAGTCATATTCTAAAAGCGCCCAGAAAGGTGTGAAGGGCAAGCCCCCCACAAAGAGTAAAAATTATTTTACTTCTACAGTAGCACCAGCTTCTTCTAGCTGTTTCTTAGCATCTTCTGCAGTATCTTTATCTACACCCTCTTTGATTGTAGATGGCAGTGCTTCAGTTGCTTCTTTTGCTTCTTTAAGACCTAAGCCAGTAAGAGCACGAACAACTTTAATAACACCAATTTTCTTAGCACCAGCATCAGTGATAATAACATTAAACTCTGTTTGCTCTTCAGCAACAGCACCAGCTACAGCACCACCAGCAACTGCTACAGGTTGAGCAGAAACTTGGAATTTTTCTTCAAATTCTTTTACTAATTCAGAAAGTTCTAATACAGAAAGTCCTGAGATAAATTCTAATACATCTTCTTTAGTTACAGCCATATTAAGCTCCTATTATATTATTTGTTTATAAAGGTAAAGTATTGCACTTATCCCTTTAATATTTGATCTGAAATTACTCAGACATTAGTTAATTAAGGTATAGAAATAGCAGCTATTAAGCTTCTGCTTCTTTCTTTTGTCTTAACGCGTCTAGACCTATTGTAAAGTTTCTTACAGGTGCAACCCATGTAGCAGCAAGCATAGAAAGTAGCTCTTCGCGACCTGGTAGTTGAGCGAATGCTTCAACTTTAGAAGCATCAGCTGCCTCACGGTCAACATAAGCAGATTTGATTACAAATAAATCATTATCTTTATTAAAATCAGAAACTACTTTACAAGTAGAAACAGAATCTTCACCCCAAACTAAAATATTGGTATCTTTTAATTCAACACCAGTTAGTTCAGCATTAGATAAAGCAATTGTTGCCAATGTGTTTTTTACAACTTGTACTTTAGCTTCTTTTTTTCTAGCTAAATTTCTCAAACTTTCTAATTTAGGAACACTCAAACCTTTGTAATCACAAAAGATTACACTTTGAGCATTTTTAAATTCACCAGAAAGCACTTCAATAATTTCAGCTTTTTTTGTTTTTGTCATAGAATTTTCTCATTTCCAGACAACACTTCAAACAGGAATATTAAGCTTACGCTCCCGTTATCTTCAGTCCATAAAATGCAGTTACCAAAGTTATCACTAGTAACTTAGAAATGTTTTACAACTAAAACATAGCTAAACCACTACTAATCCGCATTATGCGGATTAATAATTATTTTACGTCAGCTAACTCTAATATATCAAGTTTTAAAGCTGGACTCATAGTTAATGAAAGTGCACCATTTTTAATATAGCGACCCTTAGCAGAAGCTGGTTTTTGTTTGTTTATTGCTTTTAAAAAGCTTACTAGGTTTTCAGCAATTTTAGTTGAATCAAAACTTACCTTACCGATACCTGCATGAATATTACCTTTTTTGTCAACACGGAATGCTACTTGACCACCCTTTACATTCGTAACAGCAGTTGCAACATCTGGAGTTACAGTACCTGTTTTAGGATTCGGCATTAAACCTTTTGGCCCTAAAATACGACCTATTTGTCCTACAAGACCCATACAGTCAGGTGCAGCAACAACTACGTCAAAGTTAAATATTCCGTCTTTGATTTGTTGAACCAAATCGTCTGTTCCAACGATATCAGCACCGGCAGCTTTAGCTTCATCAGCTTTAACACCTTTAGCAAATACTGCAACACGAACTGTCTTACCAGTTCCATGTGGAAGTATAACAGCACCACGAACCATTTGGTCCGCATGTCTTGGATCAACATTCAGATTTAATGCAATTTCAACAGTCTCGTCAAATTTTGCGCTTTTTAATTCTTTAATAGTCTCTGATGCCTCAGCAATCAAATACGATTTAGTATTATCAATTTTTTCTGTTAATTGTTTATATCTTTTACTCATTTTCAAATTCTCCTGTAAATTCTTCCACAAAGTTTTATATCACTGTGGTAGGTGATCGTTTTGATTATTAATCTATTATTTCAATACCCATTGAACGTGCTGAACCTGAAATAGTATTTGCAGCCATTTCTTTATCAGTTGTATTTAGGTCTTCAATTTTCTGATCAACGATTTCCATCAATTGTGCACGTGTAATCTTACCTATTTTATTTTTAAGTGGATTATCAGTACCTTTTTTTAGTCCTGCAGCTTTCATTAAAAGAGCAGACGCCGGTGGTTGTTTTGTAATAAATGAAAAACTTTTATCACTGTAAACAGTAATTACAACAGGAACTTTAAATCCCATCTTATCTTTAGATTTTTCATTGAATGACTTACAGAATTCCATGATGTTTACACCACGTTGTCCCAAAGCAGGTCCTACTGGTGGTGCTGGATTTGCTTTGCCAGCTTCGATTTGTAGCTTAATATAGCCAGTAACTTTTTTTGCCATCTTACTTCCTTTTTAAATTAGATTTAAATTATTTTTTCAACTTGGGTATATGATATATCAACCGGAGTTGCTCTACCGAAAATTGAAACATTTAGTTTTAGAGTCCCATGTTCTAAGTCATATTCATCAACAGTTGCCGTAAAGTTTGCAAATGGGCCATCTACAATACGGACCATTTCACCATTATCAAAAAATACTTTTGGTTTTGGTGCAGCACGATTGTTAACACGGTCAAGGATAACATTGATATCATGTTCACTTAAAGGTGTCGGCGTGTTTGCTTCACCGATAAAACCTGAAACCTTTGGCAGAGACTGAATCATGTGCTGTATTTCTGTATTTAAATCTATTCTTGCAAACACGTATCCCGAATACAAAGACCTCTCAGAAACCTTTTTTTTACCCTCTTTGACTTCAATAACATCTTCCGTTGGAACAATAACATCGGTGATTGCGTCTTGCAAACCCATCTCTTCTATCATGTTCAAGATTGCCAAACGGACAGTTCTTTCATTTCCGTAGGTCTGGATTGAGTACCATTGGTGTGCCATACTTTCTCCTTAACCTAAAATTGCTGTCATTATCGATGACATAAGTAAATCTACTAAAGCTAAAAAGGAAGCTATGACCGCAACAACGATGACAACTGCTATATAAGCCTGTTTAACCTGTCCTTTTGTCGGAAAGATTACTTTAGTTAATTCTGCTTTAGCATTTCTAATATGTGTAGTTAAATTCATTATTCTTTCCCGAAAGTACATTAATTATAAATAAATCTCTAAAGTTTCACTTGTAATTAATGTGGCAGGCGTAGAGAGACTCGAACTCCCAACACCCGGATTTGGAATCCGGTGCTCTACCATTGGAGCTATACGCCTTTATTGAACTGTTAAAGCAATGTCCAAAGACAAAGCCTTAAAAGCAACTATATTATAATTTCATCTCTTTATGAACAGTATGCTCACGACAAAATTTACAATATTTTTTTACTGAAAATTTTTCAGTATGAGTTTTTTTGTTTTTACTAGTGTGATAGTTACGACGAGTACACTTCTCACATCCTAGGTGTATATTTTCACGCATTAAATAAACCTTTTATGGTAATTCGGAAAACCGAATTACGCAAGAATCTCAGCTACAACACCAGCACCAACAGTTCTACCACCCTCACGGATAGCGAATTTAGTACCTTTTTCCATAGCAATTGGGTGGATCAAATCAACACTAATACTAACATTGTCACCTGGCATAACCATTTCAGTACCTTCTGGTAATGTAATAGCACCTGTAACGTCTGTTGTACGTACATAGAATTGTGGACGGTAGTTAGTGAAGAATGGAGTATGACGACCACCCTCATCTTTACTCAGTACATAGATCTCAGCTGTAAATTTTGTATGAGGAGTGATAGTTTTTGGTTTACAAAGAACTTGACCACGCTCAACATCATCTTTACCGATACCACGAAGAAGAATACCACAGTTATCTCCAGCTTCACCTTGCTCCATTTCTTTACGGAACATTTCAACACCTGTTACAGTAGTTGTCTGAGTGTCTCTGATACCAACGATTTCAATTGTTTCACCAACTTTTACAGTACCACGTTCGATACGTCCAGTTACAACTGTACCACGACCAGAAATTGAGAAAACATCTTCAACTGGCATTAAGAAATCTTTGTCTGTTTCACGAGTAGGCTCAGGAATATAAGCATCTACTTCAGCCATAAGTTTCTTAATTTTCTCTGACCACTCACCAAGAGTTCCAGTTTTTGCTTCTTCAAGAGCTTTAAGAGCAGAACCAGCTACGATTGGAGTATCGTCACCCGGGAAATCGTATTGATCAAGAAGTTCACGAATTTCCATCTCAACTAACTCTAATAGTTCTTCATCGTCAACCATATCTTCTTTATTCATGAAAACAACGATGTACGGTACACCAACTTGTTTTGATAAAAGAATGTGCTCACGAGTTTGAGGCATCGGGCCATCCGCTGCAGAAACAACAAGAATAGCACCATCCATTTGTGCAGCACCAGTAATCATGTTCTTAACATAATCCGCGTGACCTGGACAGTCAACGTGTGCATAGTGACGTGAATCTGTTTCATACTCAACATGTGAAGTAGAAATCGTAATACCACGCTCTCTTTCTTCTGGAGCGTTATCGATTGCATCGTAATCCATTAACTTTGCGCCATTTGTTACAGCAAGTACTGCTGTGATAGCTGCTGTTAGTGTAGTTTTACCATGGTCAACGTGACCTATAGTACCAATATTAACGTGCGGTTTATTACGCGCGAATTTTTCTTTAGCCATTGTGTCCTCCGACTTATTTTGTGAATAGAAATGGAATTGTACCAAAAAATTATTCAATTATTGCTTAATTATAAATATTTTCTAACTTTATACTAATATATGGAGCTCACGAGCGGATTTGAACCGCCGGCCTCTTCCTTACCAAGGAAGTGCTCTACCCCTGAGCCACGAGAGCATAGTGATAAAATATAACAAACAATAATTGAATATTTCTTAAACTTATTAGTAATGGGTGTGTAGATACTACAATATATTTAGAGTAGTCTTTGAAGTAGGGTTGAAATTGTACTTCAGCTTCCAGAATGTTTTCAATGGAGCGGGTGAAGGGACTCGAACCCTCGACCCTCAGCTTGGAAGGCTGACGCTCTAGCCAACTGAGCTACGCCCGCATGTGCCATTGAAATGGTGGTGAGAAGAGGAGTCTAACCTCTGAACCCGTAGGGAGCGGATTTACAGTCCGCCGTCGTTGGCCACTTGACTATCTCACCATTATTATCTGGTCTAACACTGTTTCTAATATTCTCGCATTCAATGGTGCCGCCACGAGGATTTGAACCCCGGGCCTGC